>CAZKVY010000005.1:0-114350 GCA_964556305.1 uncultured Nitrospira sp. | reverse complement strand
CTCTGCCTTGTAAGGGCAGCGCTCTCCCAATTGAGCTATCCGCCCGTTTTTTCTCATTCCCGGCAGATTTTTGGGATGCTATCAACTCCACTAAGCAGTGTCAACCAAGACATGCATTATTCTTGCAGGATTTTTGCCCCCGCGCCATGAGCGACGTCCTAGTTCATCTACAGCCCCGTGCACAAGAAGTTAACGGCGGGATTTGTTGCGCGGAAAACACGCGGTGTGGACTTTTTTCAACTGTGCCGCATCGACATGCGTATAGATTTGCGTGGTCGCAATGTCGGCATGCCCCAACATCGCCTGTACAGAACGTAAGTCTGCGCCTCGTTGTAGGAGATGCGTCGCAAACGAATGACGCAGCATGTGCGGGGAAGGAATTCGCGCGATTCCCGCCCTCCGGGCCCGCGCGCGCAACAACTTCCAGAACGCCTGCCGAGTCAACGGCGTGCCGCGGCGGGTGACGAATACGAATCGGGACGCGCGTTGCTTCAGCAGCATCGGCCGCGCACTCAATACATAGGCCTGCACCTCCGCCACCGCCGGCCGCCCGATCGGCACCACCCGCTGCTTGTCGCCTTTTCCGGTAATGCCGACATACCCCACCTCAAGATTGCATTGATCCATCCGCAAGGTGATCAACTCAGAAACACGCAGACCCGCGGCATACAGCACTTCCACCATCGCGCGGTCACGCTGATCCTCCGGCACCGCACGGGCGGGCAATTCCAGGAGGCTCGTGACTTCTTCCAGGCTCAACGTTTTCGGCAAGCGTCGCGCCCGCGACGTGCTACGTAGACTGACCGTCGGATTCGCGCTGACGACGCCTTCCTGTTTCAGAAAACGGAACAAGCTGCGCACCGCCGCCAACGCTCGCGCACGTGACGAAGCAGCAAGACCGCCACGATGCAAGTGTTCGAGAAACGCCGCGAGCAACGGAGGGGACACCTGGCGAGGATCGGAGATCTGCTGATCCCGAAGATAGCGCTGGAACACCGTCACATCCCGTTGGTAGGCCGACAGCGTATGCCACGAGAGTCCCCGCGCAATCCGCAAATCATCACAGTAACGCGCGACGAGCAATGCCAAGGGAAGCGGATCCGACTCCTGCGGAGCGCGGCTCGCCTCATCACGGTTTTTCACTAACGCCCTCATTGGTGACGGCTGGAAGCATGCGTGACCGACTATAGCCAAGCCTCTTTCTGAACACAACGCAATGACCTCGACTTACCTTGACACCCCCGCACCTGTTTCCTATAGTAGCCACCATTGCGGCGAGAGCGTTCGCCATGCACAGGAGTCAATGGTTCCTCGATCAGTATCCCGCGACCCGCATCTCGCCGCGTGGGGCGTTACCCTCGCGGTGGCGCTCCTCGTAGGCGTTGCCACGCTCGGCGAAACAGCCCCGGCGCCCAAGACTCCGGCCGCCCCCCGTTCGAATCAGGCGAAACCACCCGCGAATACGGCTCAAGCCGCCCTAGACCAGGCGAAACGGTTGATCGACGCAGAGCAACCGGAAGCCGCGGCCGTCATGCTGCGACGGTTCATCGAAAGCGGCCCCGCGCCGGATCTGCTGGATGACGCCTATCTCCTGATGGCCGCCGCCATGTACGGCATGAAGGAGCATGCGGAAACCATCCGCTACATCAATCAGCTGCTCGGCGAGGTTCCCAACTCAGACTTAGTCGATCGGGCGAAACTCCTGCTTGCGAAAACCCACGCCCGGGCCGGCAACCTGGATCTCGCGCTTCCCCTGCTTTCCGAAGTCCGCAGCCTGTCAGCCGATCCCGCCATCAAGCGCGACGCTCTACGGCTGACGGGAGAATTTCAGGCACAAAAGAAAGATTTTCTGCGAGCCATTCAAGCCTGGCTCGATGAGCTCCCGCTGGATGTCGGCGACCAGGCGCACGAGACCGAGACTCAGATTCGAGAACTGGTCAACGACAAACTGGATGCGCCGTCGCTCATGCGCGTACGCGATGCCTATCCGAAAACATTCCCCGGAGACTTGGCCTCCATCAAGCTGATTGATCTCCATACCGCGGCCGGAGAAGATCATTTAGTCGAGCGGGATTTGCGCCTCTTCCTGAGCCGCTTCCCCAACCATCCCTACGCCGCGAAAGCCGCCGACCTGCAGAGCGTCGTGCGAACCAAATTCAAATCGCATCCCTACTCCATTGCGGCTATTTTCCCCATGTCGGGAAAACTCGCGCCGTTCGGCACGGAAGTGCTGAACGGGATTCAGCTCGCACTGGAGCGGCCGAAGGACGCAGGCGAAAGCCCGTCGATCGGCCTCATCGTCAAAGACACGGAATCCGACCGCGCGGCATTCCTCGACGAACTCTCCTCCGTCTTGTCCGACGACCGCCCGCTTGCCGTCATCGGGCCGTTGCTGTCGAAAAACCTGCCGGTCATGGCCGAATTGGCCGAGCGCACCCACATCCCGCTTATCACCCCGAGCGCGACCGTTCCGAATTTGCGTCGGTTCGGCAACTACGTCTTCAGTACGGCTCTGACCTACGGACACCAGGCCAAACGGGTGGCTGAGTATGCCGTCAAAGACCGACAGTTCAAACGGTTCGCCGTTCTGTATCCCGACACGCCATACGGCCGCGATCTGGCACGCCTCTTCGCGCAAGAAATCCGGCAGCAGGATGGGGAATTGATCGTCAGCGAGCCCTACAAGGAAGGTGACACCGACTTCCGCGCCGTGATCGGCAAGCTCAAAGCCGAAGATTTGAAGAAGTACGGCGTCGAAGTGCAAGTCGACAATGATCCGGCCAAAACCGGAATCAGGCAGGGAGCAGGCAAAAAAGGCAAACGCCTGCTCTATTCGCCGGGGTTCGATGCGGTCTTCATTCCGGGACGTTCCCTGGACGTGGGCCTGCTGGCCGCCCAATTGGCATTTTTTGACATTGCCGTGCCGTTACTTGGCGGCAATGGGTGGAACACCCCGGATTTCGCGCGGGTCGCCGATCGAACCGTCGAAGGCGGCGTCTTTGCCGACGGATTCTTCGCCGACAGTCCCAGCCCGGTCGTGCAGGAATTCGTGGAACGATATCGCAAACGCTTCCAAGCGACCCCGTCTCTCTTCGCCGCCCAAGGGTATGACGCCGCACGGCTGGCGGTAGAAGCGATCCGGCGAGGCGCCACCAGCGGAGAAGCGGTCCGGGACTATTTGATGATGCAGCATGACCTGCCGACCTTGAGTGGCCCCAGCGGGTTTAGCCCCGACGGCACCCTCAATCGCCACGTCTTTCTCATTCAAGTGAAACAAGGCAAATTCGTCCCCCTCGAGTAGTCCTGCCGGTCGGGGGTAAAAACACATCGGTTCGGGACATGGGAGTGATGGCATGACGACGACGCGTAAGCGAGTACTTAGCGGGATGCAGCCGAGCGGGTTGCTCCATCTCGGCAACTGGTTGGGGGCACTGGAAAACTGGAACGAGCTGCAAGCGCAGTACGATTGTTATTTCTTCGTCGCGGACTGGCATGCCCTGTCGTCCAACTATGCCGATACCAGCCGGCTCCGAGAATATGTGCGAGAGCTGCTCATCGACTGGCTGGCAGCCGGCATCGACCCGAAGCGCGCTACCGTGTTCGTGCAGTCACAAGTCCCGGACCACGCCATTCTTCACCTGTTGTTCTCCATGATCATTCCGGTGTCCTGGCTGGAACGGAACCCGACCTATAAGGAGAAGCAAGAGGAGATCAAGGAGCGCGATCTTAGCACCTACGGCTTTCTGGGCTACCCGGTTCTGCAGGCAGCGGACATCCTTCTCTACAAGCCTGATTTCGTGCCGGTCGGCAAAGATCAATTGCCCCATCTAGAACTGACGCGCGAACTTGCGCGTCGCTTCAACAGCCTCTACGGTTCCGTCTTTCCCGAGCCTCATGAACACCTCACGAAGTTCCCGAAAGTATTGGGCACCGACGGCCGCAAAATGAGCAAGAGCTACGGCAACGCCATCAACCTCTCCGATACCGAAGCGGTCGTCCGCCAGAAGCTCAAGACCATGATTACCGACCCGGCGCGCGTGCGCCGCACCGACCCGGGCAATCCCGATGTTTGCCCCGTCTATGACTTTCACAAGATTTTTTCGCCGCTGCCGGTCATCGAGCAAGTGAATCAGGATTGCCGCAAAGCCGCCATCGGCTGCATCGATTGCAAAAAGCTGGTGGCGGATCGAGTGGTGGAACGCCTGGCGCCGATGTGGGAGGCGCGCGCGACCCTCACGCAAAACCCCGGACGACTCGATGACATTGCGGAGGACGGGCGCCGCCGCGCGACCGCGGTCTCTTCTCAGACGATGGCCGAAGTGCGCGAGGCTATGAAGATCTAGCCGCGCCTATCCGATTTGTGCAACTCACTTCTGAAATAAAACTCGACTAGCAGCGCGTTGATCAACCCTACGCCGCATCCGGAAGAGGATCCTTGTGTGGAATGCGTAGTTGCGTCTGGCGCCGTGCAGGCTGTTCAGAACGGCCGTCCAGCAAGGCCGAAGCGAGTGAAGAGGCGAATCGTACTCGCGCCGTACGGTGAGCCTCTGAACGAGGTGAGAACGCCGCTGGCGGCCTTTATCAACAGCCTGCTAAGCAGGCTTCGCCAACTTGCGCCAGACATCGGTCAATTGGCGCTGGACCGGTCCACGAATCTTCGTGATGGATAGTCCGAACTCGTTCGGACGGCACCACCGCACAGTAGCGGCATCGATGAGGATGGGATTGGCATTGTCGCCGGGGAAAATGCACAGTTCCACTTCCGACCCCACCAGTACTTGAACAGGGCTGATAATCCGACAGCCGCCCGGCGAAAGATCGGTGAGATCCCCGTCACCGGCTAGCATTTTCCCCTTCATCGAGAAGTGGCTGCGAAACTGGACGTGAACCCGCTCATGCTTGCGTTGATTCTTCATCGTGAGGTGGCCTCCGTACCTGTCACAACCAGGCTTCCGCACATCAGCAGTACGATAGGATAGAACCGGGCAAAAGGCCAGCACTGCATACTTCTTCGCGGATCGCCTCGATACTCCGTTACACGCAACGAGCCGGTTAAGCGAACCGAGGAGCCGCGGGCACAGCGTAGTGATATCTTGCCCGTTCAACTGCGTGATCGTGAGGCGGACTTATCCGGCTTCTCTTACAGCGTTTCCTGCTTGGATTCACGAGAAGGCGTGCCAACCTTATCCAGCATGTCCCGCCCCACCAGGATCGGTGCGTGAAAATGAATCGCCAGGGCGATGGAGTCTGAGGAGCGGCTGTCGAAGACCTTTTCCTGCCCCTGAAACGCCACGGTCAAACTCCCGTAGTAGGTACCCGATTTGAGTGTAATCACCGTCCGGACCACCCGTCCGCCGAGTGCTTCTAAAATCGTATGCATCAGATCGTGGGAGAGGGGCCGGGGCAGCGTTTCACCGGTCAGCGCCGCCTGAATGGAGGCGGCCACCGTATGGTCGACAAAGATGGGAATACTCTTCCCATCTGCCGAGAGCAGGACCACCGGACCGTGATCGGACAACCCCACCCGGACCTGACTGATTGTGACCTGAGAGGAGGGTCCCGGTTCGTCGGCATAAACAAGGACCTCAGCGAAAGAAAATCCCAGCAAGGGGGCAACCAGCAGAAAGACCAACAAGTGCCGTGCCGTCGCGATCATAATCCCCTCCTGTGTTCTTATGGAGGCCCGTTCATGAGCGGCTATTAACAAGGCAGCCTGGGAAACGTTCTCACAACCCGTGCACCGTGAGCTTGTGGGCTTACCGCTAAGCGCGTACGAAAGAATTCGTCTCTCGCTCCCGGCCGATCTCGGTATCAGCTCCATGTCCGGTCACGACGGCCGTGTCTTCATCGAGGGTATAAAGTCGTTCCCGGATCGACTGCTCGATGGCATCGAAATCGCCGCCCCATAAATCGGTTCGGCCGATGCCGCCGCGAAATAGCGTGTCTCCCGCCACCACCAGTTTAGCGGCGGGAAAGTGAAAGCACATGGACCCAGGCGTATGGCCAGGCGTGTGTAGAGCGATTCCCTCCGCCGCCCCGAAGGTTACGCGCTCCTCATCCTTGAGCCAATAGTCGGGCTGAGGCGCAGGCACGTACGGGACGCCGAACATGCGGCATTGCATCTCCAGAATGTTCCAGAGCGGAAGGTCGTCGGGATGCAGACAGAGCGCCGCGCCGGTCGCCTGTTTCATGGCTCCGGACGCAAGGAAATGATCGAAGTGTGCATGCGTGTGCAGAATGCTCATCACCGTCAATCCCATGGAACGTACTTCCTGCAGGATGCGCTCTGGCGCGCCCCCCGGATCAACCACGATCGCCAGTTTGGTGATGGGGTCACCAATGATCGAGCAGTTACACCCGAGCGGTGGAACAGAAAAGGTCTTCCGAATCATGCGCACTCCTCAATAAATCGAATCACAACCAGAACGTACTCGCATCGCCTTAGCGCCGCCCTGAGGGGTTTTGGTCCGGGCGGGCTACCCACAGCACCTCGGTGTCATGCAGGGCCCAGACCTTCTGGCGCCGCGTGAACCACAGCAAAAATCCTGCGCCGGTCCCATCAGGACGTAGGTTGGCGACGTACATCAAGGCCTGATCGGCCCGCAAGGTCAGCCCCACACGCGAAAACGCCAGGTGGTCGATGATGCTGGGCGCCCCGTCATCGTGCTCGACGAACCAGGACGCGGGAATGACCGGCAAGGAGGTTTCGGCATCCGTCCCTCCCTCGCCTGACACAAACCGATACCGCACGCCGAAACCAAATCGCCTATCAAGACGCGACGGACGCTGATTTTTCACCACGAAGTCCCGAATGAGCTCCTGCGGCAATCGGCCGTCAAAGCAGTCCCGCTCGGTAAACCAGGCGAGCGTCGGGACTTGTGGCTCATCCGGATGGAGATGCGTCGCCGTCATCCGTTCGATAACGACCAGCTTCGTCTGCGACGTCAGAAACTTTTCCTCGACCGCCAGATCGTAGAACGCGTAGTCCTCGGCAGGCACGGGCTCCGCCGTGTCAGGCAACGCCGCGATCACGACTGTCGCCATGGCCGGTTGACCCAACGCCAGACTCATGATCAAGACCACTCCGTGCCAGTATCCCATGGCACAGAATAGCCTCTCCATTTCCCATGGTCAAACCGGCAGAATGTGATTGAAGATGGACAAGGGGGGCCAAACTCTGATACTAGTCTGGCTGTCTTACCCAAACTATGATCAAGGCCTTCCAGCGATCGCTCGCCCCCCTGTTCAGCCTCGCGGTATTATCGTGGTGTGTCGGTTGCACCCCGGACGAATCCCCCTTTCGGCAGGAAAACGAAAATCTCCGCAAGCAACTGGCGAAACAGGAGTCGCTCCTGAATTCGCTGCAGGACGGCAACAAAGTCATGCAACAGCAGATCGATCTACTCAACCAGGAGTTGCGGGACGCCAAGAAACAAGCCGAGTATGCCCAGGCTGAAGCGAAGTCACTGCAAACAGAAGCCAAAGCCCTGGGAACCAGGCTCGACGCGCAGCTGGCCGAATCGAAAAAACTCTCCGGAGAAATTCAACGGACCGCCGCCAAAGCCGCTCAGGCCACAGATAGTATCCGGGTGGAAGAGAAGGGTTCGCAGGTCGAAGATCTCCCGCGCCCGCTGTCCGCCGTCGGGAAAGCTGCCGAAGAAGCCTTGGCGCGCAACGGGTACCGCCTTCGCGTCACCGTCAAAACCGATCAAAAGGCTGTCTTCGTCACGGAACGAAAAATCTCCACGCCGACCTCGCTGGAAACCGCCGGTTCCCGCAATCAGTATGTCGTCTCCCTGCAAGCTCTCCCCTCGAACGTCACCAGGCTGAGCGTGAAGGCCGAGTTTGAGCGGGTGGCGCAAGGCGGTCGCGTGCTGGCGGTGGATGCGGAAGAAATTGCGGAGATCGAACGCCGGCTCATTGCGGAAATCGGAAAAGCGGTCGCCTCGCCGAGTAAGTTGTAATGTCTGCTCGCGCACCGGTATCGCGAATGACCTCCCTTCCGCACTGTCTCAGCCTCGTGATCCTAACCCTCGCGGCCGCTTGGCTCAACCCGGCCTTCGCCGCCGCTCCTCGGGCCCCTGCTCCGCCGCCCACGGCGGACCTCGCGAAACACCTGGCATCGATCGCTGCGTTAGCCACCGCTTCGCCGGCCGTCCTTATTCCCGAAGGACCGTTTTTACTCGGCAGCGTCCGGGTCGACGACGATCCGTATGGCATGGGTACGCAATTCGACGATACGGAACTCCCGCAACATCGCGTCTGGCTGGATGCCTATGAGATCGATCGTGATGAAGTCAGTCTCGGCGAATATCTGAGCTATCTGCATGCGCGAAAAATCTATCCGTCGAAAGACCTTCAGCATTTGATCTGGCACGTCATTACCGTGCACTCCGTCGGTGACGACACGTTGGCGCAGTGGCCGGCCCTGTATGTTACCTGGAAAGAAGCCGACAACCTTTGCCGGGCGGCAGGCAAACGCCTCCCGACGGAAGCCGAATGGGAAAAGGCGGCGCGAGGGCCGGAGGGCAATCGTTTCCCCTGGGGCGAGTCGCTTCCCGACAATTCCCTCGCCATGTTCGGACAGCATCATGTGCATGAGATTCCGATTCTGGCGCCGGTGAGCAGCGGAGAGCCGGGAAAGAGTTATTACGGAATCCATCACATGGCGGGCAACGTCGCCGAATGGGTCAACGACTGGTTCGGTTTCGACTATTATGCCTATATGCCGGAGCGTAACCCGCCGGGGCCCACCAGCGGACGATACAAGAGCCTGCGCGGCGGGTCATGGAAAAGCCGACCGATCATGCTCCGGACCGCAACCCGCAGCGGCGCTCCCGCCGATCAGCGCTCCGCCACCGTGGGCTTTCGCTGCGCGAAGTCGGTACCAGGCCCAAGCGCGCGATAGTACGCCACGCCTCCCGAAAACTTCCTCGACAAGCACAAGTCAGCCACAGCCAGACACTCCAGCCCGAACGGCAAATACCCGGCGTACCCCAGCAGAGGCATCTCAAACACTGTGAACCCTTGCACAAACGGCACCGCATAGTGCCAGCGGGCCAAGCTGTAAAAGTTCCACATCTCCCAGACGCAGCCGCAGATCAACGCGGCAAGCGCCACCGCCCAGAGCGTTCGCCAATCGCCATGCGCCGTCTCATTGAAAATCGTCGGTTCGTTGCGAATGAGTTGAAGCGCGGTAATCAGCAAGAGCGGCGCCACCCATACCAACGGAAACAGATAGTCCGGCCAGAGACCAATGCAGAGGAGTCCGCCTGCAGCGCCACAGAGCATCAGCCATCCCCAGCCGCTGCGGCAGGAGAAATCCAGCGTCACGAACTGATCCAAGCCCGCCGACAGGCGCGGACAAGCCGTCAGCCACTCGGCCGTGCTGAGCACGGCCGGCAGCACCGTCGCAAACGGCACGGATGCCCGCAGGAGATACTCCCACGGCGTCAATTCTCCGCCGCCCAGGTAGTACCAGTTCTGAACAAACCGGTTCAGATACTCGAAGAGCCACCAAAAACCGGCGCTGAGCGGGAAAAGCGATAGCAGATAATGCGGACGATGCATCAACATGCAACGGCCGATCCGGCAGTACGTCAAGGCATTCACCAGCACGATGTATCCCAGCCATAGCGGAGCGAAGGTATGAGGCTGCCACGCGTGCATCCACTCGAAGCGAGTCCAGGCCAATACCCAGACAGACAGGGTCCAACCAGCCGCGAGCCAACCCCACCAGGGAAAGGGGCGCGGGACGTCCTGTCGCTGGTGATCGACAATCTGCGACGTGTGGGTCGGACTATCCGCTCTGGGAGCACTCAGACGGTTTGTTTGCGCCACGCGCAGAAGAAACGGCGCAAGTAGACCGACAATCAGAATGGCCAGGCCGAGGAAGAGTGGCCAGGAAAAGGGTGCATGAGTCACCGCATGTGTGATGAGCGGCGGGAATTCGAGATACGAACGAAGCGATCGCCCATCGAGCCATGGACCGAGCAGAGGGAGTGTGATGATTGCAGCCAAGGCCAGCCCAATTGTTAGCCGTCGCGGCCTCGGATCCCTCATCAATGTATTATCCTGCGACATTCTGTATTAGAAGACTTCCCTGCTGTAAAGCCTGGGACAACATGTCCCTAACGGACAAGATGCGCGGCGACCGGCGGTTGATCTCGGTGAACCATGACAGACGGACGACCTAAGTGCCGAGAAAATAGCGACTCCCTTCGCCGCCTCTGCAGTGACTATTCAGGCCCGCAGCTTGAAGAGAGCTGGTTGCTGATTCACCTCGTCGCAAAGGAGGACGATGCGATGAAATCTTTCATCCTGATCGGCACGCTCATCCTGTCCATGTTCGTCGTACCGCTGACTGCTCCTGTGGAAGGTTTTGCCGCATTGACCTATACCCGCGTGAACATCGAAGCAGTCGACACAGCGGCCCCGAGCCTGACATTTAAGACTGCCGAGGGTGAAGTCTGGACTCTCGCGGCCTTTCCCGCTGACATTTTAAATGGATTACAAAAGGGTGACACGTGTAGTGTGGAAATAGATCTGGATAACCGAGTGACCAAAATCGTCAAGCTCGATTCCCCTTCACCATAGACGCAGCAACAGAGTATCCCCTGCTTGTATTGCACTACACATGAGGTAGCCCATGACACGTGTATCACTGATCGGCTTCATGATTCTGCTTGGCATCGTCTTCCTGAACCGCCCTGTCCATGCCCAAGCGGGCGCGCCGTCCATCGAGGAAGGCTCAAAGGTGACGCTCCAAATGACCATCACCCTGCCCAACGATCATCTGATTATCCCTCCCCATACCAGCGAATACACCCATGGAGCGAAACAACTGCTCCCGGGATTGGAGCAGGCCCTTGTTGGTTTGCATCCAGGCGACACCAAACGAGTTGAACTGGACGCGGATAATGCCTTCGGGCAGTACGATGCCGGGAAAAAGATGACCGTTCCACGCACTGAATTGCCCCAAACCATCGCCCGGGGGGATATGGCCACGACCTCTGAAGGCCGGCCGTTTACCGTCGTGTCGTTGTCGGATGATTCGGCCGTGGTCGACTTCAATCATCCTCTCGCCGGAAAACACATCGTCTTGGATGTTGTCGTCCTGAATGTGAAACCAAAAGCCTAATCAGCAGTGCACGGGCGGGGCAGGACAACATACGGTTCTGCCCCGCCGATCGCTGCACCTCTCCCACCGCACACAACTGGCCTCTGAAGCCAGCTCCCCCGACACATCCAACCTTCGCTTAGACCTGATGTTGTGGTAGGTTCAAGATCCATCATGGGAAGATGCCTTGCGTAGATCTCTCGCCCTCTCACTCATCTTTGTGGCGGTGACGGCCGGAAGCCTGCTGCTGCCGCCATCACGTTCGCAAAGCCAGGGTGGTAGTGGCCAGGTGACCGTCACGCCAACCGCCGACAAGGTCATTGCTTGGGCGGCCGCTGGTGGAGGCGTTGAAGAATCACTAGAACCTGGAGAGTCGGTCATTACGTCGGGAGCGCGGGGACATACCGGATTCGTCCAAACTTCGAGCAGGTTGTTGGGATTTTCTTCCGGCTTGCGGCAATGGCGAGAGATCTCGATTGGAGTGGAAGAACGGATCGGGCGGCACCAATTGCTGCCGTTTCTCATCCTCGCGCACAGCAATCAGCAGGTGTATGGATTCCAAGAAACGCGCGGGCATTGGACCACCGCCCCGCTGGGACCGAACGAGACGGTTTCCCAACTCCGCGGCCATGGGCATGTCGCCGTCGCCATTACCAACGAACGGGCGATGGGATTTTCGACCTATACCGGCGGCTTCTTCAACATCGTCTGGACACCGGATGAACGAGTGCTCTCCGTCGATGGGAGTCAGAACGGCATGGTCGTCCGCACATCATCCCGAACCGTGATCTTCAAGTCACAATCCACCGGGTGGACCGAGGTGCGCTAGTCAGCATCTGCAACCTCGGTCGCAACCTTACATCCGCTCCTCGTCCAGTTCGATCACATCGGCCCACGTCGTCACGGGAGGTAACGAGGCAAGCGGGACGCCTCGCTTGGTGGCGATGTCCTGCACCCGCCCCTGAAACCGCTGCTTCGCCGCATCGTCCTTCGGGCCTCCGGTGAGAATACCCTTCGACCACTCGGCAATCTCTTGATCGGAATGCTTACGGCCGTGAGTGGTGACCCAAGCCAGTAACGCCTCATCGCTTCCACCGGCCAGCACTTGCTGCTCAAACGCCTTCGGATCGATCTGTAGAAAATCGATCAGGTACTTATCGAACCCGACGGTGATGTAGTTGTAGTCCTGAATCTTGCCGGCGTTACGTAGCTTGACCTTATCGATGAACCGCCCCAAGTGGGCAATGCCACCGAGAAGGACTTTGGGACTGCGGGGATACTGATGTTGGGTCATTACAACTGCTCTCCATTTCCCGATTGGCGAGTGTCGTTATGGAAACCGATCTTTCCACGAAGACGGCGAACGCATTCTTGTTCTTATCACGTTGATAAGCAAGTAGAGCCTTTCTTCAACAACACAGGCACATGGCGATTAATCGAATGCTGATGGGGCATCATGTCAGAAAAAAATGGGACACATTTTTTCTCGAACAGAGGTTTTTCAGCTCTCATTGGCATTAGCACTCTCACATGCAAATGCCACTGCGCTCGCGCAACCAATCACCCGTGAGCCGGGCCGCAAATCGGCGTCGGTTTGAATAGATCGTTAAGAATCACTCCTACGCTCCCATGGCTCGCCACACATAACACGGAAAAACATCCACAAATTATCCTCCGCTCCATTGCTGAGACGCTGATGCACTTTAGATGAAGGAAAGATCCAAGCTTCATCTCTTTGAACGCCAATGACATTGAACTCAGGATTTATGGCCCAGTCACCGCCTTTTGCACGGCGAAAGACCTCGCCGATATAGCCACCCAGCATCTTACAGATCTGATCAAGGTCCGCTTCAGAGGGTACTTTGCGGAACAGCTTTGCCATGAAACTGTGTGGAATGGTTCGATAAAGTCGATCTGCAATTGCCTCGACTTGTTCGATGCTTGCATATGAAAAATCCAGCGCGACGCCGAAATTCTGTTTAGCAAAATCAACGGCGTCTTCTGAGTATGCGGACATCATGTCGTGATGTTCGGCGCTGTCACAAATTACTAACGAAACACTGACCGATCACGAGGAGCATGCCAAAGACGGTCGCCTTGCAACACGCCGTCGACCGCCATTCTCATCATATGGCCCAGCGTTTCGTTGCCAGTTCTAAGGCTCATACGGCTTCGACCACAGGTAGTATCGCTCCTCAGGTGAGAGTGCCACCGATCCATCCTGCCGATCCAATCGCATCCATCCTCCCCTCCGGTTGTCAGGTGTGGTGTGAAGCAACACCTGATCGGCAAAAAGGGCCTGCAGAAAAGATATGACATCCTCAGTCACAATGGCCTCTCGCTGCTCCTGAGTGATGGTCTCGTCATAAGAGGTAAAATGACTGTGGGTAATATGCTCCACATACATGGTGACCTCATTACCGTCATCGTAAATGAGGATGTCTCCGACCTCCTTCTGGACTGCAGGGAATCGAACAATCGGGTTCTCCACCGGATTGATTTTCATCTCCCATCCGGAGAAGGCTTTTTGAATTTCAGGAATAAGGCAGTCGCGGATCATGTGTTACAACCAACAATGTTTAGACAGACTGTATAATCGCAGGAAGGCGGTTGTCCACTGCTGCCTAAACCGGCAGACCCATACCGATTGACGCCTCAACCCTTGAAGCAGGACTGGTTATACACTACTCCCAATTGGAGATCATCGTTTGATGCAGTCTGCATAAAACGAGACATAGACCATCGACCGAACTCCTCACACGGTGGCCACCTTTGTTCAACACAGGAATATAGATCATGGTGCTGCCGAGATCTTTGTGACCGAGCAGTTCCTGGAGTCAATTAGCAGCCAATCTTGCAATTGGATGCAGCTAAGCCACAGCGAGCAAAAGCCCGAGGCGTACTGTTTCAGTACGTTGAGGGTTTGAGAGAAGCGAGAACAAAGCTGGGAGGCTTTTTCAGCGGCCTGACTTGGCAGACTTGTTCGCTTGCAGATACTGATTGATCCCCGCCGCCATCTTGCGCCCTTCGGCGATGGCCCAGACGATGAGGGAAGCACCGCGTTTGGTATCGCCGCCGGCAAAGACGCCGTCGAGGTTGGTCATGAAATTGTCATTGACGGTGACGCAGCCACGCGGGTCGTAATTCACGCCGAGGCTGTCGAGGAAACCGTTTCTGACCGGGCCCGTGAAGCCCATAGCGAGCAGGACAAGATCCGCATCCAATTCAAAGTCGGTATTCGGCATCGGCACGAACTTGCCGCCTTCGAACTTGACGCGATTGGCATGCAGCTTGGTCACATGGCCGTTGTGGCCGGTGAACTTCGTGGTAGACACACTCCATTGACGATCACAGCCTTCTTCGTGCGCATGCGACGTACGAAGCTGCATTGGCCAAAGCGGCCAGGGCGTCGAACTGGCCCGGGATGGAGGCGGTTCCGGCAACACTTCAAACTGATGCGCTTCGGTACAACCCTGCCGGTGCGCGGTACCCAGACAGTCGGACCCGGTGTCGCCACCGCCGATGATCACCACCCGCTTACCCTTGGCGGTAATCGGTTCCTCGGACACGGAGATCCCTGCCGTGCGCTTATTCTGCTGCGTGAGATATTCCATGGCGAAATGGATACCCTTGAGTTCACGTCCCGGCACCGGCAGATCGCGCGCCATTTCCGCACCCATCGTCAACCCGACCGCATCGAACTCCTGGCGTAACTGCTCGCCGGTGATATCTTTCCCCACGGTCACGCCGGTCTTGAACTCCACACCTTCGGCCTTCATTTGCTCGAGCCGCCGGTCGATGACCCACTTTTCCATCTTGAAATCAGGAATACCGTACCGTAGCAATCCCCCGATACGATCGGCCTTTTCGAACAGGGTGACGCTATGGCCAGCCCGCGCGAGTTGCTGCGCGGCGGCGAGACCGGCCGGTCCTGAACCGATGATGGCGACGGTCTTGCCCGTCTTTCTAACCGGCATGGCCGGTTCCACCAGGCCTTCGTTGAAGCCACGGTCAATGATGTTCCATTCAAGGACGCGGATGGAGACCGGGTCGCTGTTGATGCCCAGCACGCAGGCCCCTTCGCAGGGCGCGGGACAGAGGCGACCGGTAAACTCCGGAAAATTGTTGGTGGTGTGCAGCGCCTTAAGCGCGTCTTTCCAGCGACCGCGATAGACGAGATCGTTCCACTCGGGAATCAGATTCACGACCGGACAGCCGGTATTCCCCTGGCAAAAGGGCACACCGCAATCCATGCAGCGCGCGCCTTGCACCTTGAGCTTCTCCTCCGGGATAGGCTCGTACATTTCTTTCCAATCGAGCACGCGCAGCTCGACCGGCTTGCGCTTCGGTCCCTCACGCGCGTATTTCAGAAAGCCCTTCGGATCACCCATCGCGGTTTCGTCTCTCGTCCTTCGAATTCCGGCTCTCGCCAGGATTGCCCACACCTGCGCGTCAGACGACGCGCGCCATCTACTTCTGAACCTTGGCCGCGGCGGCCTTGCGCTCGGCCAGCACGCGCTTATAATCGACCGGCATCACCTTTACGAATTTGGGCAGGATCGCTTCCCAGCCATCCAGAATACGCTTGGCATTGCGGCTGCCGGTATAGAGGAAGTGCGACGTGATCATATCATGCAACAGCCGTTTGTCCTCATCGCTGACGACTGGCTCCAGCTCGACCATGCCCAGGTTGCAACGAGACTGGAACTTGTCCAACTCGTTCAACACGAAGGCCACCCCGCCCGACATACCGGCGGCGAAGTTTCTGCCGGTCCGGCCCAATACTGCCACGACCCCGCCGGTCATATATTCACATCCATGATCGCCGGTTCCTTCGACGACGGCGCGCACGCCGCTGTTCCGCACGGCGAACCGCTCGCCGGCCATGCCGTAGAAATAGGCTTCGCCCTGCGTGCCGCCATACAACGACGTATTGCCGACGAGAATGGTTTCTTCCGGCGTGTAAATCGCATTCTTCGGCGGGAAGACGATGATTTTTCCGCCCGACAGGCCTTTGCCGATATAGTCGTTCGATTCGCCTTCAAGGATCAGCGTGATGCCGCGCGAAAGAAATGCCCCGAACGACTGGCCGGCCGATCCGTTGAACTTGATTGTAATGGTGTCGGCAGGCAAGCCATCCTGGCCGTATTTCTTTGAGACCTGACTCGACAACATGGTGCCCACGGTCCGATTCAGATTCCGGATCGGCAGTTCAAGCGTAACCTTTTGGCCGCGCTCAATCGCCGGTGCGCATTGTTCAATCAGCTTGCGGTCCAAAATCTCGGCAATGCCGTGATCCTGCTTCTGCACGCAATAACGCGGCACCTCAGGACCGACTTCGGGCATTTTCAGCAACGGCGACAAATCCAGCCCTTTGGCCTTCCAATGTTCGACGGCCTTGTGGATCTTGAGCTTGTCTACTCGCCCGACCATCTCGTTGATGGTGCGGAATCCCAGCTTCGCCATGATCTGCCGCAGTTCTTCGGCGATAAAGAAGAAGAAGTTGACGACATGTTCCGGCTGCCCGGTAAATTTCTTGCGCAACACCGGATCCTGGGTCGCAATGCCGACGGGACAGGTATTGAGATGGCACTTCCGCATCATGATGCAGCCTTCAATGATGAGCGGGGCCGTGGCAAATCCGTATTCTTCCGCACCCAACAGCGCCGCGATGGCCACATCACGCCCGGTCTTCATCTGGCCGTCGGTTTCAACCCGAATCCGTCCCCGCAGATCGTTAAGTACCAGCGTCTGATGCGTTTCGGCCAATCCCAGTTCCCAAGGCACACCCGCATACTTAATCGATGAGAGCGGAGACGCGCCGGTTCCGCCTGAATCGCCGCTGATGAGCACCTTGTCTGCATGGGCCTTTGCTACGCCAGCGGCCACCGTGCCGACACCGACTTCCGAGACCAGCTTGACCGAGACCGCCGCGTCGCAGTTGGCATTCTTCAAGTCGAAGATGAGCTGCGCCAGGTCTTCGATGGAATAGATATCATGATGCGGTGGTGGCGAAATGAGCTGCACGCCCGGCGTGGAATAGCGCAACCGGGCGATGTTCTCATCGACCTTATGGCCCGGCAACTGGCCGCCTTCACCCGGCTTGGCACCCTGCGCCATCTTGATCTGCAATTCCTTGGCATTCACCAGATAATGGCTGGTGACTCCGAATCGCGCGGACGCCACTTGCTTGATGTAGCTGTTGCGGGAATCCCCGTTCGGGAGCGGTGCGAATCGTTCCGGATCTTCGCCACCCTCGCCCGTATTACTCTTCGCACCCAGGCGGTTCATTGCGATGGCCAACGTCTCGTGCGCTTCTTTGCTGATGGAGCCAAATGACATGGCGCCAGTGGTGAAGCGTTTGACGATGTCCTTGGCCGGCTCGACTTCGTCCAGCGCAATGGGCTCAGGGAGAAACTTGAACTCCAGCAGGCCGCGCAGATTCGAACGGCGTTTGCTTTCGTCATTCACCAGTTGAGAAAACTCGGCAAACGTGTTGGGGTCGTTGTTCTTAGTCGCGTGTTGCAGCTTATAGATGGTGTCCGGATTCCAGTTGTGATGCTCGCCCTGAATTCGGTAGTGAATCTCGCCGCCGAAATCCAGTTGCCGAATCGGGGCCGGCTCATAGGCCACCCGGTGCCGGCGTAAGGTCTCTTCCCCGATCTCACGAACGCCGATGCCTTCGATTCTCGAGGGCGTGCCGGTGAAATACTGATCGATCAACTCATGATTGAGCCCAATCGCCTCGAAAATCTGCGCACCGCAGTAGGATTGCACCGTGGAGATGCCCATCTTCGAGAAGATCTTGAGCAGGCCCTTGTTAATGGCCTTGATGAACTTGCCCTCGGCCGTGGCGGCGTCTAATCCTTCGGGGAAGTAGCCGTCTCGCTCCAGATCCACCAACGATTCGAAGACCAGATAGGGATTCACGGTTCCGGCGCCGAATCCGATCAAGCAGGCAAAATGGTGCACGTCGCGCGGCTCGCCGGTTTCCACCGTCAGACCGACTTCGGTTCTCGTGCATTCCCGCACCAGATGGTGATGAACCGCCGCCACACCGAGCAGACTTGGGATCGGCGCCCATTCCGCATTCACCCCGCGGTCACTGAGGATGAGGAACTTGTACCCTTCACGAATCGCCTGCGACGCCTGCCGGCAGAGGTCATCCACCGCAGCGCCCAGCCCTTCCGGACCTTCGGCCACGCGGAACAACATCTTCAACGTCTTGCTTTTGAAATGCGGATCGGCAATCTCGCGGATCTTGTGCAAATCGGCATTCGTCAAAATCGGCTGCTTCACCCGGATGCGGCGGGCGGATTCCGGATGCTCGTCCATGAGATTGGGCTTGGGCCCGATGCTGGTGGTGAGCGACATCACGAGTTCTTCGCGAATGGGATCGATCGGCGGATTCGTGACCTGCGCAAAGAGCTGCTTGAAGTACTTGAAGAGGAGCTGCGGCCGTTCGGACAACACCGCGAGCGGCGTATCCGTGCCCATCGACGAAATGGCTTCCTGCCCCTCGACCACCATGGGGGTGATGACCATCTTCAGTTCTTCGATGGTATAGCCGAAGGCCTGCTGGCGCTGCCTGATCGTGGGATGGTCGGGCTGCGGCACATTGATCGGATCGGGCAACTCATCCAGAGAAATGCGATGCTCGGCCACCCAGGACCGGTACGGCTTGCGTCGAACGATATCGGCTTTGACTTCCTCGTCGTCGATGATGCGCCCCTGCTCGGTATCGACCAGGAACATGCGGCCCGGCATCAAACGGCCTTTTTGACGGATGCGCTGCGGGTCCATCGGCAGAACACCGGCCTCAGAAGCCAGCACGACCAATCCATCGGTCGTCACTTGATACCGGCAAGGGCGAAGTCCGTTCCGGTCCAGCGTGGCACCGATCAGTTTGCCGTCGGTGAAACACACGGCGGCGGGGCCATCCCAGGGTTCCTGCATGGCGGCGTGATACTCGTAGAAACCACGGCGATCCAGGTCCATCTGCGGATTGGCGACCCACGGTTCCGGGATCAGCATCATCATGGCATGCGGCAAGGACCGCCCGCCGAGCACCAGAAATTCCAAAGCGTTGTCCAGGCTGGCCGAGTCGCTCTGATTTTCGTAGACGATCGGGAACAGCTTCTTCATGTCCTCGCCGAACAGTTCGGAGTTCAGCCGCCCTTGCCGCGCACGCATCCAATTGACATTGCCCTTCAACGTATTGATCTCACCGTTGTGGCAAATGTAGCGATAGGGATGGGCCAGCGGCCAGGTGGGGAACGTATTCGTGCTGAAGCGCGAGTGGACGAGGGCCATGGCGCTCGTCAGACTGCTGTCGGTCAGATCCTGGTAATACTGCGGGATCTGGTGCGGGAGCAGGAGCCCCTTGAACACGATGGTGCTGCTGGACAGACTCGGGATGTAGAAATAGTCCCGCCCTTCGATGGCGGATTCGCGCACCGCGCGTTCGGCGCATTTTCGGATGACGTACAATCGCCGTTCGAACTCATCGTCCGAGAAGATGCCGCGGGCGATGAAAACCTGCCGCATGAACGGCTCAGTGCTGCGCGCAACCGGTCCGATGGCGTCGCTCTTGACCGGCACATCGCGCCAGCCGAGCAGCTTGGCCCCGGCGTCTTTAATCACCCGGGTAAACACCGTCTCGCACTGCGCGCGGGCATCGGCATCGGGAGGCAGAAACACCATACCGACGCCATACTCTCCCGCGCCGGGCAGTTTGATCCCGCTATCCTTGGCGGCTCGCTTAAAGAACTCATGCGGTACTTGAAGCAGGATGCCCGCGCCGTCTCCTGTGCAGGGGTCGCACCCCTGGGCACCGCGATGGGTCAGGCTTTCTAAAACCTGAAGTCCCTGCTGCACGATCTGATGCGAACGCTGGCCCTTGATATCGACGACAAATCCGACTCCGCACGAGTCTTTCTCGTGCTGCGGATCATAAAGCCCTTGTTTGGGAGGAAGCCCTGGTATATTCATGGCACGTATTCTCGTCTAGAGGCAGGCAATGAACCGGGGAACAGACTCCCCCCTGGGGGAGGTTGAAGCTGCCGCACGACCACGGTGACTGCTACCATTCATTTGGGGAAAACTGCGAGAGGTCACCTTACTGGATGGCCCGTGAAACTGTCAAGAGAACGGCAACGCAAACTGAAGCACAAACCCGCCGACCAGTGCTTGACTTAGTGGAGTTTCCTGCCCTACTATCCGCCCCATGTCGAACGGACCGACCACCCTCACACTCCACAGCATGGCCGATGTCTGGGATGTGTACCGCGAAGAGCTCGAGGGGGTCGAGGAACAGATCCGGAAAAATCTCGACTCCAGTGTCGATCTTGTCAACACGGTGGCCGCCCACATCCTCAACAGTGGCGGCAAACGCGTTCGCCCTCTCTTTGTACTCCTGAGCGCCCATCTCTGCGGATACGCCGGCCAGGACCATCAGGCCCTAGGCAGTCTCGTTGAATTCATTCATACCGCCACCCTGCTGCACGACGACGTCGTCGACGATGCCGATCTGCGCCGGGGCCGCCGTACCGCGAGCAAGGTCTGGGGCAACCAAATCAGTATTCTGGTGGGCGATTATCTCTATTCTCGCGCTATCTGCCAGATCGTCGACTTCCGCAATCAAGGCATTAACGAAGCCCTCTCGGAAGCCTGCCGGAAGATGGCCGAAGGCGAGGTGCTGCAACTGTATTACAACGGTAATCCGCTGATACCGGAGCCGGAGTATCTGCGCATCATCGAGCATAAGACTGCCGGATTGATTGCGGCCTCGTGCAAGATCGGCGCGATTGTCGGCGGAGCTACAGAGGAATTACAGGAGGCGCTGTTCCGCTTCGGACAGCGGCTGGGCATTGCGTTCCAACTCGCGGATGACACGCTGGACTACACAGCCAACGGCAAACATCTGGGCAAAACACTGGGACAGGACCTTCGGCAAGGCAAAGCGACATTGCCGTTGTTGCATCTCTTGCAACACTGCTCGGAACCGGACCGGCAGTTAATCAAAGATCGCATGGAAACCAGGACCTTGACCGATGAGGAGCTTCGCCGCATCGTTGCCTTGATGCAAGAGTTTGGGTCCATTGCCTACGCCATGGAACGGGCGCACGCGTTTGTCGCCGCCGCCAAACGCGATCTCGACCTGTTCCACGACAACACCGCCAAGCGCGCCCTGTCCATCGCCGCCGACTATATGGTGACTCGCGACCGCTGAGTTGCCGCCGTACGGCTTCACAACGCCCACGCTCTGCTGACCGTGCGCATTCGTTCAGCGACGGCTCCATTTTGCCGCCGGATGAACCCATAAGAATGTTGAATCCCTGCAATTACCACCGTGCCCCTATGACGTCTGACGACATACAACGTGCACAACGACCGCCGCAGGCTGTTGGGAAAGGCCGTCAGGCACCCTGTCAGCCGGCGGCTTTTCCCGACCGCCTGCATGCCACACCGCACCCATAGAGAAAAAAGGATAGAACCGCATGGCACACGTCATCCCCTTTCACGGCACCCTGTATGATCCTGCGACGGTCGGCGACGTCCGGAAGGTGGCCGCACCACCCTACGACATCATCGATACCACGCTGCAAAAGACGTTGCACGATCGCCACCCGAACAATGTCATCCGCCTGGAACTCGGCTACGAACAACCGGGTGACACGCCAGCTCATAACAAGTACACCCGCGCCGCGGGAGCGCTCAAAGACTGGCTGAAGAGCGGAGCCCTCCGTAAGGACTCCCAGCCGGCGGTCTACTATCACACCATCGAATACCGGCCGCCCTATTCGGCGCCCGGTACGCCGACCAAGGTCTTCAAAGGGTTTCTGTCCACGGTGGAGCTGGAAGAATTCGGATCAGGCAAAATCTACCCGCACGAAAACACCCGCGCCGCGGCGAAAACCGACCGGCTCAATCTCCTGGAAGCCTGCCGGGCCAACTTCAGCGCGATTATTTCACTGTATTCGGATCCTCAGAATGAGGTCCTCACCTTGCTCGAACAATCGATCGGTGCGGAAAAACCGCGCATTGATTTTCAAGACGACGAAGGCTTCCGGCAACGGCTGTGGAGTGTCACCGATCCGAACGTTCTCGCGAAGGTCGTCCAGATCATGAACACGAAACAACTGTTCATCGCCGACGGCCATCATCGCTACGAAACGGCCCTCAATTATCGCCGCGCCAGACGGCAACAGGCCGGGGCTGCCCCGTCGCCACAGCCGTATGACAATGTCTTGATGCTCTTCGCCAGCCTGGAAGATAAGGGCCTGACCGTGCTGCCGACCCATCGCGTCCTGACGACACCGGTTCCGGCGCCGAAAGACCTGCTGGGAAAATTCGATCCTGTCTTTGAAGTCACCGCGCTGCCCTTTCAAGCAGGCAATGAATCGCAGGTGCGCGCACAGTTCATCGACACCTTGCGCAGCCAAGGACAAACCGTGCCGATGTTCGGACTGGCCCTGAAGAACGATTCGCACTATTACCTGCTGACCTTGCGGGCCTCCCATCGCCCCACTGCTTCCGCGTCACCGCGCGATCGCCTCGATGTGTCGCTGCTGCAGCAACATGTGATTTCCACGCTCTGCCCGACTCAGCAGGAGCAGGAAGCCATGTTGTATTCGAAGGATGACCACGAAGCTTTGAACTGGGTGCGCCAGGGAACCGGGACAGCCGCCCTCTTGCTCAACCCGACGAAAGTGGCCGAAGTCAAAGCCGTCGCCTCGGCGGGCGAGCGAATGCCCCACAAGTCGACCTACTTTTTTCCCAAGCCGCTGACGGGCTTGGTCATGAATGTGATGGAAGGTTAGGACCGACACCCACGACGCGATGAAGGCCAAGGTACTCATAGTCGATGACGATCAAGACATCGTGACGATGTTACAAGACCGTCTTGATGCCGGCGGATATAAAACGCTGACCGCCGGCGACGGCCAACGCGGCCTCGAACTCATCGAACAGGAATCCCCCAACCTGGTCCTGCTGGATTTGTACCTGCCGCGCCTGAAGGGCATGGACGTCCTGAAGCGCATGGCCCAGAGCAAGCAATGCGAAGACATCCCGGTGATCGTCATGACCGCCGCCGGCACTATCCCGGATGCCGTGGAAGCCATGCGGCACGGCGCGTATGACTTCTTGACCAAGCCGTTGGAAAAAGATCATCTGCTGATCGTCATTCAAAAGGCGCTGGAGCGGGATTCGTTGAAGCGGCAGGTGGCCGCCCTCAAGTCCGACGTGCAAAACCGCTACGCCTCCATCGTCGGGGAGAGCCAGAAGATCAGGGTTATCATCGAGTCGGCCCAGCGCGCCGCCAAGTCGGATGCCAGCATTCTCCTGCTCGGAGAAAGCGGTACCGGCAAAGAGCTCTTCGCGCGGTCCATCCATCAGTGGAGCCCGCGACAGAGCATGCCCATGGTCGTCATCAACTGCGTGGCGCTCACCGAAACGCTGCTCGAGAACGAACTCTTCGGCCACGAACGCGGCGCCTTTACCGGTGCGGATCGGCTCCAGAAGGGCAAACTCGAAATGGCTGAAGGCGGGACAGTGTTTCTCGATGAGATCGGAGACATGCCCCTCCCGTTGCAGGCCAAGCTTCTACGGGTCCTGCAGGACAAGGAGTTTCAACGCGTCGGCGGCACACGGTCGGTGTCCGTCAACATTCGCTTCGTGGCGGCCACCAACAAAGATCTCCGGCAGTCGGTGAAAGCCGGACAGTTCCGAGAGGATCTCTTCTTTCGGCTTAACGTCGTCAGCTTTACACTCCCTCCCTTGCGGGAACGGAGCGAAGACATCGTCCAGCTCGCTGAGTTTTTTCTTAAGCGGCATGCCTACGAAGCGAAGCGCCCAGGCGTGACCCTCAGTCCGGCGGCCCGAGCTGCGCTGACTCACTACTCCTGGCCCGGCAACATCCGCGAACTCGACAATGTCCTGTCACGGGCAGTCGTGCTCAGTCCGAATGATGTCATCGAACCGGAATTTCTGGCCTTGTGTCCAGAAGACGCGGCAGGCAAAGGCGGAGCCGACCATGCACTTCCCTACCTGAACCTCACCTACCATGAGTCCATGGAAGCGCACAGTGCCTATATCATCGATCGGGCATTGGAAAAGGCGGCGGGCAATCAGACGAAGGCAGCGGAGTTTCTCGATCTGCAGCGGACTTATCTCGCGCGGTTGATTAAGCAGCGCAAGCCCACCGCGGCGGAATAACTAATCCGGAGGCTGAAAAAGCCCGGCAGCTTCGTTCTCGCATCGCTCAGACCCTCAACGTACTCTCCGGGTACGCCTCGCCTCCTCGCCTTGCTGCGGCCTTGCTGGACGAACTTTGTGAGCCTCCGGTTATATTTATGAACCAACCTTTCGAGCGGACAAACTGAGCAAACCCGCTGCTGCGTCTCGCTCCACTTGCGCATACCGTTCCGGCGTCCCCACGTCACTCCAGAAGCCGCCAAAATCAAATCCTACGATCCGCTCCCCATCCTGAATGCCCTGCACATAGGCATCGATGATCGAACATTCCTGGCCGATCGGAAGGTACCGCAACAGACGCGGATGGAGAATGTGGATGCCCGCAAACATGCGTGCTGCTGTTGCAGTACGCTCAGATAATCCGCGCCCCCTGATGCGGACCACTTCGGCACGTTCGGTCACCTCCACCAGCCCCCAACGGGCGGCGTCAGGGTCTTGCCGCAGCACCAGGGTCGCAGCCGCCTGCCGCTCGCGGTGGAACGTCATGAGGGCACCGAGATCCAACTCGAACAAGGTATCACCGTTGAGAATCAGCACCGGTTCGCCGTTGAACTGCGGCTCCGCTTGTTTGATGCCGCCACCGGTGCCCAGAATGACCGGCTCGTGAGAATAGATGATTCGCATCCCGAGCGCCGTTCCGTCCCCCAACGCCTGCGAAATCATCGTACCGAGATGATGGAGGTTGATGATCACGTCACGAATGCCATGCCGCTTCAATAGCAGCAGATTCCAGACGATCATCGGCGTGCCGGCAACCGGAAGAAGCGGTTTCGGTGTGGTATCGGTGAGAGGCCTCAAGCGAGTGCCGAGGCCGGCTGCGAGGATCATCGCTTTCATAGAACGTGCTGAGCGGCGCCTATTGAAGTTCGGTCACGTACGGCGCGAGATGTTGCCGTAGCGGAGCCAGTTCGGGATATTTCGCGAGGTTGCGTTTGACATACCCCAGAACACGAGGGATATCGGCAAGGAATTTCGGATTGTGTTTCACCCGATCGATATACACGAACCGGCCCGCGGCTTTCAGGTTCCGCTGGATGCTGGTGAAGTCGAACAGGCGACGAAATGCCGCGCGATCATCGACCTTCGCCCCCAGGCCGGCAAGCCGATCGAGAAAATGCGCGACCAGGCCATCCACGACCACATCATCCAATTCGATATAGGCATCCTTCAACAGCGACGCCAGATCGTACGTGGCCGGCCCCATGAGCGCATCCTGAAAATCGATGATGCCCATGCGTGTTCCATCGACCATGAGATTGCGCGAATGATAATCGCGATGGACAAACACCTGCGGTTGTCCCGCCAGCAATTCGGCGATGCGCTGAAACGCCGCCCTCACGGCCGCGTCATCCGCCGGTTTCATGGGTTGTCCCAGGCGGGCGGTAATGCCGTATTCAAGAAAGTGGTCGAATTCCCACATCAACAACGGCACATCGAAACGCCGGTGAAACGCAATACAGCCAGGCGCAGGCGGGGTGGTGCCCTTCACTTGGAGGAGGGCCAGCTGATCGATCGCCTGGCGGTACAAAGCCTCAAGCCTCGCGGGATCTGCAGGACGACAGGCTTCTGCCAGCGTGAGGTCCCCGAAATCTTCCAGGTACAGCAGCCCGGCTTCGCGATCAAAGTAGTACAACGTCGGAACGATAACACCCGTACGTTGCAAGTGCGTCAGCACATTGGTGAACGGTAATTCCGCAATCTGAGCGGACGCGCCACTCACCGCCTCCTCGGATTTCTTGAATCCTTCAGGATCGGCAAGCTGCATGAGGATCAGCCCCGAGGGTGAACCGTTCAGAGCAATCCGAAAATACCGGCGATTGGAGGCATCACCGGCCAGTGCGCTGAGTGCTGTCATCTCTCCGCGAAACGGCAATCGAGTGGCAACCGTCTGGGCGATACGATCAGGATCCGGAGGAGCGAGCGGTGCCGCAGGCGCGGCGGGATTTGTTGTGGTCATACGATCGGCATTATAGCCAAACCGTTCCGAACTGCCAGTAGAAAGTCACCTCCTGCATCTGACATCTTCCCCTCACGCATCCACCCGCGCCCTGCTTGGTTGTCAGCGTCCATCATAAGCCGGTATCCTGATTGCTCTAGCCAAGGAGGTTCCATGCAATACGTTCACCTCGGCCGCTCCGGTTTGCGCGTCAGTCGCCTCTGCCTGGGCACAATGAACTTCGGTCCTCACACTCCCGAAGCCGACAGTGGTCAGATCATGGATCGCGCGCTCGAACTGGGAATCAATTTTTTCGACAGCGCCAATGTGTATGGCTGGAAGGTCGGAGAAGGGGTCACGGAACAGATCGTCGGCCGCTGGCTGGCCCAAGGCGGCGGGCGGCGCGAGAAGGTCGTGCTGGCCACCAAGGTCTATGGCCGTATGGGCGACTGGCCCAATCACTCACGCTTGTCGGCTTTGCATATCAAGCGAGCCTGCGAGGCGAGTCTGCGGCGACTCCAGACCGACTATATCGACCTCTATCAAATGCACCACATCGATCGCGACTGCCCCTGGGAAGAAATCTGGCAGGCGATGGAGCAACTGTGCCGGGAAGGCAAAGTGCTCTACATCGGCAGCAGCAATTTTGCGGGCTGGCATATCGCTCAGGCGCAGGAGTTGGCGAAGTCGCGCCACTTTCTCGGGCTCATCTCCGAACAAAGTCTCTACAATCTCCTGGAACGAACCGTCGAACTCGAAGTGATTCCTGCCTGTCAGGCCTACGGCATCGGAATGATTCCCTGGAGCCCTCTCGCGCGCGGACTGCTCGGAGGCGCGCTGAGTCCGAGTACGACCGGTCGGCGAGCCAGCGAGGATGTTCGCAAAGACATCGAGACCCACCGCAAAAAACTGGAAGCTTACGAGCAGTTTTGCAAAACGCTGAGCGCCGCGCCGGCCGCCGTGGCCCTCGCCTGGCTCCTGCATCAACCAGCCGTAACCGCTCCCATTATCGGCCCTCGCACCATGGAACAACTGACCACCGCGATTCAAAGCCTCGACGTCACCTTGACGCCGGAACAACTCAAGGCATTGGACGCCATGTTCCCGGGCCCCGGAGGGGCGGCCCCGGAAGCCTATGCCTGGTAAGCACAGGCACTAAGCCGAGAGTTGCGGCAAATATTTCCGGCGCACTGGATTCCATGCCCCTCGTTCCTCGCGAGTGCCGAATCGCCCTCGTCCCTTTCTTGCGCGATCGAAACAGGACCTGACTGCCCTGTTCACGGCTTCCGCGTGACAGCCCGTATCTCATCTTCCACGCCACTCAACCCCCCTGCTTCGGCCGTACCTCCATGCATCCTATTTGCGCAACCTCAGTTCGATCTCATTTACCTACCCACGGCAGGAGGGCGTCCATGCCAGCACCACCTTTCCCGGCGAATCACTGTAGAACAATCGCCTCGCGTGGCAGCGTCAGATCCGACGGTCTCGTCTGTGCATACTGTCAAGGACACCTCGTCGCCGACCTCTACATTGACAGAGTCGACTCAGGAGGCTATGTGTGGATTCGCGCACGACGTTGCGTTCGATGTGGGAGTATCGAGGGGACGGGCCGCATGGGATATGAATCGAAGGGATTCGCCGGAAACAAGGGGCACGCAAGGCAGGGAACAACGCGCAAGGGATGTGACGATGAAATGATTGTGCTGGGGACTTAATCGCGGTACGCGCGCCGCTCGATCCAATTCCAGCTCCAGGCCCCAACCGTACCGCCGACCGTGTCGGCAACCACATCCAACAGATCCGCCTCGCGTAACGGCACAAACAATTGATGCGTCTCATCACTGAGGCCGTAGAGCGCCGAACCCGCCACCGCTGCCAACACTGCATGTTGGGCCATCCATCCTCCGGCGCCATGGCGACAGGCACGGTAGAGTAAGGCACCGAGCAGAGCATACTCGCTGAGATGCAGCACTTTGTCGGAAATATCCTTGAGCAGCGACGAAATCGCTTCGGGAGGGCTCGATATCGAGGAGCCGAAAAATATGAGGCCGGCATACAGTCCCACCGGTCCCCAATACCGCACAATGGAAAGCGCCGTAACGGATGACCCTACCTGCATCTCCGTCGAGACGATCTGGTCAGATGCCATTTTCGTACAGTCCTCGCTTCACACACTCAGGTGGAGACAATCCCTGCGCATACGATACGAGGAAATCGTCCGTCAACAATCCGACCGTTTCATTGCAACGCTCATACCCCTATGACATACTGCCCGTGAGTCTGCAAGAAACTTCCTGATGAAAACCATACAGCTCTGTTTTCTCTGGCATATGCACCAGCCGTACTACACGGACCCGCTTACCGGGTCCGCCAGTATGCCTTGGGTCCGCCTGCATGCTACGAAGGCCTATTTCGACATGGCCTTCCTGTTCGAACAATTCCCTGAGGCCCGTTCGACCTTCAACTTCACCCCGTCCCTGCTGCTACAACTCGAGGAA
Source organism: uncultured Nitrospira sp. (assembly GCA_964556305.1). Taxonomy (GTDB): domain Bacteria; phylum Nitrospirota; class Nitrospiria; order Nitrospirales; family Nitrospiraceae; genus Nitrospira_A. The sequence goes on along the minus strand of CAZKVY010000005.1, from coordinate 85,540 downwards.
TTTTCGGCGGGACGCGTCCGCGATCTGTTCCTCGAACATGCGCAACGCCCGGCCGCCGACCTGACCCCGACGGAAAAAGCGTTCCTGATCCGCCATTTCTTTTCGGCCAACTGGGCCACGATGGTACGGCCGTTTCCGCGCTATCAGGAACTGCTGGTCAAACGCGGCATCGATGTTCACGGACAGGACTTGGAACGGCTGGCACGACAGTTTTCAACGCAGGAGCTCCTGGATCTACAGGTGTGGCACAACCTCGCCTGGTTTGGCTACGGCAGCCTGCAACGATTCCCCCGCCTGGCGGAACTACGCACCAAGAATCGTGGGTTTACAGAAGAAGACAAGCAGGAAGTGCTGGCTTTGCAGCAAACGGCCATCCGGAACATCGTCCCTATGTACAAGGCGCTCCAGGAGCGCGGACAAATCGAACTCACCACCACGCCGTTTTTTCACCCGATCCTTCCCCTTGTCATTGACTCAGAAATCACTCGTCGTGCCCGGCCGGACCTGCCGCTTCCGGCTCGCTTTCATGCACCGGCCGATGCCGAGGCACAAATCAGACGCGCAATCGAGTACCACACGCGCACATTCGGACGCGCCCCGGCCGGGCTCTGGCCGTCTGAAGGATCGGTCTGTCCGGAGTTGTTGCCGATCGTGGCCAAGGCAGGACTCCGCTGGCTGGCCACCGATGAAGGCATCCTCTACCGCTCGCTGCAGATGGCCGGACAAGGGTGGAATCGCCACTATCATCTGTATCAGCCCTATGCAGTCGGCACGGAAACCCAACCGCTCTCCATGGTGTTCCGTGACCGGGACATCTCCGACGCCTTCGGGTTCGTCTACCATAAGACCACCCCGGAAGCCGCAGCGGATGATGTGCTCAGGCGGATCCGCAGCCTCGCCTATGACATCCGGCTGGACAACGGAATGGTCGCGGTGATTCTCGACGGCGAAAACCCCTGGGAGCACTATCACGACGGCGGCGAGCGATTTCTCTCCCTGCTCTTTCGGGCCTTCGGACGGGATGGGCTCCAACTGGGTCAGGGCATCCGCGTGGGCCTGAACACCATCAGTGACGCCATGGCAGCCGCTCCACCCACCCAGCGACTCGAGCAACTGCACTCAGGATCCTGGATCAACCAGGACTTTAAAATCTGGATTGGCCACCAGGAAGACAATCGCGGCTGGGATCTTCTGCAACACACGCGGGCCCGACTCGTCGAAGTGACGCCGTCGTTGGAGCCGGACAAGGCGCGCGCAGCCTGGGACGAACTCTATGCCGCCGAAGGCAGCGATTGGTTCTGGTGGTATGGCGATGATTTCGACACCGACTACAAACAGGAATTCGACCGCCTGTTTCGCACCCACCTGCGTAACGTCTGGACCTACGCCGGGATGACGCCGCCCGAGATCCTCAATCAACCCCTGGTGGAAGCCCGCACGCCGCAAGGTCTCGATCTGGTGCAACTACCACTGGCTCTGATCACGCCGACCCTGGACGGCCTCGCGTCGAATTTTTTCGAATGGCGTGGCGCGGGCACCATCAATCCGACGCCGCCGCTTGGAGCCATGTGGAAGTCCGAAGGACTCTTCAGCGCCATTTTCTTCGGGTTCGATCGCGAACACCTGTATCTCCGCCTCGACCTCGATGAGCGGTCCGAAACCCGCCAGGCACAATGCACTGCGGATCTGTACATCGGCTCAGGCATCCAGCAATACAGACTCTCTTTTGCCTTGGCGCCGGGCGCGGTCGATCGCTTTCAGCTTGCACGGGCAGATGAATCCGGCGCGTATCGCGACATGGGCTCATACGGTACAATCTGCCGGCAGAAAATTCTGGAACTGGGAATTCCGTTCAAAGACCTGGAGATCGATGTCGGCACAGAATTGCGGTTGACGCTCACGGTGTCGGAGCACGGAATGGAAATCGCACGCTATCCCCATCACAGCCCGGCCACATTTACTCGTCCGGGAGACGACTTTGAAGCCACGATGTGGCGAGTCTAATTGGTATTGTTCCCTGCTCACCGTTCGAGAAGCTAGTCCACGTCGATTGAACAGTGAGCGGGACACACGAACCGTTGTCACGAACGACAGGAGTCGAGATGCCAGAATTGAGAAGAGATCCGATCGTGGGCCGCTGGGTGATTATTTCGACCGAACGGAGCGGACGCCCACAGGATGTGCATATGCCGTCTGCGCCGCTTCCCTCTGCAGCCCTCTGCCCGTTTTGCCCGGGACAGGAACGGCTGACACCAAGAGAGATTCTTGCGTATCGGCCCCATGCCTCCCAGCCGGACGGTCCGAATTGGACCGTGCGAGTCATTCCCAATAAGTTCCCCGCGCTGCATGTCGAAGGAGACATGGGTCGCGAAGGCCTCGGCTTGTATGACCGCATGAATGGAATCGGCGCCCATGAGGTCATCATTGAAACCCCGACCCACAAAGAAAGCCTCGGCGACCTGCCGACAAAACGAGTCGAGGATGTGCTCTGGGCCTATCGCGACCGGATCCTCGATCTGAAGAAGGACCTTCGGCTCCGGTACATCCTCATCTTCAAGAACCACGGCGCCGCAGCGGGTGCCACGTTGGAACACAGCCACTCTCAGCTGATTGCCTTGCCGGTCGTGCCCACCAGCGTGATCGAAGAGATCGATGGGTGCAAACAACACTACCAACAGAAAGAGCGCTGCATTTACTGCGATATCATGCGGCAGGAATCGTCGGAGGGGACGCGAGTGGTGTTAGAGAATCCGGAATTCCTCTGCCTCACGCCCTATGCCCCGAGATTTCCTTTTGAAATGTGGATTCTTCCGAAGCGCCACGCCGGCTACTTCGAGGAGTGTCAGCGGACCCAGTTCGAATTTCTGGCCCCCATGCTCGGCGAAGCGCTCCAGCGCATGGATGCCGTGCTGGCCCGGCCGGCGTATAACTTCATCCTGCACACTTCGCCGCTGCATGAAAAAACGGGAGACTTCTATCACTGGCACATCGAGATCATTCCAAAACTCACGCAAGTGGCGGGATTCGAGTGGGGCACCGGATTTTACATCAACCCGGTCGCGCCGGAAGAAGCGGCCAAATGCCTCCGGGATGCCGTTTTGTAAATGACACCGCCTCTATTGATCCCATCCTTCCCCCGCTCTAAGTGAGGCGTTGAAGTGGGCTCGCCTCTCTACGTTCAGGTTCGTGCCTGTCCGGTATGAGACGGGCCACTTTTCTCCTCATCAGCATAACGTTGGGGATTCTGCTGCCCCTCCTCACCACGGAACTGGTGCTCCGGTTCCTGCCCGTCAATGAAGGGGCGCGCCCCCAGGCCGTATCAAGAGCATCCGGTCCGCTCGCTTGAGCCGAACCGGACGTTTGTCTGTTCTGCCGACTAGAACTTTGCCATCGTCAACCGCGTCCGCACTAATAACCTCGGATTCGTGAACGACCAGGATTATGTGACCGACCCGCCATCGCCGCTGTTAGCTCTCATCGGCGACAGTTATGTCGAAGCCTTGATGGTGCCCTTTCACGACAGCGTAGCCGGTCGACTCTTGACCCGCTCCACCCGGTCCGAACGCGTCTATTCATTCGGCACATCAAGTTCGGCGCTCAGCAATTACTGGCCTATGCGGATTATGCGTCGAAGAGGTTTCATCCCCAAGCAATGGTTTTCCTTATTATCGGCAACGATTTCGACGAGAGCTTGCTGAAATACAAGAACGAACCGGGGCACTCGTATTTTGCGGAAGACGCGCAGGGGGCTCTGGCGCTGCGCCGGATCGACTATCATCCCTCATTTTGGCGCCGCATCCTTCGCTCCTCCGCCCTGGTGCGCTATGTGACTCTGAACACGGACTTGCTCAACTTTATGCTGAAGTGGCAACACCTGCCGTCGGCCGGCCCTCGAACACACTCGCGTTCGTCGGGAACACAGGCGCCCAGGCTAATCCGGCTCGAATGGCGGATGCCCAACGAGCCATCGATATCCTTTCCGGCGAGTGTGACCAAAGCAGCAGGTCTGCCGCCACACCGGATCCTCTTCGCGGTGGACGGCATGCGCCCGCACATCTATGACGCGAGGACGTCGCGACTCGCTGCCGGCTCCTATTTCGATCTCACGCGACAGTATTTCATGAAGCAGGCCCGCCAAGGCGGATTCGAAGTACTCGACCTCCAACCCCGCTTCGTCGAGCATGTTGCCCAATGCCACCGCCCGCTAGAATTTGCGACCGACAACCACTGGAACTCGCTGGGGCACGAGGTGGTCGCAGAGGCCATCGCTCAGTCCAACCTTTATACCGGGTTCCGCAGACTCGTTCGGTAAAGTCCCTGCCGGTTGGCATGGTGAAGTCACTGCGTCACCCACCAGCCTGAACCAAGCGGTTTGACAGCATTCAGTCGCTACCAGAATTTTTATCTAGCACCTTCCCTTGCAATCTCCAGGTATGCGAGCGTATACAAATCCAGTGCTATCCCTAGGGCCACTGCGGTACGGGAGGGTCATCAACTCCAGCGCCCAAGTCATTCACACATTTATCTCAATGACCGGGATGGGAGGCAGAAACCCCTGGCATCGTAAGAGGTGGAGGCAATTGTGAACGGACAGAACCTCGATTGGAAACACTCTTCATTTAGCGCACTGGACGGCCACAACCAAAAATACAAACGTCTCGCATTGGCATCCGCGATGCTGTTCCTCGGTGTAGTCGGGTGGCTGATCTACCAAATCGTTCAGGACGTGAAATAAGCTTTCTCGGTCGTTGGGCGGGCGCAACGACCGCCTCCACCGTCAGCTCCCAGCCGCATCTCCAAGGTTCATGATCGATTGCAATCCCGCGCGCATCAGCCGTATCATCACGCATGCTCGTACAATTGAGTCACCCGCACAGACAAGTCGAGATCAAGGGCCCCAAGCGCACCAAGGAGCTGCTGCGTGAACTCAACCTGGTCATGGAGGCGCATCTGGTCATCCGGGGCGACGAACTCGTCACGGAAGATGAAATGCTCGCCGACGCCGACCAGATTGAGATCCGGCCCGTGATCTCCGGCGGAACATAGCTCGCCGCGATTACAAATCGTCTGGCACCCATCGGAACAACGGGAACCGACTCCTCCCTCTTGCTAACCTGACACTTGACTGCGGAAAACCTGGAACGCCATGAACTGTACAAAGTGCCCGACCAGTACACGCGCGGTCATCGGATTACCGCGGCACAATGCCGCCTTCTGCAAGGCCTGCTTCACCACCTTTGTCCACGAACAGGTCGCGCGCGCCATCAAGGCCTTCAAGATGTTCACGCCCGAGGACCGGATTCTCGTGGCGGTCTCCGGCGGCAAAGACAGTCTGGCCCTCTGGCATATCCTGCTCGCGCTCGGGTATCGCGCCGACGCGCTCTATGTGAATCTCGGCATCGGCGCCTATTCCGAAGAGTCACACCGAAAAGTGCGGCACCATGCCGACACGGTGGCCGCTTCCCATGGGGCGAAGCTGATGGTACACGTCGTCGAGCAGGAAGCCGGAGCCGGTATCCGTGAACTGGCCACGATTCTGCATCGGCCTACTTGCTCAACCTGCGGGACGATCAAACGCTATCAGTTCAACCGCGCGGCAGTGGAGCAGGAGTATGACGTCATGGCCACGGGCCATAATCTCGACGACGAAGCCGCGCGTCTATTGGGCAATGTGTTGCACTGGCAGGACGAATATCTGGACAAGCAAAGTCCTACCCTCCCGGCGTCGGTTGAAGGATTCGCCAAGAAGGTCAAGCCCCTCTGCCGACTGTCAGAACGGGAAATCGCCGCCTATGCCGTGGTCAATCGCATCGACTACATCGTCGAGGAATGTCCGATGGCCAAGGGCTCGAAGATGATTCTCTACAAGGAAGTGCTCAACCGGCTGGAAACGGAATCCCCCGGCACCAAGCAGCGTTTCTATTGGGGGTTTCTGGACAAACAAACCACACCAGCCCCTGCCACCGAGTCCATGGCCGAGAAGGATCAACGCACGCTCACCCCCTGCACAATCTGCGGCCAGCCTACCACGGCTGGCACCTGCTCCTATTGCAAGATGATGGCAAAAGCCAAAACCGCTGCACAGCCTCGCGCCTGACGAATCCGACACGAGCACTCGTTCCCTGGTCTTTGGATGACGTCCGCAGCCTTACATGGTCACGTCCGAAAACGGCCGGAATTTCTCAGGCCGATGTGGCAAAGTATGGGCATGGAACCGCTCGACCCCGATGTCAGCTACCGCGCCCTGCAGGCCCGCGATCCACGGTTTGATGGCCGCCTCTTCGTCGGCGTCATCTCGACAGGAATCTATTGCCGCCCGATCTGTCCCGCCCGGACACCGAAACGGCAAAATTGTCGTTTCTTCTCGGGGAGTGCGGCCGCTCAAGCGGCTGGTTTCCGTGCGTGCCTGCGGTGCCGCCCCGAAATTGCTCCCGAACTACCCGGCTGGCGCGGCACGTCGAACACCGTCTCTCGAGCGTTAGCCCTGATCGCCGATGGTTTTCTCGATCGTGAGGACGGTACCGTAGACGCACTCGCGACACGCGTCGGGATGGGAGCGCGGCAGTTACGCCGGCTCTTCGACCAACACCTCGGCGTGGCGCCGGTGGTCGTGGCCCAGTCCAGACGCCTGCTGTTTGCGAAGCAGTTACTCCACGATACGAATCTTTCGATGACCGACGTGGCCATTGCAGGGGGATTCGGCAGTGTCCGCCGTTTCAATCATGCCTTTCGCTCCCTCTATCACCGATCGCCCGGAGAATTGCGCCGCTCCACCACAGCCGCGACCTCATATCTTGCTACCCCCGCGCCGGTGGTGCTGCAGATCCCCTATCGACCGCCCTATGACTGGGACAGCATGCTGCACTACTTACGCGCCCGCGCCATCGATGGCCTGGAGGTTGTCGAAGATGACCTGTACCGGCGCAGCGTCACCCATGAGGGGCTGACGGGCCGCGTGACCATCGAGCACAGACCCGACAGACAGAGTCTTCTCGCCACGATTTGCTTTCCATCGGTCCGCGCGCTCCAGGCCATGGTCTCTCGTATCCGGCATCAGTTCGACGTAGGAGCCGACGTCGATGCGATCGCCGTCCATCTCTCGAAGGATGAGGACCTCGCCCCCTTGGTCGCCGCACGACCGGGACTACGTGCTCCAGGCTGTTGGGATGGTTTTGAACTGGCGGTGCGGGCGGTATTGGGTCAGCAGATCACAGTGTCGGCAGCACGCAGACTGGGCGGAGCACTGGTCGACCTGTGGGGAGAGCCCTTGCTGGATTCTGAGGACAGGCGCCTCACCCGAACTTTTCCGACGGCCCGCCGTCTCGCCGTCGCCGACTTGAGCCGGCTGGGGATGCCTTCCGCCCGGCGGGCGACGGTCACCGCTCTGGCACAGGCGGCAACAACGCATCCGGGGTTATTCCTGTCGAGGGGATCGATCGACGAGCGTATTGCGCAACTCCGGACAATTCCCGGAATCGGAGCATGGACCGCGCACTACATTGCGCTGCGCGCCTTCCGCGAACCGGACGCCTTCCCGGTTACCGACCTCGGCCTGCTACGTAGCGCCACGCATCTGACAGGAGAAGGGAGCATCAAGGCATCCTCCCTGTTGCAGCGCGCGGAGGCCTGGCGTCCCTGGCGGGCATACGCGGCACAGTATCTCTGGACAATGGGCCAGTAACCTCGTCACACGAGCACGGAGATCCCTCATGTCTCACCCACGTCAATTTTTCACGGAGAGCCTGACAACGCCGATCGGAACATTGGTGGTCATTTCAGACGAAAGCGGGCGTTTACGCGCGGTTGATTGGGTGGACTACGAGGATCGCATGCAACGCCTGTTGGCGCGTCACTACGGAGCAGGCTGTGTAATGCTGACAACGGCCATACAATCATCGCCGCCGGCCTCGGCCCTTGCGTCCTATTTTGAGGGGAATCTCCACGCTATCGACTCTCTGCTGACGGCAACCGCGGGCACCGTGTTTCAGAGACGCGTGTGGACTGCGCTGCGCGAGATCCCCGCAGGACAGACGATGAGTTATGCCGACCTGGCGAGACGCATCGGGCAGCCGACGGCCGTGCGGGCGGTGGGCCTCGCCAATGGCGCGAATCCCGTCAGCATTGTCGTTCCTTGTCACCGCGTGATCGGCGCCGATGGGGCCCTCACCGGATACGGCGGCGGGCTGGATCGTAAACGCTGGTTACTGAATCACGAAAAACAGGCAAGTGAGTGCGCAGCGAATTCTGCGGCGTGAGGCCATCCCGCTGCCATGGTAGGATGTGCCACATTTCATCCTGAGGAGGTTCAAATATGAAAGTTCCATTCACGCTCGGCGCAGTGTGGCATTTCGGGCTTGCGGTTCGCGATCCGCGGGCGAGCGCCCGATGGTTCATGCGGGTGCTCGGACTCAGCAAACAGTTTGAGTATGAGGGCGGCGTAGGAATCGGCAATGCCAATGTGCTGATCGTGTTCTCCAAAGGAAAACCGTCGCCGAAAACCATCGGCCATGTGGCATTCCATCTGCCCACGATGACCGCACTCAAGAAAGCCCTGGCTCATCTCAAAAAGCTGAAGGTACAGGTGGAGGATCCGGGGGATGAAATCGGGCCCGTGGCCGAAGGTTCCAAGAGCGTGGGGATCTGGTTTTCAGACCCCGATGGCTACCGGTGGGAACTGGCCGTGCAGAGCAAGAAGTAGGAGCGGCCGAGGCCGGTGAGGGAAGGCCTATCCGGGTGGAGTGACGACATCAATAAATACTTTTGCTCACTTCACTTGAATGGAGACTTTCATTCTTGCTCTGGTCATAGGCGGTCACAGTAAAGTAATACGTGGTTCCAGCCGTCAAATTCCCGGCCGTATACGTCGTGACATTCCCGACGTCTACCGGTGTGCCATAACGACCGGACGATGTCCCCATGTACACCTTATACCCTGCCAGGTCACTGTCAGCATTGGGCATCCAGGAGAGGGTGGCGGTTGTCGTGGTGGTCACAGATTTTGTAGGGGGTGCAGAGGCCACCGTCAGAGTGACAGGGATGGAGAGACTTCCTCCCTTACTCAGGGTCACTTTCAACGAGGCGCTATAGGTGCCGGCAGCCAACCCGCTGGCATTCACCGCCACTGCGATCTGCCCCGAGGTGGTCAGGATTCCCGAAGAAGGAGCGGCACTCAACCACGCCGCATTGTCGACTGCCTTCCAGCCCACTTGGCGGGATGTGCTCTTAGAGATAGTGACCATCTGGCTGGTCGAGTTAGGCCCTCCCTGCACGGCGGTGAAACTGAGGCTGACCGGCGTGGCTTGAACAGCCCAGGCATCCGGGATGAGCAGCAGGGCGAACGTCCACGCCAGGAGCCCACCGATTGCCATGCGAACCGGCCAACCACGCATGGGTGAGACCACAGGGGTTTGCAGACTATTCATAATCCCTCCGTCACACCAGCATCCCCGCAAGAGTCAGCGGGATGTATCGAATGGATATCACCTAGGTTCGTCGAGACCACCGGTCTCCTCGTATGAATAAGCAGCGGTCATGCCAGAATGAATATTTCCGCAAGCCCTCGTGTTCGCAACACTTTTTCTTTTCATCCCTAAAACACATCCCGTGCCGGGTGTAGGGGGGAAACTTCTCAGGAGCGCCAAATTGTGCAATGCGCTGCAGCCGGTAGGTGTTCCCCCTGCACCCTGGTTGTTTTGCATCACTCCACAGGACTGTGTATAACCTGAGAGAGTGATGCGATGGATATCCCAAAGTCAGCGCATCGAGCAGCCGCCACAATCGTATGCCGGAACGGTATTTCGCTGGATCGGCTTGCTCATTCTCATCCTGCTCCCGTGCAGCACGGGCATCGCTCGCGCGGTGTCACCGCCCGATGCTGCTCCCGCAATTGCGAAGCCACACGTCACGCTTCGTTTTGTCTCGTGGAAACCTGACCATGCACGCGTATGGGACGCGGTGCTCGCGGACTTCGCCCGCACACATCCCCACATCTCGGTGGTACGCGAACTGGCCCCTCACAGTTCGACCGCGTATCACGATCTCTTGACGCAGAAGCTGAAGAATCGTGATGCCACGGTCGACGTCTTTTTTATCGACGTCATCTGGGTACCGGAGTTTGCGGCTGCCGGCTGGGCCCGACCGCTCGACGACATCTTTTCACCGGCCATGCGAAAGGAGTTTCTTCCTGCCGCCATTGAGGTCGGTCAATACGACACTCATGTTTATGGCGTCCCCAGCCGGATCGATGCCGGGCTCCTCTACTATCGCCAAGACCTGCTCGCAAAATACGGGTTCATCGCACCCGCGACGTGGCCGGAACTGGTCCGCCAGGCGGAAACGATCCTGGCCGGCGAACGACAGACGAACCCATTGCTGCAAGGGTACTCCGCGCAGTTTAAGCAATATGAGGGCCTGGTCTGTAACATGTTGGAATTTGTCGAAGGGCATGGTGGAAGCCTGATGCGGCCGGACGGTACTGGGTCGGCTTTGTCGTCGCCTGACGCACTGGCAGCCGTGCAATTCGTCCGTGACGAAGTGATCGGCCGGCTCACCTCACGCGCCGCCCTCACCTATCAAGAGCCGGAAGCACTGTCCCTATTTCTGCAAGGGCACGCGATCTTTCACCGGAATTGGCCCTATGCCTGGGAACTAGCCAATAACCGGACGCGTTCGACCATTGCCGGACAGGTGGGTGTGGCGCCCCTACCGGGATTTTCTCCCGGACGGGGTGCCGCCGCGCTCGGTGGCTGGCTGTACGGCATCAGCGCCTATTCCCAACATCCGGACGAAGCCTGGGCCCTCATCGAATTCCTCTCCAGCCAGGCCGTACAAAAGAAGTTTTCGCGCGAAGCCGGTATCGCACCTTCCCGGGAAGCGCTTTTCTCTGATCCCGAAGTCCTGGCCCGCTCGCCGCAACTGAGAAACCAGGGCGCGGTCCTCCACGCCGCCACGCCTCGACCGCGCTCGCCCGTGTATCCCGCCATCTCACATCTGATGCAACGATACTTCAGCCGCGCCTTGGCCGTTGACGGCCTCGATCTCGCACAAGAAGCGGCCATCACCGATGCGCACATCGATCGACTTCTGGCCCTGACCAAGGCCGCGCGATGATCCGCGCCCATTCTCTTCTACGACACCGTGAGGGACTGGCCGCCTGGTCGATGGTGGCCCCGGCACTCCTGGTCACGATGGTCTTTGCGGTATATCCCGTGCTGGATTCGCTCTGGCTCAGCTTGCACCACATCTTCGTGGGCATTCCGCAACTGGGAAGTCCGTTCGTGGGCTTTGACAATTACGTGGCGCTGTTCTACGACCCGGTGGCGCGGCAAGCGTTAGTCGTCACCCTCGCGTTTGTGGTGCTCTCGACGCTGCTCGAGTTGGCCTGCGGGCTGATCATTGCACTGGTGATTCACGAGCGTTTTCGCGGGCGAGGCCTTGTTCGGGCCGCCATCCTGATTCCCTGGGCCATTCCGACGGTGGTCGCCTCGCAACTCTGGCGCTATATCTTCAACGACCAGTATGGCTTCGCCAATCTGCTGTTGTTCGGGGACCGTGTCACGGACTATGTTCCCTGGCTCGCCTATCCGGGCGTCGCCTTTGGCGTCGTCGTTCTCACGGACGTGTGGAAAACCTCCTCTTTTGCCGCGCTCCTCATCCTGGCCGGCCTCCAGGTCATTCCACACGATCTCTACGACGCGGCGCGCGTCGATGGCGCCAGGATGTGGCAACGGTTTTGGCACATCACGCTGCCGCTGCTGAAACCGGCGCTGTTGCTCGCATTATTATTTCGCACCATGGATGCATTTCGTGTCTTCGATCTGGTGTTCGTGATGACGCAAGGCGGCCCTGGCGATGCCACGCAGACGCTCCAGTTCTACGGCTACCAAACCCTATTCACCGAGGGCCGCATCGGGTACGGGTCTGCCATATCCGTGGCTGTGTTCCTCATGATCCTGGCGCTGTCGTTGACATACCTCCGTGCCATGGGATCGAACCTCCTGGAGCGCAGACGCCCATGAAACGGCGAATCCTGCTCGCAGGGGGCATCCTCGCTACGGTGGGACTCAGTCTGGTCCCGTTCCTCTGGTTTGTCCTGACCTCGTTCAAGTCGCAAACTGAAATCGAAGCCGCACCACCTGCCTGGTGGCCCTCGGGCAGCCTGGGGTTCTACCGCACGGCCCTCTTCGACCATCACCTCTTCGACTACGCGTTGAACAGCGTCGTGGTCGCTGGTTCCACCACGCTGCTCTCGCTGCTGTTCGCCATCCCGGCTGCCTACGCGCTGGCCCGGCTCACGATCCCCGGCAAACAAGGCATGCTGGCCGTGCTGCTCTGCGTCTCGATGTTCCCGCAAATGGCTATCGCCGGGCCGATCTGGCGGCTGCTGGATTCATTGGGTGGGCTGAACCACCGGTGGGGCGTCGTCTTACCCTACGTCGCGCTGACATTGCCATTGGCGATCTGGATCCTGGCCAGTTTCTTCAAGGAACTTCCGCCTGAGCTGGAGGATGCGGCGAGAGTGGATGGCTGCGGGACGTGGGGCACCTTGTTCCGGATCACGCTGCCGCTGGCGACGCCGGGGATTTTTACGGCCGCGATTTTGATCCTGATCTATGCCTGGAACGAATTCTTCTTTGCCCTCTTGATTCTTACTCAACCGGAGCAACAGACGTTGCCCGTGGGCATCGCGCTCTTTCAGGGAGAATTCACCATGCCCTGGGGGGAATTGGCCGCTGCCTCGGTGGTCGCCACCCTGCCGTTGATTGGAGTCGTGCTGTTATGCCAACGATGGATTGTGAGCGGGTTGTCCGCCGGAGCCGTGAAAGGCTAGCAGAACGTTGACACAGGTCTGCCAGCGGCGTTCTCGTCGCACGTCTCTCTGCAACGTGCCCAGAGGGTACGCTTCAGTCGTCGTGCTTCCAGCGGCCTTGCTGGACAGCCTGCTTGAACATTCTGTGAGCACTGTCTCTGGCAGGGAGTTGTTGTGGCCGAACTAGAACTGCGAGCCGTCGCAAAATCCTTTCGCGAGCAGAACGTCCTGCGCGACATCTCGCTGCGGGTTCCTAATGGAAGCTTTGCCATTCTGCTCGGGCCATCCGGCTGTGGCAAATCGACGCTCCTGCGCATTATCGCCGGGCTCGACGCCCAGACGTCGGGGCAGGTGCTCATCGACGGGAAGGAGGTCGATCATCTTCCGCCGGCGGAGCGCGACATTGCGATGGTCTTCCAGCACTATGCGCTGTACCCGCACCTGTCGGTTCGCGAGAATCTGGCTTTCGCGCTCAAGATGCGCCGCGTGCCGCGCCAGGTCATCGACGATCGCATTACCGAAGCCGCACAACTCTTGGAGATTCAGCCGCTGCTGGATCGCAAACCCAAAGACTTATCCGGTGGGCAGCGGCAACGGGTCGCCATGGGACGTGCCATCGTGCGCAAGCCCAAACTCTTCTTATTCGATGAACCGCTGTCCAATCTGGACGCGCAATTGCGTACGTCGATGCGGATCGAACTGAAAAAACTGCAGCAGCGCCTGCAGGCGACCATGATCTACGTGACGCATGACCAGGTGGAGGCGATGACGCTCGGGGATCGTATCGTGGTCATCGAAGGGGGACGCATTCGCCAGGCGGATGATCCCCAGCAGACCTACAACGCCCCGGCCGATCCCTTCGTCGCCTCCTTCATCGGTACGCCGCCGATGAACCTCTGGGAAGGCTGCCTCCGGACTCACGGCTCAGAGCCCATCTTCCAAAGCGGCAACATGACTTTTCCGCTACCGGCACATTTCCTTCCGGCTCTGCCGCCACACACATCCACGCTGACTCTCGGAGTCCGCCCGGAAGACATCTCATTGCAGCATACACCACACTCCCTCCGGGTGGAGGTAAGGGTGGAACTCATTGAAGATCTCGGCGCCGATCTAATTATTCATTGTCGGCTTGATGATCTCAAACTGGTAGCTCGCGCCGGTCGACATGACGGCATCACTACAGACATGGCGACATCACTTTTTTTCCCCGTCGACAAACTGCATCTCTTCATCGACCAACGGCGTGTAGATTCCGCTATCGGCCCACCCGCTTGATCCGACTTCTGAACAGAGACTCTCGCATAGCACCAACCGTTGAAGCTGAGTCGGGTGAAAGCAATACCGACGTCTCCCGCTTCCGGGAAGATAGTGAGTACTGCCTGCACCTGCCCGGCATCAACCAACGACTCCCCGCTGCTCAACTGCCTTGACATGGGTGTCACGAGATGCGAAGTGACTGTGCGATTATCACCTATGAAGTCCTTCTTATCGGAGTAGGTGGGACGTGCGGTTCTCAGAGAAATCATTCGGTGCGATCTCGCTGGCGATAGCTGCTACCACGTTGCCGTTTGCAGAGGGACTCTTAAAAAACGGATTGCTGGAAGTCCTGCTCCTGATTCCGGTGGCCTGGCTCCTCATCGCCTCGCGTACGCGCGAATATGCCATGCGGTCTGCGTTGGTGCTTGTCAGTCTGTGCGTCTCGGTCACGCTGTGCGATCTGCTCTTGCGACCGTTCATTGGCGGACGGCTTCACTACTCCCCGATGAATCTCCACCAACGGCGATTACCAGCGTTGCCGATGTTGGGACGTTGGGATGCCGAGGTGAGGTTTTCAGGAAAGACCTATGGCGACCTCGCCGCGATGACCGGAAATTCGACGTTTCGGGAGCCACGCCATATGGAATTTCGAACCGACACAAAAGGGTTTCGAAACGATCCCCTGCAATACCCTCTCAATGCCATCGTGCTCGGTGACTCCTTTGCGGCGGGAGTCGGCGTCACGCAAAACAAAACCTGGGCATCTCTTCTGGCGCAACGTTTAGGATGGTCGGTCTACAACTTGTCTTACCCCGGTGGTCCCTATGAAGAGTACCTCAACTTTTCCATAGAAACCGACGACTTGCCCCTCACACAGGGCGCGCATCTCATATGGACCCTCTACACCGGCAATGACCTGGATGACACCGGTGGGGAAACATGGGACCTCGATGCGTTACCCTGGCGCAACGGACTCTCCGCCGCACTCGTGAACTACCGAACGTTCCGAGATCGCTCTCCACTGAGGCAAGCGTGGGAGTCAGCACGCAGCCGTTGGAATGGGATTTCAGAGGATGTGGTGATCCGGCCCCTGCCTGACGGTCGCTCCATCTTGTTTTACAGGCCCCAGGAGGTCTGGGGCACGCGTGGGCGCGCAGATGTCGAACGACATCCCAATTTCGTGAAACTTCGGACAACACTCCGCGAAATGCATACAAAGACCGGCCGGATGGGGATCCACATGACGATCATTATTTTGCCGACCAAGGGAGAAGTCTATCACTGGTTGTTGAACCCGGAATCCCCTGAAGACCCACAATCCTCGGGATTTGCGCAAGCCGTGATAGCCGCCTGCCGACAGATGTCGTTGAGCTGTTTGGACAGCCGGGCGTATCTCCGATCAGAGGCAAGACGGATCTTTCGTTGTTCGAGCGAACTGCTGTGGTGGCGTGATGACACCCATTTGAATGATCTGGGGCACGAGGCGCTCGCCGCGTTTGTGATGCACGCAGTTGCAGGGCCCATTCCTCAATAGTGGCTTACATCTTCCTTCAAGTCAGCATGGGCGCTGCAACTCGCATCCCGATTCGCTGGACAGTTCGTTGAGAATGGTGCCCTTCAACTAAAATGATGCGTCAAATTAGCGGCGCCCGAATTTCTTGCCCATACGAGCACTGCCGTGGATAAACCCTTTCTCCCTCTGCACTTGACTGTGGCCTCAGCTTTCTTATCTCTGTACTAGCACGCGCGACGGAAGGCGGAGAAAAACCACAAGTTCGCTTGCAATGCGTCGGGAGACCTCGTAAGCTCCGGAAAGGATTGCACTCTTTGCCTGTGCGCATCGCACGATTTTCCACGGACAGACCCTGATGGCTACAGCACAACGCGGCTACTACGACATCCTCGGCATCCAACGGGACGCCTCTTCCGACGACATCAAGAAGGCGTTTCGCCGGCGGGCGCGCGAAATTCATCCCGACCTCCATACCGGCGCGAAAAAAACGGAGATGGAGAAGAAGTTCAAGGAATTGAACGAAGCGCATGAGGTGTTGTCCGATCCCGACAAGCGGAAGAAATACGATCAGTACGGCCAGAACTGGGAACAGGCCGAGGCCTACGAGAAGGCCCGCCAGCAGGCCGGCAGCCAAGCAGGACGAGGCGGCCAAGCCGGAGGATTCAGCGGCGACTTCGGAGATATTTTCGAGACCTTTTTCGGCGGTCGTGGTCGTGGGCCCCAGGGAGGCGCCGCGGGGTTTGCCGTCGACGGGGAAGATCTGGAAACCGATGTGGAACTCAGCGTCCGCGACGTGGCGACCGGCGTCAGCCGGCGCATCGACCTCACCGAGCGCGTGGTGTGCAAGGCCTGCGGCGGGAGCGCCATTGTGCGAGGTCGCCCTTGCGTCGTATGCGGCGGCACCGGCACCCAGACCGACAAACGGACGATTGAAGTACGTATTCCGGCAGGCGTTCAGCACGATACCCGCGTTCGTATCGCAGGCAAGGGCCAACCGGGAGTCAACGGGGGAAAACCAGGCGATCTGTACCTGCGCGTCCATATTCAAGCCAACGGTGTGTTCCGGCAAAAGGGATCCGACATTCACGTCACCCTGCCGGTCTGGCCGTGGGAAGCGGCGCTTGGCGCTGAGGTGATGGCACCCACGCTGGCCGAGCCGGTCAAGGTGAAGATTCCTGCCGGCAGTAAAGCCGACAGCAAACTGCGACTGAAGGGCAAGGGCTTGCCCACCGCAACCGGGGAGCACGGGGATCTCTTCCTCAAGCTGAAAATCGTCATGCCCCCCGGCATCTCCGACGAAGAACGCGCGCTCTATGAACAGTTGAAACAAGGCCGCCACAGCGATCCGCGAGCCGAAATCCTCGCCGCGTCGAGACGCAGTTCGTCCTGATCAGCACGATTCTGATGCCGGCCCACTTCTATGACGATGGTCGAATATGCCCTCCTCGCGTTCAGTTCCCTCTTCGTGATCGTCGATCCCATCGCCGTGGTCCCGGCGTTTCTCGCCATGACCCCGCGCGATTCCGTGGCCCAGCGGCTTCGAACCGCGCGGGTCGCCTGTCTCGTGACCGTCGGGATCTTGAGTGGCTTCGCCCTGTTCGGTCAAACATTGCTCAGTCTATTGGGTATTTCGTTACCCGCCGTGCAAATCGCGGGAGGCCTCATTCTATTGCTGGTCTCGCTGGACATGTTGCGCGCGCAACGGTCCACCGTTCAGGAGACGGCAGCAGAAACCGCCGCAGGCACCAGCAAAGACGACATCGCCATTACCCCGCTCGCCATCCCCATGCTTGCGGGACCAGCCGCGATCTCCACCGTGATTCTGTTGGAAACGCAGGCCACTACCTGGTTGTTGCGGGCCGTATTGTTGGGATGCCTTGTACTGATCGGATTGGCGAGTTACAGTATATTAGCGATCGGCGCACGCAGCGCGAAGTGGCTGAATCCCATTGCCGAGAAGATCATCGCTCGCTTGATGGGGCTTTTGCTGGCCGCGCTGGCCGTTCAATTTATGGTGAATGCCCTCACCGGTGACCGGGGCTTGTTACGGGGACTGACGGGACATTAATCGCACTTAACCGAAGGAGGAACCGAATGACGACGAAACTCTTCACTCTGGCCACCGCGTCGGCCATCGCCTGCGCGTTGACGCTCTCCCCCGCCTGGGCCAATCCCGAAGGCGGATACGGGGGGCACGGCGGCGGCTACCAGAAAGGCCAGCACGGCATGGGCGCCGCCATGATGGAGATGATGATGCATGGAGGCGCCGGCCACCTCATCCGCCACCTCTTAAAGCATGAAAAAGAGATCGGTTTGAGCGCCGATCAAGTGACCAAGCTCAAAGAACTCCAGCTCAATCTCGACAAGAACCGGATCAAGATGGAAGCCGATATTCAGGTTGCCGAACGGGAAGTGAAGGCCCTGACCGATGACGAAAAATCCGACATCGGGGCCATCGAAGCGAAGTTGAAGCAGAGCGCCGAAGTCCAAGTCGGTCTCCGGGTCCTATCGGTCAAAACCAGGCGGGACGCCCTCGCACTCCTGACTCCCGAACAGCGTGCCAAGCAGGAGGCCGAGCATGAGAAGATGATGCAGCAGCACAAGGGCGCAGGCGCGCCGCACGGGAAGACCCCTCATGGTGGCGCGCCGCATGGCGCGAATCCCCACAGCGCCGCCCCGCATGGCGAGCCGAAACCTCAGTAACCTGTTCACCATAGCATTGAATCGGAGGGTACTGATGATCAAGCACCTGGCAGTTTCGGCGCTCATGCTTGCGGCCCTGTGTCTCATGACGACCCCCGCCTGGAGTGATAAGGGGCACAAGGGCAAGGACGAGAAATGTGACATCGCCGACTTGGTGAAGGACGCAAAAGTCACCATCGACCAGGCGATTAAAACCGCGTTAGAGGCGGCACCCGGCACGGCGGTCGAAGCTGAACTTGAAAAGAAGCACGACAAGACCGTCTGGGAAGTGGAGGTCCTCGGAGCCGACGGCGCGATGACGGAAGTGCATATCGACGCAGCAACAGGCGCCGTCATCGACAAGGAAGCAAAGCACGAGAAACACGAGAAGAAAGAAAAGCACGACAAGAAGGACAAGCATTAACGAGCCGTTCGCGGCAGGGTCGCATCCTTCGGTGAGGCCCTGCCGCGTTTTCACCACTTCCATCTCTTCACGCCCCTTCAGCACTCCCGTGTAACCGGTTCCCGACCCGTCCAGACCATCAGAGCCGCAGATTGACCCTCTACGCCCATCTATGCGAAAGTTTGCGATCCATCTGCACAGGCTCCATGCTGAACGGCAGTTCCCGTTTTCGTAACTGAAGGAGTTTCCATGACGATCGACCCGCGACACAAAAGCCACAATCTGCTCGACGGACCGGGCCGCGCACCGGCCCGCGCCATGCTGAAAGCTGTCGGATTTACCGATGCCGACCTCGAACGCCCGCTGATCGGCGTCGCCAACACCTGGATTGAAGTTATGCCCTGCAACTTTCACCTGCGCCGGTTGTCGGAACGGGTGAAAGCGGGCATTCGCGCGGCCGGAGGAACCCCGATCGAATACAACACCATCGCGGTGTCGGACGGCATTTCCATGGGAACCGAGGGCATGAAGGCCTCGCTCATCAGTCGCGAGGTCATCGCGGATTCCATCGAACTCGTCGCGCGCGGACACCTTTTCGACGGTGTCGTTGCCCTGTCGGGATGCGATAAGACCATTCCCGGTACGGTCATGGCGCTCTGCCGGTTGAACGTGCCGTCCCTCATGATTTACGGCGGCTCCATCATGCCGGGACAGTTCCAGGGACATGACGTCACCATTCAAGACGTCTTCGAGGCCGTCGGCAAACACGCATCCGGCAAGATGACGAATGCCGAATTGAAAGACTTGGAAGACCATGCCTGTCCTGGGCCAGGCGCCTGCGGCGGCCAGTTCACCGCCAACACGATGGCCATTGCATTTGAATTCCTCGGCATCTCGCCGATGGGACGCAATGGGGTCCCCGCCATGGATGCGCGCAAGGACGATGTGGCGTTCGAGTGCGGCAAATTGGTCATGGACTTGCTGAGGAAAGACATTCGCCCCAAACAGATCATCACGCGCCGCTCCATTGAAAATGCCATCGCCGCCGTCGCGACGACCGGTGGCTCAACGAATGCCGTCTTGCATCTGTTGGCGGTGGCGCGCGAAATGGGCGTGCGCCTCACGATCGACGATTTCGATAAGATCAACCGAAAGGTACCGTTGCTGGCCGATCTAAAGCCGGGTGGGCACTTCACAGCGGCGGATCTTTATGCAGCAGGTGGCACGACCCTGGTGGCCAAGCGCCTGATTGATGCGAAGATCCTGCACCCGGACCAGATCACCGTCACCGGACGAACAATCGGCGAAGAGGCGAAAGCCGCCACGGAAAAACCGGAACAACAGGTGTTGCGGCCCCTGTCCAAACCGATCAAGCCGACGGGCGGCCTGGTCATTCTCAAGGGCAACCTGGCCCCGGAGGGTTGCGTCGTCAAGGTCGCCGGCCATTCCATCCTGCATTTCAGTGGACCGGCGAAGGTGTACGAGCGCGAGGAAGATGCCTTTAAGGCCGTACAGGCCGGGAAAATCAAAGCCGGGGATGTCGTCGTCATTCGATACGAGGGACCGGCAGGAGGCCCGGGCATGCGGGAAATGCTCGGCGTGACGGCCGCTATCGTCGGCGCAGGACTCGGCGATTCCGTCGCGCTGCTTACCGACGGACGATTCTCCGGAGCCACACACGGACTGATGGCCGGACATGTTGCCCCTGAAGCCGTTAAGGGCGGTCCGATCGCTGCCGTGAAGACCGGGGATGTGATCACCTTCGACATTGTGAAACGGCGGTTGGATGTCAACGTGACCCAGAAAGAAATGGCCGCCCGCTTGAAGAAAGTCAAACAACCCGCACCACGCTATCTTTCCGGAGTGATGGGGAAATACGCCCGCCACGTCTCTTCCGCCTCCGAAGGGGCGGTGACCACCTAGCCATGGCGATTTGGTCTCGATGGAGTCTCGCGGCGGCGCTCTGCGCCGCCGCCTGTTTCCTCGGGGCGCGTCCTCATAGCGACGCCGGCGAGCCAGCGCAATCCATGTGCACCGACTGGCAGAGTCGCCATCCCCAATGGATCTGGTGCGATGATTTCGAAGTCGACCGCCTCAGTCAGTACTTCGAGTACGACATCCGACATGGCCGGTTCGTCCGCGAAGAGGGGGCTGGAGTCGGAGCATCGACCGGCATGCGGGCAGAATACCTTCCCGGGGATGCACACGGCGGCTCTCTCCACCTGGCCTTCGGCAAGACGCCCAGCGCGTACATGAAGCCGGTGGACGCGGGGACTGCCAAATACCGCGACATCTACTGGCGTTTCGACCTGCGGCTGCAACCGGGCTGGACCGGCGGCGGGGCGGATAAACTCACGCGAGCGACGATTCTTTCAAGCGACCGTTTTGCGCAAGCAGCCATTGGCCATTTGTGGAGCGGCGCTCTTCCGGACTCAGATCCAGACCGCCTCTATATCGACCCCGCATCCGGCACCGATGAGTTCGGAACCTTGCGAACCACCACTTACAACGACTTCCCTCGCCTGCGATGGCTTGGCGCCGCCGGGGGCCAGACTGCGCTGTTCAGCTCCGCCAACAGCGGAAAATGGTTTTGCATTGAAGTGCACATGAAACTGAACCGAGACGATGCGGGCGACGGTATCTTTGAATATTGGGTCGATGGTCAGTTAGAGGCACAGCGGACCGGCGTCAATTGGATCGGGGCCTATAGTGAGTACGGCATCAATGCCGTGTACCTGGAACAGTATTGGACATCGGTTCCATTCAGCCAGGCCCAACAGCGATACTTCGACAACTTCGTAGTCTCCACGGCCCGTATCGGATGTGTCCGATGAATGGAAAAGCCGGTAACGTATCAGCCGGTGATCGGAAAAGTTAACCGTTTCTTGATCTGTTGTGACACCCGGTTGGTATAGACTGCCGACCCATTACGTATGGCCTTACGATCCACAGCTTCAGAGAGCCAGCCCCCGGCACTAACACCCAAGGCTTCTCCCGGACGCCCGGTCACGAGCGATCTGTCCCGCCCTGAATGGTTCATCAACCGCGAATTGAGCTTGTTGGAATTCAACCGTCGGGTGCTCGATCTGGCCAAGGACCAGAAGGTCCCCCTGCTGGAGCGATTAAAATATCTCTGCATCGTGAGCTCCAATCTCGATGAATTTTTCGAGGTTCGAGTCGCCGGCCTCAAAGAACAAGTCACGCATGGAGTAGAGCAACGGGGGGCGGACGGTCTGACACCGTCGGAACTGTTGGCTCGCATCGCCACGCTCACCCACCATCTGGTGCAGGAACAATACGTGGTGCTGAACCAGTCGCTCATTCCGAAACTCGCCGACCAACGCATCCGCTTTCTGAAGCGGGCCGACTGGATGCCATCGCACATTCGCTGGATGCGCCGGTTCTTTTCGCGCGAGTTGCTCCCACTGCTCAGTCCGGTCGGGTTGGATCCCGCGCATCCGTTTCCCAAATTGCTTAATAAGAGTCTGAATTTTCTGGTGACCCTTGAAGGAACTGACGCATTCGGACGCCCCAATGGAACAGCCATCGTGCAAGTTCCGAGGTCGCTGCCGCGCGTGATCCACCTCCCTGTACGCCATGCGGCCTGGCCGCATGATTTTGCGTTCCTATCGTCGGTGATTCATGCCTTCGTGCATCAACTCTTTCCCGGCATGCGTGTCACCGGTTGCTACCAGTTCCGCGTGACGCGAAACAGCAATCTGTTCGTCGACGAGGAAGACGTGGACGACCTTCGTCGCGCACTCGAAGGCCAGTTGCCAGACCGTCGATTCGGCGACGAAGTACGGCTGGAAGTGGCCGACAATTGTCCGCCAGACCTCGTCTATTTTCTCCGCGAACAATTCCACCTCGACGCGCGAGACATTTATCAATGCCACGGACCGGTCAACCTGCATCGCCTCATG
Organism: uncultured Nitrospira sp.; assembly: GCA_964556305.1. GTDB lineage: Bacteria > Nitrospirota > Nitrospiria > Nitrospirales > Nitrospiraceae > Nitrospira_A. The sequence goes on along the minus strand of CAZKVY010000005.1, from coordinate 62,954 downwards.
GCCGTGCCCGACCTCATCGATCGACCGGACCTGAAGTTTCAGCCGTTCACGCCCGGCGTTCCGGCAAGTCCGGTGCCAAGCGAAGATTGGTTCGATGCCATCCGGCAAAGTGACATCCTGTTGCATCATCCCTATCAGTCATTCGCTCCGGTCACCGAGTTCCTTCGTCAGGCGGCCACGGATCCGCACGTGCTGACTATCAAGCAAACCCTGTATCGGACCGGGGCTGATTCCGCCATCGTGCAATCCCTCGTGGATGCCGCGCGCGGCGGGAAAGAAGTGACGGTAGTCATCGAATTGCGAGCCCGGTTCGACGAAGAAGCCAATATCGAACTGGCGCACGATTTGGAAGAGGCTGGCGCCCATGTGGTGTATGGCGTCGTGGGGCTCAAGACCCATGCGAAAATGAGCCTCGTGCTTCGGCGGGAGGGCCGGCTGCTGCGCAGCTATACCCATCTCGGCACCGGCAACTATCACGCCCGCAATGCGCGGCTCTATACGGATTTCGGATTACTCACCTGCGATGCGGCGATCGGGCGGGACGTGCGGACGGTGTTCCAACAACTCACGTCTCTGGGGCAACCGGGTCGCCTTAAGCATCTGCTCCAATCGCCGTTCACTTTGCATACGACGTTGCTGAAGTGGATCGCGCGTGAAACCGACCGCGCCAGGCAAGGCAAGCCGGCACACATCATCGCCAAGATGAATGCGCTGCTGGAACCGCAAATTATTCGCGCGCTGTATAAGGCCTCTCAAGCCGGCGTCAAAATCGATTTGATTGTCCGCGGACCTTGCGCCTTGCGACCCGGCATTCCCGGCCTCTCGGAACATATTCGCGTACGCTCCATCATCGGACGATTTCTCGAACACAGCCGGATTTTCTATTTTCTCAACGACGGCGATGACAGAGTGTTTCTCTCCAGCGCAGATTGGATGGATCGCAATTTTTTTCGGCGGATTGAAGTCGCATTTCCGGTGTTGGATCCGATACTTCGCCGCCGGCTCATCGACGAAGGCCTCCGTCCCTACCTTGAAGACAATACCCATGCCTGGATTCTTCATCGAGACGGGACCTACAAACGGCAAACGCCAGGCCGAAGAGCGGCACGTTCAGCGCAACAATGGTTGATGAACCGACTCGTCACCTAACGCCTCCGTCGACGATCCTGATTTTTCCCCACACGTTGTAACTCCTTCTTAACCTGTCTGTGATCCGGCTGTCGTGTTCACAGGGTAGCCTGTGACCGCAACCGTCACATCACCCATGGAGGGGTCTCATGGCCGTCGCGCAGGTCGTTCGATCACGTTCACGTCACCAGGCATTGCGATCCATTCGCCGGCAATTGCTCCAAGACCAACGTAACCTCTTGCGGCAAGCTGCGAGCTGGGGACCACCGGCGATTGAATCAGAGCTTTCCGCGGATGTTCTCGACATCGCCACATCCGAACGCGACCTGGCGCTCGATGATCTCATGAGGCAGCGCGCCCACTCCAGACTGCAACAAATCACACGTGCACTCAACCGTATCGACCATGCCTCCTATGGCATATGCCATCTCTGCCAGGCGGATATTCCCTTCCCGCGCCTTCGGGCACAGCCAGACGCCACCCTTTGTGTGGACTGCAAAGCTGAATGTGAACACCGCGCCTCGCTACGCACGGGAGCCTAATCATCCTTGAGGGATGGGAGTCGAGCTGTGCCCACCTCTCCGCACCTCCTCTCCCCAGCTGTCCCCCTCTACTGAGCCGGAGCGGTACAGTCCTCCGTGCCCATTGAGACTGAGGATGTTTTGCGATGGAGCGAGAAAGTAGAGGGCGAGCCGTTACGCCTATCCCGAGACGAGGATGAGAATGCATTCAGGGGCGAGAACGGCACGACGACTCTGCCAGCAGAAAGGATGCCCCGCGACACCCTATACTTGGCATCGCGGTCACCTGAGGCAACAGTCCTTATAAGGCATCAGCAGACAGATGTTCGAGTCGTTCGGTGATACAATCCTGGCAAAGTGTTGCCTGAAACTTGCGAACCTCCGGCACCCAGCGTAGATCCCTCTTACACTCACGACAGACGGCCCTGACCCTGGGTAGGCCGTGACGAAACGACAAGACATCTTGACGGCGGGGACGGGATCGATAGATCTCCAAGCCTGCTTGCACAACTCGCATGCGATGCCTCCTGCGCTGGTGGTGAGGTGAGTCGATAATGACCAGCTTACAGGTGGAAGATCACGGAGACGTCCGTGGAAGGTAAACACTGTGTTAACGAAGAGACGGTGGAGGAGGTCTGGACGGGTACGGAGCGGGGTCACGACCGGACAGACGACAAATAAGGTCGCACCGTCTGGACAGTGTGCGACCTCATACCTATACACTCCCCTCGTTACTTTGCCGACGCTCGATACCGTTCGATGACCGGTGCCCAGGACGGCTCAAGATCGCGCTTGGCCGTGGCCAGAAACCTGGATTCAGCATCTGCATCTCGGCTTCCTCGTGTTGCGCTCACGGTATGCACGGCGAAATAGGCCGGGGTGCCGAGGACCTGCAGATCGGCAATCACTTGCGTCAGGGGTTTCCCCCAGAATACTTCGAAGTAATGGGCCTGCACTTCATCGGCCGCATTCTCCTGCAGCACCATTGTCGAGGCCCCGACCTCATACTCTCCCATGAAGTGTATGCCCCCCGGTCTGACAGTGGTGTCACTTTGCTTCACCACCGTCTTCGACAATAGAAAGAGGGTCACCTCCCGCACTTTGCCGAACCCCTTTTCCGATGTGCTGAAGGCCACTGCGGCATAACGTCCGGGCGGCACATTCTGCACATACACCGTTCCGCCTCCGCCGCTGCCCGGAGGGGGAGCCACAATGCTCGTCGGAATAAGCTTCGCCCCTTCGAATAGGTCGCGATCATTCTCGATCTTCACTAGGTACAGGCGATCTTCCGTATTCGGTTGCCAGGCAGAACTCTTGATCGTGATCCCGATTACGGCACTCTGCTGATCGACCGGCTTGGTGATGTGGACCGGCGAGACAAACTCCCCGGCCAGCCGCTGAAACTGTTTCTTCGGGGGCTTACTCACACAGGCCGCACTGACCAGGCACGCTAGGGCTACCATTGCGATGACTATTCGGTTCATAGAACGTCCTCTGGGTGGGTCGCGCTTGCCGGTATGGCGGCACAGTGTAGGAGATTCCACGTTGCGGCTCAATCGATACTTACGAAGGGTGGCCTGGTCAGCGCGAGACCGGCTTCGCTGGATGGCAGGTATGCGATCAGAATGGTGTCGGATGAGAAGCAGGAGAGAGAATATGAGAATCGATCGGGGGGCCGTGCCGCAGTTTCTACGGTACGGGAGAGACAGGCGCAAGAGGCAAATCCGCAGCTGTCTTCCCTTGGCTTTGATTCTCCAACGAGAGGCGTTTCAAGACTGCCTTGGCTCGCTCCTCAAGACGTTCAGCCTCACCTGAGCGTTGCCGACGTCTCAATAGGGAAGCGTAGCTCTTCAAGGTCTTCGCATAAGCTTCACGATCATACCCGACCGCCTGTTCGTAGATCACCAAGGCCTGCTTGTAAAGATCTTCCGACTGTTCCAGCTTATTCTGCGACTGGTACAGCGACGCCAGATTTTTGAGCTCACCCGCCACTTGAGGATTCTCGGCACCCTGCTGTTTTTCCCGAATCGCAATCGCCTGCTGAAACAACGGCTCTGCCTGCGAATAGAGTCCCTGCAGTTCGTACAGTTGCCCCAAGCGACTCATGGCCTCCGCCGTATCCACATGGTCATTCCCAATCGACTTCCTAAAGATGCTGACGGCACGCTGATAGAGTGCCTCGGCCTGAGGATATTGATTCTCCGCCCGATAGGTATCGCCGAGATTTTCCAAATTTCTGGCCACGATCGGGTGATTGGGACCAAAGGCCTTTTCATGAATCGAGAGGGCGCGCTGATACAGCGGCATTGCGCGGGGATGTTGCCCCTGGGCCTGATATAGTTTCGCGAGGTTGTCGCGTGTGATCGCGGTCAGACTATGCTCCGGGCCGAGCTGCTTTTCGAAAATGGCCAGGGCCCGCTGCAATACTGGCTCCGCATCGGAAAACCGCCGTTGATCCTGATAGATCACGGCAATATTATTGAGACTTTCCGCTGTTTTGCTGTGATCCTGGCCAAACACCTTCTCACGAATTTCTCTGGCTCGTTGGTGGAGCGCTTCAGACTGCGCGTACAGGCCCTGGAGACGGTATAGCTCGCCGAGGTCCGTCAAACTCGCAGCCGTTTCCGCGTGAGCGGGACCATAGACGCGTTCTCTGATTGCCAATGCCTCCTGGAACAACGCTTCAGCGCGCGGATACCGACCCAGCTCACGATTCACTTCGCCCAGTTGGCTCAAGGTTTCGGCGAGACGCTTGCCTTGCGGATCCAGCACTTCGGCCTCTTTACGTGCCGCCACAAAGGCTTCCTCAGCATGCGTATAATCGCCTGAGCGCATCGCGGTATTACCGTTGTTCATGGCCGCACGCCAGCGATGGTCCTGGGCGCAACCGGAGAAGAAGCCCAGGAAGGCCAGACCAATAATGAGTGCCCGCGCGTTCGATCGCATGTTCATGATAGGTGACTCTTCGGTGGTGAGGCGGTTGCTGCTTCGAGACGAACTTTGCTTGCAGAGTATACTAGACTTACCCCCTCTGGAGGCTCAAATCAACCCCGAAGAAGCAACTTTTTATCCGTTCCAGGGATCCTTCTATTTTTCAGTCACTTAGCCATCTCAATCTCGACACACCTCTCCGGAGGGGACGTCAACATTGGCAGAGCGTGAGACCGTGTGGAGCGAAAACCGGCTATAGATTTTGCGAAGGGGAATCTACCCGTGGGGCAAGCTTGGCGATGCCAGAGGTATCGTAGGGCAACACGCTGAAGACTTTGGCCACATCGATCGCCGGCTTCCCGGGACGCAACACCTTTTGCGCCAGTGTGGCCACCCATGAGAGCGGAACCAGGACAAACCTGGGCACCCAGATCAGGCTGAGGTCGGGATTGGCTTGGCGAAGACGCTCCAATAGTTCGCGTTTGGTCGGAGACACCGGGTCGAGCAGATTCAGGGGACTGGGGACCATGTCCCAGTCGTCGGTCATCCAACCGAGGAATCGACCGGCAAACCCGACATCCACCACGCCAAGACGATCACTCGCCGACCCGACCGCCACAAAGATATTACCCAGGCGCTTGCCGAGACGGCCGGGCGGGTCAAAATCGCGATAATCGACCAAGGCTCCAGGACGAATGACCTTCACCGACAGGCCAAGGTCCTTCCCGAGTTGCACCGCCAGACGTTCTGATTCCAACTTCCCCCAGACATAGGGACCCGAGCCCTTGCTGTCCGGCTCCAAAGGATGGTTGTCGGGAATCGGCTGCCCCGTTCCCTGAGCCAGCACGGCCAGGCTGCTGACATGGACGAAGTGCTTGATACCCACTGCTGCCGCACCTCGGAGCATGTGCTCCGTCGCATCCAGCGAATTACGCTGGTGCTCCGGCCACCCGCCGGCGGTTTCCGCGGCTGCATGAATGACCGTATCGACTCCCTTGAAGAGATGAGCGGCGGCTCCGGCCGCCACATCGGCCACCACATACTCGGCGCCGGCAATCCGCTCCCAGGGGGATGGCTCGCGCCGTGCCACCACCCGAACCGGCCGGCCTCGTGACAACAGGGCACGAACGATTTCCTTTCCCAAAAATCCCGTTCCACCGGTCACCAGCACTCCGCGGCTCTCGACCGGTTTCGGGGCGGCCGCCGCCAGGGCCTTGGCCTCTCCTGCCTTGAGCGCTTTCGCCACTCGTTCGCAAATCCGTACGGTCTCCAACAAACTCTCCGGCGACAAAGGCGACGGGGTGCCGGTGCGGGCGGACTCGTAAAACGCTGAAAACAGTTCGGCCAATCCCGGATAACTCCGCTGGCTCTTGAGGAATCGGCTCGCCATCGCAGAGGTGGTCCCGACCAACAATTGCCACGCCTGCCGGTAGGGCGCGAATAACTTATCGATGCCGGACGATCCCGGTCCGATGGCCCGTTGGGTGGTACTTCGAACATAATCGGCAAATAAGGACCCGTTGCGCCCGACCACGCGCAGATAACTCTCGACAGGGCGTCCCTCGAGCGTCACGATCAATGTTCCGGTGACGCCGCCCCGGCGCACAAGCGCATGGACGGTCCCGGCTTGACTGACTTCCAGCGACAACAGCTCTGTGCGCCCCTCTCCCGCTTGCTCCAACACCTGCAGCAACAAATAGACCGGATGCGGCAGGATATCGAGTAATTGATGGTCGGCGCGAAGCACCTTCCGCCCCCCTGGCGCATGCCGGACGGTCCGGAAGGAAAAGTAGCTTTCGACGTGCACCACCCGACCGATCGAAACCAGGTATTGCGTCAACACCCGGGTGGGCGGTTCGTAGAGCAGCTGGTGGCCGGCACAGACACGAAGGCCTTTTGCGCTCGCCTCATCCAGGATCTGCTGCGCGTCTTCGACCGACTCGGTGAAGGGCTTTTCAACATAAATATGGCATCCGGCCTTGAGCGCCATACGCGCGAGCGAAGCATGGGTGGCCGGCGGGGTGATGATGTGGACGACGTGAAGTTTCTCCGAGGCGAAGAGCGCTTCCGGGGTCTTGAAACAGCCGATGCCCGGCACAATGTCGCGCATGGCCGCTTGAGCCGCATCGGAAGGGTCGGCAACCGCGACCAACTGCACACCGGGACATCGCAAGATGGCGCGGGCATGGTGTTGGGCGTGGCGGCCTGCGCCGATGAGCGCAATCCGCAACGGTCCTGACACTGGAGTGTTCGGGTTAGGGTTCGTCACAAGTAGTCTGCAAGTGTGCAGTGCTACTATAGTCTATTCTCGCGCGTTCTTGAAGACTTCTTCGAAATTAGTGCAGGGAGTCGGCCAGGCAGCACGTCCGAAGCGAAGACTGACGATTGACCAACTGACGTGGTGCTGCCTGACGCATCAGGGATCGTGCGGGGATGCATCACGTTACTTATGTCTGCCGTCGCAGGGGAAACACTGGTCCATACAGTCCGGACAAAGCCCGCCGTTGAACTGAATCGCCGAACGCTCCGCGATGAATGTGGCCAGATCGTACCACTCGCCGGACTGATCCGGCACCCGTTTGCACCAGGAGCACAAATTAATGATCCCCTGCGGGCGTCCAAGCCGCTCCTCCATTCTCCAGATCGCTTCGTCCTGCCCGTTCGATTGGACAAGGTGCTGATCGCATGGGACGCGCTCATGAAAGACAAACACCGCCCCGAGTACCGTGCCACCGTCGTCGACGACCGGTGCGACGCTGCCGCGTATCGTGCGCTGCTTGCCTTGCCGGCAAAACACGGTTGCCCCCTCGATGGTCACCAACCGCATCTCCTTCATGGCCTGACGGGCAGGATTGTCCGCAGGTTGAATTGCCCCATCGTCGGGGAACCCCATGAGTGCCATCACACTCATGCCCACGGCCGCCTCCTGAGTCACCCTGGTAAATTCCTCGGCAGCGGGATTCATGTAGGTCACCCGGCCGGCTCGATCCGTCGTGACGATCCCGTCCCCGATGCAGCGCACTGTTGTGGCAATCCATCGCAACCGTTCACGCATGTGACGGTCGTGTTGAGCGCGGTGCAACGCCAATTCAATTGTAGTGCGTAATTCGTTGGCTTGATAGGGTTTGAGCATGTAGCCGGCGGGTGACGTCACCTTCGCCCGTTCCAGCGTGTGATTGTCGGCATAGGCCGTCAGATAGATCACGGGCACATTCTGCCGACGTTGGATCTGAAGCGCCGTTTCGACGCCATCCATTTTCCCCTTCAGCACGATGTCCATGAGAATGAGGTCCGGGTGGGTATCCCCCGCTTTGCGGATCGCCTCCTCTCCGGATGTCGCCGTCGCCGGCACGCGGTATCCCAGCCGTTGCAAGCTCAGTTGAATATCTTTTGCCACAACGGGTTCGTCTTCCACGATCAAGATGCTGGCTGCGTCCATGACGTCACACCCTTTCTGAATATTGCAATTGCTGGAAGCGGATCCGCCATTCCGTGCCCGAGCCGCTCCGGAGCTCCGTATTGCCGTCTAGTTTCTCGGCCAACAGGGTGACCAGTTCCAACCCCAGTGAATCGGGATTGTTCAGCACCCCATCCGTGGGAATGCCGATACCGTCGTCGCTCACACCCAGGGTAAATGTGCCGTCCACATGGTCCACGAGGTCGATATGCACGGTCCCGCGGCCGTTGTCGACAAAGGCGTGCTTCAAACAATTGGACACCAGTTCATCGATGATCAGCCCGCACGTCAACCCGGTGTCGATATCAAACTCGACATCGTCCACGTTCAACTCCAGCCGGATGAGTCCCGGATCAACTCCGTAGGAGCGAAAGAGATGGCCGGTGAGGGTACGAGTATAATCACCCATTTTGATACATGAGAGATCGTTCGAGCGATGCAGCGTTTCGTGGAGCAGCGCGATGGAGGTGATGCGGACCTGGCATTCTCTGAACAGCTGATTCACCACCGGATCCTTGATGGAGGCGGACTGAAGATTCAGAAGGCTGGAAATGACCTGCAGGTTGTTTTTGACTCGATGGTGCACCTCCCGCAGCAGACTCTCCTTCTCTTTCAGCATACGCCGGAGTTGATCTTCCATGTCTTTGCGCTCGGTCAGATCCATGCAGGTGCCGATATAGCCGCCAAATCGGCCGTCTTCGTCGAACAGGGGAACCCCCGTATCCATGATCCACCGATACTCCCCGTCATGGCGCCGCAACCGGTACTCCAGAAAAAACGGCTGCTCCGACTTGAATGCGTCCAGATAGGACTTCCGGCAACGCTCCAAATCGCCGATGTGAATGCCGGTGAACCAATTGTCGCCGATCTCTTCCTGCATCGTGCGGCCGGTAAATTCCAGCCACCGTTTGTTAATGAAGGTAATATGCGTATCCGGCCCCGCCATCCACACCATGACGGGAGCGGTGTCGGCCATCATCCGGAAGCGTGCTTCGCTCTCTCGCAAGGCCGCTTCGATACGTTTCTTCACCGTGACGTCCCGTGCGATAGCCGAGGCGCCCATGACGCAGCCATCGGAATCCTTCACCGGTGAGATCGTCAACGACACATCGATACGCTCTCCCTGCTTCCGGCGTTGGACCATCTCCACATTGCGCACGTGCTCGCCGTGCGCGATGCGATCCAGCATCGTCGGCACTTCATCCAATCGATTGGGAGGGCAAAGCACAGAAATCGGCCGCCCAAGAACCTCCTCGGCACTATAGCCGTAGACCCGTTCCGCACCCCGGTTCCAACTTTGAATGATGCCGTTCAGTGTCATACCGACGATGGCATCGTCGGAAGATTTGACGATGGCCACCAGTTCCGACACCGCTTCGGCACGCAGGACTTCAAGCTCTTGATTGGCAGCGGCCAGGTCGGAGGTGCGTTCCTGCACCTGTTGCTCGATATCTTCATTAATACGGAGCAACTCCGCCTCATCGCGCTGACGACGAAGACACAACAGAGCGGTCACCCAGATGACCATCAATGCAAACGCCCGATTCACGGCGCTCACCCAGGTCAATGCGTAGAGAGGGCTATGAAACAGGTCAAGGATGGTGACAAAGGATGCCGTCGCGGCCACCCAGAACGTGATACGCGGAAAGGGAATGCGTGAGGCAATGAGGACTGGCACTACGTAGAGGGTGGTGATAGTCAAGCCCAGGGGCAGCCACCAATCGATCGCCCCGATTACGGCAATCAACGTCAGTGCCACTCCAAGAATCGAGTAGCTGCTGCGGGACATGCCCAGAAAATAAGAGGAAGGAATTGTCATAATTGTAACGACGCCGCTCCGCTTTTCTACTCAGATAGCAGCAATCCCTGTGCCTCATGCTCGCATTCCTCATAGGAGCCACGGTGATTGTGGCGGGACGCAATCGGCCTCCGGAAGAACGTCTCGACAAAGCAGCCACCCGGCCATGCTCTTTGCTCCTTTCCGGCAATCCCTGTTGCCCCCCAGGCGGCAACCGGCTGCTCTCATCATGCCTGCCACAGATTTGCCAGTTTGCCTAAGTAATGTCTGCCTATAGGCATGGGTGTATACGACCGCCTCATGGATGTTCAGACTTGAACGGCAGGCCAATCGCGCGCGTGTCGTCCATTCAATGACCGACTCCACGAGCACACTTTCGTTCACACTTGTCACGGTTGCTTAGAGAGACTTCTGTGGAGAAGGGAAGTCACAGGATCACGCGCAGGGACGTCCCCACGCGTTGAAGCCGAACTGATGGTCATGGAACTGAGGCGATTGGTGTCGAAAGGCAGGAAGGTGCCTGCAGCGCATTTCGGCTGAGCGAAGAATGCCGGAGTTATCGTTTACGGCAGAAGGCAGCAATCATCTGCACGACATATTGGAGCTGCTCATCGATCAGCTCCGCATAAATTGGAATCGACAACACTTCTTCGGCGGCACGCTCCGATTGCGGGAACGCACCCTTCTGATACCCGAGATCGCGATAACAATTCTGCAAGTGCAGCGGCAATGGATAGTAGACTTCGCTCCCCACGCCGTGATCTCTTAAATACGCCCGCAACTCATCTCGCTTCCGGACACGAAGGGTGAATTGATTAAAGACATGAAAGTTGTGGGGGTGCGTCACCGGCAGGGTAACTTGATCGGTCAATTGCGCATCGGTGAACAACTCGCGATAACGCGCAGCATTTTGGCGGCGGCCTTCGGCCCACTGATCGAGCCGTTTCAATTTCACCAGCAGGACGGCTGCCTGCAATGCGTCCAGCCGGCTATTGATGCCGATCGCTTCGTGCACGTAACGCACACGACTCCCGTGGACTCGCAACATGGCGATGGATTCCGCTAGCTCCTTATCATTCGTCGTCACCATGCCGGCATCACCGAAGCCGCCCAGATTTTTCGACGGGAAGAAGCTGAAGCAGGCCAGATCTCCCAGCACCCCAGCTCGCCGTCCGTTCTGCGCGGCACCGATTGCCTGGCAGGCATCCTCGATCACGCCGATCTTGTGTCGTCGAGCAATCTCAAGTATGGCCCCCATATCCGCGCATTGACCGAACAGATGGACGGGAATGATCGCCTTGGTTCGTGGGGTGATGGCTCGTTCCAGCAGCGTCGGATCCATGTTGAAGTCATCAGGACGGATATCAATGAATACCGGCTTGGCGCCCAGCCGGGAAATGGCTCCCGCCGTCGCAAAAAAGGTGAAGGGCACCGTGATGACCTCGTCCCCGGCCTTCACCCCTAACGCCATCAAAGCAAGCAACAACGCGTCGCTGCCTGAAGCAACGCCTACCGCATAGCCACTGCCAACATAGGCCGCCACCGCCTGTTCAAGCGCCACCACCCGCGGCCCGAGGATGAAACCCTGCTCATCGCAGGTCGCCTCGATAGCGGCCAGGATTTCACTGCGCATGGATTGGTACTGGGCCCTCAAATCAAGCAGTGGAATATTCATCGTCTTACCCGGTTCCTCTTTACAATCGATTGGGCTGCAGCTTCATCATGTCCTCTGCCGGCCTCGTGGCGTGCAGGAGATACGTATAGAGCGATTGATACTGTTTGACCGTTTCTTGAATCGTAAACTCTTCCGGCAATTCCTGGGTCCCGTTCCGGAGATCCGCCCGAAGTCGCTCGTCCCCGAGGATCTGACAGACACGACCTGCTATGGCTCGGACATCGCCGACCGGACAGAGTGTCCCCTGGATGCCCTCAATGATCGCTTCGGCGGCCCCCCCCACCCTAGTGGCCACGATGGGAATCCGACTGGCCCTGGCTTCCAGAATCGCGCAGGGCAACCCTTCCCATTGCGAGGTCAAGACGAAGACATCGAACGCTTTCAACAATGAGGCCACATCGCGACGCCAGCCAAGCAGAGTGACTCGATCCTGAAGCCCTTGCGCCTGAATCATCGCTTCGATCTGCGGCCGCAATGCGCCGTCGCCGACCAGCACACATTTTGCCGCAGGCATACGCTGACAGACGAGCGCGGCGACGCGGATAAAGTCTTCCGGAGATTTTTGCGGTTTCAAACACGAGACCGTACCCACGAGCAGCTGCTCTGGCCCCACTCCCAGCGCGGCTCGAAGACGGTCGCGTTCCGCCGGCTCGATCCGCGTCGCAAATGCCGTTGGATCAATGCCCGGCCGGACCACCGACACCTTGGAGGAACTGAAGAGCTGCCATTCGAGTCCCTGGCGGCGATCGGCCTGTGAGACCGCAATCCAATGGGTGGTCACGCGTCCGACCATCCATTCGAGCTTGATAACCAAGTGTTGAAGCCACGATGGCTGGGCAGGTGTCACACCATACCCGTGTATCGTGTGCAGGATACAGGGAACCCCGGCGAGCCAGGCGGCCAACCGCCCTAGGATACCAGCTTTTGAACTGTGGGTGTGCACAATCTTTGGCCGAAGACGTCGAAACGTGGCGACCAATTCCCACAGCGCGCGCAGATCTTGTACGGGGCGAATCTCTCGAACCAACGACGGGATCAGTCGGACTTCGACGCCTTCGAGCGCAGCCGCTTCCTCGGTCAGCATCCCGCCGGGCCCCGCGATCAGCACCGGACGAAATCGTCGCCGATCCAGGCTCGATACCACCCGCATCGCCACTTCCTGCGCGCCGCCCAACTCCAGTTTCGTGATGACGTGACAGATCACATCCATGCTGGTGACGCGCTCAGGCCGCGGCCCTCATTCGTAACCGCATGGCAACCTGCTGTCCCTGTGCAATCGCGTCCTCCATGGACGTGTGTTCCCACAATCCATATCTCCCGATTGATGAAATGCCACGCCGTTCCAACTCAGCCAGCAACTCTTTCACCGCGCGGCCACGGTACCGATCGAATAACACATAGGCATAATACAAATCCTTTACATCCGACATGACCAGCTCATCGGTCGGCTGCAGCACACCCGCCGACTCCAATCCACGACGGACACGCTCGATCAGCGCAGTCTCCGACTCTTTTTCCGTCGGCCGATGCGAAATTTCCACATACAGGGAACTGCAACCGGGTCGTCCCATAGAAGGAGAGAAATTCATGGGAAAACCGGCCCGATAGAACGGGTACCGGTGCTCCGGGAAATAAATCCAATGTTTGTCGGAAATGCCTTCGCGGGCGACGGCCAGGTTGACGTTATAGACGGAGACCCAACGTAGCGACTCAGCCAGTTCCCGCATCGAGGCGGGAAGATCGACACACCGGCGCACCAACTCGGGCAAAGGGATCGTCGAGATGAGACGTTCATACTCCTCGGTGCGTTCACCCTGAGCACTTCGGAAGACAGCGCGACGTCTCCCCGTCTCGATCTCCACCAACTCTGAATCGTACGCCAGATTCTCCACCGAGGGCAGGAACGCCTCCGGCAAAGCCTTGATGCCTCCGCTCACCGGATACTGGAACGACGGGTTGTAGCCGAATGCCTTATCCTTAATACCCAAGGCCCCGCTGACGACATCTCTGACATCGGGCTTCGGCACGAGCCACGAGACCCAGTCCGATGTGAGTTCATCAAGCGGCACCTGCCACAACTTTTCGTTGAAGGGCACCATGAAATGTTTGGCGATCCCTTCGCCCAGGCTGTCGATGATCCATTGTTTGAACGACGGGCTGTCGATCGGCGGCGTCGCCGCAGAACGGGACAGCGTGGCGATGAATCCCAACAGGCACTCGCGCACGACCTCCGGTGGAAGTCCATACGTATTGACCTGGAACGGATACTCCGTATAGGTCTCGTGGGAGAAGACATAGGATTTACGCGCATGCCGCTGCAACTGATCGGGGAGCAGGCTTTCAACCAAGGCCTTGATCGCGGCCTGACGAAAATGGAGCAGGTGTCCGGTGTAGTCGAAGGTGAAGCCATCCTTGACATACGAGCGGCAGAGTCCTCCGACCTCGCGTTCCCGCTCCAGAATCTTGTACGGTATCCCGCGCAAGTGATAGGCCGCGCTGAGCCCCGCCAATCCTGCCCCGACGATCATGATCATACTGCGCCGGTCCTTTCTGTCGAACGCGCCGGGACTGCCTCAGCCTTCACGGCGACGACTCCGCTGGACACATTGACCCGAGTCAGCGCGACGGCAGCAACAGCCAGGGCCAGCACGGTCACGCCGCTCAAGATCACGGCCAGATCCTGCGGGACGGCCATGACCAGCAAACCGATCCCGCCCAAAAGCGCCGCACCGAGGTAACTGAGCAACACGACGTGCGTGACCGAGAGCCCCCAATGACGCAACCGTATCGCGATGTGATCGGGACTGCCGAGAAATACCGGCAAGCCGCGCAGGAATCGGATGTACATCACAAACAGCGTGTCGAAAATCGGCATGCCCAGGATGAGCACAGGAGTCAGCAGCGACACGGAATGGCCTTGCGTGTATTTGCCGATCATCGACAAGGCGCCTAGCATGAGGCCGATGAACATGGCGCCGGAATCCCCCATATAAATGGAAGCCGGACGCCAGTTGTATCGAAGGAATCCCAACAGACTTCCCATCAAGGCGGCCAACATGAAGGCAATCGTTTGATCACCGTTCAGAATCGCGACCACACAGAGAAACGCGGCGCTGACCACGCCGACGCCGGCCGACAATCCATCCATGATGTCCAGAAGATTGAAGGCGTTGATGATGCCGATCATCCAGAACACGGTCAGGATGATGTCGACCCAATGCGGAAGAGACGCAATCTCGATACAAATGCCGCTCTTGATCAACACAAACACGGCCAGGAACTGTCCTGCCAACTTGGTGCCCGGCGATAACACACCGAAGTCGTCAATCAGTCCCAGCATGACGATCAACGTCCCCGAGAGCACGATGCCGAGCACGTCCTGCCGGAACTCGAAGGTAAACGCCAGGCTCACGAGAAACGAAAGGTAGATCGCCAATCCGCCTAAATATGGAACCGGCTCTCCCTGATGCTTGAGACGGCCATCCGGGCTGTCGACAATGCCGAACTTCAACGCGGCACGTCGCGCAATCGGCACGCCATACACCGAGAGGAGGACGGCAACCAAGAATGTCAGCGCCAGGAGGATCATCGTACACCTGTCGAATGGCTGTGGCCTGACAGGGGGTGGCGCACATCCCGCTGCATCAGATGAGTGGGCTCACCCTCTGCAAATGTGCGATAGACACCGGCCAGCCGCGGTCCCCACACCGCCAGGGAGTATCGCGTCTCTACGGTCCGGCGACCTGCTTGCCCCATGCGAGCGCGCAATTGCGGGTCCCGGCACAATGATTCAAGGCGCTCATACCACTCTTGTTCGGAGGAGGCGAGAAATCCGTTTTCCCCGTTCACAAGTATGTCGCGGTTGACCCCGACCGGCGAAGCCACCGCCGGCAACCCTACCGCGAGATATTGCAGGAGCTTGAGCGCACATTTGCCCCGTGCCCACTCCGTATCCTCCAGCGGCATCACGCCGATGGTGGCATCCTGGAGATCCTCCACCTCACGCTCCCACTCCCAGGGACGAAACTCGATGTCCACACCGGCGAGCGCCGGGGGCTGAGAACAAACCACCCGGAGCGTCACGCGATACCGTTCCTGCAGACGGCGAAGTGCGGGCGCCACTACATCCAGATACTTGAGATTGTAGGCCAGGCCGATCCAGACAATCGTGATGGTCTCATCGTTCCGATCGCGTACGCCCGTCGTTCGGACCGGCTTGGGTGCAAACCGTTCTGTATCCACCACTGTGGGCACCACCGTCACATGCGATGAAAATTGTTCGGCGTACGCAGCTAAGCGATCGTTTCCAACAATGACCCCCGTCGCCATGGTCAACAGCACAGGCATCTTTTGTTCATGGCCGCGAGTCAGGTAAATCGCATCGTCCATCTCGATGACCAAACGATACTGCAGCCAGCGCAACAGTCGTTCGATCAGTGGAGGCGCATAGGGAAAGAGTTGCCCTTCGATCACGATCAGATCCCGCCGGCCCAGGGTCAGGAGCGTCCCAATCCGTTTAAGAAAGCGGGCCAGCACATAGGGGATTTTCAAACAGGTTTGAAGCAGGGATGAGGGCAGTTGGAGGATCGAGAAGTAGGTTGCGCCGAACAGCGGCTCCACACGGCAGTCGATGCCCGCCTCTTCGAAATGCGGCAAGAATTGAAACACGCGGTACCGGCTACTCGGACCAATGGAAGAACTTTTGGAAAAATAGGTCACCGTCATGGTGCGTCTTTCCGCCACGTTGTCTCAAAATATCCACCGGTTGTGCAGACGGAACCGGCTAGTGAAATAGTACCGGAGTTCTCCGGCAAGGATAGATTTTTCGATGTTTCTGACGGGGCAAAGGAGGCCTGGATACGGGCGCAGTCTCGAATGATTCCACGTGGATGGCCGACCGTTACGGCCTTGAAACCTTCGAATCGAAGGGAATGCGACGGAAGAACGAATGATGCCATTCAGCCAGCATGACCAGAGAAAACAGCAGGCGCTCATTCGGACGATCTGAACCTAGCTCTCGCTCCACCATAGAGGCTGCGGCCTTCCCATCGAAGTGGGCAATACGCTGCAAATCAAAATACTCAGACAGGCATTCGACTTTCCGCAACCATTGTTGCAGCCACGTCGCCATAGGCAGGACAAATCCCTGTTTCTTCCGCTGAACAATCTCGCCCGGCAGCAACAGGCCGGCGACTTCGCGGAGCGCGACCTTGCTGTGGGTCAGGGTCATTCGCTTGGATTCAGGCAGCCGGAGGGCCGTCTCGGCCAACGCCGGAGACAAAAATGGCGCGCGCCCCTCGAGACTGTTTGCCATGGCCATGCGATCCAGCTTCACCAACAGATCATCGGGCAACCATGTCAGGATATCGGCAAAGGTGGCTCGTTGAAGGGCATTCTTCGACTGGTGAAGCGTGGACCGCAACGCATCTTCCCAGGGATCGCGATCCGGAATAAACCCGCGCAGCAATCGCCGGCGTCCCGCCGCATCCATGACTAGCGGAAACCCGGATGGCGTCACCGGCCACACATTATCGCAGAGCTCCTGAAGCGGCGGTGCGGACACTCGTCCTGCCATCCAGGCTCTCAGGCGGGCCCGCCACGACCGACTCGACAACATGGCACCATAATACTCATAGCCTGCGAACAACTCATCGGCCCCTTCTCCGGACAGTACCACCGTCACGTGCCGTTTGGCCTCTCGACAAAGCCAATAGGTCGGGAGCAATGCTTGATCGCCGAGCGGTTCATCCAGCCCATCGATCACCGCGGGCAGCAAGTCGTGGAAAGCCGTCTCATCGAAGGTGAAATGATGGTGCGATGAGCCGATGGCGCGCGCCACCACTTGGGCATGAGCTGACTCATCGTAACGCGCATCCTTGAAGCCAATCGAGAAGGTGTCGATCGCGGGATGATGCTTCGCGGCGACCGCCGCCACAATCGAGCTATCGATACCTCCTGACAAGAAGACGCCGATGGGCACGTCGGCGACCAACCGACTGGTGACTGCAGACTCGATCCGCTCGACAAGCGTACTCGTATCGACTGTTTCGATCGGCCCGAGAGCCGTGCGATAGTATTGCTCATGAGTGATCAGAAGGGATTCAAGGGATATGGTGAGCCGTTCACCGGGCAAGACACGGTGAATCCCCTTAAAGATCGTGCGACGGCCCGGCACATAATGCAGCGCAAGGTACCGATCGACACTGCCGGCATCAATGTCATGATCGACCCATGGCAACCATGCCAACGCGGTGGTATTCGAGCTATAGGCGAACTTGCCGCCTGCGGCACTATAGTAGAGGGGCTTTTCTCCGAACCGGTCACGCGCCAGATGCAGTCGTTGATTCCGTCGGTCGAGAATGGCGATTGCATACATGCCATCGAGGCGTGCGAGCAGACCTTCCATGCCCCAGTGATCGTATCCATGGGCCAACACTTCCGTGTCGCTAGCCGTTCGAAATTCCGCACCACCTTGTGCCAGCTCCCGTCGGAGGGCGGCATGGTTGTAGATTTCCCCGTTTTGAAAGGCGACGACCTGGCCATCTCGACTGAGCAGGGGTTGTCCGCCGCCTTCGACATCGATCACCGCCAACCGGCGCATTCCCATAACAATATGATGGTCAACGAACTGCCCTACACCGTCAGGGCCACGCGCTTCCATGGTTGCCAGCATGCTCGACAAGACATGACGCGCCCGCTGGGGCTCCATGCGATCACACACGCCGACAATGCCGCACATGCGTTGATGTCCCCGCTTATTCCGCTCGCCGGGATCCCGGCACCGCTTTCTGACAGATGAGAAACACGAAGTCCGACGGCAGGACGTGGCCTTTGATCAGCAGATCTTCCAGGAGGAGGATCAATTTTACAATCGAATCAAAATCCCGCTTCCCCTGATTGGCCAATTCGGTTCGCAGCAGGGGGTGCAATTGATGGACCAAGGTGCCGTTATAGAACCGCTCATAACAAACGCTGAAATGCTTCTTCACCAGTGGATAGACGTCGGCTGATCGCACCGCTTCCGACGGATCGCAGGCAAGCATGCTTTCAATGGTCGGCCTCTCGAACCTGGTATTCCTGCCATCCCGTAAATAGGCAGGATCGATGACGCTCAGCACCTGGTTCGCGACCTCGATCTGCCGGTCGGACCACTGAAAACGGTTGGGACCGATGAACTCCACCACCACAAAATATCCGTTCGGCGCCAAGGCGCGCTCCACCGTGGAGAGCAGTGCTTCCAGATTCGTCGCATGATGCAGCGCACCGGTCGAGAAAATCAGATCAAACGTCTCCTCAATTTGCAGCGCGTTGACATCCCGGACCTCAAATCGATAACGGTCCGGCGGCGCCCCCACTGCTTCGAACCTCGCCGCCGCCTGCGTGATGGCCCCTTCTGAAATATCGACCCCGCTGACGAATCGCACTTTGCCCGATGTGTACAGTTGGACCTCGTGCGCCCCGTCCCCGCAGCACACACTGAGAGATCGCTTGAACGTGCGTCCCGAAAAATAATCGTTCAGGAGCCACCCCAACCAGTGCTGAGGAGTATCGGTCATCAGGCGATAGGTGGCCTCCTCGACCAACTTGTTATTGAGCCAGTAGGAATTGTCCACTCTCATGGCTTGGAACTGTTGCCCCCAATAGTCGGACACCCGGTGTTGATCGTCTCCAGCGTGGCCGGTGGCAACAGGCTGAGATTCGCGAAGTGAACGGAAGCTCGCGCGGAGCTTTCGGAGTAACGGCAACAGGCCCAGCCGCCTTAGTCCTGGCACCAGGCTGCTCCGCAATCGCTGTTCCATGAAACCGGCCCTCATCATCAACTCCTCACACCTGACTCATCAGACAGTTCGTGTTGGCTTGCCCGTTGGCCCCAACTTTGAACTGCCAGCTCCAGCTGGTTAGGGTTTAAGATCCTTTCCCACAACGACTAGTGGGGACGCCGGCCCTCGAAGTAAAACCCTGCAGCCAGGGTGGTTCGTCCGGCTTCGCCGAGTGCATCATCGAACTCCCCTGCTCCGGCCTGCAATTCTTTGCGCCATTTTGCAATCGTGTTGCGCCACTTCCTTGAGGTGATGAATGGCGCAATCGCCTCGAATTGCATCAAGAGGCTCGCCGAAGGATGCTGGTAGCTCTTTATCCCGCATCGGATTTCTTCAAAAGGAGCCATCACTTTACGCAGGCCGTGCTGAGTCATATTGAAGAAATGCCAAGGATCTCCGTGTAGCGGCTGCATGAAAGCCGTGTCGAGGTGAATGATCCCGCCAGGTCGAAGGATACGGCACAACTCTCGCGCCGTATAATGCGGATCCTCGAGATGTTCGAACACCGCCTGACTGACCACCGCATCGAAGGTCTGATCGCGAAATGGCAACCGTAATCGGGTGCAGACCAGATCGGTCCATTCATACTGAACCGCATCGAGGTAGACCACGTGGGGGCGCAGCAATTCTTTCGGCGTGTGTCCGGCCCCGAAATCCAACACCAATCCGGCGCGGTGACGGCCAAGGATGTCGAGCACCTCGGCAGAATAAGGATGGGTGTTGGTCTGCTCGGTGACGTGCAGGCAGGGTGTGCCCTGTTCCTGGAGAAAATGCGGAACACCCCCTCTGAGGGGCACGAGCCTGGCGCAGCGAGGGCACGTCCATCCAAGTTCCTGCTTTGCCAGAGGAGACCGGCATTCCGGGCAAATGACAAGATCACACAGATTGAAGGACCGCTCGCGCATGACCGGCGCGCGATAGGGTCCAACCGCATACGTGCGGCGAAACAATTCCTGATCCTGCCCGGCTGCGTCGAGGACCACCACTTCAACCGTCTTTTCTTGATCCTGCTCTCCCATCAAGAGATCGCCTTGAAATCCGCTGATGATGGCTTGCGAGTGAGTCGTATAGACCGACGACACGTCAGGCCGGACACTGCCCCATTCCAACGTCGCGGCTCGTTTTCCATTGCAGGCGACGTACAACTGAGGACGGCGACCATGGTCCGGGATATACCAACCCGAAAAGCGATTGATCGTATCCAACTGCGGCCCGCCCGGCGTCTCCAGGTTGAACCGTACCGTCATGCCTCAGGTCCTCCGCCGCTCAGCCAGGCTTCGGCAAAGATCTCTGCATAGTTGCTGACCATTTCATCGAAATCAGTTCCCAGGGCCAGCACGTTGGCGCTCTTCGAAGCCAAACGGACCCGAAGCGCCTCATCCTGAAGGACAGATTGAAGTCGATCAGCCAATGCGCTGCTGTCGCCGGCTTCATAAAACAAGGCATTTACTCCTTCTCGAACCTGCTCGCGGATTCCGAATACGGGAGTCGTCACGATCGGCAGACCATAGGCCATGGCTTCCAATACCACCCGCGGGTAACTCTCCAGTTTCGACGTGCACACAAAGAGGTCCGCGGCACGATAGTACTCTGTGGTTTGACGCGTCTCCGAAATGAGATGCACTCGACTCCGCAACCCTGGCGGCAGTTGTGCGACCAGAGCATGCAACTCTGCACTGTATTCGCTGGGCCGATCCCCCACGATGTAACATCGAATCCTCGCCTGCAGGTCCGAAGGAAGTCGGGAGAGGGCTTTGACGAGATCTTGTTGCCCCTTCCTGGGGCAAACCGTCCCGAGGAGCAGGATCACGACCTCGCCTTCGCGCGCGCCGATGGACTTGCGTGCTTGCGCGGGCGGCCACTCCCTGCTCGCCTGTTCGATGCGCGTCCGGTCGAGGCCGTTTCGAACGACGGTAAAATTGTGGCGCGTATTGAGCGCCGCATAGGCATCGCGGGTGGCATCCGCCACGAAGACCACGCGATAGGGCGACGCAAAACAATCGTAGGCTCTTTGGTTGACGCCGTCAGGCAAATAATCAAAATAGGTCTTCCAGGGCTCACTTTCCCGAGGGTTCCATACGGAGGGTAGTCCTGCCGCATGCGCTGCCGAGACGGCGTAAAAGCTTTGAAGCGTGTTGGCGTACACCAGTTCCGCCCCCCACGACAGACACTTCGAGGAAAAGGCTTGGACGGCCTCTTCATATTCCTTCAGCGTCGTTACACCCCAGAGCGGATGCCGATCCACCATGACCGGAATGCCCTCTTCTTCATAAAGCGACCGCAACGGGCCGTCCACGGGAGAGAAGACAATGGGTTGAATGACATTCCGCCGGACCAGCTCTTTGGTCAATTCGTATTGGCTCCAGGGCGCACCTTCGCAGTTCAAGCTTAATGCGACCATCACCATCGGAATCGGCTTCTGTCGACGGGCCGCAATGGTGCGGGGCACGAAGTCGAAGCTCTCATCGACCAGGGATAGATGCGGGCTATACCAGGGGTCGCGGCGGCGTTTGTATTTCTGTTTGAATGCGGCGACCTCGGCCGGATCGTCACGGAAGCCTCTCGAGTAACCCTCATAGTGAGTGAGCTGCGCCTCGGGGCAGTAGACGCAACGATACCCCTGGTCGACCAGGCGATAGCAGTAGTCTACGTCGTTGTAGGCGACGCCAAACTCCACTTCATTGAAGCCGCCCAATTCCAGAAAGCGCCGACGAGATGTCAAAAGACAGGCCGCGGTGACAGCCGAGTAATTCCTCACCACAGACGCATAGGCCAGATAACCGTGCTCCCACGAGGGCGTCAGCTTGAATGCGGGACCGGCCATTCCATGGTAAAAGCCGTGGACGACGCCGGCATGTTGAATGCGCCCGTCGGCAAAAATCAGTTTGGCCCCGACCGCGCCGACCCCTGGCATCTGCGCGTAGCCCACCATCTGACTCAACCAGCGCGGAGCCTTGACCTCTGTATCGTTATTCAAAAACAGGACGAACTCGCCGCTCACTTGCTCTGCGGCGCGATTGTTGATTGCTGCAAAGTTGAACCGTCCTGACGGATTGCCGATATGAATGACTCGGTGGGGCAGCGAGTGCAGATAAGCCAACGTTTCAGGATCGTCGCTTTCATTGTCGATGATGACGATCTCGTAATTGCGATAGGTGGTCGCACGGAGAGACTCGACACATTGACGCAACACAGCCACCTGGTTCTTGGTCGGAATGAGAATCGTGACGGTCGGGCCTTCATCAGGAAATTCGTGACAATAGATGCCCAGGTTTCCTGCAGCAGCAAATTCCGGCTGCGTCACCCGTGCCGCAATGCCTCGGCGCTGAAATGCCTCGGCAACCGCCCGCCGTCCTGCATCAAGGCTGGCCGGCTTCGCCGCGCCACTGGAGGCCGTCGAGCCCGGCAATGCCCGCCAGTGATAGAGCACTTTCGGAATATGTCCGACCGCGCCGGTCCGCTCCGCCACCCGCAGCGCGAGATCATAATCCTGAGCGCCTTCAAATCCCGCCCTCATGGCTCCGACGGATTCAAATACGGCCCGTCGCACCACGAACACATGACTCAGATACATGTAGGACAGCAACAACTCCGGCGACCAATCCGGTTTGAATTGCGGTGCATACCGCCGCCCCGAGAGATCTATCTTGTCGTCATCCGAATAGAGCACATCGGTTTCGGGGTGTTCCGCCAAATACAGGGCGATCTCGCCCACAGCATCTGGCGTCAACTCATCATCGTGATCAAAAAACAGAAGAAACTCTCCCGTCGCCAGTTCAGCGGCACGGTTGGTGGCTAGACTAATATTGACGTTCTGCTCCAAACACGTGAGGCGAATACGAGGGTCCTCGGCAAGGAATCGCGCCAATTCAGCCCGTATGGCTGGATTGGTGCTGCAATCGTCAGCAATGCAGAGTTCCCATTCTCCACAGACTTGCGCCCGCACCGACTCTATGGCCCTGGTGAGACACTCAAGCGGCGGGTCGTGCACCGGCATGACCAGCGAAATCGTCGGCAAACGCCCCGCATGCCGGCTTAGCCGCTCACGCAGGTCATCACGCATCCGCCGGTTCCAGACATTCACTCGCAACCAAGCGTCGTAAGGCGCGAGTACCGGCTCAATGGTTTTGGGGGCAGGCGACGTTCGCTGGGCGATGATTTTGAATCGGAAGAACGCTTTCCGGAATAGATCGGCACACTCGGCTCTCCTGGGCAGACGACCATGACGTCTATACCACCGGAGGCCTTCGATGATGGAGAACCGCACAAACCGAATGGCTTTGATCAGTCGTTGCATAAAAGATTCATGTGCTCACGATCAGACTCATGCGTCTTTCTCGTTGCGGCTTCCGCTGACGGCTCGAAGCGCATTTGCCACGGCGCGGAGCGGGCGTGTCGCCTTCCAGGAGTGTGAATTCATCATCAGCTGGATAGCCGTTTTCAGCCCTGCGACCTGTTCTTCCAATCCGAGAATTCTTCGCCCGGCATGCTCCAGCTGATGCTGCAGCACATGAATTTCAGGATCTGACTCGCCGATCTGTTCAAACAGGCTGGAGACGACTCCAGGTAAGGCCGCATCCGAGGCTATTGCTACCTGATAGCAGGGACGCACAAGCCCGCTTGCCGTCTGAACGGCCGGGCCCTGCTCGCGATAGTAGTGAATCGCTTCTCCGTGCAGCCCATGCGGCAGAATCGCCGAGGCATACAGTACACGCTGCCCGAGCATCGCCACCCGGACGAAGTAGCGCTCAACGAGCTGCTGGAATTCTTCCGCATACAGTTCTTTCACATGGTACGCATTGGCGTGGTTGGCCCGTTCCGTGTATTCCAGCTTGTCCGGACTGGACATGACCATGACCCCATCCGGCCGCAAGACGCGTTTGATTTCCGCAAACATCGCTTCATGCTCCGCGTGGTGCTCGATGGTCTCGAAACTCACTACCAGATCGACGGCCTGGTCCGGGAGCGGAATCTCCGCGCATCGACCGATCCGGAACTCCAGATTGGGCCGCTGGTAAACGGCCTTGGCATGGGCGATCGCATCCGGCGCAATGTCCACCCCGTAGACGCGCGACGCCGTGCCTGCAAGGACCGCTGAGCCGTACCCTTCGCCGCAGGCGATATCGAGCACGATTTTTCCTGCAGCGAAATCCTTCGCCAAGGCATAGCGATGCAAATGCTCCAGTGCGATCGTCCCCTGCATCTCAGGAAGAAATCGCTCGCCGGTCGCATCGAGTTCAGTCGATTGGTTGGCTATCTTGTTCACTGCTGGCCCCCTCTACCGGCTTAATTCGGATACCTCTGCAATGAGCGCAATTCCAGCGGGATACCGATAGGGCACGATCCGACATGCATCAAAGCCGCTCTCGAGCACCTGGCACCAGACGTCTGCTCCGAATTCCGTATGGACGGTCAAGGCTGTGTCCTGACATCCTTCACTGCCATGCACACTCAGCGGCAAGCCTTTCCTTCCTCGCGTGAGCCTCCCTACCACGACAGGAACCGTAAAAAGACAGACTCCGCCCGGTCGAAGCACACGCCGACATTCCCGCAGTCCTTTCAGCGGGTCAGGCACATGCTCCAAGGTATCGGAATGGAGCACGACGTCGAATGAACGGTCCTCGAACGGCAAGCCCATCATGTCATACTCGGGGTACCGCACCAGACGATGCCCGGGAAGCGCTGAGAGCGTGCCGGTCAAAGTTCCCGCTTCATTGATCTCCAACACATCGCACCGGCGAGCCACCGGGGTATGAACCCACTCTTGTAACGTCGTGGTGGCGCGGGTCCATCGTAACAACGCGTCTGCCAGAGCGATCGACCGTACATTCGACCCGCACCCTGTGCAGGCAGTTCCCTGCTGGACGTTGATGTATTCCGCTTCACCGGGCGAAAGGCCCCACTGGGCGATCAGGTCAACCCACAACACGTCGTGATGAGAAAAGGCGTTGCCGCCACATACCTTACAAGGCAATGGAATCATGGATGTGTTCATGTCGAGAATCCTGAGCCTCACTACCACAGATCCGCGCGCGGACGACTTCTACGGCAATTAGGCCAAAGCACCATTCAGAGGGGGCAGACGTGAAGGCCAAGGCATCGTGCATCCAATGATACTGAACATGTTCTTGCTGAGTGCCATCGGCAAGGGCGATGCTCATGGCATAATCACCCGGATGCAACACCGGCATGACAAACTCCAACTCGGCGATGAAGCGTGTCCCCGGCGCAACACCCTGGCCGGTCGCCTTCCCCACCACACAAGTATTGGCTCCGAACAGTGATTGACCGAATCGATTGCGTACCAAGAAACCGACGATCGGACTCGCCAAGCCGACAGACGTACCGCAGCAGACACGAAGCGTCACCTGCTCTCGCTGAATCACCGTGTGAATGCTGCGGCCAGTGGCGGTCTGAAAGGTAATGGTTTCAATCCATGCCTGCCGTCCATCCGATCTTGGCCCTTGGTCTTGACGCGGAAGTACCGCTATCCTGGGCGAGTCCTTCTGTGCAGGCTTCGCCGGATCGAGCGTACCGGATAAGGCGACGTCCTCCACCACCTTCTTCCCTGGTGCCTGGACGGTGGACGGCTCATGCAAGTAGCCATCACAGACAGCTTTCGCCTCACCCCTCCCCGCGATCCTCCCCCGCTCCAGCCACAAGGCCGTTCGGCAGAGACTCAACACTGCCGCGGAATCATGGCTGACGAACAACACCGTGCCCTGTTCCATAAACGTTCTGAGAAAACGAATGCACTTCTGAACAAAAAACGCATCGCCAACGGCCAACGCCTCATCGATCACCAATATGTCGGCACTGACATGCGCCATCACGGCAAATGCCAACCGCACGACCATTCCACTCGAATAGGTTTTCACCGGCTGATCGATCGACGCTCCGATATCGGCGAAGGCCAATATGTCATCCAGCCGTGCGTCGATGTCTGCTTGCGACAGACCCAGTAAGGTGGCATTTAACGAGACATTCTCGCGTCCCGTAAACTCCGGATGAAATCCCGCCCCCAGTTCCAATAAGGCGGCGATGCGGCCGTTGGTCTCGATCGTGCCGCTGCTCGGACTTAACGTCCCGACGATCAGTTGGAGAAGCGTCGACTTGCCTGATCCGTTCCGGCCGATAATGCCGAGCGTTTCTCCCTTCTGTATCTCGAACGACACATCCTCAAGGGCATGCACTTCGCGGAAGTACTGCGAGGGAGATCGTCCAAGACATTTCTGTAGCGGAGGAAGGATCCATTGCTTTCCTCTGTCGCGCGGCCGATCGTATACCCGGTAGGTCTTGGAGAGATGGCAGACGCGGATGGCCCACTCAGAGGACATCGGCAAACGCCTTCCGTGTCTTCTGAAACCAGAGGAGCCCGCACCATGCGATCAGGTAACTGCCCGCGCAATAGAGGCCGATACCGATCCAGGAGGGAGCCTTGCCCCAAATGAGCAGATCCTGCGCCTGCGTGATGAGAAACGTCAGAGGATTCGCGTAGAGCAAGACCCGGTAGGCCTCCGGGAAAGCCGCAGCCGGATAGAACACCGGCGAGAGGAACAACATCACGGTCGTCAACGGCCCGCTCGCCTGCCCGATGTCACGCACAAACACTCCGGCGGATGCCAAAAACCAGGAAATACCGATCGTCACAAGCGACAGCGGCAAGAGCAGCAGAGGCACCAGCAACATCGTCCAGTGTAGAGCGTGATGGAGAACGCCATAAAACACAATCAGCACCAACGCGCTGATCGTCGCGTGGAAAAGGGCCGAACCGAGAGACGTCCACGCCAGGACTTCCAATGGAAAGACGATTTTTTTGACGTAATTGCTGTGGTTCACGATCAGGTACGGCGCGCGGTGAATACTTTCCGCAAACAAGGCATGGACGATCAGCCCGGAGAACAGCAGCAGTCCGAAATCCAGCGCGCTTTCCCCCTCCTGTCCCCACCGCATGCCGAAGGCGCCCCGAAAGACAAGCGTGTAGACCGTCAACATGACCATGGGGTGCAGAAATGCCCACAACATCCCCAGAAGGGATCCGCGATACCGGCTTGCGATTTCCCGTTTGGTCAATTGACGAATCAGACTCCAGTGCGCGGACATACTGGTAAGCACCATGAAGGGCGAAAGGCTGTATCGCTGGGAGATCATTTCTTAGCCTTTAGCTGAGAGGCCCGCAACACGCCTTTGGGACGCTGCCGGAGTGACTCGTAGCTGATTACCGGCGCGCTTCAGGGCGATGACCCAGGCTGCCCGCAAGATGCACTCAAAAATCCCGTTGCTGGAACACCAGGCACGCGCCGGTCAGCAACAGACCGGCATACAGAACGCCATACAGCGAGGCGAGCATGAGGTACTCAGGAGCCACGACAAGCCCCACCGCGGCCTGCCCTTTGATATTCAGCATTTCCAGGTTCGGGCAGAGGTAATACAACACATCGACCACAGCCTTGACCGTCCCGCTCTCACTGTTTGCCACCATAGACCGTAAATCCGCCGTCAGATGGCCGATGACATAGAGGCCCAACGTAAAAATGGCACTCAGCGTGGTGGAGGTAAAGGTCGAGAAAAAGAGCGCGATGGCCGTCACCACAAGAATCTCCACAAAGATGAGTTCGACCGCTTGGAACAGAGAGCGCTCGACCGGTACATGATTGAGCCAGAGTGTGAGCAGAAACACCGCCAGCATAATGGCCAGATTCACGAAGAGCGTCAGTGTCAGCCCGAGGTACTTGCCCATGATAAAAAACGTGCGGCTGATGGGCCTCGCCATGATCGTATAAATCGTTCGTCGTTCGATTTCTTTGTTGACC
This sequence comes from uncultured Nitrospira sp., assembly GCA_964556305.1. GTDB lineage: Bacteria > Nitrospirota > Nitrospiria > Nitrospirales > Nitrospiraceae > Nitrospira_A. Next base: position 34,811 of record CAZKVY010000005.1, on the reverse strand, counting down.
AAACTGATGCCGACGAAAATGGCGATGATGACACCGATCAGGTTGATGGCTGCCAGCCCCATATCGGCGATCACCTTGTGGTGCTCGGTAATGGAAAGGTCCGCCAGCAGCACCGAGAGCCCGATGAGCAAGCCCGCAAACAACACGAGGTTGTATAAAATTTTATCTCGCAAACTTTCACGGAATGCATTCACAGCAATGACCGCGATCGCTCCCATGTCAGGACGCCCTCCCACTGGTCATATGCGGCAATACACGCGTGATCTCTTGCGCCGCCTCCTGAAAAAATAAATCCTCCAGCGACGCTTTGTGCGGGGTCACCGACAGCAGCCGCCCTCCCTGGCGACGAATTTCTCCCACGAGTGCGTCCACCGCATCGGGGCTCGGCAACACGATCAGACATTGCTGTCCCTGTTGCAGCACGCGGGTTGCCAGCGAGTGAATGAACGCATTGCCCTCCACCTTGAGCTGCTGACAGACCACCTCGACCGACCGCGTGTGATCCTGCCGAACCAATTCATCGACCCGCCCGCTGGCCACCAGACGTCCTTTCATCACAATGCCGACACGGTCGCAGATCATCTCGACGTCGTGCAAAATGTGCGTGCTAAAACAGACCGTCTTGCCGCAATCGCGCAGACTCAAAATCAGATCACGCACCTGTTTTCGTCCGACCGGATCCAGACCGGTCATGGGCTCATCGAGGATAATCAGCTCAGGATCGTGAATGAGGGCCTGAGCCAGGCCGATGCGTTGCAACATACCCTTCGAAAACTTCCGCAACTGTCTCGTGCGTGCCTCCACCAGTCCCACGAGTTCCAGAAGATCCGTCACCCGCTGCGTGATAGCCGCACGACTCAGACCGGCCAGCTGCCCGTAAAACCCCAGAAACTCTTCGGCTGTGAGATAGTCGTAAAAATATGGCGACTCCGGTAAAAAGCCGATTCGGCGGCGCGTCGCCACATCCCCGGCCGGTTGTCCCAGCAGCAAGGCCATTCCGCTCGTCGCGCGCACAAGTCCCATTAGAATTTTCAACGTGGTGGTTTTTCCTGCCCCGTTCGGGCCGAGAAATCCGAAAATTTCTCCCCGACCCACGGTGAGGGACAATCCATCCAGAGCCACGAATGGAGGGCGTCCTGGCCACCCTGACGCATACGTTTTGGTCAGATTTTCTGTGACGATATCGTTCACGGCACTCCTCCGTCTTTACTGCACAGCTGGCTGTCGTGCCTCTATTGCACCGGAAGACTTCGCGGCACCCCCAAAATGACACGCCACTTTTTCATGGATACGAAGCCGGTCTCGTTTCGAGGATGCACTGACGGCTCCGGTCAGGTTATCGATTTCATATTGCCCGCCCAACGGATCCACAGGGAGTTGCGGAATGATTCCGTGCAACATCAAGTCTTCCAGCTTCGTTGGCCCCTGACCGTACTTGAGCCGATACCGCCGGGTGCTTTCTTCGAGGAACCGCAGATCCTGCTCCTGAAGGATCTCTTTCATGCGCCGAAACAGGGCTTCACGAAGCCGCTCATCCGATACGCTGCGGGAGAAGCGGTTCAGAAACTCCAAGGCTGCAGTGGGATCTCCGCTCTCTACCGTCATGCGGGCCGCTAACTGCGGTAGGTAGGCAGGAGAGCCTGGTATCCGCGCCGCCATGCGAAAGAACTCCCCAGCTCCAGCCGCATCACAGCGCTCATAGTAGGAGATATAGCCGGCCAGGAACGGCAGTTGCCAATTCGACGGATTGTGGCGACTTCCCTTGTTCAGGATTGCCAGACCTTCATCGTGCCGACCAACCAACACACCCAGGAAAAGACCGGTTGCTTGGTAGGGAGCCACGAAGGTTGGATCCAGATCGGTCAGAACATCCACCGCATGATAGGTCCAGGTATAGCCCAACTGCGTATCGCGCTTCGCACCGATGTGCTGAACCGCCTGGAGCCAGATCAGGTCTGCGACGACTTGACGATATCCGAGCACGGCTAATTTCAAATAGTCTCCCTTGGGGAGATAGGCCAATTGTTCGGCCCTTGCGACAGCGGTCCGCTCCTGGTCGAGCACATGGAGCACGCCCGACGCGCCGGCCAGCAACCCCAGCCCGCACAGGAATTGAGTGACGCGCGACTTCATGCCCGTGCTGAATCCCATTGGTTTTACCCGGCGAGGCCCTTCTCTTCGACAGCCGCACGCAACGGCGCCACATCAACACTTAAGAAGGCCCGGTCGATGCTGTTCTTATTCCACTGCTGGTACCGCGCCTGCCGTGCCTGAATTTCCTGAAGCTCCTGTCTCGCGTCATCGATGCGGCCGGCATCGATCGACAAGGCTGCCAGCAATGCGCGAGCAGGTAAAAAATTCGGCTCTAGTCGTTCGGCCACTTTCGCCTGCTGTTCGGCAGCCGCGCGCTCGCCAAGCATCCTATGGAGTCGCGCCTGTTCATACCGATAGGGAGCAGAAAATGGCGCAAGCCGAACGGCCCGTTCATACACTCGCAATGCCGCACGCAGCCAGGATTTCTGCTGCTCGTCGATGCCGTCCGCCAAGGGTGATGTCTGCGCCGCCGACACATACAGCTGGCCCAAGAGCCCCAATAACCGGCTGTCTAACGGATTTAACTCTATCGCTTCCCTGAACTCCGCATGTGCAAGCCGAAACGTGTCCTTGTCACGAGATGCGTCGAACGCTCTTGCGTAGACGGACCCAAGACCATGGTGGTACAGCGATTTGCCCGGGTCCAACGCAATGGCAGCCTTTAATCCTTGAATGGCGGCCTCTGTTTCCCCTGCCACGGCCCGCCGCGATGCAGCGTCGAAGGTCAGCCAGGCCATCCCCAATCGACTGACCTCTGCGCCGGCCAGAAGCAACAGACAGGCGGCACTTATCCCCCACATCAGGCGCGATCGAATCGGAATGACATGTACGGCATCAGTCTTGTGGCTGGTCACACGAGCAGCCGATACGACTAGGCCAGCGCAGAGCACGAGTAGAATGGCGAGCGCCGATTCACGCAAACTGGAGTCGAGCGCGGCATGGACGAGAAGAGCAATGCCTCCCCCTCCTACCCCGACAATGAGACTTCTCTGCCAACGCAACAGTCTCGCTCGAAGCACCTGCATGAACTCCCGTACGACCAGGCCTATGCCGACCAGGAATACAAGCAATGCCCCCACTCCCATCTCGACACCTATTTGGAGATAGTCATTGTGAGGAGTGTGGGCGACCTTTCCATATCGAGTCACTTCCCCTTCGACCGGAAATGCATAGAGGGGATACGTATACTGATAGAGCCCCAAGCCGATTCCGAACGGATGATCGGCCATCTGAGCGATCGCGCCGTGCCACATCTGCCAGCGTGCATAGGAGACGGGGTTCTGTTCATGTTCGGCCAGCACCCGTTCTTTGAGCGGGGTGGGGAATAGCAGTCCTGCGAGCAGGAGCGTGGCGGCGCCGGCACCGGCCAGCTTCCAGCCATATCGCGCCGTCAAGATACACGCCGTTGCCGCGAGCCATGCGACCATGCCTCCGCGCGACTGGGTGAGTACCATCGCAACGAGGAGAATGCCCAGTGTCGAACTCACGCCGACCCACCACCATGCAGGCGGCAGCGACGGCCGGGACACTATCCCGCCCTTCCGATTTCCATACACTGCAATGCTTAAGAGGATGGCCCAGCTGACAGTGAGGTAGCCGGCGAGAAAATTCGGATTAAAAAATGTTCCGCTTGGTCTTACAACATTCCAGAACACACCTTGTACAATCGTCCAGACGGCCTCTCCGAGTCCCATCAGCACGATAACCATCGCCAACGGCCGAACACGCTCCCACCGGTCCACAAAAGAGATCAGCAGATACAACAATATGGCGTATCCCGTGATCATCAGCAGCCACTGCCGGCTTTGATGGATGTAGGGAGAAAAAATCGTGGCTGCGGCTGCCAAGCCCACAAACGCCAAGAGGACATACCTGATTCCCAGCCTCGGGATAACCAGGCGGCCCGCCCGGATGCCCTCAATGAGCGCCCCGCCCAACCAGGCGACGATCAGAAGCCGTATGATCATTTGCGCAGGATGCGTCGTTCCGCCCTCCTGAAGCGGTGAAAAGATGACGAGCGCGCTGATCACGACCAATGGCATGAACGACAAGTATCGCATAGGGGTGCTTTACAGACTTGGCGCAACCGATACCTCCTGCTTTATCAGAGACCGGCGATTTGGCAAAGTGAAAGTGAAATTGGTTACTGCGGAGGAGAGCTACCGGGCAGGAAACAACAAGGAGTATCCAGTGAACAGGCTTCGTCATGTCATCCAAAATAATCGCGGGGGAGGAACATCGTTCCTCCCCCGCATGTGAGCACTCCAGCACGCGATCGTTAGCTGATCACGTCGTCAGGAACCGCCACGGTCAGACCGCCCTTGATGTCGTTGACCGACCAACCATCGATGGTCGGGTCATTGTCGATGCTGGCCACGGCTGAGGCCGTAAAGCCGACCGAACCAGCAGTCGAGCTGGCGAGGGAAGGCACTGCGGGAGCCGCATCAGACTGAACCGTGCAACCGACCGGCGCGCCGCACGGGATCTGATCGATGCCAACGGTATTGGACGATGCACCGTTACCAAGAATGGCCGGGCTGCGATACGTATACCGGTTCGTCGTGCCGGCGAGAGCATATCCGATCTCAGAGAAACTTCCGTAACGTGAGTTTTCGCTGAGATAGGCCGTCTCTGCCACGAAGATCGCACCGAGGTTGGTCTTCGCTTCAGACTGTCTGGACTTGGCCTGATAGCGCAAGAAGTTCGGAATGGCGATGGCCGCCAAGATCCCGATGATCGCCACGACGATCATCAACTCAATCAACGTAAAACCTTTCTGACCCTTGATTTGCTTCAACATACTTCCTCCCTTTCCTATTGTTGCCACTTCATCCGACACATTCTTGTTACCTGTCCTTCATTCGGAACTGCGTGTTCACGCCTGACAGATCTTGGGAATAGCAGGTTCTATGCCCAACACCTCCTTCCTGTAGTTGCGTATCATTCTGTAACTTTTCCAATCACTTAGGGCTACGACTGCTGCTGACTTTCTGAAGACTGCCTCGACGAAATTCCTTTTTCCGTCCGCTGGTGACAACTTTTGGCACCGAGATCTAACCCGACACATCATTCGGGTCGGCGGCACTCAATCCTTGCTTCGAATCATTGACGTACCACCCATCATGCGTCGAATCACCATCGAGATCCGCAGCGGCCGTGGCGGTAAAACCTGCCGAAGAGGTTGTGGCAATACCTGCGCCTCCGGTGAAACTAACCGTGCCTGCGGCCGGTGCTTCCGTCTGAATCGTGTCGCAACTACCGGCGGACCCGCAAAGGTTGCCTCCATTCGGTCCAAGCCCAGCTCCGAGTCCTAATCCAGTTCGATACGTATAACGATTCGATCCGGTTCCGGTTACGGCGAAGCCAATATCCGTGAAGTTTCCGAACTCTTTCCGTTCGGTGAAGAAGGACATTTCAGCGACAAAAATTCCTGCCAAATTAGTTCGTGCCTCGGCTTGCATGGCCTGCGCCCGATATCGAAGAAAGTTCGGTATGGCGAAGGCGGCCAAGATCCCGACAATCACCACCACGACCATGAGTTCGATCAGTGTGAACCCTGATTGCTTTGGTTCAGTCACCATCGGGCTCGATCATTTCCGCTCCGGAGACCCCTCTATATGCTCCTTACTGACCATCCATGTACTGCGAACGTGTCGTCTGTAAGCAGGCCCTATGCCACGGCGGACGCCTCATGGCTCTTCCCTCGTAACATGCTGCAAAAACGAGATGTTTTTGTTTAATTCATAGATCATGGCCGGCTTCGACCAGGCAGGAAGGTTGAACTAACTGGGGAAAGTGCCAAAAATTGACTGAATCGAACAGTGATAGCTCTTTACCCGAGAAGCGGAACCTGCCGAGGCAAACGTCGGAATCGCTATTTGGAGATCCAGGGGATAGGCAATGAGATGGTGGAAATCCGAACATCTGCCCTGGCGGCGCAGATGTCAGAGGACTTATCTAAGAAGAATGGGGAGCCTACTGCGCTGAGGGAGCCGAGGGAGCTGTTTTCCGCTCTGTCACACGACGGATAGCCTGGCGAATTCGTTCTTCTTTAGCAGGATCGCCCAAGCCGAGTTCGCGGAACCGCTGCATAAGCTTGTCATTCGAGGGGTCGAGTTCGAGGGCGTGCAGGAGAGCCTCTCGACCATCGGAGAGGTGTTGTTGCTTTAAGTGGATTTCGCCCAAATGTTCATAGATCACCGGATCGTCGCCGACCAGTGCCACCGCCCGTTTCATTTCGGCCAGAGCCTCGCTCAACAAGCCCTTTTTAAAGAAGGCCCAGGCGAGGCTGTCCACGTAATATCCGTTGGTCGGCCTGAGCGCAACGGCCTGCTTGGTCAAAGCGATCGCTTCTTCGATCTTCACTCCGCGCTCCGCATAACTATACCCGAGGTAGTTCAACGCATCAGCGTGGTGAGGATCCAAAGTGAGCGTAGCTTCCATTGACTTCACGACCTCATCGAAACGGTTCAACTTGTCGTAGGCGGTTCCCGCGTTGAAATGCAGGTCAGCATTGTCGGGATTGTGACGGATCCCTTCCAGAAAGGCTTGGAGGGAAGGCTCATATTCTTCGACTTGAAAATGCGACAACCCCAGCACGATATAGGCCTCAGGTTGTTTTGGATTCAAGCGGTTGGCTTCCCGGAGATGCTGGATGGCCTCGGGATACTGCTTGGTCCGATAGAGCAAGACGCCCAAGTGTAAGTGACCCTCGAAATACGACGGTTCTAACCTGAGATTGTGACGGTACGCCTCAATTGCATGGGCGTAATCCTTCGTCTCTTCGTAGAGATACCCCAGATAATCTCGCACCTTGAGTTCGGATGGACGCACGGTGAGAATCTGATTCAATTGCTGAATCGCTTTCGGATAATTCTTCTGCTCCCCGTAGACGAGTCCCATTCGCAATTGGGCATCGAGGTCGGACGGATCCTCCTCCAGCATCTCCTGCAACTCCCGCAATGCTTCCTCATACTCCTTCGCTGACACCTGCAGACGAATGAGATGATGCCGGATCTCGCGATTTTTTGGATTTACACCTTGCAAGTAACGGCGATAAATATCGATGGCCTTCACGCGATCCTGTTTGGCTTCGTACACAGAGCCGAGGGCGACATAGGCCGGTTCAAACGCCGGATTCAACGTCACCGCCTGCTCGAAATGCGTCGTCGCCTTGTCGAAATCCCGGGCCTCGACACCGATGCGGCCCAAGTAATAATACCCGACGGCCGAGTCCGGGCTGACCTTGATGCCGGAACGAATCGTGTCTTCCGCTTCAGCATATTGTTTCTGATTGGCCAACAACAGCCCTTTGGCAAAAAAATGTTCGCTGCGCTGCGGTTCCTGCTCGATTGCGCGATTGAACAGTCGCAAGGCCTTGTCCGGCTTCCCTGCCGCCGCATACATCCCCCCGATTTGTCCAAGCATCTGCGCATCTAATCCCGGCACATCCGCGACTTCATCAGCAAATCGCACCGCGGTCGGGACATCGCCCGCCGTGAAGTAGAGGACCGCTAATCGAGCCTTGAGATAGTTCGAGGACGGGTCTGTTTGGAGAGCCAGCTGATACTCTTTGATCGCTTGTTCCGTCTCCTGCTCCAGCTCGGCCTGATACCCGAGCAGGAAGTGATAGGAGGCGCGCGAATCAGAGGCCGGGGGCATCGCGCGAGAAACCTGCGGCGCGACCGTCGGAACGACTGGGGAAGTGGAGCGAGCCGGCGGGGCGCTTTGGCAAGCGGCGGTCAGACAGGAGAGCGCCATCAGCAAAACGGCTGCAGCTCTCGGGCTCACAGGGCCGCGAAGGGTGCAGGGCTGCCGACGCTCTTCACTCAATGGTTGCACAATTCATCCGCTCAACTTGCAGGGGGAATGTTCGAGGTCACGAAAATGCTGCGGAATTATACCGGCCCCAGAAAGAACGCGTCAAACCGTCTCGCGTGTTTCGAGGTTCTCAAACTTCGCAAACCGGTCGTGGAAGAACAATTCCCGTTTGCCGATCGGTCCGTTGCGGTGTTTACTGACGAGAATCTCGGCAATTCCCTTCCGTTCCGTGGCCGGCTCATAGACTTCCTCCCGATAAATGAACATGACCACGTCGGCATCCTGTTCGATGGCGCCGCTTTCGCGTAAGTCCGCCAGCATCGGCACCGGCGGTTTTCTCGCCTCGACGGCTCGGCTCAACTGAGACAAGGCAATGACGGGGACATTCAACTCCTTGGCCAGACTTTTCAAGGATCGTGAGATGTCGGAAATTTCCTGCTGGCGCGATTCGGAATCGCTCTTGCCCTGCATGAGCTGGAGATAGTCCACAATTAACAGATCGAGGCCCCGCTCGGCCTTCAGCCGCCTGGCCTTGCCGCGCATCTGCTGCACCGTCACGGCTCCTGAGTCATCGATGAAGATCGGCGCCTGTTCAAGCTTGCCGGCCGCTTCAGCCAGTCGCCACCAGTCTTCCTTCTGGAGTCTGCCGGTGCGGAGCGCGTGCGAATCGACACGGGCTTCGGAGCTCAGCATACGAAGCACCAATTGCGGCTTGGACATTTCGAGACTGAAAATTCCTACGACCGTCCCGGCATGCAAGGCGGCATGTTGTGCCATGCCAAGAGCCAAACTGGTCTTCCCCATGCTCGGCCGTCCGGCCACGATGATTAAATCCGACGGTTGCAATCCGGCGGTCAGATCATCCAAATCAATATATCCGGTCGGCACCCCGGTCACGCGCTCTTTCCGCTTGGACAACTTATCCACGACATCAAGGCTTTCCTTGATGATCTGGTTGACCTGGGTAAAGGAGCGATCGAGCTTGCCCTGAGCGAGCCCAAAGACAGAGCGTTCGGCAAAATCGAGCAACTCGTCGACCGCCGCCGTGCCGTCGTACCCCCTGGTAATGACTTCCGTTGAAGTTTCAATCAGCCCTCGTAACAAGGCTTTATCCCGGACGATCTTGCTGTGATACCGAATGTTCGCGGCGGTAGGTACGGCCTGCACCAGTTCGGCAAGATAAGCCGACCCGCCTACCGCATCCAGCTCCGAACGTCCCTTCAGGCATTCCGTTAACGTGATCTGATCGATTACTTCGCCACGATCGGAGAGTTCCAACATGGCCTGATAAATCTTGCGGTGGGCAGTCCGGTAGAATTCCTGGTCCGTCAACACCTCCATCGCCTTCGCCATGGCCGTGTTGTCCAACAGAATCCCGCCCAGCACAGACTGTTCAGCCTCAAGGTTCTGTGGCGGAAGCCGTGGCGCCGTTAGATCAACGGCCGAGAGTGATTTCATGCCCGACTCCTTCTTCGTCTGGGCGCGGAAGATGTCGCTGTCCTGCGACTTGCTTTGGATACCGTCACATCGGCTGACGGCGGACGGACCGAGGAATCGATGGCTCGGAAGAGCCGATCCACGTCCAGGGCAAACCCCGTGGATGCCGCCGTACGACCGAAACGACCCATCAAATGGTCATAGCGTCCGCCACCGCCCAATTCCGCCCCTATACCCGGGGCAAAGACATCAAAGACAATACCGTCATAATATTCAAAGCCCCGGAACTCTCCCAAATCGATCAAGACGGATTCCTGTCCCGGTGATACCAACCGTTCATAGACCTGGGCCAGCCGATCGAGCGGTTTCAACAGGGCCTTATCCCGCCCTACCAGTTGACGCCCGCGCGACAGGACTTCAGGACCGCCGCATAATTCCAGCACCTCGAGAATGACGCGTCTTGTTGATCGTACCATCCCCTCCCGTGCCAGCAATTCTTCGAGGAGGGGGATGTCTTTGCGAGCAGCCGCTTGTTCTGCGCGTTTCTGACCTTCGGATGAGAGACCGGACCGGACAAGCAGTGCAGTAAAGAACCCAACATGGCCAACGGCAACCTTAAAGGAAGTCAGCCCCACCTGACTGAGACAGTCTAATAAAAGTGTCAGTACTTCCGCGTCCCCCGCCACCCCATCGACCCCGATCAGTTCAGCGCCGACTTGAAAAATCTCACGGTCGCGCCCTGCGTGTTCCCGTTCGTACCGAAAGACAGAGGTGCGATAACACAAGCGCAACGGAAGCTGTGTACCCATCATCCCCATGGCGACGGTTCTGGCAATCTGTGCGGTAGCGTCCGGGCGCAGCACCATCAGGCGGCCCGTCGTCCGATCGACCAACTGATAACACTTTTCGAGAAGTTCCGCTTCAAGACCGGGCGCGAGGACGTCCAGATACTCGAACATCGGCAGGATGATTTCTTCGTATCCACCGCGGGCAAGAACGGCGAGCAAGGTCTGCTCGAGATGCCGAATACGTCGAGCAGCGGCGGGTAGGATGGTGCTCATTCCGACCGGAATAAGCGACCGTTCCCGACCGGCCACTAGAGACGTGGAAGAAACAGAGGCCTTCAGCGAAAGGGAGCCCATGATCGACTGCCGGGCAATCTACAGTCCTTTCGACAGGTCGGCGACCTTTACGGAAAGGATGTGCTTGCTGTTCGTGATCTGATCGAGCACCGGCGCAGGGAGGGGCGCATCCAGTCCAAAAATCAACAGGGCTTTGCCGCCACGCTCCTCACGTGAGCACTGCATGCGCGCTATATTGATGTTGTGATCCCCAAGAATATGCCCGACCGTGCCGATCACTCCCGGACGATCCTCATTGAGGATCAATAACAGATGGTTATCGGGCACCACCTCGACCTTGAACTCATCAATCTCAATGATGCGCGGGTCCTTGCGGTGATACAGGGTCCCTGCCACCTGATGGGATTTCTTGCCGGCCTCAACCCGAACGCGAATCACACTGGTAAAGTCGCCGGCATCGTTGATCTTCACTTCCTTCACTTCGATCCCGCGCTCTTTGGCGACGACCGGCGCATTCACATAGTTGACCGGATCTTCGAGGATGGGCGTCAGGAGCCCTTTCAAGACTGCAATCGTCAACGGGGCGACATTCAATCCGGCCACTTCTCCGCTGTATTCGACCGTCAACCGCTCTAAACCGCCTTCCAATAACTGAGCCTGCAACAAACCCACACGCTCACCCAGCGAGAGGTAGGGCTGGAGCTGTGGCAAGAGCTCCGGAGACACGGAAGGAATGTTGACCGCGCCACGGGCGATCCCTTTCGTAAAATATTCGACAATCTGTTCGGCGATTCCGACCGCGACATTTTCCTGCGCTTCCGTCGTGGACGCGCCGATGTGCGGAGAACAAATGAAATTATCGAGCGCCAGGAGCGGATTGTCCGACTTCACCGGCTCATCTTCGAATACGTCGAATGCCGCCGCGGCGACTTTTTTGGACTTCAGTGCCTCGCAGAGATCCCCTTCGTGCACAATTCCGCCACGGGCGCAGTTGGCGATCATCACACCAGTTTTCATTTTGGCGATAGCCTGTGCGTTGATGAGCGACTTGGTTTCCGGGGTCAGCGGCGTATGGACCGAAATGACATCGGCGCGTCGGAACAATTCATCCAATTCCACGATGGAGACGCCCATCTTCTGCGCGCGCTCAGGCGCGAGATACGGGTCGTAGGCCATCACCTGCATGCCGATTCCCTGAGCGAGCTTCGTGAGATACCCGCCTATTTGTCCGACACCCACGATGCCGAGCACCTTATTGTACAACTCGACGCCCATGAACTTTTCTTTTTCCCACTTCCCGCCTTTCGTCGATGCGGTCGCTTGCGGGATACGGCGGGACATGGAAAAAATCATAGCCATCGTGTGCTCAGCGGTGGTCACCGTGTTGCCCCCCGGCGTATTCATGACCACGATGCCGCGACGGGTTGCGGCAGGCGTATCGACATTGTCCAGACCGGAACCGGCCCGGCCGACCACTTTCAGACAACTCGCCGCAGCAATAAGTTCTGCCGTCACTTTCGTCCCAGAGCGGACGATCAGGCCGTCCGCATCCTTGATCTCTTTCAGCAGCTCCTCTTTAGGCAGCTTGGTTTTCACCACGACCGTAAAGCCGGCCTTTTCCAATACCTCTACACCCTGCTTCGAAAGACTGTCGCTGACCAAGATTTTCATTGTCGTGGTGCCTTACCTGAAGGTGAGTCTATGACTTCCCCATAATAATTTCTTGAGCCTTGGCCACCCCGCTCCCCAGCTTCACGGGATACCCCAGCCCCTTGATAACCATCTCCACCGCCGCCAGGGCCGTGATGACGTCAAAGCTATCGATATACCCCATATGCGAGATGCGGAAGATCTTGCCTTTCAGATGGTCCTGGCCACCGGCGGCCGTCATACCGTACTGGGTGCGCAAGTTTTTATAGACCGCCTGACCATCCACGCCTTCCGGCGCCGATATGGCGGTTAACGCGTCGCTTGGCCGTTCCTGTGGAAAAATGGAGAGCCCCGCCGCCTTGACGCCCTCTCGCATGGCCGTCGCCAACATCGCATGACGGGCGAAGACGGCTTCCAATCCCTCCGCCTTCAGAATGTTCATCACTTCTTTCAGGCCCAAGATCAGAGAGACCGCCGGCGTATAGGCGGTGGTGCTTTTCTGCTGATTCTCCCGCTCCCGCTTGAAATTGAAATAGAAGGCGGCGTTCTTCGCCTTATCGGCCAAACGCCAGGCCTTCTCGCTCACGCTGGCGAAGGCCAAGCCAGGGGGCAGCATCAACGCCTTCTGCGATCCGGTGATGACGACGTCCAGGCCCCAAGCATCGGTCTTCAGATCGAGCACTCCCAGGGCCGTAATCGCATCCACCACGAGGATGGTGTCTTCGTACTGTTTGACGATTTCAGCGAGGGCTTTAACGTCGTGCGCGACAGCCGTGGAGGTTTCGCTCGCTTGTACGTACACAGCCTTGATCGAAGGGTCTTTCTTCAAGGCATCGGCGACGGCTTGCGGGTCGATGGCACGTCCCCATTCAACCTTCAACTCAGTCACCTGCGCGCCGAATGTCTTACAGAGCTTCGTCCACCGCTCACCGAATTTGCCGCCGTTGATCGTCAGCGCTTTATCGCCAGGGGAGAGGAAATTTGAAACGGATCCTTCCATGCCACCGGTACCGGATGCCGCGAGGATCAAGACATCATTCCGCGTCTGGAAGAGCCACTTCAGGTCCTCACGAACCTCGGCAAATAATTTATCGAACTCGGGAGCCCGGTGATGAATCATCGGCCTGGCCATGGCCAGCAGCACCTCCGGGGGAACGGGGGTGGGGCCGGGAGCCAGCAAATACCGTTTGAGCATGGGACGATCCTCCTCGCTGTACGGAACGAACAATGTCAGGGATTTAGAAGGGGCGTACGCTACCATAGCCCCCCCGAGGTGTCAAGGTAAGAACCTATGAAGATGCTCATCTTTTCAGCGACTTCACTGCATTGACTGAGGAACCGCATTCGGAATGTGGATGAGGAAATGAAGCTGCCACGCTCACAGCACACGCTCCACCGGCAACTCAACTCCCTCAATTTCTTGACAAGTTGTTACCTCCTCGATAGGCTACCATTCAAGAGTCAGTCATCTCACCTTCCCTGAACCGTCTAGTGGGTACCCTATGGATGCACGTTTTTCAGGCGTCGGCGTTCCGCCCCTGTCGCTACTTTTCGCTTGTCTACTCTCCCTCTCCTGGCCTGGTTATGCAGGGGCAGAGTCCCCGATGCCCATACAAATGGAGCCCGCGCTCACCTCAGAAGCTCCGCCACAAGAAAACATCCAGCCCCCCGCTCAAGAACCTGACTACCTTTTAGAGGAAGAAGATCGTACCGCGGGCGCAGAACTGGAGGCTTCCGAGTCCTCAGCAGCCATTGCCAGTGAACCGTCCACGGAAGTCCCGCCGGCCGAAGCGTTACTTCAACTCAAGCCTCTGAGCGGAACCACCGCACGGTTTGCCGACTTGCTGACACCTCCGGCTGAAGTCATTCAGGAAGCAGCCGCCGAGCAAGGATCCGACTCGGAAAATGTATCTGAATACAATGTCCCGATCGTGCTCGACCCTTCCGTGCAAGGCCATATTCGATTCTTCAATGTCTCCATCCGCAACCGATTCGAGCAGTGGCTCATCAGGCTCAGCCACTATCGACCGCTGGTCGATAGCATCTTCTCCGAATTCCAACTGCCGAGCGATCTAATCTATCTGTCCTTGGTCGAAAGCGGATTTAATCCCCACGCCTACTCACGTGCCCGTGCTGCGGGCCCCTGGCAATTCATGAAAGGCACCGCCAAGGTCTATGGATTGCGAGTGGACAGTTATGTGGATGAGCGCAGGGATCCGGTGAAGTCGACCGTGGCGGCCGCGCGTTATCTGCGCGACCTCTACGATTTGTTCGGCACCTGGCCGCTGGCGATGGCCGCGTATAATGCCGGAGAGGGCAAGGTGATGCGAGCCCTGCATACAGCGCAAGCAGAAAGCTTTTCAGACATTGCGAAAACGAGGCTCATCCGACGGGAAACGAAGGAGTATGTGCCTCGGTTTATGGCGGCAACCATCATCGCCAAGAACCCGGATCGGTACGGCTTCCCCCAAAACGACGTGCGACCGCATCAATTCGAAGAAGTGGTCGTGAGACGTCCTATCCACTTCAAAACCATCGCCAATGTCACTGGAATTTCGTACCAGGAACTGAAGGTGCTCAACCCGGAATTACGGCGCGATGCCACCCCCCCGGATGATCCCGAATATCACTTGAAGGTCCCCGTCGGTACCAGAGCGAAGGTGGAACAGTTGCTGGAGCGGGCTCCGACCCACAAATTCGCCCCGCTGCCTGTTCCAGTGAAGGTCCGGCACGTCAAATCAGAGTCGGAATCCGGACATTGGTATCGAGTCCGGGTCGGCGACTCTCTTGAGAAAATCGCCAAACGATTCAACATCTCCGTCAAGACACTCAAGTCCAATAACAACCTGACTGGCCCTACCATCAAAGCAGGAAGCCGGCTGGTCATCGCGAACTAGCGCAACGCATCACTCCCGAGTTTTCAGAGGGACATCGCTAGGGCTTTTTCTTGGCTGGTGCAGCCGACTTGCCGGACGAGGCCTTGGCAGGTTGTACAGGCTGGGGGGCAGGCGCATTGGCGGCGGGAGTCGCTACAGAAGCTGCGGCCGGGGCATCCGGGGACTTCTTCACTTCCAACACCTTTACCCGAACCGCCGCTTCACTGGTGAAGGGCGAATTGGGATAATTCTTCATCAGATCCTGGTAATGTGCGAGGGCTCCCTCCGGACGGGACTGCGACTCTTCGATTTTTGCCAACTCGAACAGCACCTGATCCTTATTGAGGGCACCTGGGACTTCCAGAATGCCCGTAAAGGCCTTTACCGCCTGGTCGCGATCACCCTTGGCTAAGTAGGCATAGGCCAGCCGTTGCTGGACAAGCCCGAGGAGGGAGGTATTGGAGCCATACAACAGCATAAAGCGTTTGTACGATTCGATACCGGCATCAACTTCATTCGCCAGTACCTGGGCATTTCCCAGGTGAAACAACGCCAATGGCGCAGCTGGGCTCCTCGGATACTGCTCCACCACTTGCTTATACAGTGTAATGGCCTGGGCAAGTTGTTCGTGACTTTTCTTCGGATCGTCTGCGGGCCGGCTCAGGTAGTGCAGCGTGGCTTCCTGATCAAGCTCTCTTGCCTTTAACGTGGATTGATAATCGTACCACATCACACCTGCGACGACCGCGCCCGCAACCAGGACAACACCGAGCCCGGCTAAAACGGCGCGCCGCTGTTCCTGCAACACATGAAGAAACCGATCCACCCCGGTTAAGAGGTGGGCTTCGTCCAGCGGGTCAACTTTTGCAGGAACCCTGATTCGATAACTCATAGTCGAACGATGGTCTCGATTGGAAAAGAAGGTCGTTTCTTAGAGCCTCGCGCCTTATACTAGGGACCAGTCAGCCTTGTCAAATGTTTGGCCTCGCCGAAATCCAGACACTCATGTTCGAGCAACAGCTCAAGAAATTGGATGACCAACATCTCCTGCGCCGGCTTCGAACGATCTCTTCGGCGACGGGACCAACCGTCATACTGGGCGGTCGTGAAATCATTCTGCTGTCCTCTAACAATTATCTTGGCCTGGCCACGCACCCGACGGTTGTCAATGCCGCTATCGAGGCAGCTCACCGATATGGAGCTGGCTCCGGCGCGGCACGTCTGGTTTGCGGTACGCTGACGCCCCATGAAACGCTTGAAACCACCCTCGCCCGCTTCAAAGGTACAGAGGCGGCGCTCACGTTTGCCGCCGGGTACCTGGCCAACATCAGCGCGATTCCTGCCTTGATCGGAAAAGATGGCTTGATCTTCGCCGACCGTCTCTGCCACGCCAGCCTCGTCGACGGCTGCCGTCTGAGCGGAGCCACCTTTCGTGTCTACCGTCATGCAGACATGAATCATCTGGAGCAACTGCTTGCTCGTCGGCCCGCGGCGCAACGGACCCTGATCGTGACCGACGGGATTTTCAGCATGGATGGGGACATTGCCCCGATGAAAGATATGGCGCACCTTGCAGAACGGTACGGCGCGGAGATCTATGTCGACGATGCGCATGGCACAGGGATTCTCGGACGGACCGGACGCGGCACGCTCGAACATTGTGAGGTTGAATCGCGTGTTCCCTATCAGATGGGAACCCTGAGCAAGGCGATCGGGAGCGCGGGGGGATACTTGACGGGTTCTGCCACTTTTATTACGTATTTAGTCAACACCTGCCGCGGCTTTATCTATACGACCGCCCCTCCTCCGGCAACTGCAGCCGCCGCCACCGCCGCAATCCAGGTCATCGAACAGGACCCGGAACGGCGCGCCCGCTTATGGCGTAATCGCGAACGTCTTGTGCAAGGACTCACTCGGCTCGGTTTCCGCCTTGCGGCCTCGGAAAGTCCGATCCTGCCGGTTATTATCGGTGATCCGGATCGCACGATGAACTTGGCGCAGGCGCTTCTCACGCAAGGCGTTTATGCGCCCGCCATTCGCCCGCCGACGGTCCCGCCCGCGACCAGCAGAATTCGTCTGACCATCACCGCCGACCACACTGATGACCAGATCGATCGCGCGCTGGCGGCTCTAGAACGGGCGGGGCGTTCCCTCAATCTCATCTGACTCTATCTGGGTCAGCCACATCACGATGGCCCCCGTTTCCGCTGGGGCTGAAGCCGGCATTCCTTCGTCGCCTCTTCTGGATATTTTCTTGCTTTCCTTCCCTCCTATGGCATGATCGAAATTGCCAGTAGGCCCTGATCATCTACCCATAACTACGCTCCTTTATCCGCTTACATTCTCTTTCAATGGAGTGACCCGATGATTGACATCTCCAAACTGTTGACCTTTGGTGTCCAGCAGGGTGCCTCAGACTGTCACATCAGCGCCGGCGAACCGCCGATGATTCGCCTGCATGGCGACCTCAAGAAGCTTGACCATCCACCACTGACTCAGGATGAGACGCACGCCCTCATCTACGACATGATGAGTGATGCACAGCGCAAGAATTTCGAAGAACACCGGGAATGCGACTTCTCCTTCGACCTGGGCGACATCGCTCGTTTCCGCGTGAACGTCTTCGTCCAGGGCCGCGGTTTAGGTGCGGTCTTCCGGACCATTCCAACTGAGATTCTTCCTCTCGAAAAGCTCGGCATGCCGCCTATTCTCCGGCAACTCTGTGATCGCGAGAAGGGCCTGATACTTGTTACCGGTCCGACCGGGTCAGGAAAATCCACCACGCTCGCCGGCATGATCGACTATCTGAACAACACCTTTGAAGGCCACATTCTCACCATTGAAGACCCCGTGGAGTTTGTGCACAAGTCTAAAAAGTGTCTGGTCAATCAGCGGGAACTAGGCGTGCACACCTTGTCGTTCGCCAATGCTCTCCGCGCCGCACTCCGTGAAGATCCCGATATTATTCTCGTCGGCGAAATGCGTGACCTGGATACGATTCAGTTGGCCCTGACCGCGGCCGAAACCGGGCACTTGGTCTTTGCAACACTCCACACATCCAGCGCCCCGAAAACCATCGATCGCATCATCGATGCCTTCCCACCGAACCAGCAAGCGCAGGTCCGCGCGCAGCTGTCGGAAACGTTGGAAGCGGTGCTGACCCAGACGCTGCTCAAAAAGAAAAGCGGTGGCCGGATCGCGGCAGTAGAAATCATGGTGGGTACCACAGCAGTGC
The DNA here is from genome assembly GCA_964556305.1 of uncultured Nitrospira sp. Taxonomy (GTDB): domain Bacteria; phylum Nitrospirota; class Nitrospiria; order Nitrospirales; family Nitrospiraceae; genus Nitrospira_A. The sequence goes on along the minus strand of CAZKVY010000005.1, from coordinate 16,617 downwards.
GCAACCTCATCCGCGAGGGCAAACTCCATCAAATTCCGGGCATCATGCAGGCGAGCCAGAAAGACGGCATGCAGACCATGGACATGGCTCTGGTCGATCTGGCCACGCGCGGAATGGTTACCAAAGCCGAAGCCCAGTCGCGCAGCATGAACCCGAACCTCTTCAACGCGGCAGGCGCGGCATAACGCACCCATGCACCTAACCGTCCCTCAGTAGCAGGATAAGAGGCGTCTCATGGATGTTCGCACGCTCCTCGAAGTGATGGTCAAACAGGAATCCTCCGACCTCTATCTCACCGTCGATGCCCCACCGATCTATCGCATCCATGGCTCGACCCATCGGACCGATGCGCCGCCGTTTACAAACGAACAGTTGGAGTCATTGGCTCTAGCTCTCATGCGTGGCCAGCAGCGAGGCGAATTCGAAGAGAAAATGGAGATGAACCTCGCCCTATATTACAAAGACCTGGGGCGGTTCCGCGTGAACATCTTCCGGCAAAAGGGAAACGTGGGGTTGGTGTTTCGACACATCAAGGCGGAAATCATGACGGTCGAGCAGCTGGATCTACCGCCCATCGTCAAAGACATCGCGATGACCAAACGAGGACTGGTTCTCGTCGTCGGTGCTACCGGCTCCGGTAAATCCACCTCGCTGGCAGCGATGATCGACCACCGCAATACCGTGCACGCCGGTCACATTATCAGCGTGGAAGACCCGATCGAATTCGTCCATCATCACAAAAAATCCATCGTGACCCAGCGGGAAGTCGGTTTTGACACGCATTCGTTCGGGAACGCCTTGAAGAACACGTTGCGCCAAGCCCCGGATGTGATTCTCATCGGCGAAATCCGGGATACAGAGACCATGGAGGCTGCCATCACCTTCGCGGAAACCGGCCACCTCTGCCTGGGAACCCTACACTCAAACAATGCCAATCAATCCATCGAACGCATTATGAACTTTTTCCCGGTTGAGCGGCACGCGCAGATCTACCTCCAACTCTCACTCAACCTGCGGGCCATCATCTCTCAACGCCTCATCCCCTCACTCGATGGCCGCCGGGTTCCCGCACTGGAAATCATGCTCGATACCCCCCGTATCAAGGACCTGATTAAACGCTCCGAAATCGATACCTTGAAAGAAGCGATGGAGCAAGGCATTGATGAAGGCTGCCAGACTTTTGACCATGTTCTCCTGCAACTCTACAAAGCAGGAAAGATCAGCATTGAGCAGGCATTAATTAACGCCGACAGCGCGAACAATCTTCGTCTCAAGATCAAACTGGCGGGACTGAAAGGCGACGACGCAGTAGCGGCCCTACTCGACAAGAACGAGCGAGACGAAAAGGGCTTCCAAATCCAGGGACAGATGGGCCAAGGTGGAGTCAAGAAACGTTGATCGTCACGGAATAAGGCATACGGTATCAGGCAATCCGGCTCGAATCGTCGATGGCAGCACTGACGCCTCTGCCATCAGCCTGATTACCGTGAGCCGGGCGACGTCTCGTCCGTGATCTGTTCGAGATACGTCGCGATCTTCGCCAACGCACCCGCACTCAATTTTCTTCCATACCACACCGGCATGGTGTCTGCAGGAAAACCGGGCACCACATAGGTTCCCGGTGACACCACTGATTCGACAATATACTCTCGAACTGTCTGGGCCTGCCCCCGATACTGTGGATCAGCAAGACGAGCCGCTCCCGTCTTGCCCAGCCAGAGCGGAGGACCAACCTTCCCATCGGCTCCTGCAATACCTGGAATCCGATGGCACACCACACAACCGGCGCGAACAAACAGCTCTTGAATCGGCTCCTCGCCTGTCACCAACGGCACCATATTGGGGTCAATCTTCGGCACTGCCGGAGATAATGCAGACGGAGGGGTGCCATTTTGAATGCTCACCAAGGCAAGCAGCAACACCAATCCGGCGACTAATGCGGCAATCGCTTTATTTTTCTGATGTGAAGGCGGGACAGAGGGAGGACCATTTGGAGCGAGCATACACCGGCACCATAAGCTTTATCTATGTAGGAATAGGGCGCGAGACTGTGCGGCTTCGTGATGGAACGATTCCCGGCCGGTAACCGTCAAAAGGCAGCAGCTACGGGGCGTGATTCATTGCGCAACGGAATCCAATTGTCCGATCCTGGAAATCCGGCTCCGCCGATACCCGCGCAGACGATCGTAATGCCACCGGCAGATCAGACCAAGACCCTCCACGAATCACTTTCTTCTCTCCGGTTGCCGGGCCCGGAGGGTTTTTCTCAGGACTCTTCGAATAATATTCCCGGTCGTACCAATCGGCGACCCATTCAGCGGCATTCCCTGCCATGTGGTGAAGCCCATACGGACTACGCCCGCCTTCCTTCAACCCATGGCGTACACTCATTCCTTCGACGCCACCACTCACCCCCGCTAGTGTCACCGCCTCGCTCACCCACACCCCGCGATTGTAATTGGCAATGTCGACAAACGGCTGCATCTGTCCCCAGGGATATCGTCGCCCGTCGGTACCACGAGCTGCCTTCTCCCACTCTGCTTCCGTCGGAAGCCGTTTCCCCGCCCATGCACAATAGGCACCCGCATCTGCCCAGCCCATTCCTACCGCCGGGCGATCACTGACCGTCTCAGCGGCCTCATCATCCCAAGTGGGTGGAGCATCATGCTTTGCCTCCACGAGAAACGCCCGATAATGCTGCATTGAGACCTCGTAGCGGTCGATATAAAAGGCGTCGAGAGTGACGACATGCTCCGGTCGTTCAGCAGGAAGCCCGTCGTTACTCCCCATCGTAAACGGCCCAGCCGGAATCAGCACCATGGGCGCGCCGTCTTTTCCTTTGGCACCTTCTGGAGCAGTACCTCCTGCCGAGGCCGGTGGTTCGGCCGCCGTGGCCACCCCCAATCCGAGAAGCATGACCGCAGATAGCACCGCCGTTACACTGAAGAGTCGCATACAATCCTCCCATCTGCAGTAGATCCAGAGGCAGGTCAAGTCCACGCCCGGGCAAAGTGTAGCCCTGCCGGGCGGCAAACTCAACAGCATGAAAAAAGAGAGCACGAATGTCGGGTGTGATGCCGATAACGACGAAGGCGCGAGGAAGAGTTATTGAAAGCTGTTGCTTGTTGAAATGAGGCACAACCGGCGATCACAGCAACGGCCGGCAAAAAGTTCTTGCCGGCCGCGCGGAAAGAGATCCAGAATAACGCAGCGGTCAGCGGGCGAGTTCCGCGACACGACGGTCGTGATCTTTCACCGGTCTCGCCGTCGCGATTTCAGACCGGTCCAATAGGTTGTGGAGCACTTCCTGTTTCAACTGAACCATGAGCGCCTTGTTAAGGTTGGAAGACAGCGATGCGTCCTGAAGCAGATTTAACCAGCCCATCGTCGCCACCTCATACCGGCTGTTCGGCATAGCGGTGCGCAATTCCTGAAACACCGTGATGGCATCAGCCCGATTCTCAAACAACGCCACCAAGCCTCGCGTGTAATAGGCATCTTCGCAGGCTGGTCCCTTATGGCAATTCTTCATTTTCACATCCTGGGCATGGGCAATTGCCTGAAGCGGCTTGAGGTCCGACGCATCGACCGGGAAAAATGCGCTGCTCGGTAGGGTCGTGGAAGAGCCGGATTTCATCATTGTGCAGCCCTGGATCCCGCCGACGAGCAACATGAAGAAAGTGAAGCAGAGAACTGCGCGTTGTGACATCGTAAGCCTCCTCAACTCACGCTCTTGGGCTGGAGCGCGATGACAGTATGTGCCCGGCTTGCATGGATGTTCTGACTGTACCATCGAACGCCGGTTCATCCATTCCTCATAGGCTGTACCTCTTCGGTACGGGACCCCTGCGACACGCTACAAGCCAGCGATGGCTGCCTGTTCACTTGGACATACTCAAAATGGGATTCGGCCTGACGATCTCAGGGAAGAGAGTAGAAGACGAGAGAGAACCGCCTTCGCCCCGCCTCAGTTGCGGGACGAAGGCTCGGTTCTAGTGCCAATTTGCAGCAAGAATCTGCTGCACGTCCTGCGGTCGCTGGGCAATGGCCTGATCCCAATTGAGCCCGGTCTGCTGCGTGAATCCCGCCATAGCCTGGATGAGTTGATTCACCTGGGTGTTCATCAATTGTTGACCATTACCCGCCTGTACCGTTTCAACTTGATTACCTGCTCCTCCATACCAGTTGGCAATCGTCACCTGTTCGGTCGAACCATAGACTGCAATGCGTAAGTCGTTGGCACTTTGACTCAGCATAAGATCCAGGGGGTTGATCCCTGACGCAAAACTCAATCGATCACCGGTCCCACTGGCGTCCGTAATCGTGTCCTGGCCATCTCCCCGAGCAACTTGAAACACATCATTACCCGTCCCACCATTTAGCGCATCATTGCCTTTTCCGCCAGACAGCGTATCGTTGCCATCGCCACCTGCCAGGACGTTATTACCGGCGTTGCCGACCAACACATTGGCCAAGGCATTTCCTGTTCCGTTAATGGCCCCTATTCCGGTGAGAGTGACGTTCTCGACGTTCGTACCCAACGTCCAAGTTACCGAGCTTTGCACCGTATCGATGCCGGCATTCAGTGCCTCGACGACCGTGTCCCCAGCTCCGACGACATAGGTGTCATCACCCGCACTGCCTGTCAGCGTATTGGCAGCGCTATTACCAATAAGAATGTTATTGAGTATATTACCTGTCCCGTTGATGGCACCTGTGCCTACAAGGGTGAGGTTTTCCACATTCGCAACAAGTGTATGTGTCACGGAACTTTGAACTGTATCAATCCCGGCATTCACAGCCTCGATTACCCTATCGCCCGCTCCAACGACATAGGTGTCGTTTCCCGCACCTCCGGTCAACTGATTGGTGGCGCTATTCCCGACCAGCACGTTGTCCAGACCATTTCCAATGCCGTTGATCGCGGAAGTGCCGGTCAGAGTTAGATTTTCCACATTGGCAGCCAACGTATAGGTCACGGAGCTCTGAACCGTATCAAGCCCTTCACCAGCTAATTCCGTGACCTTATCGCCGACGTTGTCTACGATGTAGAGATCATCACCCTGTGCTCCGATGAGGGTATCGGCCCCCGCCTCTCCACTAAGGGTATTCGCCGCGCTGTTGCCAGTCAGAGTGTTAGCAAGACTATTGCCGGTCCCGCTGACAGCAGCAATTCCCGTCAAGAGGAGATTTTCAAGATTTGCACCCAGTGTCCAACTGATATCCGACTTGACGGTATCTGTTCCGGCACTCGCCGCCTCTACAACCGTGTCGCCAAAGCCTACGACGTAGGTGTCGTTTCCCACCCCACCAGTCAGGACATTCACCGCACCATTTCCAACCAAAATATTATTGAGAGAGTTGCCGGTACCATTGATGGCGGCGCTTCCGGTGAGGGTCAGGTTTTCCAGATTCACACCTAGCGCGTAGGTCAGGCTGCTCAGCACCGTATCCGTACCTTGCCCGGCCGATTCGGCTACTATGTCACTGATATTGTCCACAACAAACAGATCATTTCCGGCTCCACCGGTCATGCGATCTGCGCCGGTGCCCCCATCTAGGATGTCATTCCCTGCTCCGCCCGAGAGAATGTCGTCCCCACCTCCTCCAAACAAGGTATCGTTTGTCACATTGCCGTAGAAATAGTCTGTGTCTTCAGTGCCTACCAGATTGACGCCTTCCGTGTGAGCCAGCATGGCGCTGTAATCCCAAATCGTTCCATCGCTAAATTGGATTCGATCAACACGCATTCCATCAGATTGGAAAAATCCAGCGAGCGTCACTTGATCCGCAGTATTCTTGATGGTGAGAAGAGCGTCGGTTTGAAAATCAGGCGTTGCCTGGAGCCTGATATCGCTCGGTGTAATTCCATTGATAAGTTGAAGCGTATCTAAATCAGCGCTATCACCTTGCTCATCGATGGCATCTTGCCCATAACCGCGGCCGAACACATAGAGATCATTTCCACTATTGCCTTCCAGGAAGTCATTCCCGGCGCCGCCGTCGAGGACATCATTGCCGGCGCCAGCCCGGATCTGATCACTCCCACCCATACCTCGGATGCTATCGTCACCAGTGGAACCGTAGAACGATTCGTCAGCCCCGACGCCGATGAAAGTTCGGACGCGGCCTTCGATCTCTCCTGAGGTCCAGATGGTCCCATCCACAAATAGGAATTGGTCAATCATATTCACTGGAGACTCGTAGTAGGACTGTAGGCGCAACTCGTCGGCAGTCCCGTTAACCTTCACGACGAGATCATTTGCCTGCCTCTCTAGACTAAGGTTGGACGGTGCGACGCCCGCAAGAAATTGCACTTGGTCGAGTCCGGTATGGGCATGCACTTGCCCTCCCATCATCACCACATCTTGCCCATACCCAGGGCCGAAGACGAATGTATTGTCGCCAGTCCCGATCAACGTATCATTGCCCCCCTGTCCATCCAGCCGATGGGAGCCGGACAGTTCATTGTCCAACGCGTTTCCGATCAAATTCACCTGTATCGTCGGACTCAGATAGACGTCGTCTTCGATCCTCAAGTTCTCGACGTGGTTCGGAGCCTGAAAGGTGAGCGACTCGGTCGGAGTAAGGTACACCGTGTCCCGCCCCGCATTCGCTTCCTCGGTAATGATTTGGCCCATAGACCGAAGGTGGTATGCGTCATCCCCGGCACCACCGAAGAGCTGGTCTCCAAGGCCTGCCGAATCCAAAACGTCATTGCCTTCTCCGCCACGCAACACGTTGTGTCCTTCGTTTCCATACAGTCGGTCGTTTCCATCGCCACCGTCTAACTCATCATCACCTTCCTGCCCCTCTAAGACGTCATCACCTAACCCACCTAGCAACACATCGTTCCCCGCACGTCCATACAGCCAATCAGCGACCTGGCTGCCTTGTATATGATCGTCAAAGCTCGTTCCTTGTAGCGTTCCGCCACTCCCTGGGGAGGACAACTGAAATCCTCTCGTAAGCAACTCGCCGTCCGTCAACACCGTGCCATCAGCAAATTCAAATTGACGGATGGTATGAAACTCGGCAGAAGCGTTCAATCCAAACCCAGCAATCTGAATTGAATCTCCACCATCACCCACGCGCAGAACCAGAGTGTCCGCCGGCGCTACATCCAAACTCAACGATTCAGCAGTGATGCCCGCACCAAAGAGGAGGCGATTGCTTTGCACTGCATCATCTTGAATCGTATCTGTACCGTCGCCCAGGTTAAATCGGTACGTATCAAGTCCGCTTCCACCAATCAGAAGATCGGTTCCAGCACCGCCGTGAAGATCATCCTCGCCGCCACCGCCCTGCAGGGTATCGTCTCCATCGCCTCCATCGAGCACATCCATTCCTGCTTGGCTTGAGAAGAAAGGGGAATCTCCGAAGAGGAGATCGTTGTCAGTTTCACCATAGAGCAGATCGTCACCAGCGTCTCCAACAAGCTGATCTGAACCTTCTCCGCCAAACAATTGGTCCTGTCCTGCACCAGCCCACAGCTGGTCATCGCCCTCCTCGCCATCAAGCGTATCGTTTCCACCTACAAGACTCAGAACGGTAGGATTATTTCCATCGCCATACAGAAAATCGTTGCCTTCGCCACCGACCAGAAAGTCATCGCCTTCCCGCCCCTGCACATCATCAACTCCCCCGCCACCATCTAGCTCGTCATTCCCGACACCGCCGTTCAGCAAATCATCACCGGTGTCGCCCGAAAGCAGGTCATCCCCATCTTGACCAAACAGCGCATCACGTCCTTGCCCACCAAAAATGGTATCGCTCCCGACATCTCCTTGCAGTTCGTCATCCCCTTCATCACCGAAGAGGGTGTCATCACCCTCTTGCCCGGTGATGCGATCATTGCCGATACCACCCCAAAGCGCATCGTCGCCTAGTCCACCCTGCAACTCATCATCGTCAGCCCCACCATCCAGAAAATCATTACCTCCAAACCCGGCGAGCCGATCTATCCCGATTCCACCATACAGAATGTCGTCGCCTCCGCCCCCCTGTAGCTCGTCTGCTCCTGCGCCACCGTCAAGAATATCGGCGGCACCTGGATCTCCGGAAAAGTCGCCGACCAAGAGGTCATCCCCATCACCTCCGGAAAGCATGTCCGCTCCGGCACCTCCGAACAGCGAATCGTTTCCCTCGCCCCCATCAAGCCAATCACCGCCTGCGATCGTTTGAGTAAAATCCGATTCGCCATATAAGCGATCGTTACCGGCGCCGCCGAGGAGAATATCGTTGCCGCCATCGCCGACAAGCAAGTCGTTCCCACCGCCGCCGTCCAGATAGTCATCCCCTCCGGACATCGAAATTACCGCGGACTCCGCTAATCGATTCCACACGAAATTGTCATAATAGACACTTATCCAGCCGGCGGGACGATTCTCTCCCCGAAGGACATCGTTACCGTCTCCACCCAAGAGCACATCCGATCCCATCTCTCCCATCAGCGTGTCATTACCAGCTCCACCATCGGCATAGTGCTCACCGCTACCAATACCAGGGCCTGTGGGATCCCAAAAATTGGCAATTCCCACCGCATAATCGTCGCCGTCCTCACCGAGGAACATATCTCCCTCAGTCACAAAAGCATAATCGTCTCCAGAACCACCGATCAAAAAATCATCTCCATACCCACCAAAGAACACGTCATTTCCAAGCCCCCCATCCAAGAGGTCCTGAAAACCTGTGCCGCCGGGAAAGTTATCCCCTTGAAAGGAATCATTCCCGCCATTTCCATAAATTGCCATTGGCCCGAATCCGCGCCCTATATAGGGGTTATCCGTGTCATCTCCGTTGTAGATGTTGGGGAAAGGCCCAGTCGGAACTCCCGTGTCTTGCGGCATTCCAGATACGTCCCGCAACTGAATTCCCATCTGACCACTTTGTAAGTTTTCATTTACAATGAGCACGCCGTTGACGATCAGATCTGTCCCAGACATGACAAAGGTGGTTCGGCCGTCGAGACTCGTGTATGTATTCCCTGCATCGCCTGCATGGCGAATGCCGCCCCCCAACACACGGCCATCGAAAATAATCTGTCCCTGTGCGTCGCTATCTTCAATCCGATCCGTTCCATCTCCGGAGGAATAGACATAGGTATCAAAACCGATGCCGCCCTCGAGCAAATCGCTGCCGCCCATGCCGGTTAGTCGATTGTTACCACTATTGCCTATGATCCGATTATCCAGGTTGTTGCCTGCCCCTGAAATATTTCCCACACCAGTCAAGGTCAAATTCTCCACATCTGAACCAAGGGAGAAATTGGCCGAGGCGAGAACCTGATCAAGACCGCCATTTTCCACTTCAACGGCTATGTCTCCTGAATTATCGACAATGTAGATGTCATCGCCGACACCACCACTCATACGATCGACGCCTGCACCGCCATCTAATGTGTCATTCCCCTGGTGGCCAAACAAAATGTCGTTGTCAGCGTCGCCATACAGTTCATCATTACCGTCATTGCCTTCAAGATAGTCCCGCCCGGCTGCGCCACGGACAAAATCGTTTCCAGCGCCTGCATAGATGTGATCATTCCCTCTACGCCCTAGATATTCCCGATCTTCGGTATCTCCGAATATGACGACTTCGGCCGCAGTGGCCCCGCGTTGGTTGTTGAAATTGGATGTTTCGTCGACAAAAAGAGTGGGACTACTGGGACTTCCATCGCTTTGATCGAAGCGTACTTTTTCCGCCAATAACTCTGCCCGGTCGCTCAAAGCCATTTGAGTCCAGACACCAGCGCCGGTGTTGGCATCGTACATGTCCAGTGAGTGATCCTGATTGTGAAGGGTCACATAGTCGATACCGGTCACAACAAACGGATTTAATTCACGGAGAGCATACCGATAGGCAAGTCCATCCAGAGTCATGCTCTTCGCTTGACTGAATACAGTACCGCTCGACATCCCAACCAAATCCACCAGATGACCAATATCTGCACTGGAAAGACTGTTCCGTAAAGTAATGAGGTTTACATAGTACGCCTCTCGGTTGGGATCACCCATTCCAGAGGGCCCTGGAGGAGTGGGGGTGCGGTCGCCAGTAAAAAGGACACGCAGGGCATCAAGGCTCGTTTCTAACCGACGGGCAGCCATCGATGAGGAGGCCTCAAGAAATCTCGTAACCGCAGCAACATCAATCGTCGGGTCAATCGTCGCAGCAAGGTCATACCATGCGAGGGCATCAGTGGCAGTCGCTATTTGATGGTCATGAAACGAAGTGTTGAGGCCTGTTTCCTCAATAAAGATGTTCACAGGGGTACCTATTTGCGTACCCAGTCCAGCCGCGATCGATAGTCCATTCTTGCTGATAAGGTTGGTGATGAGGCCGGAAGGAACCGTATGCTCTGCGACACCCAACCGCTCCAATACTTCAATAACTGCTCCTCCAATACCTGGCGCATTGTATGTATACGTGTGCTGGATATTTGTCGCATGGTCGACCGTAAAAGCTTGGGCGAGGAATCCTCCAAGTGAATGGCCCGTCACGGAGAACAACTCATTGGGTCGAAGCGTTCCTTGCTCAACTAACTGCGCGTAATATGACTGGAGTGCTGCATACTGCGGACTTAGCGTGGCCGACTCTCCAGCTACCAGTAGCCCATCTGTGATGAGGTCATTAATCTCGTTCGGATTCGTTCCACGAATCGCCAAGATTTTTTCGCCGGTGGCAACGCTCTCGAACAGGGTCACGGACAACCCTGTCACAGGGTCGGTAAATGTATTACCCACAACTCTGTAGTCATTCAGAAAGGTATCGGCTAAGGCGTCCGTAAACCCAGCATCCTTCAAAACACGCTTATGATCATTCGAAGACATGCCCACAGCAAAATCTGCATAGGCCGCCATAGCAAGCTGTGAGTGTTGAAAATACTTGCCAATCGGATCGGACATCTCAGTTTCCCCTCTGCAAGGACAATTTCTTCAACTTAAAGACCTGTTGCAAAGTCATCCCAAATACTCTGGCCTGAAAGGCTGGGCAAGTTACCGGAGACATTGGAGCGATAGTCGCTTCAACCCAGCCACCATAGTAGGTAAAATCCCTGGCGACACCTAACAGTTCGCCCGTCTCCCTATCCTGAATCGTACCCTCTACTTTCGTGATGTGTGCCCATAAAGAATAATCCGGAGTCCGCTTGCTTGATTGGACATAGCGATCTAACAGCTTTTTGTCGTCCGGCACGCCATCAGACCTGAAGAATGATTGATCCACTTCAACTGTCCTGAACACCTTGATGCCAGCTTCTGTCTCGCAAAGATGTTCAAAGTATAACCGGCTGGGAATGATGTCCCATGTCGGCAGTAAAACAAACACCGCGAGCGTGAAACCTTGCAATGCCCTCGTCCAGGCTGGAGAAAACACGCATACTCTCCCGAGCCATCCAAGAGATTTAATAACAGAGCAGGCAAGTACTCCATACACAATCAGGGCAAGGAGCAGTGCAAGTGCTATCATCCAGGCTGCCTTTCATCTAGTTCGCGCGTTGCAATCCTCCGGATAGACGCTGATCTTTTTCTATTGGCCGCGACTACTACGGAACTTGTATGCCATTCAGTCCTATCGCTCCCGCAAACTCTCCTTCATCGACTTCAGGAGGGGGCTCAGCAGAAATTCCATTACGCGCCGCTGGCCGGTTTTGATCTCCACCGTGACGGCCATCCCAGGCGAGAGATGAATCTGTTTACCGTCCACCTGCATCGTGGCTCGATCCATACTCACCCGGCTCGCATAGACGAGACCGCCTTTTTCTTTATCTAACGGTACCGCATCGTCCGAGACGGTCAACACCTTTCCTGGAATTGTCCCGTACAAGGTAAACGGAAAGGTTTCGATCTTGAGCTCTGCCGACTGCCCTTCCTTCACGAATCCGATGTCTTTATTTTCAAGCTGCGCCTCGACCTCCATGGGGTGCTCCTGAGGCACGACCAGCAGCAGCAACTGAGCGGGCGTCACCACTCCGCCCACCGTGTGCACCGCCAATTGTTGAACGACGCCGGCAATTGGGGAGACCAGTTTCTGAAGCTCAGTTTTCTGCCCGGCTTTGCGCACCTCTTGGATGAGCGATGCAGCTTTCATTTCCGTAGCTGAAAGCTCTGCTTGCTTACTCTGCTGAAATTCTGAGATGAGCGCCTGATAGTTTTGTTCGGCCTCCGCCAAGGCCGCTTGATCCTGACGCAATTTGCTCTTTTGCCCTGCCCACTCCTGCGCCTTGTCGATACGTTGCTGCTCAAATTGGAGGTAATCCATCTTCGACACATATTGTTGTGCCAGGAGCGCCCGGTAGGCCGCCGCCCTCTCATTTTCCATCGGAACCGTGGCCTCAAGACGTCTGAGATTATCTTTTGTCGCATCCACGGACGCTTTGCGCTGACCGATGAGGTGTCGTGCGGCATCTACCCGCGCCGAATACTCCGCCGTCTGATCCCGTAAGAGTTGCTGTTGAAGCACTACGAATGCCGGATCGGCATCACCGGAAGCAGTGAAGGTACCTTGCCCGGCTATCAGTGCACGCAAACGAGCTGCCTCAACCAACGTGGCTCGGTACTCGCTCGAAGCTCGATCCCGGTCGGCGCCGTTTTGGGTGGCATCCAGTTCAATGAGAACTTCACCTTGTTTGACCACTTGGCCGTCTTGCACATGAATGGCAGCGATTACCCCGGTCTCAAACGGCTGGATAGTTTTGGAATGGCCGCTAGGAATGATTTTGCCCTGCGCCACCGCGACAATATCGACCTGACTCAACGAAGACCATGCCACGGCTGAGACAAATACCAGCATGATGGTCCAGAGGACTGCACGGCCGATTGGCGAGGGTGGGACATCCTGTATTTCAAGGATCGCTGGAAGAAATTCCAGTGTCTGTCTCTTAGCTTCAGGACCAGATGTTTGGGCCGACTGGAAGCGCCAATTCGCTCGCCATGCTGTCAGGTTTCGTTGAAGAACATTTATCATTATGCCGCCCGCCCTTCCTGATGCTGGTGGAGGCGGGAATACATCCCATTCCTCATGAGCAAATCATCATGTGTGCCCTGCTCAACCAATTGTCCTCGATCGATGACGTAAATCTTATGCGCAGGGCGAACCGTGCTGAGCCGATGAGCAACGATGATGACCGTACGCCCTTTGCAGATCTGGGCCATGTTTCGCTGAATGATCGCTTCGGATTCGTAGTCTAAGGCGCTCGTCGCTTCGTCGAATATGAGAATTCGGGGATTGGCCACTAAGGCGCGGGCAATAGCGATGCGTTGCCGCTGCCCGCCGGAAAGCATGCACCCCTGCTCTCCGACCGTCGTATCGTACCCGTCAGGAAGTTCAAGAATGAACTCATGGGCGCCGGCAAGTTTGGCCGCATACACGACACGATCCATGGAGAGCCCTGGATCGGTTAGCGCGATATTGTCCCTAACCGAACGGTTGAAGAGAAAGTTCTCTTGCAACACAACCCCGACTTGGCGCCGCAACCAAGCCGGATCCATCTGCACAAGATCAACGCCGTCCACGAGTACGCGGCCGCGTTGCGGCACATAGAGTCGTTGCACCAATTTGGCAATTGTACTCTTCCCAGACCCTGAGCGCCCCACCACGCCAACGATCTGCCCCGGTTGCAGGGTGAGGGAAACATGCTGAAGCACCGGCGGCCCATCGACACGATACCGAAAGTCCACATCATCAAAAATAATCTGTCCGGCAATCTGCGGAAGAGTCATGCGGTTGGGATTGTAGGAGGGTTCGGGCTTTGCATTCAGCACATCTCCCAGTCGTTGAATGGAGATGCCGACCTGCTGAAACTCGTGCCAGAGGTTCACCATGCGCAACAACGGTCCGGTTACTTGACCCGAGAGCATGTTGAAGGCGATCAACTCCCCGATGCTCAGCGCGCCGCCGATGACCTGGTAGGCGCCCACCCACATGATGGCTATGGTCGTAAATTTCTGAATACAGGTCGCCACTTGCCCAGCCATAGTAATGAGGCTGGTCGCGCGGAAACTCGCCTGGACGTACCCTGCTAATTGTTCATCCCATCGGCGTTGCAGTGGCGGTTCGACCGCGAGTGCCTTCACGGTTTGAATGCCGCTCACCGCTTCGACTAAAAACGACTGGTTCTCAGCACCGCGGTTGAATTTTTCATGCAGGCGGGCGCGAATGGTTGGCGTAATGAGCACCGACAGCAGGGCATACAGCGGCAGCGAAGCCATCACCACGAATGTAAGTGCGGGACTATAGATCCACATCACACCCAAAAATACGAAGGTAAACACTACGTCCAGCACAACCGTTACAGAATTACTGGTGATAAACTGGCGAATGTGTTCGAGTTCGCGCACCCGTGCCACCGTATCGCCCACCCGTCGAGCCTCGAAGTAGGCCAGTGGCAGCGCCAAAAGATGGCGGAACAGTTGCGCTCCCAGCCCCACATCAATACGATTTGTGGTGTGGGCAAACAGGTACGTACGCAGGCCGCCGAGCAGCGCATCGAACAGGGCGAGAGCTAGCATGCCCACAGCCATCACGTGAAGTGTCGTGAACCCCTTGTGCACAAGCACCTTGTCAATGACCACTTGGGTAAACAGCGGGGTGAGCAGGGCAAACAACTGGAGAAAGAATGATGCCAGTACGACCTCGCCCAGCAGGCGCCGGTACTTGAGCACGGCGGGGATAAACCAGGTGATGCCGAAGGGAAGATTCTCTATTCGTAGTCCTGCGCGTTTTGTGCAGAGCAGTAGGCTACCGCTCCAGGTCGCGACGAATTCCTTCTTCAGGAGAATGCGCGGCCGTTCTTCCAGCGGATCCTGGAGAAGGATCTTTTCACCCTCCACTTTCGCCAGAACAACATGCTTCCCATCAGTCATTCGGGCGATCGCCGGAAGGGGTGTCGCTGCCAGTTCGCCCCATGAGGTAGTCACAAAACCGGCTTTGAGGCCGACGTGTTTCGCTGCACGCAACAATGCGTTCGCTGTCAAGGCCCGGCCAGACTCGCCGAATTGATGCTGAATCTGGCCGCCGTCCATCGGGACATCATGAAACCGCGCGATCAATAGCAGGCACAATAAGCCCGTATCGGGCAGATGTGCCGCCGTTGAGCAAGAATCGAGATGTGGAGTGGAGACATCCATCACGGAATGGCGGGTCACTCTTTAGGACAGTTTCGATTTGGGAGGCTGGAGACTGACGATCATCTGCTGAAGTTGTTGGTGCAACCGGATTACCGCGTCAATAGGCAAGGCCACACGTACGGTCCTGGTCCCTTCAAGCTGCTTCGGAAGCGTTTCGCCTTTTTGTGCCCGCTGAGCAACCGCACCGAGTAGCCCCGGCTCCAGAAACCCAAAATCAACATAGGCTAACCCTTGCGCGACACTGACATATGAGTAGTTCGCCAAGGTCGGCTGATCGGCCTCTCCAATCGACTTGAGACGGACGTTCACCGCTAGTGACTTATCACCATTCTGTCTGGGATTGCTGCCGACGGCCATGCGCCTGCTCCTTTATGCCAATGAACGGTGTACCGGAATTGGATACCCTCCTCACGCCTGACAAGGTCGATATTATGCGAAGATCGCTAAGCGGAATATTCCCCGGAGGGTGGGCGCTGCCTTAAACTTTGGTAGGCCAAAAATCTACTTACATTCGTGACGCCCATTCATCCAGACGGGCGGAGGGCGGCACAAAGAACACAACGGCACTGTAGATGAAGATTTTAGTCTCGAGAATATTCTCTTATGAAGACGCTGCGTTAGACGTTGCCCCGTGATTGCACGACTAGCGCGTCCGGCGGCCCATCAATTCTTCCCTATCATGTCTCACCAGTGTAAACTGAAGACTGTTCTCAAATTGCGGAGAGTACGATGCACCAGGTCTTCAATCGCCCTGCCAGAATAGGCACTCTGTTTGCCGCCGCGGCTCTAGGGTTGTTCTTATACGCCTGTGTTGGAGTGAGCCCCAAAGACACGTTGCCGACGGTCGCCTCGGTAGATCTCGCTCGATATGCTGGGACCTGGCATGAAATTGCGCGGTTGCCGATGTGGTTTCAACGGCATTGCGTATATTCCAAGGCCACCTACGCCATACGTACCGATGGAGCCATCGGAGTGTATAATGAATGCGTCACCGATACCGGAGGGCATGACCAGATCGAGGGTGTGGCCACGGTGGTTGATACGAGCACAAATGCCCGCCTGAGAGTGGTGTTTGATAATTTCTTTGCGCGGCTGTTCGGCTCGTCGCGTGAAGGGAACTATTGGATTCTCGCTCTTGATTCGGAATACCGAACCGCGATGGTGGGTACGCCGGACCGCCGTTATCTCTGGATCCTGTCACGCTCGCACCAACTCGACGAGTCTACATATCAACACCTGGTCGAGCAGGCCCAGCAACTCGGCTTTCCGGTTTCGGACCTTATTCGCCCCCGTCGACCAGTGACATCGTAGATTGGCAAGCGAAGTCCGCCAGCAGACTTGGCCTGGGCGCGCCGGCCGTCAAGGTGATGCTGCTAAAGCTATGCGACGGCCGCCTTTTGTCGGAAAAGAACATTCCCGAAAAATTTGGCCAAGCAACACGGAGAAGTGTGGTGTCCCCAACGGGATTTGAACCCGTGTTACTGCCTTGAAAGGG
>CAZKVY010000004.1:0-119236 GCA_964556305.1 uncultured Nitrospira sp. | reverse complement strand
GTATAGCTCCAGATCAACCCGGCGCTCAATGCGGCAATACCGGCTAAGACACTGACTGACTGTGCGGGTCGTTTCATGGGGGGCTCCTCCTAGAAGACGGTTGTCTGTACGCGCGGGAGAGATGGATCCTACGTGCGACAGTCACTAGGAAGGTAACAGCCCTGGATGAGAAAACTATTAGCGAGGAATTAGAAGTCGTTAAGCTGCTGCGGCGGCCAACGGCAAAACGAGGGTAAAGGTCGAGCCGTTGCCGACTTCGCTCTGAACGTCGATGTGGCCATGGTGGGCTTCCGCAATCCAGGCGCAGATGGCCAGACCGAGGCCCGTCCCTTTTTTGGTATGGGCCCTGGCATCATCCGTGCGGAAGAAGCGGTCGAAGATCTGTTTGTGCGCGTCCTGAGGAATACCGATTCCATAATCGCGCACGGAGAGCCGAGCGGTAGAGCCTTCCACCCGCAAGTCGATTTCGACCTTGCCGTGGGGATGGGAATATTTCACCGCATTGTCGACGATGTTGAGGATGAGTTCCCGCAGACGAAGTTCGTCGCCACGCACGGTCGCCGGTTGAATCGTGCCCATGATGACATCCACTTCCCGTTCCTGGCCCAGGAGACAGGCCTGGCGTTGAATATCTTCCACTAAGGCCTCCAGCCGGACCGGCTCGCATTCCGTTTTGACCTGGCCCATATCCGCCCGCGAGAGGAACAGCAACTCCTCCACGATGCGGGACATACGGTCAATCTCCTCCAGATTGCTTTCCAGCACTGCGATGTAATCTTCGACGGGTCGGGGACGGCGCAACACTAGCTCGCTCTCGCCCTTCATGACCGTCAACGGGGTGCGCAGTTCGTGGGAGGCGTCGCTGCTGAATTGCCGGATTTGCGCGAAGGAGGTTTCCAGTCGCGCGATCATGTTGTTGAAGGTATCGGTCAGGCGCCCAATTTCGTCGGAGGAGCGTTCAGAATGCAGTCGTTGCGTCAGATCGCCCGCCGCGATCCGTTGTGCGGCCACGGTGATCGAATCGACCGGGCGCAGGGCGCGCCCTGCCAGAAACCATCCTCCAACCAAGGACACAACCAGCGCAATCGGCGCCATGACGAGCAGGACGAGGAGGAAGCGGCGGAGGGTTTCCTCGACACCTTCCAGGGTGGTGCCAACCTGTACGATATACAGTAATGAACCGCGGTAAATAATGGGCACGGAAACCAGGCGTAGCGGCGGTTCATTGGGGTATCGGGCGGACTCGAAGACGGTGCTGCCGGTAAAGGCGGCTTCCAGGGCCGGTCGGCTCAATGGAACGTCGTGCTGTCGGATATTCGGGGAGCGGATGGTAATGGTGCCGGTAGGGCTGAAGATCTGAAAGAATTTGTCGATACGGGTGAGTTCAGGAAATTGACTCAACAGGGCATCTTCATCGATGAGGGGAAGGAAGCCACGGGTCTCCAGCGAGCGCACGGCGGCCGAGGCGGTGTCTTGCAACGACTCATCAACTTGGTCGCGGAGGCCGCGGGCCGTGATGGTATACAGCACCACGGAGAACGTCAACAGGATCAGGGCCAGAGCCGTTCCGTACCAGAGGGTGAGCCGGACTCGAAGGGGCATCAGTCTACCTTGAGCATATACCCACTCCCTCGTATCGTATGGATCAACTTCCGCGCCCGCCCGCGATCGATCTTATTGCGTAAGTAATTGACGTAGACGTCGATGACGTTGGTAAACGTGTCAAAGTCTTGATTCCAGACATGGTCGGAAATCATGGGACGGGTCAACACCCGTCCGGCATGTCGCATAAAATATTCCAGGAGGGCATATTCTTTGACCGTGAGATCGATACGTTGTCCTCCGCGTGTGACTTCTCGCGTGGCGGGATTCAGAATGAGATCATCGATCTGGAGCGTGCCGGAGGATTCGGCCGTGCCGCGCCGCAAGAGAGCCCGGACGCGGGCGAGCAATTCGTCGATGGCGAACGGTTTGGTGAGGTAGTCGTCCGCCCCGGCATCCAATCCTTTGACACGTTGATCGACTTTCGATTGCGCCGTCAGGATCAAGACCGGCGTCTGAATTTTTTCCTTGCGGAGGCGAGTCAGCACTTCCATACCGGGGAGGCCCGGCAGCATGAGGTCGATCATGATGAGGTCGTAGCTGCCGCTCAGGCCCAGGTCGAGACCCTGCGCGCCGTCCTCACAGAGGTCGACCGCATAACTTTCTTCTTCCAGGGCTCGCTTGATGAAGGAGCCCACCTTGGTTTCATCTTCAACGACAAGTACGCGCATAGGTGCTGCCTACAGGTGGGTGGATTATAGCAGAGGCAGCCAGTCTGTGATGAGGTCAAACGTGGGCGTCAGGGAAGGTCGAGAGAATCCGGGCTGGAACGTTTGGCGGCTTGTAGGCGACAGAGTGTGCGAATGTCTTCCCAGTCTTCTCCGGGAAGCAGCAGCCGCGTCTCAGTCGGCGCTGGGCCGGCACGTGCGATGAGCGTGGCGAGTCGCTGATCCATATTCGGGTGGGTCGAGAGAAAATCAGGCGGTCCGGCATGGTCCTGCTCGGCTTTCTGCAGCGTTTCGTAAAAGGCAATCATAGGGGCGGAATCCAGATGGGCGGCCTGCATCATGCGAAGCCCTTCGATATCCGCCTCCTCCTCATGGGTGCGACTGTAGTGCAAGGATCCCATCGTCTGTGCGCCTTGGAGCCCCCAGGCCAGTCCTCCGGAGAGATCTCCTGACAGGGCGGTCAGCAGCAGCATGCCGGCCGTCTGTTCAAGAAGGGCTCTGGTGCTATGGCGTTGATAGACATGTTGGAGTTCATGCGCCAGCACCCCGGCGAGCTGTTCAGGACTGGTGGCCCGTTCCAGCAGCCCGCGAAGAACCACTACCTGGCCTCCGGGAGCGGCAAAGGCATTCATGGCGGGGCTGTCGACCACTGAGAGCGTCACCCGGTAAGGAGAGGCCGGCTGGGTGGCCGTCAACGTTTGCACGACCTGGTCGATCTTCCGAAGTCGTTCCGGATCCCGGCATTGCTGTGTCAGTGGCGCCAGATGTTCAACGATCTGCAGGCCAAGTGATTCCTCCCAGAGGGTCGGCACGAACGGCGTGGCCGCGGAGGCGAGACCCGGAATTCCCCACCGGTAGAGGCCGATGAGCATGAGCACAACCCCCAGCCCCGCGCCCAGCGTCCAGGCCAGGCGCGCATTGCGCCATGAAGGATTGTGAAAATGTTGTGCGAGGGCGGGTGCTGCCGTATGGATGTCAGTCAACAATGCGCGGCTGGCGACTACCACGGCCTCCGCTGGTTCAGGGCCGAACTCCAAGCGGACTGGCTCGCCGCGATATGTCCCTTGGGTTTGACGAATCTGGCCATACGGCCATTGCTTGCTGCTGCCGTCTGGCATGGCGATCTGTAAGGCGGCGGAGCTTATGGTGAGTGTAACGCGGTGCCGCGTGGCCGTGCGGCCGTCGAGGTAGTGAGCGCTTCGGTCGGTCGACATGATTACGAATCCATGTCGAAGCCGGTGTCGAGGAGGTTCGACAGCCCTTCGCCGGTGACCGATGCGTCGGTGGTGTCTTGCAGCACGCGATCGAGATCAACTGGCCCTTGCAACGACAGCGTGCCGATAAAAAAACGGGCATTGCGGACCGTGACCCAGGGCCAGGCCCATCCCAAAGTCGTCAAGAGGAGCCCGAGGTTGCCCAGGTAGAGGGTGAACAGTCGTTGCCAGGTGATATCGGAGGAGAGCCGGGCTTCCCCGAAGGACGTGTGATTCCAGAAGTATCGCTGTTTTTGTCCCAGGAGCCAGATCCACAAGGGTCCGAGCACAAAGGGAATCAACAGCAACGTCAGTCCTGCATTCGTCAATTGTACTGCGAGGGCGAGCCCGCACAGGCCCAGCACTGTATAGGTGGCAAACAGGGTGACGACGAAGGGGACCATCACCCCGGATCCGTGGCCGGTAAACCGGAATCGCTGGTTGCCGAAATAGGTGTGGGAGTGAAGAAATGCCTGACGCTGGGTTTGAAAATAGGGATAGTAGGTGCCCAGTGTCAGGACCGTGAAAAACCATCCCCGAAAATACAGTTTCAGGAAATCTACGGTGCGCCCTCGAAATGAGAAATGGATGCCTCGCCACGAGGTGCGGGTGCATCGATACCGGCGCGCGGTCACGATCGCGACGGGCACGTAGAGGAATAGCACCAGGCCGGCCAGCGCTTGCGACAATCCATCGATCCACGAGGGAAGGTCAAGAAAGGTATGCGCGGCGGTCAGGGAAAAATAGGGGATGCCGAATACCAGCATAGCTTTCAGAAACCCCTGGTAGAGTTCCTTTCCGGTGCCGTGATAGACGAACCGGTCGCCTGCGAAGGACGTTTGGCTGAACAGGTACCGGCGGATCTTGGCCTTGCCCCAGAAGTGATACCCGCCCAAAGTCACCAACGTGAGGCAGACGTTCACGACATGCATGCCTAACAGGGTACCGCCCATTCCGTGAAAGGACGCGCGTATGGGCGGGGGCATGGACGCGGTCGCGCCGGGTGTGGAGAAGGGATCGGGAACGGAGGAACGCCTGTCCTGCTGGTTCGGCCAGTCTTGCCCGGAGTCTGCTGGTATCGGCACCACCACCGCGAACCGTGCGCCGCATGTCGGGCAGGTGCTGCGAGACGCCGGCGACAATCGCTCCAGGGCGTGGACTCGGTAGTGGCTGAGGCAACGGTGACAGGTGACGCGCGCAGCGCTCGTCTCGTCATGCTGTGCCGCAGTGGTCATGATCAACAGGCGGCCTGATGGCCCAAGGCACAGGCTTGTTGCAGCCCTTGGAGAAACCCTGCGCTATCGCCTTTTCCCCGCTTGACGATGGCGCGTTCGAAATAGGCTCGACCATGTTGTGGTTGATGTATGAGGAACTGGTCCCAGAGGTTCAGGGCCTGGTCCCACTGCCCGCGCAAGGTGTACACGGACGTGGCGGCGCTATACGCATTGATGTAGGTCGGATTCAGGCGGATGGTGGCGTGAAAGGCGATGAGCGCCTCGTCAGAAGCGTCCTTGTGGAGCAAGGCGGTTCCGCGTCCGTAGTAGGCTTCGTAGTCGTCTGGGTCGAGGTTCAGCGCCTCGGCATAGGCGAAGAGCGCGTTGTCGATCTGGCCGTTTTTTTGGAATGCGATTCCCTGCGCGCGTCGGGCCTTGGCTTCCGAAAACTCTTTGCCTCCATGTTCGCGCAACAGAGCGACCAGTTCTTGATCTTCGTCATGTAGAGCGATCTCCAGCGGGGTATCGCCGTGACTCTTCTGATTCACCGGAATGCCCCCTTCGAGAAGTATCTGTGCGGCGGCCAGGTGCCCTCGCCGGACGGCCCGATGCAGCGCCGAATCACCGGCGATGGAGGTTGCTCTAATGTCGGCCCCGTTAGTAAGGAGTGCCTCGATGGTGTCGGCATGGCCCTGCTCAGCTGCGACCAGTATCGGCGTATAGCCCTGTTTTCCCTTCGCATTAGGGTTTGCTCCGTGCTGCACCAGCAGTGGTACCAAAGCGGTGTGCCCTCGCTTGGCGGCTTCAAGGAGCGCCGTCCGCCCCTGGCCGTTGCGTTGGTCCACCGCCTGTCCGTCCGCCAGGAGAGAGGCCGCAGCGGGAAGATCTCCCCGCGCCGCGGCAAAATGGAGCGGCGTCCATCCATTGGCTTTTAAAATGAACGGCGAGAGCACCAAGCCATCAATATCGTAGGGATCATGGGTCGTTTTGATTTGTCCGAGCATCCAGTAGGTCATTCCCGACAACAACACATAATTCAACACACAGGCCAGAACAGCCACGGCGATTCCTGTGAGCCGGCGCGAGAGATCGATCGGAGGATCGCATACCGACGATCGGTTGATTATGTCTTCATCGGTTGTCCACGCCTTCGGGTTGAGGACCAGGAGGTTGGCATGGCAGGAAGGGCAAGCAAATTGGTGCAACGGGAGCCCGGCCACGGGTGCGCAGGAGGTGATGGCCTGGCAGAAGGGACAGACTGCCATTTGTGCAGAGTTCGCCGGTGTCAGCGCGGGGGATGCAGGTATGGCCGCGCCTGGGTGAACGGTAGTCATGGTGCCTTACGACCCTTCGCCCGGGCGCGTGCTGGACGGTCCCGTAAATGGGTGAACGGTGATTACTGAAAAGAATAGCTCAAAATGGTAGGAGCGCAACCGCAGGGTGGCGTGGGACGGGCCGTTGCCCTGGGCTGACCGGATCTCAGGGAGAGGCTCGGGGACCGATGCGTTATGCGGGAGGAAAACGCGTAATGGTGACAGGGGCATAGGTCAGGTGCGGGCCGTCGAGACGGCGGGAGCATAATGAATGGCGAAGCCATGCCGTGTCGTTTCGCGTCGGGAAGTCGGCCCGGTAGTGAGCCCCGCGACTTTCTTCTCGTCCCAATGCGCCAATGACGATGGTCTCTGCAATCTCCAGCAGGCACTGCAATTCCAGCGCTTGAATCAGGTCCGTGTTGAAAATGTGTCCCTTGTCTTGCACGCACATGTGCTGCGCGCGAAGTTTCAAGGCTTGAATGGCACCGAGCGCCTCCTGGATAGAGTGTTTCGTGCGGAAGATTCCCAGGTTCCGGCTCATGGTTTTGCCGAGGTCGTCCCGTATCTGCCAAGCCCGTTCCGGACCGGGGTTGCTCAGCAGCGCGTTGATGCGCTGCTGTTCGCCCTGCAGGATGGCGTCGGATACCGACGGCAGCTGATACGCACGGATCGCCTCAGCGGCCTTTGTACCCGTTCGGCGTCCAAAGACGATGGTTTCCAACAAGGAGTTTCCTCCCAGGCGGTTGGCCCCATGCACACTGACGCAGGCGCATTCGCCGGCGGCGAAAAGTCCCGGAAGGTCGGTTTCTCCCCAGGCATTCGTTCGGACGCCGCCCATCTGGTAATGGGCGCCTGGGCGTATGGGAATGGGGGTTTCGATCGGATCGAGACCCGCGAATTCCATCGCTAGTTCTCGAATTTGCGGCAGGCGCTCCAGAATTTTGGCGCGGCCCAGATGCCGGAGATCGAGCAGGACGCAGCCGTCGACGCCTCGCCCCTCTTGAATTTCCTGCCCGATGGCAAGAGATACGGTGGAGCGGGTTGCCAGTTCCATTTGTTCCGGCGCGTAGCGTTTCAAGAACCGCTCGCCGAGGGTGTTCAGAAGATACCCACCCTCTCCGCGTGCGCCTTCCGTGATCAGGATGCCGGTGTCTTTTAATGTGGTCGGATGAAATTGGACAAATTCCATGTCCTGCAGGGCAATTCCTGCCCGATACGCCAGGGCCATCCCGTCTCCGGTATTGATCACGGCGTTGGTACTGGTGGAAAAGATTCGTCCACTTCCCCCGGTGGCCAGAATCACCGCTTTCGCGTGCAGGGTTTGCAATCCGCCATGGATCAGGTCCCAGGCGACTACACCGCAACAGCGTCCTTGTTCGACCAGCAATGCCGTGACATACCATTCCTCATAAACTATGCAACGGCGTTTCATGAGCTGTTCGTACATCGCGTGCAACAGGGCATGGCCGGTACGGTCGGCGGCGTAGCAGGTACGGGGATAGCCGGCTCCTCCGAACGGTCTTTGCGCAATACGTCCTTCAGGGGTGCGGCTGAAAATCACGCCCATACGTTCCAGCTCTAAAATATCTTGCGGGGCTTCCTTGCACATCGCCTCGATGGCGTCTTGATCACCGAGATAGAGTCCTCCCTTGGCGGTGTCATACGCATGGGCTTCCCAGGAGTCTTCTGCGCCGATGGCGGCGTTGATGCCTCCCTGAGCAGCGACGGAATGGCTGCGGACGGGATGCACCTTTGAGAGAAGCGCAACATTAGTGTCCGGCGGCACGGCAATCGCGGCCCGCATGCCGGCGAGTCCCGCACCAACAACCAGAATGTCATGGGTTATCATGAGGTCGTTTGTCCCGATACCGCTTCGTGGGGCGATCGTTGCCCTGCGCATAGGGTTCGACCTCACTATTACGCTATGGAATTTTGGAAAACAAGCGAGGAGAGTTGCCCGCTGAATGCTTGGAAAACTCCGTCCTGCATGATAGGTTACTCACGCTGCCTCGAATGAACGAGTGCGTCACCTTATAGCAGGACTTCACCCTCATGCCAGAACCTGATTTTCTCGAACCGAACGACACGTTTGTGCCCCGCCATATCGGTCCGACCGAGTCTGAGATCCAGACGATGTTGGAGACATTGAACGTGCCTTCTCTGGAGTCACTCATCGAGGCGACGGTGCCTTCGGATATTCGGTTGCAGGGTTCCCTGGGGGTCCCGTCACCGCGCGGCGAGCAGGAAGTCTTGGCGGAGCTGCGCGGCTTGGCCGGGCAGAATCAGGTGTGGCGCTCCTTGATCGGGATGGGGTACTACGACTGCATCACCCCGCCGGTGATTCAGCGCAATATCCTCGAGGGGCCTGGATGGTACACCCAATACACTCCCTATCAGGCCGAAATTGCTCAAGGCCGCCTCGAAGCGCTGGTCAATTTTCAGACCATGGTTGCGGATTTGACGGGATTGCCCCTCGCGAACGCCTCTCTGCTGGATGAGGCCACTGCGGCGGCCGAAGCCATGACGATGTGCTCAGCTATTTCTCGCGCGGCCGGCCACGATCGGAGCAAGTTTTTCGTCTCTGAAACCTGTCATCCGCAAACGATTGCGGTGGTGCAGACGCGCGCCGAACCGTTGGGGATCGTCCTGCATGTCGGCGCGATTCAGTCGCTGGATCTGTCCTCAGGCGAGTTCTTCGGGATGCTGCTCCAATATCCCTCGACAGACGGGTACGTCGGTGATTACAGCGAATGTATTACGCGGGCGCATGCCGCCGGCGTTTACGTGGTCGTGGCGACCGATCTACTGGCCTTGACGCTGTTGCGTCCTCCGGGAGAGTTCGGCGCGGATGTCGCGGTCGGATCCACTCAGCGGTTCGGTGTGCCATTGGGATTCGGCGGGCCGCATGCGGCGTTCATGGCCACCAAGGAGGAGTTTCGACGACAGATGCCGGGCCGGATCATCGGCGTGTCGAAAGATGCCACCGGGCGTCCGGCCTACCGTCTGTCTCTGCAAACCAGAGAACAGCATATCCGCCGGGAGAAGGCCACGAGCAATATCTGCACGGCGCAAGTGCTGCTGGCGGTCATGGCGGGAATGTATGCCGTCTATCACGGTCCTGCCGGGTTGCGGCGGATTGCGGAACGGATTCACGGTCTCACGATAGTGTTGGCCGAAGGGTTGCGTCGACACGGCTGCGCGGTCGGGCTGGAGCCTGTCTTCGATACACTGCGGGTGCCTCTCTCGCCGGCCCAATCGGAGACCATTGTGAACCGAGCGCGGCAACAGAAGATCAATCTCCGTCGCTATGACGATCATAGCCTGGGATTGTCGCTGGACGAGTGGAGCAATGTAGAGGAAGTGCGGCAACTGCTGGCGCTCTTCGCCGGTCAGGAGATTTCCTCGGAAGAGCTCCGCACCATTTTCGAATCGGTCGACGGGCGCTATCCGACGGGACTTGCGCGCACCAGCTCCTATCTCACGCATCCGGTGTTTCACCGGTATCACTCCGAACATGAGTTGTTGCGGTATATCCACCGTCTGCAATCGCGGGACCTCTCGCTGGTGCATTCGATGATTCCCCTCGGTTCCTGCACCATGAAGCTGAATGCTACGGCCGAAATGTTGCCTGTGACCTGGCCGGAGTTCGGACGGCTGCATCCGTTTGCTCCCGCGGATCAGGTGCAGGGATACCAGATCTTGTTCCAGCAGCTTGAGTCGTGGCTGGCGGAACTGACCGGCTTTGCCGCCATCTCGTTGCAGCCAAATGCCGGGTCACAGGGCGAGTATGCCGGATTGATGGTGATCAGGGCCTATCACCGGCATCGCGGCGAGACGCAGCGCGATGTGTGTTTGATTCCGGTCTCCGCGCATGGGACCAATCCGGCCAGCGCGTCGATGTGCGGCATGACGGTCGTCCCCGTTGCCTGCGATCAGCGCGGCAACGTCGATCTGGCGGATCTCGAGGCCAAAGCCACGCAGCATCGTAGCCGATTGGCGGCGCTCATGGTGACCTATCCCTCGACTCACGGCGTGTTCGAGGAAGGGATTCGCCGCATGTGCCAGGTCGTGCATACCCATGGCGGGCAAGTCTACATGGATGGCGCCAACATGAATGCGCAAGTCGGGCTCTGCCGACCGGCAGATCTGGGCGCCGACGTCTGCCATCTGAATCTTCATAAGACCTTTTGTATTCCCCACGGCGGCGGAGGGCCTGGAATGGGACCGATCGGGATCGCCCGTCATTTGATCCCGTTCATGCCGGGACATCCGGTCACCAAACTGGGTGGACCGCAATCGATCGGCCCGGTGTCGGCTGCGCCCTATGGCAGTCCCAGCATCCTTACGATTTCGTGGGTCTATATTGCGTTGATGGGACGCGAGGGGTTGACCAAAGCGACCCAGGTGGCCATTCTCAATGCCAACTATATGGCTAAACGACTGGAGAAATACTATCCGGTCTTGTATAGCGGAGCTCGCGGATTCGTGGCGCATGAGTTCATTTTGGATTTGCGCCCTCTCAAGGAGAGCAGCGGAGTGGAAGCGATGGATGTGGCCAAGCGCCTGATGGATTATGGATTCCATGCGCCTACCGTGTCGTTTCCGGTGGCTGGCACCTTGATGATCGAGCCGACCGAAAGTGAAGTGAAAGGTGAGTTGGATCGGTTGTGCGAGGCGTTGATCGCGATCCGTGGCGAGATCCAAGCTATCGCGGAAGGGCGGCAGCCGCGCGCGGGGAATGTGCTGAAGAATGCTCCTCACACGGCATTGGCCGTGACCGCCGCCGAATGGACGAAGGCCTACTCCCGGGAAGAAGCGGCATTTCCCGCTGCATGGGTTCGCGAGAACAAATTTTGGCCGAGCGTGGGTCGGATCGATGAAGCCTATGGCGACCGCCACCTCTTTTGCACCTGTCCGCCGGTGGATGCCGTCTCGTAGTCGTATTTCGGACGGAGCTGTCTGGTGGACCGTCGCTGGTCGTCTGCGGCAGGAACCCGTCGTCCGTCAGCTTGCTGCGAGTTGTCTGCTGCTCAACATTTTCTTCGTCCTGCCCGTGGGGGCTTCTACGGAATCCGCTGTTGTTGCGGAGAATCACGTCGAGGGTCGTCCGCTCGACGCTGTATCGGGAACGACCTATCGCGCCGGGACACGGCTCAGGATCCCCGGCACAGATTGGTCGTTCGTTGTACCCGATGGTTGGCAAGGCAATCGCCCTGACGATGCAGAGCTGCCGTTTCTCATACCAGAGGAAGGCAAGGAACTCGGGATGATGTTCCCTCTTACCGGGGTAACACGAGACGGGCTGCGTGAACAACTCCGTGAGCCGCTGTCGTTGTTGCATGGCCTCTCGTTTATCCCGGCCGGCTCTCAAGTAGAGACCGAGGCATGGATCGCTCAATCGTACGAGGGAGAGGAGCTGGCCGGCCGTGCGTTGGCGGTCATGGGAGCCGACGACACGGCGGTGATTTATTTTCTCATGGGGCCGCCTCAAGAACGGCCCGTCCTCCAATCCATACTGGAGCAACTCGCACAATCCACGCGCTTCAGCCAGGCTGGTTCGGGGCATGACGCAGCGTTGTAACCGGCATTGATCCGTGCACGTGCCGGGGGCGAGGTGAATCATCGACGCGTGTTCCTCCTGGCCGTACCATTCAAGCATGCAGAAGATTTCTCCAACCAAAGTCATTATTGATACCGACCCCGGGGTCGATGACGCGCTGGCCCTTCTGCTGGCGCTGGCGTCGCCTGAGTTGGAAGTCGTGGGGATCACCACTGTCTGCGGCAATGTGCCGGTTGGGCAGGGAACGAAGAATCTATTCCGTCTGTTGAATCTTCTCACCCCTCCGCCGGGATTGCTGGTGGGACAGGGGGCCGCGCGGCCGTTGGAAGAAGATCTCGAAACAGCCCTGCATGTGCATGGCAGTGATGGGCTGGGTGAACTTGATTCCCTGCTGACCGCAGAGGGGGCGATGCGGTACCCCTCTGTCCGGCTGCCGCCTCTCCTTTCGACGGCGCAAGATGTGTGGAATGAATGTGTACGGCGGTACCAGGATGACATTACGCTGATTACCCTGGGTCCGCTGACCAATGTGGCCGTGGCGCTAAAAGTGAATCCGCTGACCGTGCAGAAGTTTCGTTCGGTGATTGTGATGGGGGGCGCGATCGGCGTTCCCGGCAACGTCTCGCCGGTGGCCGAGTTCAATATGTATGTCGATCCACATGCCGCTCATCGGGTGTTTCAAGCGGCGCTCCCGTTAATCCTGGTACCGCTGGACGTGACCACTCGTGTCGGCGTGGCCCGAGATGTCCTCAAGACCTGGACGGCCTCATCGCATGATCCACGCTGTCGTATCGTGGCGGATATGACCGCCAAAGCGTTTGATTTTGCCGAACAGGTCGAAGGTCACGGCCTGCTGTACTTTCACGACCCGATGGCCGTCCTCGCGGCCATTGAGTCGTCGCTGCTCAGAACCGAGCCGCTGCATGTCGACGTGGAAGTGGTCGGGCGAGTGTCCCGCGGAGCCACCGTTGCAGACCGGCGCCATCGCAGGCCGGAGGAAAAAGCGAGTCCGAACATGCACGTGGCGGTGGATGTCGATGCCGAGCGGGCGTTGAGCGTGATCCGCACTCGATTGTGCCCATGGTCGTAGTCGTTGGTTCCAGCAATATCGACTTGACCGCGCTGGTTGATCGTTTGCCGGCTCGTGGCGAAACCCTGCTCGGGCGCCAGGTCATGCAATCGTTCGGCGGCAAGGGCGCGAATCAGGCGGTCGCGGCGGCGCGAGCCGGGGCCACGGTCGGGTTCCTGAGCAAGGTGGGAAGCGACGCCAATGGCGCCCTGATAGAACAGCATCTGGCGGCGCAGGGCTTGTCGCGGATGGTGCTTCTACGAGATGCCGAAGCGCAGACCGGGATCGCGATGATTCTGGTCGACGCAGCCGGCAACAATCAGATTGTCGTTGTTCCGGGGAGCAATCAGCATCTCACTCCTGCGGACGTGCGCCAACATGCCGGACTGATTTCCGGTGCGCGAGTCTTGCTTGTTCAAATGGAAATCCCCATTGAGACGGTCCAGGAATGCCTACGGCTGGCCAAGCGACATGGTCTTCTGACGATTCTCAATCCGGCCCCGGCCTGTTCTCTGCTGCCGGAATATGTTCGCATGGTCGATGTCCTTACGCCCAATGAGCGCGAAGCCTGTGTGTTGTCCGGTGTCACAGACTCGGCCGAAGCGGCAGGGGTGTTGGTACGCGGTGGTGTGGGAACAGTCGTCGTCACTCGTGGTGCGGAAGGGGCAGTCATCTCACGTGGTAAGGAGGTCATTCCTGTTCCGGCCTTCGTCGTGGAGGCGGTTGATTCGACAGGTGCCGGGGATGCCTTCAATGGAGCCCTGGCCTGTGCCTTGGCTGAAGGGATGCCGATCGAAGCTGCGGTGGAGATGGCTGCTGCGGCCGGGGCATTGGCGACGACGGGACGTGGCGCCCAAACGGCGCTGCCCACCCGGAGTGAGATCGACCGGCTTCGCCTGTCCGGAACGAGACGGATGCGGTCGTTCGCTTAATTTCCTTTGGCGGATTGGTTCCGCAGTTGAGCGAGGACTTGCCGGGCTTCCGGGATGAAGTCCGCGCGCTGCAGTTCTTGGGCAAGATCCAGTGCTTTGGTTGCAATGGCGACGGCCTCTTCATGTCGCCCGCCGGCGCAGTAACTTTTTGCCAAACTCAATCGGGCATTGACGGCTGCTGGTTCGCGAGCAATCACCTGACGCAGCAGTAGCTCCCCTTTTTCCTTGTCTCCCCCCATGAACCCCGGTACGCGAACCAGAACGGTGCCTTTGGCGGACAGTGCGTCTAAATGGTCTGGCGCCAGTTCGAGAGTGCGGTTCAGCTCTTTCATCATGCGGCGGAATCCGAAGAGCGACGAGAGGCTCTCTCCGTCCACCCGCAGTTGCTCGCCGAGATTGCAGAACAAGGCAAAATGCGCGTCGGGCGATGATTCGTCCGCCGCAACAGCCTGCTCGCCCAGGGCTTGTCCTGAAGCGAGATGTTGAATCCGGTCCGTACGAGTCTGCGCCTGCCGGCCCAGCGAACATTCCTGCATGGCCTCAGCAGTGAGGCGCTGCACCGGCGTAGCCGCGGAAGCCTGATTGGTGATGAGAGCCTGAACGAGCGCGAACCATAAGGCGATGACGAGATATCTCATGGGAGCACCGGTGATGAGGTGGATCAAAACGAGGGGCGAATGGTACAGCAATTATCCAGCTGAATGCCAGAGTATACATGCAGCTGGTTGCGTGGTTCGGGAGCCTACTTTGGAAAAGTCTTGGTCCAAGGTGTGAGCGTGCGAAACGCGTTCAATAAGGAGTCGTAGGGATAGGCGGCATTGCGCCCACTTGGATTCGGAAGCAGCACAATGCGTGAGTCGTAGATCGTCACCGATTGCAGGCCAGGCTTCCGGCCTCTCTGCTTGGACTCAAGGGGAAAGAGAACCGGATACAGGGTAATTCCAAGGAGCGCAACCACGCCCGGACGATACCGACGAATCTTTTTTATCAGCTCTAGGCGGCCTCTTGCATAGTCCTCGGCTGTGAGGCCGTCAATTCCTGCAGTGGGGCGCGCGACAAGGTTGGTCAGTCCTATGCCCCATTGGGGAAGTCTTCCGTCGTCACGGTAGGTGAGGGGCTCCGGCACAAGCGCCGCATCATAGAGTAGTTTCCAAAAACGATTTGAATGGCCTGCGTAGTGATGGCCGACTTCGGCCGAGCGGAGTCCAGGGTTGATGCCCACAAAGACGATCGTGAGGTTTGATGCGAGATGGTCAGGCAGGGAGAGTGATACAGGCATCCTGTGTGTGAATTCCCGAGGGCAATGAAAGTGGTGCGTATGAGCCTTACGGTGTCGACATTCGATCTGTTGAATGAGGCGATTTAGTAGACACCCGGCTATTCTGCCACAGAATGGACGCATGCATCATGGGGCGTTCGGACCATCAGGATAATCGTTGTTCGGAAAAACAATGAGTTACGCGGCGTTCTCATACGGCAAGGACCTTGCTATATCGAGGACCCGTTGGTGGTCGGTAACTTCAAACCTAACAGGAGGTAGTCAGTATGAAGAAGATGATGTTGACGGTCATGGCGGCAGCGTTGTTGGTTGCGTTCAGCGCCCCTTCGTTCGCTGGCGACGACAAGAAGAAGGAAGAGAAAAAGGGCGGCCACCTCTCCCAGACCCTCTTCGGTGACGACAAGAAGAAGGAAGAGAAGAAGGGTGGACATCTCTCGCAGACCGTGTTCGGCGAAGAGAAGAAGAAAGACGAGAAGAAGGGCGGCCACTAAGAGCCAACCGTTTTTTGGCGAGGCTAGCTGGCTGAAGAGGTCTCTCATCCGAGTGGTGGGAGGCCTCTTCTGTCGTTTACCGGTTTCCTACCTGCCGAATATAGACCGCCTGTAATCCGACGATCGTTTTGGCATCCCGTATCGTACCGTCTTCTATTTTTGCGATGGCTTCTTTCAGCGGCATCTCCACCACTTCGAGCACTTCGTCCTGATCCAAATTCTGGGTACCGAGCTTCAGGTCTGTCGCGAGATAGATATGGATGACTTCATCGGCAAACCCCGGAGCCGTGAAAATGCTGGACAGAAGTTCGAAGCGACCGGCCTTGTACCCGATCTCCTCCTCAAGTTCGCGCGCGGCGCAGTCTAACGGATCTTCTTTCGGATGCAGCTTCCCCGCGGGGATTTCATAGATGAACCCGTTGGCTGCGTGGCGGAACTGGCGGATCAGCACGACCGTGCCATCTTCCTTCAACGGCACGACGGCTGACGCCCCGGGATGGCGGATGACTTCCAGGTCTATCGTGTGCCCGTTGGGCAGGCGCACCGTATCCACATTGAGCGTGACGACCGTGCCTTTGTAGATAGATCTGACCATGGATGACAGGGTTACGGCGTGCCGGGACGTTTTTTGTAAAAGGGCGGTTTCACGACCACGGCAGAACAAGATCTCCCCCTGATATCGATTAGGATGGACGAGCCCGGTTGGGATGCGGCCGGTGTGACGTATCCCATCCCGATACCTTTTTGCAGAATGGGCGACAAATTTCCGCTCGTGACTTCGCCGATCACGGCGTGCGGCTCCTGCGCGCTGAGGATCTTGAACCCATGTCGCGGCACGGCCTTTTCGACCAACTCGAAGGCGACAAGTCGCCGCGATGGTCCATTGCTGTGCTGCGCAAGTAGCGTCGTGCGGCCGATGAACTCTCCCTTGTCGAATTTCACCACCCAGTCCGCACCGGCTTCGATGGGTGTCGTCTGTTCGTCCATGTCATTGCCGTAGAGTAAGTAAGCCATTTCGAGTCGCAGTAAATCGCGCGCGCCTAGTCCAGCCGGCTTTATGCCAAGTGGCTGTCCCGCTTCAAGGAGACGATTCCAGATCGTCATGGCTCCCTCGGCCGGGAGATACAACTCATAACCCAACTCGCCCGTATACCCGGTCCGTGTCACCAGGGTAGGATGACCACAGATGAGGGCGTCCAGGCAGTGGCGGATCTTCAAGAGGTGAAGATCGGTCAGACCGGCGGCGGTGAGAATGTCGCGTGAGGCGGGGCCTTGAATCGCAATTTGCGCCAAAGCTGTCGACTGATCCTGCACGGTGCAGCCCTGCGCTTGCGCGACCTTCTCGTGCAACCAGGCCACAATCTTGTCGCGATTTGAAGCATTCACGCAGACAAGAAATTCATAGGGTTTCACGTGGTAGATGAAAATATCGTCCTTGATACCCCCGTTCGACGCACAGACCATCGAGTACTGCGACTGGCGAACCGACAGTTTGGACACATCATTCGTCGTGACGCGTTGCAGGAAGGCCAAGGAGCCAGGCCCTGTGACACGGATGCGCCCCATGTGACTGACATCAAACAATCCCGCATGACGGCGGACCGTCTGGTACTCATCGACGACCCCGGAATATTGAATGGGCATCTCCCATCCGGCAAAATCGACCAGCTTGCCTTGTGCTGTGCGGTGGGCGTCTATCAGTGGCGTCTGTTTCATCGTACCTACGTGAAATCCAGGCTAAGGTGCGCGTAGACCAGGCAATGAACCGGTCTTACCGGACCTCGAGCAATTCTACGTCAAACACCAGTGTCGCATTGGGCGGAATGACTCCGCCGGCGCCGCGGGCTCCATATCCGAGTTCCGGTGGAATCGTCAGCTTCCGTTTTCCGCCGACCTTCATTCCGGCCACTCCTTCATCCCATCCTCGAATGACCTGTCCCGCACCGATTGGAAAGGAGAACGGATCGCGGCGGTCGACGGAGCTGTCGAACTTCTTGCCGTTCGTCAACCATCCGGTGTAGTGCACCGTCGCCAGATTGCCCGCGGCGGCTTCGCGGCCGGTCCCCAGGGCGACATCTACGTATTTCAGCCCAGATGCGGTCGTGATTTCTGCCGCCGAACCGGTTTGTTCACTGTTCGCCATCATTGGCCTCCCTGTAGTCATGAATACGAGTCCCACGATACCCCAAGTTGTCCACCAGAAGCGAGTCTTCATACGTACCTTTCTGCGCTCTCCGTGACCTGGCTCACGAGATATGAACGACGAAGTCATTCACTCGTTCAGGCTGGTCTGACGCCGTGGCTCAGGCTCGGAGAAAATGGCAATGCTCGCCGTATATCCATGGAGAAAATTCCGCCCCCCGACCGGACCCACTTCTCCCTGCGCAAAAAATCCGGCGAGTGGAATGGCTCCCAATTGTTCGCCCAATACGGATGCGTCGTGATCGGGAATGCCAAAGAGTCCCTTGCCCCGTCCGCAACAACTGAAAAGCAATGCGCCGAGCGGTTGTGATGGTGCGCTACCAGGTGGCGCTGCGAGCAAGGCATGAAGATCTTCGTCTGCGGAATGCGCGTCACGGACTTGGAACTGGACGGTCTGTCCTTCCTGGACGACATCCCCGATGACGATGGCGCCGGTTTGTTGATCGGCTCCGAGGAGGTTGCGGATCAGGAAATCGCCGCGGGTGAATTGCGCACGTTGCTCGTCCATGGCGATGCCGATGTGCAATGCCCGTTGTGCCTGGGCGCGTTCATCACTGCTGAGCTGTTCAAACACTGTCTGGAGGCAATGCAAGGCTGGGGTTCCTCCCAGCTCTTGAATGACGTTGTGCTCCGCTTTCGTGACGATGAAGCGGTCGCCGATGGGACGGCAGCCTTGTGAAATGACCGTGCGCACCGCGATGTTTCCGGACAGGGCCACGCCGACCAATCCGTCGGTGTATACCTGCTCGTCGAGGAACAGGCGATTTTCGCCGAGGTCCTGGCCCCCGCCTGACAGCCCGCCTAGTGTGCGGGTACCGGGGTAGTGCTCTTCAATGACGGCCAGGACTTCTTGCATAGGTGTGGAAAAGGGATCGGCCAACAGCATCATGACCTGGTCTGCGCCCCCGGCGTCGTCCATGTCAGGCCAATTGCGCAGCGAGAACTGGTCATGGACGCTAGAAAAGGAGAGCCGCAGCGGTTGGACGAGCACACCGGGGAGGTGAGCCACCCAGAGAGTGGCAGCGGGCCCCGCCTCAATTTCCCGTCCGGTTGCGATAATCCCTTCGCCTGTACAGCCGACCAGCGTCACCGGTCTCAGCGCCGTGCGGAGGGCCTGTGAAAGGGTCTCCGCCTGGTCTGCGTGTTGAGCCGAAATAAACAGGAAGGCCACATCAATTCGCGAAGGGCCCAACTGTTCGCGGATGGCCCTGCTCAAGTCGTCGGCGGCAGCGTGCGCGTCACCCTGCAGGGTGAGGGCGGAAGCAAATCGCAGCGTTGACGGCGGAGTCATGATCACGGGTTGTCCTGCTGAATAGGGATAGGCGGCATGCAGCCGACGGCGTCAAACGCCAGGATTCATGCGTTCAGGTCGATCCGTCGCGAGCTTCTTGTAGTAGCGCCACATGTACGAGTGATAATCATCAAGCTGTGCAAGCAGATAATGGAGTTCAGTTGGGTCTCGCGTTTCCAGGGCTTGCGCCATTCTCGTTTTTAAAAAATCCGCAAACTTGTCGCTCTTTTCGAGCGCAGTGAGAAGCGTCAGTCCGCCTCCCATGGAATAATCAGCCATAGCCCTCCGGATCAGATACAGACGAGCCAGGAGAATAGCCGCGAGTCCCTGTAAAAGCAAGGTGCCGAACGCGTCACTCGCCTGTTCACCGGTCGATGGTCACGTCTGAGGAGAGCAGTGCGCGGAGGCGCGGGATCGAGATGGCCTCCGCCCGAAACCCGTCGCGTCCCGTCACGGTCGTTGCGCCGGTCAGCGCATTGAGGATCGCTTCTTCGGTGGCTTCAACCGTCGCGGTGATCATGGCATTCAGATGGGTGTCGGCAAGATGCGTCATGGAAAAGGTCGGCTCAGCCGGGTAATGGGGGATAATATTGCCGGTGGAAAAGGCCAGCATGAAATCGCCGCTTCCATGGCGTGCGGTCGAGCCGGTCCTGGCGAGTCCCAATGCCGCGCGCTTTCCAAGTCGAGTCAGTTGCCGGCTATCGAGCGGGGCATCGGTGGCCACGATGACAATGATCGACCCCTCGGCATTGCCACTGGATCCTTCACGCGAGACATGCAGGCGTTCCGGATTCGGATCCGGCACCACGCTGGATTGCGCCGGCGAGGCCTTATACCGTTGACCGACCGGTATGCCGCCCATGACGAGTTCAGGGCGACGGCCGTGGTTGGCGTTGACCAGGACCCCCACGGTAAACCCTCCGTCGGCTGTAGAAAGCCGCCTGGAGGCTGTGCCGATGCCACCCTTAAATCCATACGAGATCATGCCGGTGCCTGCTCCCACGGTGCCCTCGGAGACCGGCCCGGAGGTGGCGTCGTCCAACGCCTGCATGACATCCGCTTCGGAGACATGCCGGCCCTGGATGTCGTTCAACCGTCCGTCATCACATTCCGCCACGACCGGCGTGAGGGTGTCATCGGTGATGCCGATGCCCGGATAGCGACGGAGCATCCAGCTGATGACGCCGTTCGCGACCCGCGGCACATTGAGCGTATTGGTCAGCGCGATGGGGTATTCGAGAAACCCCGATTCGGCAACCCAGGCCAAGCCGGTCATTTCACCGGTGCCGTTCAGGACAAACGCCCCTGCGGGGACTTTCTTGTGCCACACATCATCCCGTGGCACGACGACGGTCACGCCGGTTCGAACCGGTCCCTCTCCGGGCTTCAACGCACCATCCCCTCGCATCAAGGTGACTTGTCCGACCTTCACACCCGGCACGTCGGTAATGGCATTCAGCGGGCCGGGCTCCAATTGCCCCAGTGTGAGTCCGAGTGCGCGTGCGCGTACGCGTGTCTGATCCGTTGTATCGTTGAATGTATCCGCGCTCCAGCCGGGGGGAGTGCAGGTGGTCATCAGCAGGAGGGCGCAGGCGAGTATCGAGGGGGAACCAGTGTATGAATGGCTCATGCTGACGGCATCCTCTCTGCATCACGGGATCTGAATAGAGGGGTGAGGCTAGATCTCATAGCTGCTCTCTTTGTGGGGCACGACAATTGACGTCCGGGGGTATTCGCTCTGGATGGCTGCTGCGAGTGACAGCGCCTGTTTTTCTTCTCCGTGGACCACAAAAATGTGCTGAGGAGCGGGAGAGATCGCTCTCACGTAGGCGAGCAGGTCGTTCCGGTCCGCATGGGCCGACAACCCGTTAAACACCACCACTTGGGCGCGGCGCGTGGTGGGGATACCGAACAGCGGCACCACGTCCCACCCTTCAACCAGCCTGCGTCCCAACGTATGTTCGGCCTGAAACCCCACGATGGCGATGATATTGGCTTCGTCCTGAATGGCATGTTTGAGGTGATGGACCACGCGGCCTCCTTCGCACATGCCGGAGGAGGCGATGATCACGCAGGGGCCCTTCATGTTATTCAAACGCTTGCTTTCATCCGGCGATGAGACATAGCGGATATACCGCGCGGCAAAGGGATCTCCTTCCGAGGTGAAGGTGCGATAGGTTTCTTCGTCGTAACATTCAGGATGCTTACGAAAGACTTCCGTGACCTTCGAGGCCAGAGGCGAATCGATGTAAATGGGAAGCGGGTCGATCCGTCCCTCGGTCACCAATTGCTTGATGCGCATGACGAGGTCTTGCGTCCGTCCGAGTGCGAACGCAGGCACGATAATCTTGCTGTGATGCGCTTTAGCATGCGTGACGAGCTGTTGTGCCTTCTGGGTCAGCGCCTCGCCGGCTTCTTCATGCAAGCGATCGCCGTAGGTCGATTCGATGATCAACGCATCGCAACTCGGCGGCGGCGTGGGGTCGCGGAGAATGGGCATGTGCGACCGTCCGAGATCGCCGGAGAACAGAACGGTGGTGCTGTTGCCGCGGGCGGAGTATTTGAGACGAATGGCGGCGGACCCCAGAATGTGACCCACATCGTGGAAGGAGGCCGTCACGCGGGGAGTTACTTTGATCGTATCCCCATAGCGGGCACCGACGAAGCGGCGGATGATGGCTCGCGCATCACGAGCTCCATAAAACGGTTGCAAACACTTCCGGCCGCGACGGTTCTCCTTCCGGTTCAGGTAGGCGCAATCGTTTTCCTGCAAGCGGGCGCAGTCCTCCAGCATCACGGCGGTGAGGTCCGCAGTGGCACGGGTCATGTGCACGTCTCCGCGAAACTGGTGTTGGCCAAGGACGGGAAGCGCGCCGGAATGGTCGATATGCGCATGCGATAGGAGCACGGCCTGGATCGCGCGCGGGTCAAATCCCAGAAAGCGGTTCTGCCGATCGGCCTCTTGCCGCTGCCCCTGAAAAAGTCCGCAGTCCAAGAGGATGTTGCTGCCGGGCATTTCCAGCAGATGGCGGCTGCCGGTGACCGATCTCGCGGCGCCATGAAAGGAAAGTTTCATCGTGCGGCAGGACCTCCATGGTTCCGACTGATCAGCTCCCATGCTTGTTGAGCCGTTTCGGCAAAATGGAAGAGCGAGAGATCATTGGGGCCGATGAGGCCTTCTTCCAGCAGCATGGACCAATTAATGAGCCGTTCCCAATAGGCCTGCCCGATGAGGACAATCGTGATGTTGCGAGTTTTGCCTGTCTGGAGAAGCGTCAGGGTTTCAAACAGTTCGTCGAGCGTGCCGAACCCGCCTGGAAAGACTACCAGCGCCCGCGCGCGAAGGAGAAAATGCATTTTGCGTAACGCGAAATAGCGAAATTGAAAACAGAGGTCCGGGGTGATGTAGGGGTTCGGGTGTTGTTCGTGCGGCAGCGTGATGTTGAGGCCTATCGATTTTGCGTCAGCATCGGCCGCCCCTCGATTGGCGGCTTCCATGATGCCAGGTCCTCCGCCGGTGACAATGACGTAGTCGCACTGCCCATCGATTTGACACGTTGCGGAGACCAGTCGGCCGAATTCGCGGGCGATGTCATAGTAGTTGGCCATGGCCAGCCGGCGTTCAGCCAATGCCACCTGCTGCTGTCGCAGGGCATCCTGCGGGGCGGTTTTCAATTCCGCCTTGGCGGCTTTTAGCGCTTGGCGGGCCAGGGAAGGTTCGACCAACCGCGAACTGCCGAAGACCACGATCGTCGAACGGATGCCTTGCTCTGTTTGGATCAATTCCGGCTTCAGTAATTCCAGCCCGAGACGGAGCGGACGCAGTTCATCGCGCTGGAGAAACTCGATGTCACGATCGGCCGGGATATAGGAGGAAGACGTGGAGGGAGTGTGTTGGCTCGCTGAATCGTCGGAAGAACCTGCGCCCATGAGCGGCATTATAACGGGATGCATGCAAGGCGGCAATTCGCGGACGGCGATGGTCGTGCGGCGGGGTTAAAACGGATACGGAGTAAATAGTGGCTCCGGACGATGGCGCACAAAGGCCTGGTGTGTCACGATCCAGTTGGTGTCGCACAGGAGCT
Organism: uncultured Nitrospira sp.; assembly: GCA_964556305.1. GTDB lineage: Bacteria > Nitrospirota > Nitrospiria > Nitrospirales > Nitrospiraceae > Nitrospira_A. The sequence goes on along the minus strand of CAZKVY010000004.1, from coordinate 96,277 downwards.
CGAAGGCATCCGTACCCATGCCGGAGCGTGAGAAGACGAGGTCCGGGTCTACCGGTGACCAGGGCTTGACCAGCCATCCGAAATTCACCCGAGAATATTTGGCGTTGAGAAAACGATACGTCACGACGGTGCCGCGCTCGGTATCGGTGATGGAATCCGGCGCTCCCAGTCTGTCGACGACATCGGTCAGGGTGGTCTTTCCCTCGGTAATGAAGGCCACAGAGTTGGGGGTCAGCGGAGTGTTGATGGTTAGGCGCGCGACGTTGCAGCCGGATAAGGGCATCGCCAGCATCGCCATGAGAAGGAGTGTGAGTGAAACGTACCAGCGTGACACGGCGTCAGTCTCCGAAGGGCCAGAACCTGAACTCCAGATTTTCAGTGCGTTTCGAAGCGATCACCTCTTCCACGATTCCTTCGCGATTAATGATGACAAACAGGTCGTCGCTTTTCACCGACACGCGGGAAAAGTTGATCAAAATCAGGAGCAGGCTGCCAACCTTGGCATCGTATCGGTAGTATTGAAAGAGATCGCGCCCGTTCAGTTGCAGCAGACGATCCGGCGCGCCGAGTTGGGCCAGGACGTCCGCCCTTGTGGTGGTGCCCTTCTTGATCGAGTTGACGGTGTCCGTCTTGATTTCTTCACCCAGGGTGCCTCGGCTGAATGCGCAGGCGTTCAGCGTCAGCAAGATCACGCCCAGCAACAGGCCCACTCGTCGCATATGGGATCCTCCTTTTGCGTACAATCGTCCAGGCCGGCTAACTGTGGTTGCCGGGGGAAGAAGGTTTGGGAAGGACGAAATCAGATTCATAAATCCGGTATGTGGATGGGGTCAGTCCGACCCGTTCATACACCTGTTGGGCGATGGTATTGTCGCCCTCTACATATAGCCGGACACCGCAGACGTCCGTGCGCGACTGCGCCAAGTTCATCACGGCCCGATGCATGGCACGGTACACGCCTTGATCCCGCCACGCAGGGTCAACATAGACACTCTGGATCCACCAGAATTGGGCATTCCGCCAATCACTCCATTCGTATGTAATGAGTAACTGTCCTACGGTCACTCTATCGGCCGGTGCGTCCCGGTGCAAGTCCGCGACGTAATATTGCCCCCGTTCCGGGCGCTCAATCACCGCCTGTGTGCCCAGCCGTAGACGCGGGAGGTCCAGTCTTCGATGCTCGGTCTCCAGGGCCATGGCCGCGCTGAATCTCGTGATGACGTCCAAGTCCTGCAAGGTAGCCTGTCGGATGCGCAGTTGATGAGCGGAGATCATGAGGGCTTCCCCGCCGGGGCCGTGAGCCAACCTTGAAGGGGGCGATACAATCCGGCTGAAAACTCCAACTTGAGAGCTTCTTCGGGCAAGAGATTCAGCGGCTGCAGTTGGCTCTTTGGAATCATAGCTAGATATCCCGTGAAGGGGTGAATGGCGGTTGGGACGAACACCATGACTAATTCGACCGTCGGGGCGATCTGCAGTGCTGCCGGGGGAGCCCCCATGACGAAACCCAATGCCCAGAGCCCATCGCGAGGAAAGGGAAACGCAACCACCGTGCTTTTTCCGAAACGGGCCCGGTAGTTCAGGAGATCGGTCATGCTTTTCAACGTCAGGTAGATGCTGCGGATCAGCGGGATGCCTTCGAGTGTCGCCTCAGCCCAGCGGACGAATCGCTGCCCGATCACTTGCGTGGCGATGGCTCCAACGATAAGGACCATTCCGATGAGCACCACAATCCCCAATCCTGGGGCATAAGGCTGCATCTGCTGACCGATGAGATTGAGCAAGAACGAATCCAGCGTGTCGAACAGAGCGGCCATGATCAAAAAGGTCGTCCAGGCGGGAACGAGCACGAGCAGTCCCGTGAAAAAGATGCGTCCAAGCCGATGAGAAGAAGTCACGCCGGGTCCCGATAGTTGGTGCACGAGAGGGGGTATCAGTATTCTACGATACCAGATGGAGAAGAGTTTTGGTATCTTCTTGATCTGCTGATTTATTTGGACTATCTTCCCAGTAACCTTTGAGTCACCCTGTCGGGTGAGATTGTGAGATCGATCGTGAGTGACGCCGTTCAAAAGAAAGTCAATCTCGACAAAGACTTGTTGGCTATTCTGTGCTGTCCTGAAACCAAGCAGGCAGTCGTACTGGCTGACGAGGTGTTGATTCAAAAGGTGAACGGGGCGATTGAGCGCGGGGTGTTAAAGAACAAGGCGCAAAAGCCGGTCACGGAAAAGCTCGATGGCGGGTTAGTGCGAGCGGACAATAAGATTCTCTACCCCGTTCGGGAAGACATTCCGGTCATGTTGATCGACGAAGGAATTCCGCTCGACCAGCTGGCATAGTTTTCCTGCCTCGAAACTTCTCAGTGTTCCCCAAATTGGATTAGTGGGACGGACGGCCTTGGAGGGAGCAGCGATGCTCCGCGTACAGCCTCACACCCCGTCGCCCTTGTCTCGCGACCGGAATAGGATGGAAGGGGCGAGAAAGCCTATGGGGCCAGGAGGCCGCTGTCTCCTGAGGCGCTCTCCGTTTTTGACCCCGTGGAGGTTCCGCATTGAGCGCACAGGTATTCATACAGATTCCCCGTGGGTAACACGAGAAGTAGGCGCTGACGGGTGGGGGTGGCTTGGCGGCAATTTCCGCAGTAGAGCAGGGACGCGTTAAAGGAATCGTACTGATCCGCCTGGCGTTGGCCTTGAGATGGGGGTGTGGCCCTTGGTCTCGCTGCGCGCGGGGGCCAGCCAGGTGGTGAAGGTTTGTTCGAACGTGGCTGCATGAGGGACATTCTACTGAGGGAGTGGTGTAGGGCGCAACGGGGGAGATGTGCTGTTCGTCAGGATCGATTCATCGAATATGCTGGTCCTCCGCGGGATCGGCCTCTTCACTGTTTCTCCCCCGAAACACCCACCAGAGCGAGCGCATGACCTGAACCACCACATAGAGCGCCAGGCCGGACAGTAATCCGTACAGCCAGGCTTTGCTCCACGGCCACATGTCTGGTGCGTGCAAAACCACGGCGAGGGCGATATGGCCTCCCAAGCCGAGACAAATGGCGAAGATGATCCACTCACGGGCCATAGTCGCCCTCGGAGGAGGCCATAACGAAGGATAAGCCTGGAGACAAGCGACAGGCGGTTACACGGAGGTTTTCGCGGACTCGATCTCAGTTGCCGTGATGAGGCTGGACAAATAGTCCGCGACGAAGGTCAGCGCCTCTTCGCGTCCGTCTGCCCGTCGGCCCTTTTCCCGCCGCTGCACGGAGAGCTCATGATCCAGGTCTGATTTCACTTCCGTCAGGACACGTTGCAACGTTGTCGGGGTGATGTTGGTATCCATATCCTCGAGTTCCTGGCAGCGATCCAGGACCCAATTGAGGCCTTCAATCCGCCCGGCATAGTGTTCCTGCTCAGCGGTATCGATCCGCGACATAGTCGTTGCAAATGTCTGGGCTTCGTACACCAGGTTATAGAAACTCGTAACAGCGCGTTGTAACGTGGGATTCATAGTGCTCCTTGACTCATTAAGAGGTTCTCGTGATTATACCTGAGATTAGGGGAGCGACAAGAAATTTTTTTGATGAACAGCGACTACGTGAACAGGAGGGAGTGAAACTCGTTCATGAACCCGTAGTACAGCGGGGCAAAATCTTTGAGGCTGTCCGGGCTGTTCTCTTTCAGTCGCTTGAAGAAAAAGACCTGGGCGCGAGGATCCAACTGCTCAAGGAGTCGGCTCAGCTGAGCCATGGTATAACTGCCGGCCGGAACACTGAGTACGTAGTGCACGAGCCGTTCAACAAACTGCTGCTCCACGTACTCGCTGACGAGCAGTCCCTCGGGAATCTTGCCCGATGCGAGATACTCGTCGAATGAAATGGCTTGCGCTGCAAAGGGAGCCGACTGCTGCGGGCGGGAGGTCACGCTACGGTTACCTCATTGAGGAGAAGGGCAAAAGGCGACATGACACTCACTGTACTCAAGCCTCTCCAGTCCGTCAAGTGGACAGAAGAAGCAGGCAGCTCTGAGTCGAAAGGCTAAGGCTCCTGTAGCAGAAGGGCAATCTGCGCAGCGAACAGTTTTCGATTGAGCCGCGATTTCGTCTGCGTAGACTATTGATCGCGGCGCGAAGGAATTTCTGAAGGCTGGCTTGACAGTCTTTACATCTGGTCGGTAGAATCCCGCTTCTTCTGCCGGTCGGATGCGGGAATAGCTCAGTGGTAGAGCATCGCCTTGCCAAGGCGAGGGTCGCGGGTTCAAATCCCGTTTCCCGCTCCAACTTTTCAATTTCTTAGACCCACTCGCCTCAGCCACTTCATCCGGTCGTATATTCGGGCTGTGTAATAAACAGTCGCGTAGTGAACTCCCCCGTACTCCTATGAAATTGTCCCCATGGTAGATTCCCGGGATTGATTTCCAGTTAGTGAGAAGAGCACACGGGAATCTGGAGCGCACCGTTTGGAGACGGGATCAGCGCGTGGCTACCTGTGCCCCCGGTTTCTATGGAGCGTCATGTTCAGGGCCTTTCGACAAATTCTATGGAGAAGGCCAAGTGGAAAGAATCGCAGCAGTGTCCAGAAATATTGCAGCGCGACGTCTATCTTTCCGCGACTGATGGATATGGCGAGTTGGTCAAGCAAGAGCCGTCCCCAGAATTGCTGAGCAAAGGATCTGCTGCGGACATAGTCCTCCATGTACTGCGGGTGCGCCCGGATATACTCCTGCTGGTATCGATACGCGGTCATTGCAGACTTCAGCATGAGTCCCCGGTTCTTCGTGGTCTGATTACTGTGATAGCGGTGCTCCGCCACCAGTTCATGGTGACAATGGACGACAGAGCGTCGCGCCAACCGCAGAAATAACTCGAAATCATCGCACCCATTGATGGCCGGGTCCGTACAAAAATTTCCAGACTCAGCGAGGATGCTCCGTTTGAACATGGCTGTAATCACGTGAGCGATGCTCGGAAACCGCAGAGCCATGCCGTAGAAATCCTCGGGATCACAGATATGGGATATGATTCCTTCCTGCTCACCGAACTCTCGAAATAGCCCACAGACTGCAGCCGCATGGGGAGTCTCCTGAAATGCTTTCAGGCTCGTCTCTACGTGCTTCGGAAGGAGGCGATCGTCTCCATCCAAAAACACGATGTACGTTCCCCTCGTTTCTTTTATCCCTCTATTACGGGTCACCGCAACGAGACCCTGATTGCCTTGATGGATATAATGCACATCAGCATATCGACCGACGATTTGGCCGGTATCATCTGTGGAGCCGTCGTCCACCACCAGAATCTCGTGAGCAGGCACGGTTTGTGACAGGGCGCTCTCTATCGCTTCGCCGATAAATGGTGCTTGATTGTAACAAGTGATGACAATGCTGATGGATTCCACTCTGCTCGTCCCACGCGTCTGTTGAAACCCGATGTTCGGTCTGCTCTGATAAGAGCTTACGAGATTCCCTTTGATCTTACTCCGAAATGGGAATCCGTTCTGCCATCACTGGTAACAAGGCACCGCGAGCGCCCCCGAGAAGGGGCGCGAATTGATCACGGTCCGCCAAGCTTTTAGCCTGCTCCCGGATTACGTCAGGATCTTTCCACCACACTCCGCACAGTTGGAGTGTTCCCGGTTAGCGTGATGGCTGTGGTGAGTCGGTCGTTGAGCGTCGAAGAAGGCGGAGTCTTCGCAAGTGGGTCTCTGCTATACGCAGGTCTTCGTCGGTGAGTGGTGCCTGCCCAAACCGTACGCGCGTATAGAGTTGAGTCAAAGCATGGGCGAAGGGCCAGGCTTCGCCCCATCGCGCCTGAATGTGATCAAGAAATTCGAGCGACGTAGTGCTTACTGGTTTGGGGAGACCCCGCTGCGCACAGCAATGGAGCATGTTGGTGTAGAGGGTGATGACGGTTTGTTGCTGCGTTGAAAGGACACTGTTCTGCAGGGGCCTCTTCCGGAACCATCGCAGGGCTGTCATCACGCCATAGGCCGCAGCGAGCGCCAGCAGAAGAACGACTGCTTGGTGCGGAATACCGGATGGAGTCAAGCTGGTCACCAGACGACCAACGATGGCGGCACCCTGTGCCGATAAGGCGCTCAGCGTTTCTGACAGGCCTGCCCGTACCGCCTCCCCGCCCTCTCGAATGCCTTGCACGACGGTGAACTGGTCATGCGCGCTGTAGTGGACGAACAGACGGTCCCACTTGAGCCGGATCGAATCCATCGCACTATTGGCTGACTGCCACCAGGATGCGCCGATAGCCTCTGGGGCAGGAGGGGTGGGATCCATGGTGATCCAGCCTGACTGCGGGAAATAGACTTCCACCCAGGCATGGGCATCTCGTTGGCGAACCGTGTAGTACCCGCCGAATTCATTCCATTCAGTCGCTAAGAATCCGGTCACCAGCCGGGCAGGAATACCTACGCTGCGAAGCATGATTACCATGGCCGTTGCATAGTGCTCGCAATAGCCGGTCTTTCGAGTCAACAGAAAGTCTTCAAGGGGATGCGACGACTGCAGAGAGGGCACATCAAGGTTGTATCGATAGTGAGACAACAAATGGGTCTGCACCAGGGTGACGGCTTGGGCGATGCTGTTCGCGGGCTTGGTGATCTGGCGCGCCAGTTCGAGGATCTGCTCATTCATGACGGGCATTTGAAGATATTGTTGGAGAATGGAATCCGGGTAAAGCAACGCAGGGGCCCGTTTCTCCGCTGCATTGACGGCCGTCGACGAAGAATAGACGGTGTATTGGCTACGTCTATGCAAGGGAATCGGCAGGGAGAGCGAGCCCATGAGATCCGACTGAACGGAAAGAAAATGACCTTTGACCGACGTGGGAAACGGAGCTCCGAAGAGAACGGTGGTGTCGAGAGGCTCAAGGAGAATCTCTTGTTTGAGCGATCGTGCAACAGTGGATGATTTGGCGCCGGGCGTACGGAGCGTAAAGGTGCCTTCGGGAAGCTCCGTCAACATGCGGCGATGCGGCAGGCTATTACTCCACGATTTTCCGTCATACCGATTGTAGGCGACGCCTCGAAGGTACAACGGGGCCTGATTCGAGTCTTGGGCAGTGCGATCAGGCAGTTCCACGCGCATGACAATGCTCGGGTCTTGCTTGACCGGCCCGATGACTCCCAGATCGACGTGCTCCGAAAACCCGGTCGTGCGCAGACTCTCCCCATGATTGTTTTGAAAGAACCCCACCCCCACCCGCGGAATCAGGAAAAAGAACAATAACGTGAGAGCGAACGCGCCCGCCGCCATCGCATTGGTGGTCCAAAAGAAGCGCGCCGTGAGGTGCGGGACCAGCAGGAGGAATGGCGCTGCATCGGTGAGGCCTTGCGGCGGTTCAGCCATCTCTTCCTGTTCCTGCAACAGGTGATAGAGCAGCAACGTCCAGACGCCGATGACCAGATAGACGAAGAAAAACGGGGCGTACCAGATCTGCGTCGTCAGGGCCGCGGAAGCCAGGAGCGCAATCAGGCTGATGGCATAGAGATGCAGAAAATCGCGTCGTTGATCGAGGTTCGAGAGTTTGTTCACCAGGAGCAGTACGAGAAAGTGAATTCCTGCCGGAAGGAGTTCCCGTGAGACGAGAAGGAGATCGATCCAGAACCCGGCGAACGCGAAAAGCAGAAAGATATTCCAGGTGAGGGCTGAAAACCGGAACTGACCGATGGCACCGGAGATCCCGCTCGGAAGTTGGACGCGCAGCAACGCCATGGCGAACGCTCCCGCCGCCAGGACGAGGAGCCACAACGGCAGAGCAATGGCCAGTGTCAGGCTCGCGAACCCGGTCGCCGCCAGCAGGATTGAACTAAGCCGGAAGGCCTGATCCAGCGGCATCGAAAAGATCCTTGTGCGAGTGAGGGGTCATGATCTGGTCGACCGTTGGAAACAGCTCGCCGAGAGCCGGGTCCGACCATGAGGAGAGCAGCAGAGTCGGTCCATCCTGCGACCCTGCCAGCGCCTGGGCCAGTGTTTCTTGTATGTTGACGCGCTCTGCGACGGAACGTCGCTCACAGAGCGCCAGGGCATAAAATAGATGAAGAGGGGGCTCGTTTCCGTCAGCCAGGAGTTCCTGTTGATCGCCGAGCAGCAACCGGAGTCGTACGCCGTTGTTGAGAAATTGATCAGTCAGTGAGGCGGCAATGGAGAGTGCCCGTTCGAATGTCTCCGCCTCTTCGTCCGGGGCGACTGTGAACACGGCCAGCGTGAGCGTGCGTTGATCTTCGGCCTCGGTCTCTTTGAGCATGAGCTTGGCCGTTCGCGCCGTCGTCATCCAATGGATAGCGCGGGAATCGTCACCGGGGCGAAACTCCCGGAGATTGTACAGTGAATTTCCGGGTCCGCGTCGAGCCAGCGCCTGATCACGGCCGATCGCGTTCATTTCTTGGATCAGCATTGGCGGGAGGGGAACGAGTTCAGGACAGACGATGACGCTGGCCTCCTGCGGATAAAATGCTTTCTTCTGAAACAGGCCGAAGGGAAACGGTGTGACAGCACGGATGCCGTCGAATTGGTAGCGTCCTCGCCGTTGGATGAGCAGCGGGTAGGAGCGCAACGTCGACGCGCCAGGCGCGAGGTGCGTGAGGTGAATGCCGCGATCATGATCCTGGCCGGCGACGACGTCGAGGAGCCGCAAGGAGACGCTCGGAATATGTGATTTGCGGTTGGCGATCCAGAGTGTGGCGGTGGCCGGTTGGTTCACAAAGAGCGTGTCCGGGAGATGATGGTGGAACTCCAGTCGTCGCACGCATTGTTCCGACAGCAAGCCGGATAACACGATCAGGCTGAGCATCATGGCCAATAGGAGATAGAACAGATTGTTGCCCGTATTGACGGCGGCGACGCCGACGGCCAGGGTCAATAGCAGGAAGCGAACGCCTTCCGTTGTCACGCGGATCGCGCGATGTTGAGAGAGTCGCTGGAACAGGGTGCGGAGGGTCATGGATGCCATGCTGGAGCCCTGTCGTCCTGCGAGCGGCCCTGTGGCGCGGTGGTCCGATGCGAGCCCGGGGCCGGAGGAGTAGTCACACCGGAACGGGAATGCTCTCAAGAATGTCGTGAATGACCCGTTCGGTGTGCTCGACGCTCTTCGTGCGCGTACCCTGCGAGCGGCTGAGCATGACGCGATGCGACAGGACGACCGGAGCGAGTTCCTTAATGTCCTCGGGCAGGCAATAGGTTCGGTCGCGCGCAAGGGCGAGGGCCTTCGCCGCTTTGGTCAGCGCGAGCGCCCCCCGCGTGCTCACTCCCAAGGAGAGTAAGGCGTTTTGCCTGGTGGCCAGCACGATGGCCAGCAGGTAGTCCATCAGGCTGTCTTCTATTCTTACCTTGTCCGCCTGGGCCTGAAGATCCAGGATATGCTGCGCATTCAGGACCGGTTCAATTTCGTTGGCCGGATGTAGCGATTGCGGCCTGTCCAGCACCTTTTTTTCTTCCTCTGGCGTCGGATAGCCGATGCAGAGTCGCATGAGAAATCGATCGAGTTGAGATTCCGGAAGCGCAAAGGTGCCGTGGTACTCCGCGGGATTTTGGGTGGCAATCACCATGAACGGCTGCTGGAGCGGATAGGTTTGGTTGTCCACGGAAATCTGAGCTTCGCTCATCGCTTCGAGCAAACTGCTTTGGGTCTTGGGCGTGGTGCGATTGATCTCATCGGCCAGGACGATGTTGGCAAACAGCGGTCCCGGCATGAACTCAAAGGCCTGCTTTTGACGATTGAATACGGATATTCCGACGATGTCGGACGGCAACAGGTCGCTGGTGAACTGTATGCGCTTAAAGGAGCAATCGAGCGAACGGGCCAGGCTGTGCGCCAGGGTGGTTTTCCCGACGCCGGGCACGTCTTCAATCAACAGGTGTCCGCGCGCCAACAGGCAGACGACCGCCAATTCAATGGCTCGCGGCTTCCCCTTGATGACGTGCGCGATATTGTCCTGTAACAGTTTGATAGATTGAGAAGAATTCACGATGGGATGTTTCTGGAGAAGATTATGTTCGGCACATGGCGTGTATGTCGAAGTCTAACAAAGGGTTCTGGGACCGTCAATTTATACGGGCTTTCTCACGGGGTGCACGGGCGGGGTTGAAGCGTGTCCGTAACTGGAGCCTGCTTGAAGGATCTAAGAAGGTGCGACGGGTTCGGGGACGAGCGTCAGCAACCAGGGGGGCGTTTCTTCCGCCATGTCCTGAAAGCGTCTGGCGGTACTGCTGGCCGGGATGCCTTCGAATAATGCCCCCCGCTGAATCCGGACCTCCCGGAATCGATAGGATGCAGGTTTGTCGGACGGTGTGCGAAGGACTGAAGGAAACCTCTGCCGCAGCGGCGCCAGGTTGCTGAGGAGACAGGAGCCGCCGACCGGGAGGGCTGACAGCCGGCGGTAGGTCTCTCCGAAGACTTCAGGGAGAGTTTCTGCCGACAACACGACATCAGCAGGCCTGACGCGCGGGTCATCGATCAGCTGCGAGAGAATTTCCCAGCACACCTGGGAGTCCACGGCCCCCAGCACACAGAGGGCTCCACGGGTGGCCATCAATTCCAGCAGGGCCAGCGGCCCGCGAATATCGAATTTCCACGGCGGAAACAGCAGGCTCCGTCCGGCATGCTGCACTTCGAGGGCGGCTTCTTTTTCGTGCCGAGTCTGGCGAAAATCCCCCTTGGTGCGCCGCAGTTCCTCGGCGAGGCAGTGGGGGGACAGGCGGGTCGGTTCATAGGCGAAGGTCGGAGTAGCCGGCGCCCAACAGGTGACGATGAGGTATCGTGCGGCCAGACGCTGGTCTCGTTCCAGGGCGTCGAGAGCAAACATGTCCTGGTCGCCGTAGAAGCGAAATTGCAGGCCCAGCTTGGCGCGCAAACGATTCAGGCGAAGTGGAGGGGCATGTAGTGGCCCTCCGAGTTGCGAAGCGGGATCGAGCCGGTCGAGGCAGTGGAGCACGAGCGGCCTGTTTTGAGCGATCAACGACGGTTCGTAGAGCGTGGTCAGTTCTTCGGCAAAGGAAAGATCCCCTGCCCCCAGATCTAACACCGATGCCGGAATCTGTTCCAGCAGCATATCAAACGGGTTGTGGTGTTCTTGGATGAACCGGTCGATGGTCTCTGGTGAAACGGTCGGCAGAGGCCACTTGGTCGTCGTTTTCGGTCGTACGTCAAACAAGACGCACAAGGCGCGCAGGGCTTTCGTGGGCGGAAGCCCGGTGAGTTGCTTGAGCAGGTCGGCGCTGGAGGCACGATCTTCGGCACCGAGCACTGCGGGCAAGGCCGCCATGAGATGCTGCTTGAGCCCGTCCGGCGTGGAGGAGGCCTCGATGGCGTCGGTCAAGGTCTTCCTGGTCGCGGGCCAGTTTGTCGGACTCACGAGGTGACGAGAGGCATCCCAGAAAGGTGCATCGACCGACTTGGCAGAGCTGACCCGTTTCCGGAATGCTGCCAGGCTGTCGGAATCAACAGGCATGAATCAGCCAGAAGTGCGTAAAGAGCCGCGCGTGTCCCAAGGGATCGACGGTTCGGTTGCGTCGTGCACAGTATCGGGCCGGTTGCAAAGGAGTCAAGCGCATCGTCTTGCGGCGGCATGGTGCGTGTGTTAGGTAGACGATATGCGTACATCAGAACAGCATTCGCGCAAAAATCGCTGGAGGAGCCTCAGATGTGCGGGCGTCATGCTCGGTCTGCTGCTCGCCCTGGGAGGCTGCCAGACGAAAGAGCATGTGACTGTGGTGCCCCCGCAGGTGTGGGACGAATGGTCCGTGGGGCAGGTCTTGGATGCCAAGACGGGCCGCCAGGTCTCACTGAGTGACTGGGTGGACGGGTTGGCCAGATATGACGTGATCTATCTGGGAGAGGAACATCACAATCACTCCCACATCGAGGCAGCGCTGACGGTGCTTCGGTCTCTTGTGAGCCGGGGGCGCCGGCCTGTGCTTGCCATGGAGATGTTCGGATGGGAAGGCCAGCCGGCGCTCGACCAGTATCTCCTCTCGAAGGACGCGGCTCGAGCGGAGTTTCTGGAGCGTGTGGGGTGGAAGCACAATTGGGGCGGAGCCTTTGAAGATTACGAACCGTTGGTGCAGTTTGCCAAGGAGCAGCGACTCCCGGTGCTGGCCATGAATCCGCCCAAACCGTTGATTCGCCAGGTCGTCAAACTGGGGTTGGCTCTGGCGAAGGATCAGCCGGAGTGGCGTCAGTGGGGCATGGAGCAGGAGGCCATTGTTGATGATCCGGACTATCGCTCACGTATTCTGTCGCAACTCCAGGCTTGCCATGGAGGCGGTGCACCAGAAGACTACCAGACCATGTACGAGGCCTCCATGGTGAGGGACGAAGGCATGGCCAAGACCGTCACGGCGGCGGTTCATCGGGTGCGCGCCGCGGGTGACCAGGCCCAGGGGCCAGTGGTGAGTTATACCGGAGGCGGGCACGTCCAATACCGATTGCCGGTGCCGAATCGAGTCGCTCGACGGATTCACGGCGGGCTCAAGGAGGTAACTATCTATATGGCCACATTCGAACAGGAGCGAGCCGCAGAGCTCTATCAAACCATGAAGGAAGGCATTGCAGATTTTGTGTGGTTGACGGCGCAGGGGTCTCAAGGGGCTCCTCGCCGGTGCCGATAAGCTATGTAGTGGTCGAGTCAGTACGGCCCTGCCGAATTGCTTCGACCCCTGCAGGTGGCCCCGTCATCGGGACGCTCCTATCGGGGAGCCTGCCGTACACTCGGGTCCGGTATCTGGGTGATGGGCCTCAGGGGTAATCATTTCATGACACTTCGGAGATCGTTCGGCAAGTTGCAAGGGCGACTCACAGGAAGCAACCAGTCCACAGGTGGCACGATGCGGGGGAAAATCGCATGTTCGGCGGATCGCCTCGGTTTACTGGAGGCGGACATGATCAGCTCCATCGTGGAGCCCAATGCGTTCCAGATCGGGAAGCAGTACCAGACGGAACGCCGGGTGCAGCTGACCGACGCGTCGGATACCGAGTTCACCTCATCGGTCATGGGCAACTCCGGGCTGTATGAGCAGACCGTTCGTCTCACCAACGGCCACCTGGAAGCCAAGTGCTCCTGCACGTTGAACGAGCAACCGATCTGTCGGCACGGCGTGGCCGCGCTGCTGGAGTATCAACGTTGGTCGAAGGCTCGAGTCGTTCCGAGGCCGCGGCCTGCGGCTGCTCGGATCGAGGCGGAGCGGGCACCGACGAAATCCGCCGCCTCCGGTGATGTGAAGTTAAGCGAATTGAACCAATTTAGCGATTGGATGCAGCGAGTAGTTCAGGCCATTCAATCCGGTCAGCCGGTTCCTGCCCAGCCAGATATCGAACCGGGCCTGGTATCGACCTGGACGCGGATCATTCAGCAATTGGATGAACGAAAGCGGGAAAGCGACGTCGCGCAAATCGAACTCGATGCGGAGATTCGCAATCGAGAAGCGGTGGTTGCCCGCCTGACTCAGGATCTGGACGCATCCGCAAAAGAAGCCAAGTCTTTGCAGGTGATTTGCCGGGATCTCCAACGGGAGGTGGAAAAGCACAAGGCCTCTCTCGGTAAATCGACTGAACTTTCCCGCCATGTTGAACAGTTCGAGCGCGAGGTCAGGGCCATTTCCGGGCTCTTGACCGACAAAGGACGCCGGTTGGAAGGCCTCTCCGATACCTGTCGAGATGTGGCGGCAATGTTGAAAGCGCTGGGGAAGGTGTAAGGGCCATCCCTGACCCTCACGGGCGCTATCCTTTCCGATTCTGAGCCCTAACCTTCCATTCTTCTCCCCCCTTGCGTCATGCCTAGTCCCTTCAGTACAATGCGGGCCTCTTTGGGCATTCCTTGATTACAAGGGGGAGATCATGAACAAGCTGATAGCAGGAGTCTTGGGTGGAATTGTGGCGCTTCAGGCAACCAATGCGTTTGCCAATGTCAGTGAGGGGCCGCCTGATTACAGTGGCATTACGGGCCTCTACTACACCTTGATCGCCTTGATCTTGGGTTTCGGGGTTTACGACACCTTCTTCAAGAAGAGCTAACCAGCTCCTCCGGATTGAGCGGCGTGAAATGTTTCTTCGCTGGCTGAGGCGAAGCAGATGTTTCACGCCTTCTTTTTTGAGACAGGCGAATTGGATTCGCTGGTCTTCAGGAGCGGAAGCAAGGTTTGCAGCACGTTTTGAGCCACAATTCTGTATCCTTCCCCCGTGGGATGGATGCCGTCGGCTTGATTGAGTTTCTGATCACCGCCTACTCCTTCCAGAAGAAACGGGATCAGTGGAAGTGAATGGGTCTCAGCCAGGTCTCGGTACATCGTTTCAAATGTGGTCGTATACTCCTCCCCATAGTTCGGCGGCAGCTTCATGCCTGCCAGAATCACTTGCACTCCAGCATCTTTCAGCCGTGTGATAATCGCATCCAGATGGGAACGTGTTTCCGGCAGGCTCAGACCACGCAATCCGTCATTCCCGCCTAATTCAAGAATCACCACGAACGGTTTTCCGGCAAGCACCCAGGAGACCCGGCGGAGTCCTCCGGCTGATGTTTCTCCGCTCACCCCCGCATTGAGCACCTGATAGTGATGGCCGAGTGCATCAAGCTGTTTCTGAAGCTGCGCCGGGTAGGTCTGTTCAGGAGCGACTCCAAGCCCGGCCGTCAAACTATCGCCGAAGGCGACGATTTTAAGTCGCGTATCGGAATCTGGGGTCGCCGCTGGGGCAGGCCGGTCGGCTGCGGGCTTGTCGTCAGTCGATGGCTGAGGTCTCGAAAGACCAGCGGATGTGGACGACGTTGGAGCGCTGGAGGAAGATTGGTCGCAGCTCACGAGCACGCTGAGGAGCAACGCCACGAGGCCGCCTGTCAGCAGTCGCGAGATGGAGCGGAAAAGGTCGGGGCAGGTCGTCATCTGTACAGTATAATATGAAAACCGTTTTTGCATATGCGGTCCACGGATCAACATGACGATGATTGCTACCCAACATGTGAAGATGCAATTGGAGGCGGGAGGCCAGACGGTCACTATTCTGGAAGACGTCACCTTAGACATTCCGGAGAAGCAAACCGTGGCGATTGTCGGGCCGTCCGGGAGTGGAAAGTCGACTCTGCTGGGCTTGATCGCGGGGCTTGATCGGCCGACCTCCGGAACCATCTGGCTTAATGGACGTGAGATCACGGCACTGGGCGAAAAGGCGATGGCGCGCCTGCGCCTGGCTAACGTCGGGTATATCTTTCAATCCTTTCACCTGATTCCTACGTTAACTGCATTGGAGAATGTGTCGATTCCGCTGGAACTGTCGGGCGACCGTCATGCCCGCCAACGGGCCATCGAATTGTTGCAGGCTGTAGGGTTGGGTCACCGGGTCTCGCACTATCCGGTGCAACTCTCCGGAGGGGAACAGCAGCGGGTGGCGGTCGCGCGTGCGTTTGCCTGCCGCCCCCCGATCTTGTTGGCCGATGAGCCGACCGGGAATTTGGATTCGCATACGGGACAGCAGGTGATCGAACTCATCATGGCATTGCACCGGGATGCCGGAACCACCCTCGTTCTGGTTACCCATGACCAGCAACTGGCTGCTTCGATGGAGCGGGTCATTACCCTGCGAGACGGCAGGATTGGATCTGATCAGCTCACCTCACTCCACTACAACGGGTCCGGCGACCAGGTATGATGCCCTTCTGGTTCATCCTGGCCTGGCGAGAACTGCGATCATCCTGGCGACATTTTGTGTATTTCCTCGCTTGCATCGCCCTCGGCGTGGGGGCGGTCGTCGGGGTGTCTCTCTTTTCGGTCAATGTGGAGCATGCGGTTCTCAAAGAGGCGCGTGGGTTGCTGGGGGGCGATCTGGAGATCCGGTTGTCCAGACCTCTAAAGGAACCGGGCTCAACGGTGCTGAGGGATTTGGCCGGGCGCGGGATTGTAGCCACGCGTGTGAACGAGTTGGTCGCGATGGTGGCCCGGGTTGATCGGACTCAAGGGCCAACGGACGTCACACAACTCGTCGAGTTGAAAGCGATCGAACCAGGATATCCGTTGTATGGCGTAGTGCGGGTCGACCCGGATCGGTCATTGACGGAATTGCTCCACCCGGCAGGTGAACGTTGTGGAGACACCTGCCATGGAGCGGTCGTTCAGGAGGCGTTGTTGATCCGGCTGGGCCTGGTCGTGGGTGACGCGATCAAGATTGGGCAGGCTTCATTCCGGATCACGGGCGTGATCCATACGGAGCCGGATCGTATGGCCAACATGTTCAGCCTGGGTCCGCGAGTGCTGATTTCGCAGGAAGGGCTGGCAGTAGCCGATCTCATCAAGCCGGGGAGCCGATTGCGCGAACGGCATCTGTTGAAGCTTCCTGCTTCAATGGCCCTGTCGCCTCTGATCCACGAGCTCCGGGGACGGCTCACAGTCGAATCCGCGCGAGTGTCTTCGTATCGGGATGCTCAACCACAGCTCAAGCAGTTTCTCGATCAACTCGCTCGGTATCTGGGGCTGGTCGGGCTGACGGCGCTGTTTGTCGGAGGGATCGGCGTGGCGCTATCGATTCACGCCTTCGTCCGGGAGAAGCTCCCTTCTATTGCGATTCTCAAAACCGTGGGAGCGGATACGGAAACCATCATCTATTCCTACTTAGGCCAAGCTGTCGGCTTGGGCCTGTTGGGGAGCGTGGCGGGGATCGGCATTGGGGTGGTGTTGCAAACGGTCCTTCCACAGGCGGTCTCCACGTTGCTGGCGACCGATGTGCTGCAGCAAGTCGAGTTTACGTCCATGCTCTCCCTCGCGTCAGCGGCTCCCATTGGGAAAGGGCTGGGCTTGGGCATCCTCACTACGTTGCTGTTCAGTCTGTGGCCTCTGTTGACCATTCGGGATATCAAACCGGCTGCCATCTTCAGGCGTGACGTGGAAAGCGCTGGTGCGCCGCTGGTGCGCCGCGAGAGGTCTCTGGCGAAACGCGCGGTGCGATTGATTACGGCGGATCCTCTTCGAATCGCCACGGCGGCAGGTATCGGGATCGGGCTGGCAGGGCTGTCCATGTGGCAGGCCGGATCGCTGGCCATCGGCGGCGTGTTTGTCAGCGGCTTGCTCGTCGCGATAGGGGTCTTGGCCGGGGCGGCTCAGGCGCTGTTGCGGGGATTACGGGCATTGCCGGTGCCGCGGGCGTTGTCTTTGCGGCAGGCGCTCGGCAACATTCAACGCCCGGGCGGGCAAACGCTCGGGGTGATGGTGTCAATCGGCGTCGGCGTGATGGTGATTCTTGCGATCGCGCTGCTTCAGCATGCGCTCGTGCGGCAGGTGGGAGAAAATCGTCCATCCGATTCACCCACGTTCTTCTTTATCGATATTCAACCGGATCAGGCCAATGCCTTTGGCGAGTTGGTGCATCGACGCACCGGCGATTTCGCCCCGGACCTAACTCCGTTGGTGCGTTCGCGGATCCATGCCATCAATGGGCGGCTGGTCACCGACGAGCGTGATTCCCAACAGGAGGAGCCCTCTTCCCAGTCGAAAGAGGAGAAACGCAAAAGCTGGTATGTGAGTCGCGAATATGTGCTGACGTTTCTCGATCAGGTGCCCAAGGATAATACGATTGTGAAAGGCGCGTGGTGGAAGCCTGGCCAGGTGTTTTCGAAACCGCAGGTGTCCGTTGAGGAGGAAGCGGCCAAAAGTCTCGATCTCGACATCGGCAGTCTCCTGGATCTCAACATTCAGGGAACCATTCTGCAAGCCGAAGTGAGCAGCATCCGGAAAGTCGAGTGGGGGAACTTCTCCACGAACTTCTACATGATCTTCTCGCCTGGCTCTCTCGATGCGGCGCCGATGACCTACGTCGCCACGGTTCGAGTGGCTCCTCAGGACGAGGTGGCCTTTCAGTCGGCCGTGGTCGCTGCGTTTCCCAATGTGACCGCCATCAATATCGGAGAAGTCCTGAACAGTTTTGCCCGCGTGCTCGATCGCCTGTCGTTAGCCATTCGAGGCGTCGCGCTGTTTTGCCTGATGGCCGGAGCGCTGGTGATGGCGGCGGCGTTGGCGGCCACGCGGTACCGGCGGCTGTATGAGGCGGTGATCCTGAAGGCGCTTGGTGCGACGCGCGGGTTGATTGCCCGGTCATTTGCGGCTGAATATGCAGTGCTGGGATGTGTGGCGGGGCTGATTGGCGTTGCCTTGGCGAGTCTGTTCTCGTGGGCGATCTTACGCTACATTTTGGAGCTGCCCTGGGCGTTGGAACTGCCGTTGCTGAGCATTGGATTGGGCTGCACCATTCTGCTGACGCTCCTCGTGGGATTCCTCAGTACCTACCGCATTCTCGGCCAACCCCCGTTAACCGTGCTTCGGCACGAATGACGCGGGAGACCAGGCCCATTCTGTCAGATCGTCTTGCGCGTCAGCACGGCACGAATCGCCTCACGCTCACGCTCGCGAAACTGCACGGCGATATGCAGTTGTTCCAGGTACTGCTCCAGCGTCTTTCCGCCGAGGTCGATCTTGCGGGACGTAAAGAAGAGTCGGACGTCCCGTTCCAGATCAGGAGTTGAGAGTCCGGTGATTCCTCCGCACATTCTCCGCAATCCGCTTTTTGGAAACAGCTTGTCCATCCGCTCCCAATTGGTTTTCACGAATTCCCAGGCTTTATCGCGGATGTACACATTATGCAGCAGGCTGCTGACGAGGAACGGCGCATCTTGAGTGCGGATCTCGTCGGTCAAGGTTTTCGCCAACGTACGTTCCAGCAGTTCCGGTGCGCGGAACGCGGCGAGAGAGAAGAGATAGCGGCGTTCCTCTTGCGGGGTGGTTGCGTGACGGAACCGGCCGGCAAATTCCTCGTAGCGAGCCTCGTCACCGGTAAAAGCCAGGATGGAGACGAGGGCTGGAATCACGTTGGGGTCGATGGGCTGGGACTGTTGTTGAAACGCTGTGTAGGCTTCCCGCGCTTGTGCCTGGATGGTCTGATCGCGTCCCAGGGTGCCTAACGCGCGAATGATGTCGCCGCGCAACTCTTTGACGAGATCGCGCTCATCGGCGCGCGGGGTCCACCCCAGCTGCTGAAACATCGGCGCGACCCGATCGCGTACCAACGCAGCCAACAACGGCCGATCGTCTTCGGCCAGGAGATGGTTGATCGTGGAGAATGACCCCAACATGACGGCCCAGACATGCGGGTCCTGTTCATTGCGGAAATGCTCGGTCAGGGAAAGGTAGTCGCCCGGCGACACCATGCCGGCCAGGGTCGCGGCCCAGGTATCATTCAAGAGATTGAATCGTTCCACCGGCGCCAGGGTGTTCAGCCCATCCTTCTGCAGGCCGCTGAGTAAATCGGCGCTGTATCGAACGCGGTAAAAGCCGTGGCCCCCTTCATTGGCGAGGACCGACGTCCAGCCTTCGGGCAGGGGAATGCGATTCTCCCGCTCACTGAGCAGCACGCGTCTGGTTTCCGTGCCTCGCGGGGTGCTGATGCGTAATTGCACGGGAACCTGCCACTGCGGCTCCGCAGCCCCTGATGGTGTCACGGAAGAGCCACCGGCATAGGTGAACCGGCGTTGCGTAAGCATCAACGTGGAGCGTGACTCGACGGCCAGCGAGAGCAAGGGATACCCGGGCGAGAAAATCCACTCGTTCATGAGCGCCGGGACATCCTGTTTGGACGCCTGCCCTAGAGAGACCCAAAGGTCCGTGGTCTCGGCGTTTCCATAGGCATGCGTCGTCAGGTAGCGGCGAACGCCGTCCCTAAAGACCGTCGGGCCGATGTGTTGTTCCAGCATGCGAAGGACGGAGGCGCCTTTCTCGTATGTCAGCACATCAAACATGGCTTCGGCCTCCTTCGGCGCACGCACGGGAAATTCAATCGGTCGCGTGCTCATCAGGCCATCCACCGACAGGGCTGCGGCGCGTGCCATGCCAAAGGCCGTCCAGCGCTCCCATTCCGGTTTCCAGGCGTCGACAACCAGCATTTCCATAAATGTGGCGAACGCTTCGTTGAGCCAGAGCCCGTTCCACCAGGCCATGGTCACCAAATCCCCGAACCACATGTGCGCGTTCTCATGGGCTACGACATCCGCAATGCGCCCTTGCTCTGCGTGCGTTGCCGTGCGTTGATCGAGCAACAGGGCCGTTTCCCGGAAGGTGATGGCGCCCAGATTTTCCATCGCGCCGGAGGCGAAATCGGGAATGGCGATCAAGTCAAGTTTGTCGCCCGGATAGGGAATATCGTAATACTCGGCCAGGAAATTGAGTGAGTAGACGGCGATCTCATGGCCGAAAGGGGTCAGGTGTTGTTTGCCGGGTACCGACCAGAGTCGAACCGGTGTCTGTCTGGCCATAATCGGGGCCGTAGACACCAATTCACCGACGATGAATGCCACCAGGTACGTGGACATCTTCATGGATTCCGCGAACCGTACGATTCGTTTGCCGCCTTCCAGCCGGTCGTCGACGATCCGCGTATTTGAAATAGCCGTGAAAGCAGGATCGATGGCTAACGTGACGGCGAATACCGCCTTGAACTGGGGCTCGTCCCAACAGGGGAAGGCCCGTCGTGCGTCCGTTGCTTCAAACTGCGTGGCGGCGAGGGAATGTGCGACGCCCCGCTCATCCTTGTAACTACTGCGATAGAACCCGCGTAGCTTGTCGTTCAACGTGCCGCGAAATGCGAGGCTTAACTTCCACACGCCCGGGGGGATCACCGAGGAGAATGTGATGTGGCATCGCTGGTGTTCATCGTCCATCCGTACGGTCCCGGTGCAGGGTGCTTGGCCCTCGCCGGATAGGGTCGCTGTCGATATGTCCAACTCCGTCGCGTTTAAGAGCAGCTCGGTGGTCGGTTCGGTGATGGTCAGGGTGACGAGCTCATGTCCCGTGAATGAATGTGATTGGAGATCCGGCTCAATCCGCAGGTCATAGTGGGTAGGAATGACGTGGCGCGGGAGGCGATAGGGATCGGACACAGCGGCAGATGTGGTCATCATAGGGTGTTTAGGCTGTCGTTGGTTGTGAGGTGAATTCGTTCGGCCCCAGGCCGCAGGCACGAACAACAGTGACGCCGCTCCCTGCCACGCGCCAAGCAGCAGGACCGCATGGGTGGCAGCACGCGCGATCAGCGACGCCGCCTGCCGGCGTGTCACCGGCGGGTCGCCGTGCGTCCTGTTCATGACCCCTGGGCATGGGTGATGTCGGTACCTTGTCCATGGCCGACGATCAGGATGCTGGTCCGTCCGATAAACAGACCGGTTTCGACGATACCGGGAATCTGGTTCAGTTCAATTTCGAGTGCGGCGGGGTCATGGATTGTCGGCATGTGCAGATCGAGGATGACATGCCCAGCTTCCGTCTGAAACACGTACCCATTGCGCTGGCGCAACACGGCCTTGCCCCCGGAGGCCTTTTCGATGTGTCGTGCGGTGCTGCCCCACCCGAACGGCACTACCTCAATGGGGAGAGGAAAACTGCCGCCAAGCGCCGGTACGAGTTTCGTATGGTCGACCATAACGATGAATCGCTTCGCGGCGGCTGCCACAATTTTTTCTTTCAACAGCGCCCCACCACCGCCCTTTACGAGATTCAATGCCGGGTCGACTTGATCGGCTCCGTCGATCGCGACGTCGATCATCCAGGCATTGTCCGAATCGATGAGAGGAATGCCGGATTGCTTGGCGAGGGCGGCCGTGTCGTGGGAGGTGGGTACGGCTTGAATGTTGAGCCCCGCGCGCACCCGTTCACCGAGGGCGATAATCAGATGTTTCGACGTGGTACCGGTTCCCAGTCCGACGACCATGCCGTCGCGAACGAATTCAGCCGCCTTCAGCGCGGCGTGGCGCTTTTCCGAATCGAGGTCACAAGATGTTGTCATCATGAAGGAGAGGGTATGAGTTGTGCCGCCACGGAGGCGGCGCCGAGCAGGGCGGTTTTATCGTTCATCACGACTTTCACCGGAATTTGGCTCATCAGCCGTTTATAGCGGCCTTTGTTGGTGAAGCCGCGCATGAACGAGCCGTCCTGCAGTTTCTTCAGGAGTCTCGGGGCAATGCCTCCGGCGACATAGACTCCGTCCAGCGTGAGCCCTTTCAGCGCCAGATTGCCCGCTTCTGCGCCATAGACAGATGCAAATAAATCCAACGCCTGGGTGGCGATCTCTGCCTGGCCTTTGAGTCCGGCTTCGGCGATTTCCGCCGCCGGGTTGCCGACTTTGATCTTCTCGGCCAGCCAGGTCGGCTCATTTTTCTTTGTGTCGCGTAAGTACTCATAGACAGCATGTAGACCGGGTCCCGAGACAATGCGCTCGTAGCTGACGTGAAGATAGCTGCCGCGCAAATGCCGGAGCAGCTCAATCTCGCTGTCGCTGTTTGGTGCAAAGTCCGTATGTCCGCCTTCCGACGGCATGGGGCGGTACCGCACTCCATCCCAATACAGAAGACATTCACCGAGGCCGGTCCCTGCCGCGATGAGGGCGAGGGCTTGTTTTTTCTTTGGCGGCGATCCCGCATTCAGCACCACGACCTCATCGGGAGTGAGATGGAGGAGGCCATGAGCGGTGGCTTCGAGATCATTCAAGAGACGCACATGGGGAATGGCGAATCGTTCGGCCAGGGTGGCACCGTCGATGAACCAGGGCAGATTGGTCGTTCGACAACGGTTGTCGATCACCGGTCCTGCCACGCCAAAACAGCCCGCCGTCAACTTGATCGGTTCGAGAGCCACCTCGACGGCCTCTGCGGTCGCCTCGCTGCCCGGATCAACGGGTTCTTCTTCAAGAGCGCCCTCCGTTACCGGCTTGGGGAGCGGGGCGCTGAGGAACTCGTCGATGATGTCTTCAAGGGCTTTGTAATCCGCACTGTGAAAGCTGTCCTCGCGCACCGGTTCGACCCGTCCGGTGTTCCACTCATAGAGCGCCAAATTGGTCTTCGTCCCGCCGATGTCTCCTGCCAAAATCATGGTTCCTCTTACTTATGACAACTCGTCCGGCGACACAGTCAATTCGGACGCCGCGGCGCGGTCAAGATACCACAACAGGCGTCCCGTCTCAGGACGGACTTTCGCTGCCGGATAGGTATCGGGGGCGTCGGCACGACTCTCGACGACGCGACGGACGACGTGGGCCTTATTCTGTCCCGTAACCAGGAACAGTACCACACTGGCATGATTGATCACACCTAGGGTGAGGGTGATGCGGGATCGCGTCCCTTGCGGAGACCGGCCGGGAACAACCCAGCGGGTCTCTTCCATGAGGGCTGCGGTGCCTGGAAAGAGCGAAGCTGTGTGACCATCTTCCCCCATGCCCAACAGGACCAGGTCCAACACCGGCCATGGTCCGGGTGTGGTCGCCGTCAGCCGCCGCAAGGTGTCTTCGTACTGCATGGCCGCGGTCTCAGGCGAGTCTTCCCCTCGCATCCGGTGGATGTGGGCTGGTGGAATATTTAATGGTGTAAACAACAGAGTATTGGCCAGGGCAAAGTTACTGTCACTATGCGTAGGTGGAACTGCCCGCTCGTCGCCGAACAGGAAGAGCACCCTGCTCCAGTCGAGTCGTGGCGCGAATTCCTGGCTGGCCAGGACCGCATACAGAGCCTTTGGAGTCGAACCTCCGGAAAGAGTGACGAGAAACCGCGCGCGTGCTTGTATCGCCTCTTGCCCCACTGTGACGAAAAGGGTTGCTGCAGCGCGGACCAGTTGCTGCGCATCAGCGAAGGTGTGAACTTCCGGCGTTCGTGCCATCTCAACGGCGGGTGCGGCGAGTGGGAGTGGTACGTTTCTTTGGGACGGATTTCCGGCGCGTGGCCTTCGTCGGTGTGAGGAATGTCACCAGGCTGCGAATGGTACGCACGGGATTCGGTCCGAGAGCAATACGGACGGCCGGGCGCTGATGTGTGTGCAGTGATTGCAGGTCCCCGATGGCCTGGGCTTGAGCCAATGTACCGAAGGTATAGAACTTTTCAGGGACGGCTAAATCAGGCTTCATCGTATCCACCAATTCGAGAAACAGTCCGCTGTTCGGTCCGCCCTTGTGAAGTTGCCCCGTGGAATGCAGATAGCGGGGGCCATATCCTGCCGTCGTCGCCAGGTGGTGTCGCACCATGAGGGCCTTGCGCAACGCTCGCAGCGCGGCTTCTACCTGAGAGCTGGGCGTGGTGTAGGCCAGAATGGCCACGTAGCGATTCGGCGCCGTCTGTTCGAGCAATTGAGTCAAGGCCTGTTTGGGTGTCACCACTGCCAGGGAGGGCAATGCCCCACGGGTTTCGACCTCTTTCAGAACGCGGCCAGTGTTGTCTTTGCTTTCTTGGACATTCGGTTGATCGAATGGATGAATGCCAAGCGCATGTCCTGCAACGGCCGTGGCGAACTCCCAACGGAAGAATTCGCCGCCCAGGTCGTAGCGATCCTTTAATTGTAATGGGTACACAGGATGGCCTGCTCGCTGCAGCGCGGAAACGGTTCGATCCAAGGAAGCATTGCGATCGCCTCTCAGCCGGAGCGAGACAAATACGCGATCGGACCCATACACGGCAGGTGATGCGAGCGGCTCTCCAGCCACGGGAATGAGGCCGGTCCCTTCCTTCCCGGTGCTTTCGGCGAGCAATTGCTCCACCCAGAGGCCGAATGAGATTAGTGCGGGAGAGGTGAGAAGGGTGACCTTGTCACGACCGCTTCGCGCCATGGCGGCCATCATACCTCCCAGGGCGGCTCCCGGATTATCATTTGCCGTAGTATGCCGACAGGCTTCGCGCATGGCGAAGGCACGAGCGAGGAGTTTTCCTACATCCAGCCCAAGCAGGGCGGCGGGAACCAGGCCAAAATACGAAAGAACGGAATAGCGCCCGCCAATGTCCGGTTGATTGGTAAAGGTGCGCCAGAACCCGCGTTCACGCGCGAGTTGTTCGAGCCCCGTTCCAGGATCCGTAATGGCGACAAACTGTGCGCCGCCGCGATGCCCTTTCGTCTGATTGACAAGCTTCCAGAAGTGGGCGAAGAGGGACATGACTTCGATCGTGCCGCCGGATTTGCTCGCCACAAGAAACAACGTCCGTGCCGGTTGGATCGCATTGGTCACTTGCCGGACCCACCCCGGTACGGTGGAGTCCAAGACCCAGAGTCGAGGGGCCCCCTTCGATGATCCAAAGGTGCACCGCAGGACTTCCGGCCCTAGGCTGCTGCCTCCCATTCCAAGCAGCACCACGTCGGTCGTGCGGGCCTCTCGAGCGGCTTGGGCGAAACTTCGCAGGTCGGAAAGCCCGTCCTGCATGTGGTCAAGGACTGTCAGCCAGCCCAGCCTGTTGTCGATTTCGGTGGGGTTCGATTTCCAGAGGGTATGGTCTCGAGTCCAAATGCGCTCAATCGCGCGACTGCTTGTCAGTTCATCGAATGTCGTCGTCAGGGCCTGGTTGTCCAGAAGGGAGGAGACCTTGGGGCGCATCGGCATAACACGCTCTCTTCCTAGGTGGAGGAACGAAGATGCAGGTCGGCTGAGCTCCTATCTTAGGTTCGAGAGTTTGAAAAGGCAAACGAGGAACGGGATTGGCAGGTCATGAAGATTGAAATGAACGGACTCTGATCACTGAAGGGATGTGGATGCCACAGTGGGCAGGTACGTAGCGCGGGGACGCTAGGTCTCTTCTTCCTGGTCCCCCAAGTCAGCGAGGACCAGCGAGATGGAATTTTGGGATTCCAGCGCTCCGACGATATTGACCGGTGTCCCTACAGCGACGTGATCAAACAACTGCGCAATCTGCGGGTTATCCAGCACGATACTGCCATACGGTTGATCTGAAATCCCTTGTGCGATGCCGTGAAGCTGAATGAGGCCTGGCATATGTTGGCTTTTGGGAATCAACCCTGCCTTTTGGGCTTCCTCAAATCGACGTCGGTCGTCGCTATTGGGATAGTCAAGAATCAGCGCCCGGAAGTACGGAGTTTGTCCAGGTCCGCGTTTGCGTTGAATGCGATATTCGCCTTCGGGGGTTGCGCCATCTCCATAGTGCTGTTTTGCCCGGATGCCTCGTGATCCTAATCGAATGGGATAGGTCAGGACTTTTCGCCCGTTCTTGTACAGCGTGAGGACGCGGTCGGCCTTGCTGATGACAATGGCCTGGGCCCGGTGCGTCCGAGACCAGTCAATGGTCCGCTGAGCAGATTCCCGCCAGCCCGAGATGAGATCATCGTCCGCATACCGTCCTAATTCGTTCGTGAGTAGTGCAGTCTGGGTAAGCAGGATCTTGCTGGCACGCTCTGAGGCCTGGATCGAATGTTCGAATTGTCCCTGTTCAAGGAACAGCCGAGCCTGTTTGACATGCACTTCAGTTTCGACCGGATGCTCGCCCAGCACCACACGACTACCGATGTCTCCCACCCGTGTGTTGAGGAGGCGGAGTCGCTGTTCGATTCTTGCCAGTTTCGTTTCGGCACTGGTGCGCTGAGCCTGAATACGGCTGTTCACGTCACTCACAAGCTCTGTGCCCTGGACTTGAAGGGCTTCCAGGTCGGTTTCCAGCTCATTGTCCTCCCATGGCCACCGGACGATATTTTCCTCGGACCGGATTCGGCCTTTCAGCGCAATCCATTGGCGGGAGAACTTGGAATAGGATTCGGGGGTCACATCGGAGGCCCGAAGTGTCACTAGATCACGATCGATGCTCTCGATGGCTTCCACCAATTCATCGGGGACCGTTTCGACGCACCCGCCCAGGCTCATCGACAAAAGACCAACGAGGGTGAAGCGAGTTAACATGTGGCAGATCTGACGTGGGCGGCTCATGATGTGTGTATTCTATCTTGTAGAGGGCGTATCCAGCGAGTTCTTCCCGCCTTTTGTCCTTACTCGCACGGTCGTGTTACACCATCGAGTTCTTCCGCTGCCATGGCTCTTATGCCTGGCCGCGTCACCTTCTTAAGCTTGAACTCCGCGCGAAGCTCGTTGGTCCGACGACATCAATCCTCTTCTACGCAATGTAGGTGCCAGGAATCTCATTCTGACGAAGGTTGTTGAATGCTTTGCGAGAACAACTAGTTACGATGAAACATTCCGTTGCCCAGCTGACTGTCTGCTGTGGCATCTTTGCCGCAATCGGGCAAGAGTGCCTCAAGAATTGGCGACACTCAACTTTCGTTCATTGGAAGAAAACTCACGGTCTGTGGATTTTGATTGTATTCCCTCGATTTCGCGGCAGGGATCCGCTTGTAGTTTGATTGACACCCTCCCGTTGCGCCCCTATAATGCGGCCTCTTCACTGAAAAATGATTTCTCGAGAAGGAGTGCGCAATGTCGTTCACTTTTAAACAACCCTCGAATCTCAAGCGCAAGCGGGAACATGGATTTCGGAAGCGCATGAGCACTAAGAACGGCCGCAAAGTCATCGCTCGTCGTAGAGCCAAAGGCCGCGCTCGCCTCACCGTCTGAGTCTTTCCTGCCGCTAGGCAATCTGCATGTAGGCAAACATCCAGGTGGTGGGTGGTCACCTTGGGTGAGTACTGTCGTTTTAGCCTGGTCATGGAAGAACAAGGGCGACAAAAAGGACGATACGCAACATCGAATAGATGAAGCGCGGTCGAACCTGGTCACCCCGCAGACAGGTCGGTTATGACGGCAGGACAGGCGTCTGCGCCGTTTTTCTTGAAGCGTAGCCGGGATATCCAGCTCATCAAGAAGAACGGAAGACGGGTTTCAACAGGATTGTTCAATCTCCAGATTTGTCCGGGCATGCTGCCCCAGGATGCCATGATGGGGATTGTTATCGGGCGGCGGTTTGGGACGGCGGTGCGTCGGAACCGGGCGAAGCGCCTGTTTCGAGAGTTGGGCCGCGCAGTTCGGCCGACGCTGATCTCAGGGCATGCGTTCCTGGTATTTCCGAAGCGAGATTGTCTGAATTTGCCGTTTGTGGAGCTGCAAAACGTATGGCGCAGCACATTGCAAAGACAGCGGTTGGCCCGTTTTGGGGATATCTCGTCGTGAGGTATTTTTGTATCGGCCTGCTGTCGGTCTATCGGGCCTGTTTATCGCCGATGCTGGGTCCTGCGTGCCGTTTTGACCCGACCTGTTCAGTCTATGCGCAAGATGCTATTGAACGATATGGATTGCTCAAGGGGGTAGTGATGGCTGGTCGGCGCCTCCTTAGATGTCACCCATTCCATCCCGGCGGCGTGGATCCGGTACGGTGATCCTTGTGACAACAACTCCTCAGTTTCGACTCAGTACGTAAATTTCATGGAAAAACGCGTCATTGTTTTCCTCGTCATCTCTCTCGCCGTCATTATCGGTTACGACTACCTGCTGAAAGGCATGGGGTTGCTGCCGCCGTCGGAGCCTGTACAGGTCGCGACAAGTACCTCGGTCGTCGAAAAGACCTCCTCGGCATCCGAGAATGCCTCATCCCAGCCTGCGAGTCCTGTATCCTCCGGTTCTATGGGTTCCCCTTCCCAGCCTGGTGCGTCCGAGGGAGGGGCTGGACCGGTCAGAGACGAGCAGACGATCGAGGTGGATACAGATTTGTTTCGGGCTAAGTTCAGCAATCGTGGGGGAGTGATCAAGTCCTGGGAACTGAAGCGATATACCACTGCAACCGAGCAGGGGCCTGTACCGGTTCAGCTCGTGTACTCGGGGGGACGATTCAAGGGGCCTCTCAGTTTGGTCACCACGGATCAGTCCGTTACCGCCGATCTCGGATCTGGCCTCTACCAGGTAACCCAGGACTTCTCTCGCCTGGATAGTGCCCATCCTATCGGTCACCTCACATTCCGGTATCACGACGCCCAGCGGAACGTGGACATTGAGAAGGAATTGACGTTCCATCACGGATCGTATGTGGTGGACATTGCCCTCCGGACGCAAGGTCTGACGACGCCGGTAGACGTCACCCTCGGTACCAATTTTGGCATTGTGGAATGGGGGGAGGGCTTTATCGGTCTCATGGGGTCGGCGTCCCTCGTCGACGACAAGGTGCTGAAGGAGACGCCGGATGGCGAAGCTGAACGCAAAGGGGATGTGAAGTGGTCTGCGATTCAGGACAAGTATTTTCTCAGCGTCCTGATGCCCCAGAAGGCTTCGGCTGCCCTCGCCAAGAAAGAAGGGGATAAGCTGGTGTCTGCCGGTGTCCGCTTCCCCGCGCCAGCGACAGGCTCAACGATGGCGATGCAGCTCTATGCCGGACCCAAAGAGTACGACACCCTCAAAGGATTGAACGCCGGCCTGGAAGACACGATCGACTTCGGGTGGTTTGTATTTGGCAGCTGGGGCCTCGTTAAGGCGGTGGCCAAGCCCATTTTCTACGTCCTGCGCTTTCTCCACGAATTTACGCACAACTATGGTGTCACGATCATTCTCTTGACCATGTTGATCAAGCTGATGTTCGTGCCGCTACAGTACAAAAGCTATAAGTCGATGAAGCAGATGCAGGTCATCCAGCCGAAGGTCCTGGCGATTCAAAACAAGTTCAAGGATGATCGTGAGCGGCTGAACAAGGAACTGATCAAGCTATATAAGGATCATCGGGTGAATCCGGTCGGCGGCTGTCTGCCAATGGTGCTGCAAATGCCGGTCTTTGTCGCGCTCTTTAATATTCTCTATATGACCATTGATCTTCGGCAGGCGCCGTTCATGCTCTGGATCAAAGATCTTTCGGTGCAGGATCCGTATTACGTGCTGCCGATCATCATGGGCGCCACCATGGTGATTCAGCAGAAGATTACGCCGACCACGATGGATCCCATGCAAGC
Organism: uncultured Nitrospira sp.; assembly: GCA_964556305.1. Taxonomy (GTDB): domain Bacteria; phylum Nitrospirota; class Nitrospiria; order Nitrospirales; family Nitrospiraceae; genus Nitrospira_A. Next base: position 66,626 of record CAZKVY010000004.1, on the reverse strand, counting down.
GAAGATCATGTTGTTCCTGCCGGTCTTCATGACCTTCCTGTTCGTGAACTTCCCCGCGGGCTTAGTGCTGTACTGGCTGACGAACAATACGCTCACGATCACTCAGCAAGTGGTGACCGAGCGGTTGTTTGGGAAGAAGTGGCAGGCGCCGCCAGAGGGCGTTGAGGCTGCTGTCATCGAAGAATCGAAAGAACAGAAAAGTAACGGCAAGCGGCGAAGCACCTCATCCGCCGAATAATACCACCTCACTGGGTGCGTCATGCTTGGCGCGCTAGACGATACCATCTGCGCTATCGCGACGCCTCCCGGCGAGGGAGGCATCGGCATACTCCGCATTAGTGGGCCTCGCGCTCTTGAAGTGGCCGCTCATGTTGTGCGCCTCCGGTCAGGCAAATCCCTTCACGCTCTTCCTACGCATAGGCTCACCCTCGCGGACCTCTGCGCGAATAATGTGAACGCGCCTGCTGTGAAGCGTGATGCTCCCGCGTCGAATTTTGTCGATGAAGCGCTCGTCGTCGTGATGAATGCACCGCATTCCTTCACCGGGGAAGATGTTGTGGAAATACAATGTCACGGTGGGCCTGTCATTCTTGATCAGTTGTGTCGTGGATTACTCTCGGCGGGAGCGCGACTTGCGGCCCCCGGCGAATTTACTCAACGTGCCTTTCTCAACGGGCGTCTCGATCTTGCACAAGCGGAAGCGGTCCTCGATACCATTCGCGCGAAAACGGCACGCAGCCTCACTCTTGCACAGTCTCAGCGGCGGGGTGAGTTGTCTCGCCATGTGGAGGAGATCCGCTCCAAGTTGGTTGTGGCGCTGGCGCATATTGAGGCCGCCCTGGATTTTGCAGAGGAAGATATTGCCTTCGTCCGCCAAGACGAATTGATGCGGCTCCTCGATGTCACCCTGGACAAGCTACGGCATTTGGTTCGATCGGGACGTGACGGCCATATCTGGCGTGAAGGGGCGCTGGTGGCCATTCTCGGGCGTCCCAACGTCGGCAAATCCAGTTTGATGAACGCCTTGCTGCGGAGCGATCGGGCTATCGTGACCCCTATTCCCGGCACGACGCGTGACCTGCTCGAAGAACTGGTCAGCATCGATGGCATCCCGGTACGATTGCTCGATACGGCGGGAATACGCATGACGGACGATCCCGTCGAAGTTGAAGGGATCCGCCGCAGCAGACTGGCCTGGGCAGACGCCGATCTTGCGCTGATACTGTTGGACGGGTCTCAGCCTTTGTCGGAAAGTGATAGCGCACTCCTGTCTCAACCTGAATCTGCGTACGCGCTGCTGGTCGTCAACAAGTGTGACTTGCCGCGCCAATTGTCGAGAGAGGATCTTGATCGATCTCATCCCGGCCATGGCGACTTTCTCGAGATCTCCGCCACGTTGGGGATCGGACTCGACGAACTTCGGCTAGCGATTCGTAGCCGGCTGATGCCGGGCAGTCTGGAATCAGACGAGGGGGTGTGGGTGACGAACCTTCGCCACGCCGCTGCCTTTGAACGAGCATTGCAGGGGGTTGATCAGGCCAGGCGGTCCGTCGAGGCTGGCCGTGCGGGCGAATTGGTCGCCATGGATCTCCGTATTGCGGCTGATGCCCTAGGAGAAATTACGGGCATCATTACGACCGACGAAATCCTGGAGCGAATTTTTGCCGAGTTCTGTATCGGAAAATGAAAGGATAGCCGGCATGAGTGAGCGATATGACGTGATCGTGGTCGGTGGAGGGCATGCGGGCTGTGAAGCGGCCTTGGCTGCGGCTCGCATGGGTGCGCGGACGTTGTTGCTCACCATGGATCCTGAGCGGATTGCCCAAATGTCGTGCAATCCCGCCATTGGCGGAATTGCCAAGGGGCATCTCGTCAAAGAGATTGACGCCTTGGGTGGAGAAATGGGCAGGAATACCGATCAGTCTGGAATCCAGTTCCGTATGATCAATACGAGTAAAGGGCCGGCTGTTCGCGCGTTGCGCGCACAGTGCGATAAAAAGATCTATCGGCAGGTGATGCAGGATACGCTTCGCGCACAACCGGGCCTTCACATTAGAGCCGGGACGGTTGATCGTATTCTCACTCAGACGGGAAACGTCACCGGCATTGTGACTGATTCAGGCAATCACATTGAGGCTCGTGCGGTGGTGCTAACCTCGGGCACCTTTTTGAAAGGGCTCATCCACATCGGCCTGAGTCACTTTCCGGCTGGACGGGCTGGGGAGTCTTCCGCTGAGCACCTTTCCGATTGCATGCGTGATTTCGGATTCGAGGTCGGCCGCCTGAAAACAGGGACTCCGCCACGGCTGGATCGTGATACCATCGATTTTTCCGTTATGGAGCGACAGCCTGGTGACGTTCCGCCCCCGCCATTTTCATACCGCACCACTCGGATTCCATTACCGCAGGTTCCGTGCCATTTGACTCATACGAATTCACAAACACATGATATTATTGCTAAAAATATCGACAGATCGCCATTGTTCAGCGGGCTGATCGATGGGGTCGGCCCTCGGTATTGCCCGTCGATCGAAGACAAGGTGGTCAGATTTGCGGAGAAGGACCGGCATCAAATCTTCATTGAGCCAGAAGGGCTTGATACCAACGAATTCTATCCGAATGGGATCTCGACCAGTTTGCCGGTTGACGTGCAGGCAGCCATGTTGAAGACCATTCCTGGTCTGGAGCGGGCGAAAATCTTAAAGCCGGGATATGCAGTGGAATATGATTATTTCCCCCCACGGCAACTCCATAACTCCTTGGAGACGAAGCTCGTGAAGGGGCTGTACCATGCAGGCCAGATCAATGGTACATCCGGTTATGAAGAAGCAGGGGCTCAGGGAATCATGGCCGGGATCAACGCGGCCTTGAGTATGCGAGGCGAAGAGCCGTTGGTGCTTGATCGGTCGCAAGCCTACATAGGTGTATTAATTGACGACTTGATCACCAAAGACGCAAGAGAGCCGTACCGCATGTTTACCTCGCGCGCGGAGTATCGCCTGGTTTTACGTCATGACAATGCGGATCTTCGTCTCATGGATATCGGGCACCGGATCGGACTCGTGCCGGATCAGATTCATCACAAATTTCAGTCCAAGCGTTCAGCCATCGAGCGGGAGGTTGAACGACTGAAGGACACCAGGCCTAAGCTGACTCCAGAGGTCAGGCGGTTACTGGAAGAGTTTGAGATAGGAACCGTTACTCCAACGCAGTCCTTGGCTGAAATTCTCAGGCGTCAGGAGCTGACCTATGCGAAGATTTGTTCAGTGTTCGGCGGAACTGAGATCGATGATCCTGAAATCATGGAGGCCATTCAGCTCGAAGTGAAGTATGAGGGGTATATAAAGCGGCAGGAGCAGCAGATTCTCCGCTCGCAAAAATTCGAACACCGGGCGATCCCTGGCAGCTTTGAATACGACGAGGTTTCAGGATTCTCGACCGAGGTAAGGGAAAAACTGAAACGTGTGAAGCCGGCTTCCGTAGGTCAAGCATCCAGAATTTCTGGTGTGACACCTGCCGCGATCTCTCTATTGCTCGTTGCGGTTGAGCGCCATAGGCGGCGGCCGCTAGCTGGTGAATGATAGTGCTCCGGTGGCATGTTCATTTTCCTCTGCCAAATTTCCTGTTGTCCAAGATCATTCTTGACCCGTGGGATGGTTTCGCGTAATTGTTCCACGTGGAACACGACGCACTCCAGTTTGCAGACTCTTTTCTAAGACTCGCGAAAGAACTAGCCATTCCCATTCCTCAGTCCTGTCTGCCGAGTTTTTTTAATTATCTCTGCGAGCTTAAAAAGTGGAATCAGGCGATCAATCTCACTTCCATCGATGACCCAGATGAGATCCTGGTCAAGCACTTTATCGACTCCATTGCAGGCGCTAAAGTAATTGATAAATATGACAAAAATGAGTTATTGGATGTTGGGGCTGGCGCCGGCTTCCCGGGCCTTCCACTCAAATTTCTTTTGCCTGATCTTGTGCTGGAACTTCTTGAGCCCAGTGAAAAGAAGGGCTCGTTTTTGCGCTATCTGGTTGGATCCCTGGGCCTGAAGGACGTGACGGTTGCCGCTGCTAAGTTGCAACAGTATGCGAGTCGCGCGAATCGGCGAACCTTCAATTACATCGTGGTGCGAGCATTCAAGGTAGACGAGTGCGGGCAGCTGCTTGCTGACCTCCTCAAGCCGAAAGGCAAAGTGATTTTATATCGCGCCGAGCCTGTTCCGAAGGGGTTCGAGCTTGCTAGCCTTGCTTTGGTGCAGGAAGTCGAGTATGAGCTTCCATCTGATTATGGACATCGCGTGCTTTCCGTCTTCTCGAAATGATGGAGTGGGAATTGATGTTCCACGTGGAACATCGGATTCAATGGACTAGGCGTTAGGGGGTTATGGACTACATGGCTCGAATCATTGCTGTCGCAAATCAAAAGGGTGGAGTAGGAAAAACAACCACCTCGGTGAATCTTGCCGCAGCCTTGGCAATTGAGGGTGGATCAGTTCTGCTCGTCGATATTGATCCTCAAGGGAATGCCACCAGCGGCCTTGGTGTGGACTCCATGTCGCTCGGAAAGACGATTTACAATGCCTTGATTGTGAAGGAGAGTCTTGCCTCTCTTGCGATGCCGACTGCGGTAAATGGTTTGTCCTTGGTTCCAGCCAATTCCCACCTGGCCGGCGCTGAAGTGGAATTAGTCAATATGGAGGGCAGGGAACAGCGACTCAAAGAAGCGTTGGCCGAAGTTGCGGGTCGCTACGATACTATTTTGCTGGACTGTCCGCCAGCCCTCGGCCTCCTCACCATCAATGCCATGGTGGCGGCACACTCCGTTCTCATTCCCGTGCAATGTGAATACTACGCCATGGAAGGTCTGGGGCGGCTCATGGAGAGCATCGAGCGTCTGAGGCAGTCCTTGAATCCGAATTTGGAGATCGAGGGCATCGTGCTGACGATGTATGACGCGCGCAATTCGCTTGCGCGTCAGGTCGTTGAGCAGATTCGAGGCCATTTTGGCGAAACCGTGTATCAAACCATGATTCCCCGTAACGTCACATTGGCCGAGGCACCGAGTTATGGTCGTCCCGCGTTGCTCTATAACATGGCATCATCCGGTGCCCAAGCCTATCTTTCCCTAGCTAAGGAGTTTGTGGTCCATGGAGAAAAAAGCCCTCGGTAGAGGTCTCGATGCTCTGTTGCCGACCGGCCGAGGCACGGCCGATCCCGAGCGAGGCGATGTCCAGGAGTTGCGGTTGGAAGCAGTTGTCCCCAATCGTTTTCAGCCACGGCAACAGTTCTCCGAGGTCGAATTAGCCGAACTGACGGCTTCACTCAGGCAAAATGGCCTCCTGCAACCCATTTTGGTGCGCCGGAAAGGCGACGGTATTTATGAGCTGATTGCGGGTGAGCGGCGCTTGAGAGCTGCTAAGCTAGCGGGAATGCAGAAGATTCCAGCTCTTATTCGGAATGTGTCGGATCAAGAGTCGATGGTGCTGGCGTTGGTGGAGAACCTTCAGCGTGACGACCTGAACCCCATGGAGACGGCGCGCGCGTACCAACGAATGTTGAATGAATTCGGTCTGACGCAGGAGGCGATCGCGCAGAAGGTGGCCTGCGATCGGTCGTCCGTGGCGAACATGTTGCGATTGACGTCGCTGCCCGCCGAAGTTCAGCACATGATCGAGGCAGATCAATTATCCACAGGGCACGCCAAGGTTATTCTTGGATTGATGACACCGGCTGCGCAGGTCAGTCTGGCGGCGCAGATCGTGAACGGTCAACTGTCGGTGCGAGAAGCGGAGCGGTTGGTGCAAGGGCACGCGGAGGCAAAAAAGGCAGCGAAGCGTCCGATGCGGGCGCCGCTGCGTTCCGACCTCGAGGAGCGGCTGCAGAAACGCCTCGGCACCAGGGTCGATGTGCAGAAGGGGCGCCGTGGCGGCAAGATCGTCATTCACTATTTCTCTCCGGAAGAATTGGACGGAGTGGTCGAGCGGTTGCTGAACGGATAACGGAGGCATTTCAGGGCAGATTTTTGCGGTTTGACCGGAGTACAATGCCGACGGAAAGTGAATGAGTGATCGACCCGGACGATGAAAAGGTGCCGGTCGGCTGTTGAGACGTATGGTTATTTGTTTGGAGGGATGACCCATGTGGATTAAGGACAAACCAGAAGGAAAGCGTCAGGCAGGGCAAAGCGAGGGAAGCGAAATGGAAAACTTGGAATCGACAGCACCCCGTGAGGGGAACGAAGAGATCAATGCCTTTGTCGGCAAGGGCGTGAGCTTTAAGGGCGTTATATCCTATAACGGCACCGTGCGTATCGACGGCAATCTGGACGGCGAGATTCATACTGAAGGGGTGTTGTTAGTCGGTGAGGACGCGGTCCTAACTGCTAAGATCACGGCCGGCACGGTAGTGTGCAAGGGAAAGATCACCGGCGACATCAGCGCGCGGGAGAAGGTGAAGTTGCGTGCGCCTGCGGTGGTGAACGCCGGCGTCAAAGCTCCGTTGCTGGCGATGGAAGAGGGTGTGGTCTTCAACGGCACCTTGGAGATGAGCCAGTCGGGAACGCGTGAGCCGCAGGGCCAGGGATCCACCCGCGGCCAGGGCGTCAAGCTGGTCAACGGATAAGGTTCATTCAGCGACGAATTTGTTGGACAGCGTTCCGCCGGCCTTGTATGCCGGCGGTAAGCATCAATAGAGAAGTTCCATTTCAGTCCGCGCCACGGCCGGTCACCGTCGTGGAATGCGTGAAGGAGGACGCTGATGTGGGGTGAGACCAAAAAGCAGTCCGTCGCGGAATCCGATAAGTTTACCTTTCTCGGGAAGGGAACGAGTTTTAAAGGCATCGTCACCTTTGATGGAACTGTCCGCATCGACGGCCGCGTCGAAGGGGAAGTTCACACGGGTGGTGCTGTTATCGTCGGAGAAAGTGCGGTAATTAAGGGTGTGATCGCCGCCGGGTCGGTTGAAATCAGTGGGCGCGTGAAGGGATCGATCACCGCGCTGCAGAAGGTGGAGATTCAGAAACCCGGGATTCTCATCGGGGACATTCAGAGCCCCGTCATTGTGATCGAAGAAGGCGCGCATTTTCACGGCATGAGCAACATGGGCGCTGAGAAGTGGTCGGAGGATGAGTCCTCTGAATTCGGTTCTCCGCAGGATCCGGGTGTGCGCGACCTCGTGGCCCATCGCGGCAAAGTCAAAACTCAAGAGCCGTAAGTGATCGGTTCATCGTTCTCCCGGTATCATTTATGACACGTCAGACGGTGCTGCTAGGTATGAGCGGCGGAGTGGATAGCTCCGTCGCTGCTTCGTTGCTTGTGCAACAGGGCTATGATGTTCACGGCATCACGCTCCAGGTGTGGGAGCAGGACAATGAGCAGGCGGCAGCGTCTAAGCGTTGGGAAGAGCGGGGCTGCTGCAAGATCGGGATTGCGAAGTTCGTCGCGCAGCGGCTTGGGATTCCCTATGAGGTTGTCGATCGACGTGAAATTTTTCAGCAGGGGGTCATCGATGATTTTGTCGCCGGGTATGCCGCCGGTACGACGCCCAATCCCTGCGTCCGCTGCAATGAGCGGGTGAAGCTCCGATCCCTCTATGCCGTGGCGCAGGAGCGGGGCATGGACTATGTGGCGACCGGGCATTACGCGCGTGTGCAACAGGCCGGAGGACAATGGTCGCTGCACCGGGCTCTCGATGCACGCAAAGACCAGAGCTATTTTCTGTATCGCATTCAGGCGGACTGGCTGCCAAAGCTGCTGTTCCCGGTCGGTGAGATGCAAAAAACCGAGGTGTGGAAAGAAGCGGAATCTCTCGGACTGCCGGTGGAGGAACTCAAGGAGAGTCAGGAGATTTGTTTCGTGAGCCAGGGCGACTATCGAACATTCCTCGAGCAGGAACGGCCCGAGCTCAAGCAACCGGGATCCTTTGTCAGCGTGGACGGTGAAGTGTTGGGCAGGCACGAAGGGATAGCCTTTTACACGCCGGGACAGCGACGCGGACTGGGTATTGCCGTCGGTCAGAGGTTGTATGTGCAGAAAGTCGTCCCCGAGTCGGGCGACGTGGTCTTATGCGCAGAAGACCAGCTCGTGCAGTCGGATTGCCACGTGGGAGATCTGAGTCTCTTCGATGCAGGCCTCGGTCATCAAGCCGTCGATGTGGACGTGAAAATCCGCTATGCGACGCCGCCGGCAGCCGCGACTCTTCTGCCCTCGACGAACGGGGCATGGCAGATCCGATTTCACCAGCCACAACGAGCGCTGAGTCCTGGACAGTCGGCGGTCTTTTATCGCGGGGATCGTGTGCTTGGCGGCGGCATCATTCAACGTAGCTAGGTGGTGACCGTTTCTTTTCAGTCACCACGCTCGAGGACATTTAGCGGCCACTCCACTCTCTCATGTGCGGGATCCTCCTTGACAGTACCCGCGTTTGAATGCTAACTTGGCGCGCTTTTTGTCGTGCCCACCGCACGCAAGCTTCTCGTTTTGATCAAAACACGGTTAACCGTAGCGGATAGTTATTGTGATTAAGACAGCCGTCGCACGTCGATACGCAAAAGCTCTGTTCGAACTTCTTGATAACCCAAGCATTGAGCCGACCCGCTTGGCCCTGAATGGACTTGGGGAAGCCTTTACGCAGTCAGCCGACTTGCGGCATGCCGTTGCCTCCCCTGTGTTCCCTGAAGGCACCAAGTTAAGTGTGCTGACCGAAGTGGCCACCAAACTCGAATGCCCTCCAGTCGTCAAGCGGTTCCTCGGTCAGTTGGTAAAAAAGAATCGTGTCAGTTTCCTGCCCGACATCGCCGAGGCCTTCGCCAAGCTGGTGGATGAATCCAAAGGGATGCAGCAAGTGCTCGTGTCATCCGCCAATGCGTTGCCTGCCACCGAACAGGATCGGATTACCACCCGATTGCGCGATCTTTTGAAGCGCGATGTCGATGTCACTTTCCATACAGAACCTGAATATGTCGCCGGCCTCCACATCCGCCTGGGCAGCACCGTCGTAGACAGCACGGTCCGGGGCCGACTGAGCGCCATGCAGCGTGTGTTGACCAAGGAGTAGCCATGCAGATCAAGGCAGAAGAGATCAGCTCCATTATCAAAGAGAAGATCAAGGGGTTCGATCAACAAGTCGATGTCAGCCAGACTGGTTCCGTCATTCAGGTTGGAGACGGTATCGCGAAAATCTACGGACTCGACGGCGCGATGGCCGGAGAAATGCTTGAGTTCCCGGGCGGCCTGTATGGCATCGCGCTGAACCTCGAAGAAGACAACGTTGGCGCCGTGTTGATGGGCGACGATGTCGGTATCAAGGAAGGCGATCCTGTCAAGCGCACCGGCCGCATCGCGGAAATCCCGGTCGGCGAAGCCTTGGTTGGACGCGTGGTGAATGCCATCGGACAGCCGATCGATGGCAAGGGCCCGATCAATTCCCAGCACTCCTCCCGTATCGAAGTCGTGGCGCCCGGCGTGAATACCAGACAGTCCGTGCGAGAACCGCTCCAGACGGGCATCAAGGCCATCGATGCCATGATCCCCATCGGGCGCGGTCAGCGCGAGTTGATCATCGGAGACCGCCAGACCGGCAAAACCGCCATTGCTGTCGACACCATTATCAATCAAAAGGGCCTGGGCGTATTTTGTATCTACGTCGCCGTCGGTCAGAAACGTTCGACGGTTGCGCGCGTGGTCAAGACTCTCGAGGAAAATCACGCCATGGAGTACAGCATGGTCGTGGCGGCGACGGCCAGTGATCCTGCGCCGATGCAGTTTCTGGCCCCTTTCTCCGGTGCCGCGATTGGCGAATATTTCCGTGACAATGGCAAGCATGCATTAATCGTTTACGATGACTTGTCGAAACACGCGGTGGCCTATCGTCAGTTGTCTCTGTTGCTGCGCCGTCCGCCGGGTCGTGAAGCCTATCCTGGCGACGTGTTTTATCTGCACTCCCGGTTGTTGGAGCGTGCTGCCAAATTAAGCGACAAACTGGGCGGAGGAAGTTTGACGGCCCTTCCGATTATTGAGACCCAGGCCGGCGATGTATCGGCATACATTCCGACTAACGTCATTTCGATTACCGATGGACAGATTTACCTAGGGAGCGATTTGTTCTACTCAGGTATTCGTCCCGCGATCAACGTCGGATTGTCGGTTTCCCGTGTCGGCGGATCCGCCCAGATCAAGACGATGAAACAGGTCGCTGGTACCCTGCGGTTGGACCTCGCACAGTATCGTGAAATGGCCGCGTTTTCTCAGTTCGGGAGTGAACTCGACAAGGCCACTCAGATGCAGCTCGCCCGCGGCGTACGCATGGTGGAATTGCTCAAGCAGGGCCAGTACAAGCCGATGCCGGTTGCCGATCAAGTGTTGTCGATTTACGCGGGCGTCAATGGATTCCTTGACGATGTGCCGGTGGACAAGGTGCTGCAGTTCGAAGCGGACTTGCTCCACTATGTGGCGCAGAATCACCAGGACATGCGCAAAGACATTGCCACGGTCGGAAAAATCGACGATAAGGTGGGCGGCAAACTGAAAGAGATCATCGCGACCTTTAAGCAGAAAATGGGCTACGGAGCAAAATAGCAATTAGTCTTCACCTTCAGCCGTAAGCTGAGGTGTGAGCGCTGATTCCTGAGAGCAGACAAGAATGCCGAGCTTACAATCTCTGCGGCGGAAAATCGCCGCCTTCAAGAATACTCAAAAAATTACGAAGGCCATGAAAATGGTCGCGGCCGCGAAGCTCAAGCGTTCGCAGGACCGTATTCTGGCTGCGAGGCCCTACGCGCATAAAATGCGTGGCGTGCTCAGCAATCTCAGTCAGCGCGTGAATCGTACGTCCCATCCTCTGCTCCAAAAGCGCGAGGGGAAAAAAATTGAGATTCTCGTCGTCACGAGCGACAGGGGGCTGTGCGGCGGCTTCAACGGCAACATCGTCAGAAAGAGCGCCGAATTTGTCCGGCAATGCGAAGCGGAGGGGCTTTCGGTCAACCTCAGCATTATCGGCCGCAAAGGGCGGGATTATTTCCGCCGGCGTTCCTGGCCGATCAGGCAGGAGTGGACCGGGATTTTCGATAAACTGACCTTCGAACATGCTATCGACATTGGCGGTGACTTGACCGAAAATTTTGTCAAGGGTACCTTCGATGAACTCTATGTCGTCTATAACGAGTTCAAGTCTGCCATCCAGCAACGGGTGATCGTCGAGAAATTATTCCCCATCGATACCGCCGCCGAATTCGGAACGGCGCCCAATTCGACCGGGCAGTCCGGCATCGGCGGTAGCTACTTCTATGAGCCGGACGAGGGCGAGCTGCTGACTGCCCTGGTGCCGAAGCATTTCCAGATTCAGGCCTATCGCATTCTCCTGGAGTCGGCTGCGGCCGAACACGGCGCTCGCATGGCAGCCATGGACGGGGCGACTCGAAATGCCGGGCAGCTCATCAAGAAAGTGACCTTGTATTACAACAAGACCCGCCAGGCGGCGATCACCAAAGAACTCATGGACATCGTGGGCGGCGCAGAAGCCCTGAAATAAAATGTGGAATGAGGAATGCTGCAGCACGGTAATTCGCCGGCTGCATCATTGACGACAAGAGGAGCCTTATGAGCACAGGAAAAGTCATTCAAGTCATCGGCCCCGTGGTCGACGTGGAATTTCCCCCCGGCCAATTGCCGAACATCTACAATGCGCTCAAGGTGACGCAGGAAGAGAATAAGGCTGCCGGTAAGCCTGCCGTGCGGATCACGCTCGAAGTCGCTTCACACCTCGGTGAGAACCGCGTGCGCGGCATTGCGATGTCGACGACGGACGGTCTGACTCGGGGAATGGACGTACAGGATACTGGTGCGCCGATTTCTGTTCCTGTTGGTCGTGAGACCCTAGGGCGTCTGATCAACGTCTTGGGTGAGCCGGTCGATGAGAAGGGACCGATCAAGGCGAAAAAATTCTATCCGATTCACCGGCCTGCGCCGCGGTTGGAAGACCAGGACACGAAGACCGAAGTGCTTGAGACCGGCATCAAGGTGGTCGACTTGTTGGAGCCCTACAGCAAGGGCGGGAAAGTCGGGCTTTTCGGTGGAGCCGGAGTCGGCAAGACCGTCATCATCATGGAACTCATCAACAACATCGCGCTCCACCACGGTGGATTCTCGGTGTTCGCGGGCGTCGGTGAGCGTACACGTGAAGGCAACGATCTCTGGCACGAAATGCAGGAGTCCAAGGTCATCGATCCGGACGACTATACCAAGTCCAAAGCGGCGCTGGTCTATGGTCAGATGAACGAGCCACCAGGGGCCCGTCTACGGGTCGCGCTGACCGGTCTTGCTGTTGCCGAATTTTTCCGAGACGAAGAGAATCAGGACGTGTTGTTGTTTGTCGACAACATCTTCCGGTTTACGCAGGCGGGATCGGAAGTCTCCGCGTTGCTTGGCCGTATGCCATCAGCGGTCGGTTATCAACCGAACCTATCCACGGAAATGGGCGCGCTGCAAGAGCGGATCACCTCGACGAAGAAGGGGTCCATCACATCGGTGCAGGCAATTTACGTGCCCGCCGACGACTTGACCGACCCGGCTCCGGCGACGGCCTTCGCGCACTTAGACGCGACGACCGTGCTGTCTCGGCAGCTGGCTGAGTTGGGTATTTACCCGGCGGTCGATCCGCTCGATTCCACGTCCCGTATTCTCGATCCGCAAGTCATCGGAGAAGAGCACTACAAAGTGGCCCGTGGTGTTCAGTCCGTCCTGCAGCGGTATAAAGATTTGCAGGACATCATCGCCATTCTCGGCATGGATGAGTTGTCGGAAGACGACAAGATGGCCGTGGCGCGCGCACGCAAAATTCAGCGCTTCCTGTCTCAGCCGTTCCATGTGGCCGAAGCGTTCACCGGTGCGCCGGGCAAGTACGTGAAGCTGAAGGATACGGTCCGGAGCTTCAAGGAAATCCTGGAAGGGAAGTACGATCACCTCCCTGAGCAGGCCTTCTATATGGTGGGGCCGATCGAAGAAGCGGTCGCGAAGGCGGAAAAGATGGGAGTGAAGGTCTAGGGAGAGTGCCTCGAGCGTCCTCTTTGCTCGCGCCACGCGCGGTCTCAGAAGGCCCTCGTTGAACGTGCCCAGTACAGGACGCTTCGATTCCCTCTCACATGGAATAAGGGAGTAGTAAGAGAAGATGGCCGGGAAGATTCTGTTAGAAGTCGTCACGCCGGAAAAGTTGCTCCTGAGCCAGGATGTCGATATGGTGATTGCTCCCGGCTCTGAGGGAGAGTTCGGCGTGTTGCCGGGCCACTGCCATTTCCTCTCTACTTTGCGGATTGGAGAACTACGGTACCAGACGGGAGATATCTGGCACTATATGTCGGTGCTGTGGGGCTTTGCCGAAGTGACGCCGACTAAGGTCACGGTTATGGCTGAAGTTGCTGAAAAGGCTGAAGACATCGATATCGGCCGTGCCCAACAGGCTGTCGAAAAGGCCGAGCAACGCCTCCAAGCCGGCGGCCTTCCCTCAGAAGTGAGAGAGGCGGAAATCAGCCTCGAAAAGGCTCGCCTCCGCAAAAAGATCGCCGACCGTGCGCGAAAAGCAGGGCACGCCTAACTTTCCTCCCCGGTACCTCAGCGCACTCTGCGGATTCCGTTTCAGCCTGATCTGCCGTCGGGGTCATCAGGTGGTACAACGCACGTCATTCAATTCTTGCTTCCTCGGGCTGGTGATCCTCTTTTGTCTCGGTTGTGCGGGACCTCCGGTGACAAGTCGCGTCGTTCAACAGGAGTCTTCCTGGTTCGTACGCCTCGACACCTTTCAAGAAACCCGCGATTCGTCCCTACGCTACGATCATCCAAAGGCCTGGAAGGATGCTGAGCTCTCTGCCATCCTCAGCCAGTTGTTGCTTCAAGAACGGGTCGGTCTCATGGATAACGCGAGACCGCCGCGTTCGGTCTTCTCGTTGGAAGAGCTCAACCTCCTAGTCCCTGCCGTTCGCCAGTCCTTTCAAGAAGCGAGGTCTCGTGATTGGATCGTCTTTACGCTGGTAGGGACGGAAGGGTCCGGCCACGAAACCACCTCTGGCGGAATGTTTATTGAAGAGGGACAGCTACATCTGGTGATCGCGAATCATCGACTCCCGCTAGGGGGAAAGTTGGAAGAGCTTGCGCGCGTGCGAGCGAATCCCCTCTATTCCGTACAAGGCAGCGGCGGGGCCTTAGCATTTGACTCACCCAGATTTGTGATCGGCACCAAGGCCAATTGGTCAGGGGGGCACCGAGCATCGGCCAGCGAATTGATCCTCAACTACACTGGATTTTTGTCATCTCTCCAGCGTAGGGGATCGGCGGCAGCCTCCCTGCAGATGGTCGGATCACCGGCGTCGGCTTCGACGCCTGAATTTGAAGCCTTCCGTCCTGGACCATCCACCTCCGGGGAGGTCGATTCAGAAGGCATCATTCTTCGACTCCAGGAAGAGATCGAACAACTGAAGCAGCAACTTGCAGAGAAGGATGCAGCGCTTAATCGGCTGAAGCGTCGCGAAATCCGCAGCCTTCCGGTTCCATGACGCGTATACCTTTTCCTGAACAAGACCGACGCCCATTGACGTGTAGGATGGGACCTGTTCCCACCCGGCAGGATCGCGATGCGTCCTGCCGGTCTTGTTGTAGCGCGAGGGGCTTCCAGGGTTGAACGTCCAAGGAACTATTGCCCCACGGGAATGGTGATGACGAGCGCACCCATCACATCATTTAGCTTGAAATCCCGTTTTGGGCTGTCGGGGTGTGCGTTGTGGCAACCGAGGCAGGCTTGAGTCGCTGCGAGATCGGCGTACACCGCTTGGAAATAGCGCGTCTCTCCGATCTTCATGAAGCCGGTGTGGGGGCGAGTCGGTTGCGTCAGAATGGTTCCCAGACCTGCCTTTTCGAGCTCATTCGCCGCCACATTGCGCTTGTTGATCGGCCATAGGCTGATCAGTCGATATTGGATACCCAGGCCTTTCTTGGCGATGTAGCGTCCCGACTCCATCAGGAACTGGGCCGGTAGCGGCAAGGTATTCTTCTGCTCCCAGTTCTCCGATGCCACGACCACGCCCTTGGTCTGCAAGCGTTCGACAACATGTCTGGTATACACATCGCGATCTGCTTCAATCACGGCGTGCAGGTAGTTTGCCACCGTTTCGATCGGCAGGGTGACCGGTGCATTATCAGGTCGCGCGTGAGGGGGCCACAACAGAGTCGCGCCCGCCAAAGCGAGTCCCAGCACGGCCGCGACCCGTCGCAATTTTAGAGAGGATGTCATCGCAACCTCCTTGTTACGCCCATGGGTGATCCGGTCTGGCCGGTGCACCACGTGAGCAGATGAATTGCACGAGAGGGTCTGGAACGTGAGTGGTTGGTGAAGCGTGAAGCCGACGAGATGGTTGGCGAAGGAATGAGAAGAGTTGAAGGAGATCGACGCTGTGGAGGGGGGAAGCGATGAGCCGGGCTACCGGCCCTATCGATGGCCTCCTGAAAAAACGACCGGTCGTGGGAAGGTACCGAAGGCATCGCCCCAGCTCCTTGCCCGTACGAACCAGCGTGCCCGCAAGGTCATACGATTAGTCATCCTACTCCGGAGTACGGGGGTTGTCCAATGCAGAGATTACATGTATTGAGCGAGCCCGTTCTCAGTCGCCTGCCGGTCTCACCTCGTGAAAGACCCTCGCGCAGCAGGTCGTTGATTGCCCACGAACTGATTTCACTGGTGTTAGTAGTGAATGAAAATGGGGGTTGGCAAGCTCGAGCGCCGTGGTTGTGGTCGCCGTCGTCAACGCTCATTGCGGCTGCCGAGTCATTGGGGAAGATCCTCGATTGCATTCCGTCGTCCGACTGCCGTAGCGTAATCACGCCATGCAAACAGAATTTGTTATCTCTTCGGGGGAGCAGCCAAAGCGATTGGACGTATTCCTGGTGCATCGTGAGCCGAAGCTCTCGCGAGCGGCTCTGCAACGGATGATTGCGGCGGGATGGGTGCGGGTAAATAATCACCTCGCCAAATCGAGTCAGCGCATCAAGGCGGGAGATGTCATCGTCTTTGATGCTCCCCAGCCAGCCCCACTACGCATCGATGGTGTGACGAAACAGTTGGAGATTCTCTTTGAAGATCAGGCATGTCTGGTGCTGAATAAGACTGCGGGGATCGTGGTCCACCCGTCACCGGGACATTGGTCCAACACGCTGCTGAATGCATTGCTGGACCATTGCGCCCGCGGAGATGGGACGGCGACCCCGGGCGTAGTGCATCGGTTGGATAAAGACACGTCCGGAGTGATGGTGGTGGCTAAGACAGAGGAGGCGCACCGAAAACTATCCATGCAGTTCGAGCGTCATGCCATCACCCGTCACTATGAAGCGCTCGTTGTAGGCGTGCCGGCTGAATTGACAGGCCGGATCGATGCTGCGCTGGGCCCGGATCGGCAAAACCCCAAACGCACCTCAATCCAGACGTTCTCTCCGAAACCTGCCGTCACAGACTATCGAGTCGAAGAGGTGTTCGGCGCCGCGGCGGCCCGCGTCGTGCTTAGTCCGCACACAGGCCGCACGCACCAGATTCGGGCGCATCTTCACACCATCGGCCATCCGATTCTCGGTGACCGAACATACGGGGGTGAGCGGGTCGGTGCGATCGCGGGGGATGAGATTCCCCGGGTCATGCTGCATGCCCGGACGTTGGGGTTCACGCATCCTGTTACCGGGATATATGGCACGTGGACGGTCGATGCCCCGCCTGATTTTATGGCCGTGCGACAAGCGCTCTCTGCGGTGCGGCCCATTCGTGCCGTTGGGTGATGAGTGGTTAGAGCGAAAGGCCTGAGATGTCGCGGTCCAGGTGTTGGCGCTGGACAAGGAAGAAGGGGAATCGGCCAGATGCGAGACGGCAACCAACCAGGTAACGCGGGTGGGTGGTGCCTACAGGAAGGTGCGTGGACCAGCGCACCTCGAACAACGTCAACGAGCGTTGTCGCTGCAGTGCGGGATTCTGGAGACTGAGCAGCTGTCTGCTTTGCGGCTTCTGGTCAAGCAACAGGAGAATCCCGTCCGAACTCACATTCAAGGAATAAGCCTTCCCGAGTATCGAGGCGGCGTCGGAGCCATGTTCCACCACCCACTCGTAGACGCAAGGAGTCCTGACGGCGAAGCGAGTGTCGATGCGTCGTTCGCGCAGGGGGGGTGGCATCGGTTGCTCTGTCTGGTTGTCCACAACGGGGGACAGAGCTTCCTCTGTTGTGACGAACCGGTCCTGCAGCGACCTGAGGATTCTGTGGATAAAATCAGCAGCCATTGGATTGTCCCAAACCCCAAATGTTGAAGCGCCAAACCCTCTCCATAAATAAGCAAGTCAGGTGCCTGTAGCGAGAGCGATAGGCATCGTGCTAACAACATGAATTTTTTCTGGAGTGCGAGTGTGTCATCATGCGGCATCAGGGGAATGCGCGGAAACATGGTGTCAAATCCAACGCACCCCTGACAGAAATGAACGGTCACACGTACACTCGTGCCGGCGTCGAAGCGCGCGAGCGTGCAACCCAACATGTGGATGAATTGTGGACGACATGTGTGTGAGAGGTGCAGAGGATGGGGACGGAATGGGCGCTTTGTGTTTGATGGACCTGTGTGGCAGCGCATGTGCTCGCGTGTCGCAAGACGTCAGGCAGTCACCACGTGAATAGGATCAGCACCACTCCGGTTGAAATTGTCGTGACCGGAGGAGAATCGTCCAAGCGGATCGACGTCTTTCTTGCCAATCGCGACCCGAGCTTTTCCCGTTCGGCCTTGCAGCGACTAATCGGGGAAGGGCGCATTCTCATCAATGGGCAGACGATCCGCCCAAGTCACAAGATTAAGCCTGGGGACCGCATCAGGCTGGAGGTGCCGCGGCCTGAACCGCTGGATCTCAAACCCGAAGCCATCCCGTTTGATATTCTCCACGAAGATGCGGATCTATTGGTGCTCCATAAGCCGCCCGGCCTCGTGGTACACCCCGCGCCGGGGAATTGGTCGGGAACGTTGGTGAATGCCCTCCTGCATCACTTCGCGACCTCAGGCGTCACGCCTTCGCATATCGGAGGCAAGGAACGTCCGGGACTCGTCCACCGATTGGACAAGGAAACCTCGGGCGTCATGGTGATTGCGAAAACGGACCAGGCTCACCGCGCACTGGCTGCTCAGTTCAAATCGCACACGATTACCCGCGTCTATGAAGCGTTGATCTGGGGAGTGCCGAAGAAAGGGCATGGCCTCATCGAGCTCGCGATCGGGCGTGATACGAAGGAACGAAAGAAGTTTTCGCCACGCACCACCAAACCCAAAGCCTCCGCAACCGACTACCAAGTTGAGGAGCGATACGGAAAGATCGCGTCGCAGGTGCGGCTTTCTCCCAGGACAGGACGCACCCATCAGCTGAGAGTACACCTCACCTCCATCGACCATCCCATCCTGGGAGATAAAACATATGGGGGATCGAAAGTGATGGCAGTTGCGGGCATCCCGATACCCCGAGTGATGCTGCATGCCCGTACGCTGGGATTCACACATCCCACCGGTGGGGAGTATCATCAGTTCGATGTGCCTTTTCCTCCGGATATGGAACAGGTGCGAGATCTCCTGCGCGTAGCCACGAGAGAGGGGATGCCGGCCTGGCCATGATTTGAAATTAACAGAACAGAAGGCCGACGATTCTCGTCGGGGAAGGTGAGGAGAAGCCAACGATGGAAACCAGTGCCGTGCTCGATCGGATCGGAGAGCTGATTGCACAGCTCAAGGGATATGCCGCCAAGTTACCGGCTGTGGTGCATCTGGCATCGGTGCCGACCGGGGTCAAGCCCAAACCTGAGGCTGTGGAAGCATTTGAGCAGGCTCTCTTACGGTTTCGAGAGCAGAGTGGTCGCTCTCCGCTCAAGGCGTTGCAGGAATACCTGATTGAGTCGTTGGAAGCGTTCGAAGTCGGCAATGTATTGGGCACGGTTCAGCCGCTGATGGCCGTGCTGGACCAGGTGGAACGGATGCAGCGGGATAGGGAAATTACAGTCAGCCCGGCGGAGGAGAGGCGGATGGGAGAGTACCGGACGGCTTTGATCAAGATTCTGCCAGGCAACCAGCCGGAATTGGAAGGCGCCGGGCGAGGCATGTAGAGTGAAGCGGCGAGTCAGACCACGGTAAGTGGATGAAACGCCTCGCGTCCCGGCATATCGCACGCAGGACTTGCTTGGCGAATCAATGCCCCATCTTCGGTCCCGCCGCATTCGCGCCGGCGGTGACCAACTGAAAGCGGACGGTCGAATCGCAGTGAGGACATTTCGTGCGGACCGTTTCTTCGTCGATCACATCGTAGTGATCTTCTTTGAGCCACATCAACTGAAAACACTTCGGACAGCTTCTTACTTGCGTTCCCATGGTCTTCCTCTTACACTACGGTTAACTGACTGACCCGTTCGGAGGGATTAATTTAGTACAAGATGCCTCCTGCTCTCAAGACCGGCCAACGACCAATCGCATTTTCCGATCGCAACGATTTCGACGCGACCCAACTCATTCATTTGTACCGGCAGGCTCCCTGGGCCAGGCATCGCGAGCTGGCGCAGGCACAAGCTATGCTGGCGAAGACGGATCTGGTCATTTCGGCCTGGGACGGTCCTCGATTGGTGGGCTTCGGCCGGGTGCTGACGGACTATGTGTTTCGCGCCTCCATTTGGGACGTGATCGTCGATCGCGAGTATCAAGGTCAACAGATCGGCACTGAGATCGTACGGCGCATTCTGAATCATCCCACGCTGCAGCAGGTCGAGTTGTTCTGGCTATGCACGCGCATGCCGGGATTCTACGAACGGCTGGGATTCAGTGCCAAGGAGCAGACCGGCATGGTCTGGTCCCGGAAGAAGCCGAACCCTTAGACCGGACTGACGATTCCAATCCCTCGTTCCCGTCTCTTTTATCTCTCGAAATCCAGGCAACGATCACTCATCACCCGCTATGCTTTCGGCCAAAAGCCCGGCGGCTATTGGCTATTCCGCTTGAATACGATGCAGTCGCTTCGGTGAACAGCAGACGGCCAGGAAGAAAAGGCTTGTGGCTAACAGCACGATGGATGGACCGGATGGCAGGTCGAACGCATAGGACAGCAGCACGCCGGTCACGGAACAGAAGATGCCGATGAACATCGAGTAGAGCGTCATTTGTGTGAGGCTGTGCGTGAGCTGGTAGGCGGTGGATGCCGGAATGAGAATCATCGCGAACACGAGAATGGCGCCGACCGTTTTTAAGGATATGACCACGGTCAGTGCGACCAGCGTAAGGAGGAGGTAGAAAATTTGCCGGGCAGGCACGCCGGAAGCGGCGGCCATTTCCTGGTCAAAGGCGATGAAGTAAAGTTCTTTCGAGAGCAGGAGAATCGTTCCCAATACGACGACGCTCAGTCCTCCGATGGTTAAGAGCTCTTCAGGGGTGACCGACAGCACGCTGCCGAACAGGTAGCCATACACTTCCGGGTTATACGTCTTCATGAGACCCAGAAACAAAATAGCCAGGGCCATGGTTGCGGTGTAAAGAATGCCGATCGACACATCCAACTTCATGCGGCCCTTTTCCTCGACCCAGCCGGTGATCCATACCGTTGCGAGTCCGAACACAATGGCGAGGCTCAGAGGAGGCAGGCCGAGCAAGTAGGCCAGCGTGACACCGGCAAATGCGGCATGGGCTGTTCCTGCCCCGGCGAAAGCCAAGCCGCGCAGCACCACAAACACGCCGATCACGGAACAGACCGAGCCCACCAGCGCAGCGGCGAGGAGCGAGCGTTGCATAAAATCGTACGCGAGCAGTTCTAGCATGGTCTCACTGAGTCGTTGGGCCAGGTGAATGGATGATAAAGGGTCGTATGGGAATAAGTCCTGACCATCCATCCAATGGGTGCTCCGTCATCGGATCGGCGGGCCTCAGTGGTGATGATGGTAGTCTTCCACGATGATGAAGTCTTTGTCGGTAATGACCAGCTCTTTGCCATAGACCTGGCTGAGAATCTCCGGTTTCAGCACGTCCTGCGGAGGTCCCGCCGCGAACAACTTGGTTTTGAGCAGGACCAATCGATCCACCCGCGAGCGGATCATATTGATGTCGTGGGTAATCATGAGAATCGTCAGTTTCAGTTCGTGATGCAGCTGTTGGATCAACTCCACGACGCTGTGTTGGGCCGTAAGATCCAGCCCGGTGGTGGGCTCATCCAGGAGCAGAATGCGGGGCTGTTGCGCCAAGGCTCGCGCGATGAACACGCGTTGCTGCTGACCGCCGGACAACGCGCCCAGTGCGGAATCCCGGTGGTGGTCCATGCCGACCTGCGTGAGCGCCTGACGGGCGATGTCGCGATCTTTTCCGGAGGGCCGTCGAAACAGGCCCAGCGCGCCGTATCGCCCCATCATCACCGCTTCCAGGACGGTGACAGGAAAGTTACGATCGAGCATCCCCTTTTGCGGGAGATATCCGATGAGCGCCCGATGGTGGCAGCGAAGTTCTTCGCAGGCACAGTCGAGGACGCGGAGGGTGCCGCTCAGCGGGGCCATCAGGCCGAGCACGGCCCGGCAAAGGGTCGTCTTTCCCGATCCGTTCGGGCCGATCACGCCGACGAATTCCGATTCGGGAATGGCCAGAGAAATATCCTCCAGCGCAACGGTGCCGGGAAACCCAAACGTAGCGTGGTCAAAACGAATAATCGGATGAGTCATGCGTGGCGTGTTCGATGAAGATGCTGGTTGACGTCGATGTCCGGTTGGCGGCCGCGGTTATGTCTGTTCCAGCGCGTGAGCCAATTGGAGCACATTATAGCGGAGCATGTCGAGGTAGGTCTCGGTGCCCGGGAGGCCGCCCGGCAAGGTGGTCAGGACGGCAATGTGCGCCCCCGTTTCCCGGGCGAGCAGTTGGGGAACTTTCTGGTTGAGTTGGACCTCGGAGATTATCACCCGGATGTGGCCCCGCTTGATGGCCTCGATCAGCGTATGCAGATGCCGTGCGGAAGGTTCCCCTCCGGGCTGGGTGAGAATCGTACCGGCGATATGCAGATCGTACCGCCGGGCAAAATAGGGCCAAGCCGGGTGATGGACAATGACCGCCCGGTTCGGCACCCTTTTGAGCCGGTTTATCGATTCTTCCTGAACGCGCAGGAGGGCCTGAAGATAGTCTGCCGTGTTGGTACGGTATTCCGCCGCATGAGGGGGATCGGCGTCCGACATGGCTTTGGAAATATGTTGTACCATCGTGGCGGCCGCGGAGGGATCCAGCCAGACATGAGGATTGCCACCCGCATGGTCGTGCCCGTGCGCGTCGGCGGTTGATTCGGGGTGATCCGGGATCAATTCAATGCCCTTGGAGGTCGTGACCACCTGCAAGGACGCGTTTCCCGCATTCCTGACCAGCGATGAGACCCACACTTCGAGCCCCGCTCCGACCTCAAATAAGAGGGCGGCTTTACGGACAGCGACCAGATCGCTGGGCTTGGGAGAATAGGTATGCTCGCTCTCATAGCCGCTCATGAGCGAGACGACATGCACATGCGATCCGCCGATTTGCTGCACCCAATCTTTAAGGACCGGGAGCGTCACTACGACATTGAGCGGTTCTGCGGCAGATGCCGTGAGGACAGCCGTGGGAGGGGTCCACAGCATAGAAATTAGGATGAAAAGGGTGAGCAAAATCGGGCGAAACATCCGGCGGACGGTAACATCCGATTTCCGCAAAGTCAACGCAAAGGCCTGCACAGATGGAATCCTGTACAGACTGAAGCGCTTGACCCGTTGCGTGGTTTCGATTAGCGTAGCGCACCGCATGCCAGGCGGATGCTTAGCCGGTGTGGTTGAGGGAGAACGGGATGAAGGTTATCGGACTCATGTCCGGGACATCAGCCGATGGTGTGGACGCGGCGCTGGTTAGTATTGTCCGGCGCGCGGGCAGGCCGAAAATCACGCCCATTGCGTTCACGTCCGTGCCCTATCCTCGAACACTGCAGCAACGAGTGGTAAATCTGTCGCTTCACGGCCACGTGGCGGAGATCTGCCATATGAACATGTACTTGGGGGAATTGTTTGCCAAGGCGGCGCTGAAGGTGATTCGAGCCGCGAAGTATCGGCCGTCCGATATCCATGCCATTGGATCACATGGTCAGACGATCCACCATTTGCCCAAGGGAACGCGTGAGCCCGGCACAGGTCTGGTTCGATCGACATTACAGATTGGTGAGCCAGCAGTGATCGCGGAGCGCACGGGCATCACCACCGTAGCAAATTTCCGGCCGCGTGACATGGCTGCCGGGGGTGAAGGCGCTCCGCTGGTCCCATATGCCCATGCGATCGCCTTCAGCCATGCGAGTCGGGGGCGGTTGGTGGTGAATATCGGAGGGATCAGCAATGTGACCTATCTCCCTGCTGGCGGCGACGTGGATGGAGTGCGCGCGTTTGACACAGGGCCCGGCAACATGGTGCTCGATGCAATCGTACATGGAGCGACGAAAGGCCAGCGTGCGTATGACGCCGGGGGGCGATGGGCGTGCAGGGGAACCGTCAATCGGGCGCTGCTCACGGAACTTATGGTCCATCCGTTTTTGACGCGGCGTCCACCGAAGTCTACCGGTCGGGAAGAGTTTGGTGCTCCGTTCGTTCGTGCCTTGCTCGACAGGCAGAAGAGGGTGCGGTTATCGATGGAAGACCTGCTGGCGACCTGCGCGGCCTGGACGGCGGAAGCGATCGGGTCGTCCAAGCGGTGGGTCCACGGCAAGATCGATGACGTGATCGTCGGAGGAGGCGGCGTGTCCAATCAAGCCATTATGGCGTCGCTGCGGACGGTGTTCGCTCCTGCGCCTGTGCTGACGTTCGATGAGTGTGGATGGAGCAGCAAGGCGTTTGAAGCGACGGCCTTCGCATTGCTCGCTCACGACCTGTTGCACGGACGATGCACGAATGTCCCGCAAGTGACAGGGGCTCGTCGTCCCGTTTTACTCGGTTCCGTGGTTCCCGGCGGTGTGGGTAGGCGGAGTATGGGCCTGTCTCTACCTCGTTGATTCAATCGGACTGTCATGGACCTACTCTTTCCTCTCCTCGGTCTTGGCGCGCTGGTCTTTCTGGGAAGTCTGGCCTGGGAGACATTCGGGCGGCGGCGTAAACCGGATGCTCCGGGGGGCACCCTGCCGTCCGGAATGGCATTTGCCCCCAAGCCGCTGCTGACGGATCAGGAGGTTCAGCTGTATAACCTTCTACGTCTGGCGGTGGAAGATCGATATCTGTTATTCACGCAGATTCCTCTGTGGAGCATGTTGGATTTGCGCGTTCCATCCGGGATGCCTCCGGCTGAAACGTTGCGGGAACTGGCGCTCACACGGGCAACGTTTGTGCTGGTGCATCCCGGCAGCCGGTTAGTAGAGAAGGTGGTGCAGGTCGAGCGACCGGCACCGGAGGCTGAAGCGGATGGAACGCCTGACTCTCTGTTCGACGGTGCGCTTCGCGCCGCTGGCGTGCAA
Organism: uncultured Nitrospira sp.; assembly: GCA_964556305.1. GTDB lineage: Bacteria > Nitrospirota > Nitrospiria > Nitrospirales > Nitrospiraceae > Nitrospira_A. The sequence continues at coordinate 42,123 of CAZKVY010000004.1, read as the reverse complement.
CTGGTGCGGCTGAGTCCCTTACACACGTATACGGTTCCCGGTCTCGTGACGGTTCTGGATCTTGCCGATCCGGACTAATGCCGGTTCAATCAAGGATGCGGACCGTTGAGCGACCTGCAGCGACCAAATGCGTCACCCGGTCAATTCGGTTCAGCGGCGATGGGTTCTCCCTTTGCGACAGCGGCGTCTATCGCCTTACGAGCGACCTCTGCTTCAGGACTATCGGGATATTGGCCCGTGACGCGCTCATACATCAGTTGGGCTTTCTCAAGGTCGCCCTGCTTCGTGTAGATTTGGCCGATTTTGAGGGTCGAGGCCGCGAGTTTCTGACTCATCGGATAATCTGAAATGAGCCGGAAAAATGATCCCAGCGCTTCCTCATGCCGCCCCATGCGGTACTGGCATTCACCCATCCAGTATTGCGCGTTGGCCGACAAGGAGGATTGCCCATGAAGCTCGAGAAAGAAGCGGAACCCCGCGAGTGCTGCGGCATAGTCCTTATGGCGGAACTCGTCCATCACGCGGTCGTAGAGGCGGCGTGAAGCATCCGGTGGCTGGGGCGAGGCCGCGAACAGATCTGAGGCGCTCGCTAGCATACCAAACAACACTAATGCGGCACCGATGCCTCGCAGCTTTACAAGGGTGAGCTGAACCATGGTCATAGCAGCCCCTCTTTCTTCCCTGGTGGTAGAGCCTGGATCCGGTCCATTGTTGTGGGACGTTGATATGAAAGAACCGCACCAGCAGGTGACTATTGGGAACCTATTGTGAAATTGTACGGTTGGCATGATTTGCGGGGCGAAGGGGTCGGACAGTCCGGTCTGAAAAGCACACAGGATTGTACGGAAAAGGGCCCTTCGTGAGGAGGAGGGCAGATTGGTTGACAGAAGGCACGTTCTCGTTTGTTGTCGGTTAGCGCTCCTTGTGGTGTTGTGATCGGCTGGGCCGATCTGAATTTAAAGAGGATTGAAACGGTCGTATGGATAGACCTCCTGAGCCTGGCTCATTCGGCGCAAAGAAGGACCCCCTCACCGAGCCGCCACCCAATCCTAAGGGCGGCAAGACGTTGATTGTCGATGCTCGGGACCCCGGTGCCTACATTCGTCCCAGCGCGGCGATCAAGGATGCCGGAGAGGATGATCAGGTGTTTATCCGCCCCGGCGTCTATGAAGATAAGGTCTTCGTCGCAGATAAGCCGGTGCTCCTTGTGGGGGCCGGTCGAGACCAGGTGCAGATTTACAGTCGGCGGGGTGGGCCGCTCTATTTGCAACGGGTTCCCAATGGCATGATTGCCGGGATCACCTTCCGGTATGTGGGCAGCGATCAGCATTCCGCCATGAATGTCTTAGACTCGGTGTGCACGATTACGCAGTGCCGGGCCATGGAAGGCATTTTATCCGGGGTGGTGATTTATGGGCCGGAGGCCCGACCGACGTTTCTCGATAATGAGGTCTGCTTCAACCGGGAATCGGGCATTTTTGTGTTTGCGGGCGCGCAACCGCGTGTGGCGCAGAATGTGTGTTATGGCAACCACCACTTTGGGTTGGCGGTGCGAGATCAGGGAAGCCATCCAGAGTGTGTCCGGAATGTGTGCCATAGCAACATGCTGAGCGGCATGCTTTTGTTCCATCATGCGGAGGCCCTGCTCTTGGATAATATCTGCCGCGACAACCAGCACTGGGGACTTGTGATGACGCCGGACTCGCATCCGACTCCATCAGAGGAGGGATTGGTCGCGGCGAACGTTTTCCTCCCCAATCCACGCGGCTCCTTCGTAGTGACGGAGCAGCCCCTCGCCGATATCGGGCGGTAGCGGCGCGGTCGTGAGATGTTCGTGGATTCCACTTGCGGCTGATGACGACGGCGTCACGCAGCTGTCTACGAGAGCGGAGCGGGAACGTCAGACGGAGAATGGCCGGCCGGTGAATGAAAGTGATAGCGGCCTCCGCCTTGCTGTTTGGCGGCGTACATGGCTTTATCGGCGTGCCTCAGCAGTTCGTCGAGATCTTCATCATCCAATGGATAAAGGGTGATGCCGATACTTACGCCGATTGAGATACGATGCGGTCCGATCTGGAACGAGGTGCCGATCGATTCTACGATTCGCTTTGCGACAACCAGCACATCTTCTTCACCTGAAATCCCTTCGAGGATGGCGGTAAATTCATCGCCGCCCATGCGGGCAACCGTATCGACCTCTCGCACACATTCCATCAGTCGCGTCGCCACCTCTTTTAGCAGCTGATCGCCGATGTCGTGTCCCAGGGTGTCATTGACGGCTTTGAAGCGGTCCAGATCAAGGAGCATGATCGCCAGGGGCTGATCTTTCCGTTTGCTGCGGGCCATGGCGTGGATCAGCCGGTCACGAAACAGTGCGCGATTGATCAGGCCGGTGAGGGGATCATGCTGCGCAAGATAGGTCAGTCGTTCCTGTGCCTTTTTGCGTTCGATTGCATAGAGAATGGACCGTGCAAGGAACTCAGTTCCACCTTCCCCCTTGACCAGATAGTCCTGCGCGCCGTGTTGGAGCGCCTGTAGCGCGAGCGGGTGGTCATCGTGTCCGCTCAAGACGACGACCGGTACCTCAGGGCTTGTTGCCAATACCTGAGTGACGGTGGCCAACCCATGCGTGTCTGGGAGCGAGAGATCGAGGAGGACGGCGTCATACCGGTCTCGGCTCAATCGAGCGAGTCCATCGGCCAGAACGGAGGCATGGGTAATCTCGAAACGGTCCAGCGACCATTCGGCAAGGAGGTCCTGCGTCAGTTGGGCGTCGACGGAATTATCTTCTACAAGGAGCAGTTTGATCATGAGGCAGCGCTCAGACTCCAATCACAACCGGATTTCATAGCCTGATGTGCAGAACTCTGTCGTAAACAGGTCTCCGCCGGGAGATCAACCATGAATATCGGCAAGGTCGTGCTCCTCATGCATGAGTGGTGAGGCTGGGCGCGGATTCAGTGCGGGAATTTCTCCCGGCCCACGGTTTCCTGCGTTGAAGGACCGGCTTGATCGGGATTCTAGCATGTCGTTCAGAACCTTCAAACAATAGCCTGCTTCTCGCATGATCTTCCTGTGGGAAAATGGTTCAGTCCGTGGCTGGTTATCTGCCTCGTCCGTCCCCTCTCGCCGGCAACCGTGCATTCGTCCTGCAACCGACAGAAACGAGCTGATGGCCCAAAAACGGCCAGAGTGGTCCCCAAATCGGCTCGGCTCAGGCTTCGGATCTGTCTGGGCAAAATTGTATGCGGAACCCGTTTCCTAACCACAGGATGTTGTTGGCTGTGGGCGTTTTTGTGCGACCAGCGAAGTGGCATGAAAGCTGCGGAAGCATGGCTGAATCACAACGCTCTGAAGTCCCTCGGAGAAAGAACGGCAGGAGAGAGGGAGGACGTATGGCCCACGAACAATCTGCTCGGATCGAGCGCGCTTTTCAGTGCACACATCCCGACGATCGCAGTCTGAGTGAGGACGCGTGGACATCTGTCTCCTGGGCGATTCCGTTGGCCATCGCGAGCGCGCTGATTGTGGGGGATTCCGCTTCCGGGGAAAGCGACATCTATGGTTATGTGGGAGCGAACGGTGTGTTCGAGATGACGAATGTTCCCACTGACCGACGCTTTCGTCCGGCTGAGTCGCACGTCAGCCGGTTGTCGCATCGAGTGTCCGTAGAAGAGGTGGAGGACGCGGTAGAGCGCTATGCTTGGCAGTTCCACCTGCATCCGGCTTTGCTATTGGCCGTGATCAAGGCAGAGTCGGATTTTAATCCCACCGTCATTTCCCACGCCGGCGCGATAGGGCTCATGCAGTTAATTCCCGAAACGGCCATTCGTCACGGTGTGCAGAATTTGTATGACACAGGCGACAACGTGCGGGGCGGCGCGCGGCATCTTCGGTATTTGCTGGATCGGTTTAATGGGAATGTCCGGTTAGCCGTGGCAGCGTACAATGCAGGTGAACGACGAGTGGAGCGATATCACGCGATTCCGCCTTATCCTGAAACACGCGACTACGTCCGGAAAGTGATGATTTATTACAAGAGCTTTCGGGGAGATTATCAAGCGTCGCCCCGAAAAGCGGTGTTGTTGGCTATGCACCATAAGCCCTTGCAGCTCGAGCCCTTGTCCGTGCCGGTCGACTTGCGGAATACTCGCCGGGCTGCTGGAAAGTAGCGCTGGCTAAAAGATAAATCCTCAAATCCCACCTTCCCACCGATGGCAGGATAGAAAGGCCACCCCAAAGGTCTGCCTGTCGTTTGTATTCTCCCTATCGATAGCCCCTCCAGCCATGAGAAAAATCGGTGTAAGTATATCCCATACCCATCCACTGAGAGCATGGTGGCGTAAATGTCGACCCCAGTCATTACCTAGAGCGTATTTTGTCAGACTCTCTGGGGCCAGGTGACGTTATTGCCATCATCTATGTTCTGCGCAGGGGGAGTCATTCTTGTCTTCCGCCTCATCCTCCCAATCGCACAACGAGGATCCCAGGCGTGAACCGTTCTCAGTGAGTCAGCTGATTTCGGCTTTGGCATGGCCGGCTAAAACGATTGTTAGGCGGCTCCTGGGAGAGGTCTTCTACCAAAAGGCACGCGTGAGGTTCTTCCACGAGCACGGCGGAGTCGGCCTGGATTGGAAGTGGGGAAACTCTCTTCGCCGCGTCCATCCGATTCGGCGTGATTTCGGCTGGCAGTCCGGGCAGCCCATCGATCGTTATTACACCGAAGAACATTTTCTGCCCGCATACCAGACCGACATCCGCGGCCGGGTCTTGGAGATCGGCGACGACCGCTATACACGACAGTTCGGAAAGGAGCATGTCACCGTTTCGGATGTGCTGCATGTGAATCGGCATAAGTGGCACCACCACTCAGGTTGATCTCATGAATGCCGTGCACATCCCGTCGGACACCTACGACTGCGCCATTCTGACCTTTACCTTGCAGTTTATTTTTGATGTTCCAGCGGCGCTCAACACCATCGCACGTATCTTACGGCCGGGAGGGGTCTTGTTGGTGATTGTGCCAGGGATCAGTCAGATTGCTCGGTACGATATGGATATTTGGGGCGAGTTCTGGCGGTTCACTTCACTCTCTGCGAGGCGATTGTTTGAGCCAGTGTTTCAGGCGGAAGGCATTACAATCACCACTTACGGTAACGTCCTGTCTGCACTTGCGAGTTTGCATGGTCTTCACTCGACGGAGCTCGCCAAGGCGGAATTAGATCATTGGGATCGTGACTATGAGCTCGACATCCGTATACGCGCCGTGAAAGGTCTCGATGACCGTATTGGAGCATAGGGCACCTCTGTCCCTCCAAGAAATTCTTATAGAAAAGCCCATCACGCACGCTCGGAGCGTTCATCGTCGGCCGAAACTTCTCCTTCAAAAAGGAATCGCAACGGCGTCTAACATGTCGCGGCGACAAGGTTCGCGTAATACGTGGGGATGCCTGCTCGTATGATCGCCTCCGGCAGGAAACATGTCTGAAAATGTCTGGCAAGAAGGCGTGAGCAGCGGCTGCGCCGTCGAGAATCCTGTAATTGAGCAAATTCCTGTCGAAGTCTTTAACGAAGATATCCGGGAGGCAGGGCGTTTAAGATTAAGGCGTCCGGTACCATACAAAGCTGTTGGATGGTCTTATCAAGCGCGGTGTTCAGACCAGTGTAATCGAACGATGCTGGCGTGAAGGAGCCTCGTTCCGCATAATGAGGATTGAGCCGGGACAGTGTCTCATTGATGTAAAGTGACTGATGGGCCAATAGGCCTTGCCGCAATACTTCGTGGGGCAAGGTATCCGCATGATATTGGCAGATACCGGAGAGTTCCGGGTGTGCGTGAAGAAACTCTTCGAGTCGCCATTCATAATGGAGAAGTTTTGAGAAATCTCTTTCCGGACCAAATTCCAGCGACATATCGCCGGTACACCAAAGACCGCGATACCCGTCATGTAGTGCCTGGTTCAGCGCGTCTTCAATCATTCCTAACATTCGATCAATATCGAAATGCCCATCGGCGAGATGCGCGCTGTTTGAAGACAACACAAGACTGCCTTTCACGACCTCCTGCGTGATATCGATCCCTCCGGCCAACAGATAGGGCTGAATTGCGGTGACCATACTCGAAGTATTCAAGTACAGGCAGCGATAGTGCTCCGTGAGCTTCTGTCGAATCACTGCAGAAAGTCCAGACAGATGCGCTGCAGGAGAGCCTGTATAAATCAGGCATTGGTGACGAGGAATCGGTGCCATAACATCCAAGGGCCTACGTTAGACGCAATTGAACCAAATAGATGCCTTTTCCTTAATGAACGCTTCACAGACACTACAGAGTACCTCATAAGGGATATCTGATCACGTAAAATTGAACAAGTCATTGAGCTGGGGAAGCAGCTGAATCGTTCGAAGCGCCGAATGGCCGGGAGAAACACTGTCTAGTTATCCGCAAGGGCCTTTGACACATCAACTTTTGTTGTTGTATTATGGCTCCATGAGCACGAACACCGGCAAAAGCCTCCCGACAGTCGCTCGTGTTTTTCACGCACTATCTGAGGAGACACGATTACAGATTCTCGAGCGCTTAAAAGAAGGCGAGCAATGTGTGTGCGATCTTACAGGAGCGTTTAAAACGGGGCAGTCACGACTATCCTTTCATCTCCGAGTGCTGAAAGAGGCGGGCTTAATCCTGGCTCGACCTGAAGGGCGCTGGGTGTATTATTCGCTCAATGCCGACGCGGTTGAAGAACTGCAGGAAGTGGTGAATTCACTCCAAGCGTCATCGTATCGCCCTGCTAAACGAGGGTGTTGCCCCTGACATTTTTTTGCCCTTATCCATCAACATTACTTGATTTACACGATGACTATTATGGACACCGTTGGAACCCTCGAGCAGCAGACTCTTCCGATAAAGAAAAAGCTCAATCTCTTCGAGCGCTATCTCACCGTCTGGGTGGGACTCTGTATGGTCGCGGGGATCATGTTGGGCAAATCTATGCCCGGAGTCATTCAGGCGATGCGAGCGATGGAATTGGGGCAGGACAGTCATGTGAATTTACCTATGGCCATTCTGATCTGGCTGATGATCACGCCCATGATGATGAAAGTAGATTTTCGCGCCGTGGCGAAGGTCGGCCAACGTCCTCAAGGCTTACTGGTCACTCTGTTTGTGAATTGGGTCGTGAAACCATTCTCTATGGCTCTCTTCGCCTGGATCTTTTTTCGATTCATGTTCTCACCCTGGATGGCATCGGCAGAAGCGGATCAATACATCGCCGGCGCCATCATCCTCGCCGCCGCACCGTGCACAGCCATGGTCTTTGTCTGGAGTTATCTCACTGATGGTGATCCTGCCTATACCCTCGTCCAAGTGTCCGTGAACGATTTGATTATGCTGGTGCTGTTTGCGCCAATCGTTGGTCTCCTGGTCAGCGGCGCATCGTCGCTTACTGTGCCGTTTGCTGTACTCGTTTATTCAGTCGTGGGCTTTATTGTCATTCCGTTGATAGTGGGAATCCTGATCCGTCAGTGGTTCATCAGCCAACGAGGAAAGACTTGGTTTGAGGATACGCTCCTTCCGCAATTTGCTCCTATCACGATTGCTGCGCTGCTCGTAACACTGGTCCTGATTTTTGCCTTTCAAGCAGACAATATTTTAGGCAAACCACTACACGTCCTGCTGATTGCGATCCCTATACTTCTGCAAGTGTATTTCAATGCGTCCCTGACCTACGGTTTGATGAAGTGGCTGAGGGTTCCCTATGCGGTTGCTGCACCTGGAGCGCTGATCGGCGCGAGTAACTTTTTTGAACTCGCCGTGGCCACGGCGATTGCGTTGTTTGGCCCCGAATCTGGGGCCGCCTTGGCCACCGTCGTGGGTGTGCTCGTCGAAGTCCCCGTCATGCTGTCCGTGTGTCATGTGTGTAACCGTACTCGACATTGGTTTCCTTCGAACGAGGAGACAGCATTCTATTAGACGCCCCGCTCAGATTCGTCTGGTCAATGAGATTGTTGATGGATACCAGCCGGCGATCAGTCGCTCGACCGTTCACCGACTACTCACAAAAGGAGACTCAATATGAAGCGATTACATCTGCATGTCGGAGTAGAGAATCTCAGCGAGGGTATCAGCTTCTACACAGCACTCTTTGGGGCCCCTCCAATGAAGACTAAGCAGGACTATGCGAAGTGGCTCTTGGATGACCCTCGCGTGAACTTTGCTATCTCGACTCGGACAAAGAAAGGGGTTGACCACCTGGGCATCCAGGTTGACGAAGAGGCAGAACTGACAGAGGTAAGGGAACGCCTGAAAACGAAGAATATCCCTGTGACTGATGAGGGTGAAACGATCTGCTGTTACGCGCGGTCTGAAAAATCATGGATTCAAGATCCGTCCGGGCTAGCCTGGGAGACCTATCGAACCATGGAGGATGTTCAACTCTTCTCGGGAGGAGAAGCCTCCAGTGAGGCCGCCTGTTGCACGCCAATTACCATGGCAACGCCGAACTGTTGTGAGCCCTCTGAAAAAACCGCAGGGTGTTGCGACTAATGGAAGACAAACCCATCAAGGTGTTGGTTCTGTGCACGGGGAATTCCTGCCGTTCGGTGATGGCGGAAGCGTTGATCAACGCCCTCTGCCCTGCCCGCTACCAGGCCGTGAGCGCGGGCAGCCATCCGGTGGGATATGTGCACCCGAAATCCATCGAAACGCTGAAGCGACATGGGATCGATCCCGGTCAGCTCCGTAGCAAATCATGGAATGAATTCGCGAGCGACGTCTTTGATGTGGTGATTACGGTATGTGATCAGGCCGCAGGAGAAAGCTGTCCGTTGTTCCGGGGGGCACCCACGAAGCTGCATTGGAGTACGCCCGACCCCGCCAAGGCGAGTGGATCGGACGCCGAAGTGAATGCTGCCTTCGACGAGGTGTTTCTGATGCTAAAAGCACGCATTGAACAGCTACCCAACGGCCCTCTGGGATTTTAGAATTCTTGTCCGCTCCTCGGTATGTCCACCATCATTCGAAGAGTTTGCGTTCTGGTGTGCAGATCTTGGACCGCGTTCCGGCAGGAGGTAGGCAAATGTCGCACAATCGGCTTCACTCGCGAGCGCCGAGACCTGAACCTGATGTAAGTGGTTGAAAGAGAAGCAGGAAGGGTTGGTTGCGGGGGCCGGATTTGAACCGACGACCTTTGGGTTATGAGCCCAACGAGCTACCAGGCTGCTCCACCCCGCGACCGGATACTAACAGGCGTGTGAAACGAGAGTCAAGGAAGCGGCTACGAGAATTGCATTCGCAAAGCGAGAATGATAAAGCCAGAGCATGCGTATTGTATTCATGGGAACACCTGACTTCGCCGTGCCCTCGTTGGAGGCGTTGCTCAAATCTGATGATCAGGTCGTTGGTGTGGTGACGCAGCCCGATCGGCCGAAGGGCCGTGGTCAAGAGGTCATTCCTTCCCCGGTGAAAGTTGTGTGCCAGCGCGAGGGCATTCCTCTGCTCCAGCCGCTGAAGATGAAGGATCCTGCTTTTCTTGACGCATTGCGCGAATGGAAGCCGGATGTGATCGCGGTGACCGCCTTCGGCCGTATCCTCCCCCCGGTCATTCTGACTTTACCCCCGCGAGGCTGCATCAACGTGCACGGATCGCTGTTGCCTAAGTATCGCGGGGCAGGTCCGGTGCAATGGGCCATCATCAGAGGGGAGCGGGAAACAGGCATCACGACGATGTTCATGGCTGAAGGCATGGATACCGGCGACATGCTGCTGCGTGAGACCGTGGAGATCCGTCCTGATGATACCGCCGGCACGCTGGCTCCCCGTCTTGCCGATGTCGGTGGTCGTTTGTTGGTCGAGACCATGCGTCGACTCAAGGCGGGGACGCTCACCCCGGAGCGACAGGACGATGCGGAGGCGACCATGGCGCCGCTGCTCAAGAAGGAAGACGGACAGATCGATTGGACCCTGTCAGCGACGGACATCGCAAACCGTGTGCGCGGCCTCTCTCCTTGGCCAGGGGCGTTTACATTTGTCCTCGGCGAGCGGTGGACCCTGTGGCGGGTTGCGATCGGCGAGGAGTTTCCAGCAGCGAGTCCAGGCACCGTGACGAAAGTGACAAAAGACCGAGTCGAGGTGGCGACAGGGGGTGGAACCATCCACATTCTCGACATTCAGCCATCCAATAGCCGTCGGATGACGATGGCGCAATACTTGGCAGGTCATCGTTTGACTGAAGGCCTCAGCCTGCAAGCTGTTCCGCCGTCACAGAGCTGACCGAGAGCGGTCACGCACATTCTCCTTAATACCTTCCAGCGATGAGTATGCGTACTGCTTATGGGAACTGATCCGCAACCAGCACTAGCCGCCCACGCGGTATCCCCGGGGCGATATGCCGCCGTAAAAGCGCTGCTGGCCATCGATCAGGCCGGCCTCTTGGAGGATGACCTGTTCGATCAGGTCTCGGCCAAAGCGGGGCTGGATCTCCGCGATCGGGCATTCATGGTGGAACTCGTGCGCGGTGTCTTGCGATATCGCGCGACGCTTGATTGGCGCCTGGGCCTCTTGTCCGACCGTCGGATCGCTAAACTTCCCACCCTCGTGCAAATCATGTTGCGTCTCGGCGCCTATCAAGTGCTGTATTTGGACCGGGTGCCGGATTCAGCGGCGGTGAATGAATCCGTCCAGATGACGAAACAGCTCCGCCGGCGCCTGGGCCGAGACTGGAGCGGATTCGTCAATGCCGTGCTCAGGTCCATGCTCCGAGCGTCTCCGCCGGAGTGGCCGGATCTCACGAACGGTCTTGTCGAGGCATTGACCGTTCGGTACTCCTGCCCGTCATGGCTCGTGGAGCGCTGGTGTCGACTCTGGGGAGCCGAACGTGCCGAAGTTCTGTGCCGAGCCTCAGTAGAAGTGCCGCCAATGACGCTTCGCGTAAACCGGCTTCGAACTACGCAAGCGGCGTTATTGACCGACTTGGGCGCGGCGCAGGTGGGAGCGAGTCCGACGTCGATCAGCGAGGTCGGCATTCAATTAGGCCGAACTGCTTCCGTGGCAGACCTGCCCGGATACGCGGCAGGACATTTTTATGTCGAGGACGAAGCGGGGCAATTGGTGCCCATGCTGTTGGATGTGCAGCCGGGACAACGCGTGTTGGATGCCTGCGCAGCGCCGGGTGGCAAGGCGACGCATATCGCCGCGCTCATGGAAAATCGAGGTGAAATCATCGCGGTAGACCGAGCCGCTTCACGTCTGGACCTGGTGATGGACAACTGTCGACGTTTGGGGGTGAAGATTGTGACACCGATCGTGGGAGATATGCGGCGACTGTTGGGTGGGGAGACTGCGCCAGGCGGGCAGAGCGTGTCTCGCTCGGCGCTTGAGGTGTGGTCGCGCCCGTTCGACCGGATTTTGCTCGATGCGCCATGCAGCGGTCTCGGCGTGTTGCGGCGTCATCCGGAAGCGAAGTGGTTCAAGACGCCGGAATCCATCACGCAACATCGGCAGATGCAGCTGGAATTGCTCGTCGCGACGAGTCGTCTCTTGCGGCCTGGCGGGGTGTTGGTCTATAGTACCTGCTCGATTGAGCCCGAAGAAACTGAATCAGTCATCGACGAGTTTTGTCAGTCTCATCGTGAATTTCAGCGCGACTCGGTCGCGCCCTGGTTGCCCCCAGCCGGTCTGCCGTTCCTGACCCCTCGAGGGGATCTGTCTACGATGGCCAATGTAAACAACATGGATGCGTTTTTTGCCGCCCGTATACGGAGGAGCGAATAATGGCCGGCAGAACTGTGTGTATTGCTCCGTCCATTCTATCGGCAGATTTTGCGCGCCTGGCCGAAGAAGTTGCCCGGGTAGAAGAGGCGGGTGCCGACTGGTTGCATGTAGATGTGATGGACGGTCACTTCGTGCCGAACTTGACGATCGGACCCCCGGTGGTTGAAGCCCTCAGAAAGGTTACCACTCTACCGCTGGACGTGCATCTGATGATGACCAATCCGGATGCGTTCATCGGGGAGTTTGCCGAGGCCGGCGCCGACTACCTTACCGTCCATGTGGAAACCTGTCCTCATCTGCATCGGACAGTGCAATTGATCAAGGAGCGCGGGGTGAAGGCCGGAGTCACCTTGAATCCCGCCACCCCGGCGATCAGCCTGTCCGAAATCGTCTGCGACGCCGATCTCATCCTCATCATGTCTGTGAACCCCGGTTTCGGGGGGCAAAAATTCATTCCCTCGTCCTTACAAAAGATTGCGAACGTCCGGGCCATGATCGACCGGACTCACAGCCACGCGTTACTTGAGGTCGACGGGGGGGTGAAACCGGACAACGCGGAGGCCATTCTCGCGGCCGGGGCCGACGTGTTGGTTGCAGGCTCAGCGGTGTTTTCCGAGCACGACTATGCTGCCGCCATCACCGCGCTCAGGGCCGGTCATGTACCACCGCCACGGACCAATAGGATTGCAGCCGCCCAGCGATAGAAGCGGCATCGGATCACACCGCCATTCATGGATAACCTTCATCCCCTCGAAAGCAAAGTGCTGCTGGCGTTGGCTCCGCAGCCTGGCTCGCCTTGTACGCTCGATCAACTCGCGGAATCCACGGGGCTGGAACCCTCGCAGTTGAGTATGGCCGTCGAATGGCTCTTGGCCAAATCCCTGATTGCCGTGCACGCCGAAACCGTGGCGTATATCGCTTCGCTGACTCCGGTCGGTGAGGTGTTTTTCGAGAAGTACGCACCGATTGAACGCGTGCTGTCGGCGGCGCGGGAAGCCGGGCAGACCGGAAAACGTTTGACGATTCAGAATATCCAGGCCGAAGAATCGCTCGAACCGTCGGATGTCAGTAAGGCGGTCGGAACCCTGAAGAAAGAGGGATCCATCCTGATCGTGCAGGGTGGATGTATTGAAAGTACCGGACGGAATAGCGCTACGGCAGAGGCGATGCGCGCCCTATTGCAGGAGTTGCGGAGCGGGCAGCGGGAGCTACAGACATTTGCTGAACCCTTGCGGGCCGTGCTTCAACAGCATGCGGTCAAACGCGGCAATGCGCGCGAGCCCTTCCGGGTCGATGAACGGGTGACGCGATCGTTTCTGCTGACGCCATCCGGCCAGGAGGTGGCAGACCAACTGTCGCGCGACGGCGTGGCGGAGGAAGTCTCGCAATTGACGCCCGAACTCCTGAAGGAAGGCGCCTGGCGAACGAAGCAGTTCCGGAAATATACGATCAGTTTGCGGGCCCCGAGGATCGCGGCCGGAAAACGGCATCCCTACCGGGAGTTTCTGGATCTTGTGAAACTCAAGCTGGTCAGCATGGGTTTTCAAGAAATGCGCGGAACGCTCGTTGAGACCGAGTTCTGGAATATGGACGCGCTGTTCATGCCCCAGTTTCATCCCGCGCGGGATATCCACGATGTCTATTTTGTAAAGAATCCGACCCATGCCCGTGACATTGCCGAGCCGTTTTTGGCGAACGTGACGCAGGTTCATGAAAATGGAACGGGCGCAGGATCGACGGGCTGGGGGTATCAGTTCGATGCCGAACGCGCGAAGCGGTTGGTGTTGCGGAGCCAGGGGACTGCGGTCTCTGCGCGCAGGCTGGCGACGAGCCCGTCCGTGCCGGGAAAGTACTTCTCTATCGCCCGCTGTTTTCGTTATGACCAGGTGGACGCCACCCATGCGACCGATTTTTTTCAGGTGGAAGGGATCGTCTTGGGCTCGGATATCAACTTCCGGACGTTGTTGGGATTGTTGAATCTCTTCGCCCGCGAAGTGGCGCAGGCCAAGGAAGTGAAATTTCTTCCGGCCTATTTCCCTTTTACCGAACCATCGGTCGAGATGCATGTGCGCCATCCGAAGCTGGGTTGGATGGAGTTGGGAGGCGCGGGATTATTCCGGCCTGAAGTCACGACGCCGCTCGGCGTCTCGGTGCCGGTGATTGCCTGGGGTCTCGGGCTGGATCGCATGGCGATGGTGGCGTTGGGCATTCACGATATTCGCGACCTCTTTTCGGCAGATTTGGAATTCATTCGAACCATGCGGGGAAGTTTTTAGGACCATCACATCATGCCTACCATTTCCCTACAACGAGACGATCTTGAAGCGCTGATCGCCGGGCCTGACGCCACGCCGTCCCGCATTGAGATCGACCAGCTTGAGCAATGGCTGATGTTGGTGAAAGGGGAGTTGAAGGGCCACAATACCGAAACCGGTGAATTGCGGATCGAACTGCAGGACAGCAACCGGCCGGATTTGTGGTGTTGCGAGGGGATCGCGCGGCAGATCAGAACCAAGCGGCAGGGCGCGGCGGTTTCCTATCCTTTTTTCAAGAAACAGAAACGCATCGCCGGAAAACTCGTGGTGGCTCCAGGACTGGAACACGTGCGGCCTTATGTGGCGGCCTGTACGGCGATAGGCTATCGGGTGACCGCGTCCGGTCTGACGCAACTGATTCAGACACAGGAAAAGCTGGCGGACATTTTCGGGCGCAAGCGCCGCTCGGTGTCCATCGGTCTCTATCGCCTGGCGCCCATTGTGTTTCCCGTATCGTACGATCTGGTGAAGCCGGATGACGTGCGGTTTACGCCGTTGGGCATGGAAACGGTGATGACCCTGCGCGAGATCCTCATGGTCCATCCCAAAGGCGTGGAGTATGGCGGCATCGTGAGCGGCCACGATCGTCTTCCGGTATTGCGGGACGCAAAGGGGCAGGTCTTGTCGTTTCCCCCGATCATCAACAGCCGGGAAATCGGCGAGGTGCAGGTGGGCGACGATCATCTGTTCGTAGAGGTGACGGGAACGGATCTCCATATGGTCGCGCTGACGCTGAATATTTTTGCTGCGAACCTTGCCGACCGCGGAGCCGTGATTACGCCGGTGGAAATTCAGTCGCCCGTGAAAACCGCCTTCGGCAAACGCTGGCACACTCCGATCGATTTCGGCGCGCCGCGGACGATTCCACTCAAGGCCATCGAAACCGCGTTAGGAGATACGTTAGGCAGTAAGGAGGTCACGACGGCCCTCAAATCCTATGGCTACACGGTGAAATCAGCCGGACCCAAGGTGGCCGTGCAGTTGCCCCCGTACCGCAACGATCTGTTGCATACCGTCGATGTGGTGGAGGATGTGGCAATCAGTCAGGGGTATTCACGGTTTGCTCCGGTCATGCCGTCGCAGTTTACGGTGGGCGGACTTTCGCGGTTGGAGCAAATGGCCGATCGGGTCCGGCATCTCATGGTGGGGATGGAGTTTCAGGAAATCATTTCCAACATCATGGGATCTCACCAAGACTTTTGCACGCGCATGCGCGTGGATGGCACTGAGTGGGCGAAGGTCGTGGAAGTGGATAATGTGATGTCCCTCAGCTATTCCTGTCTGCGCCAGTGGATCACCCCTTCGTTGCTGCAGGTCGAGACGAATTCAAGCCGGGCGTTTTATCCGCATCGTATGTTCGAGGTCGGTGAAGTGGCCGTTCCCGATGCGAGTGCCGATGTCGGGTCACGAACGATCACAAGATTGGGTGCGGTCATTGCCCATGCCGGAGCGCACTTCTCAGAAATCCATTCCTGCTTGGATTTGCTGCTCTATTATTTGGATCGTTCGTTTACCCTGGAACCGGTTCCTCACCCGTCGTTCCTTGAGGGCAGGGCGGGAAGAATCATGCTGGATGGACGAGCCATCGGACTGCTCGGAGAGTTACATCCGGAAGTGTTGGAGCACTGGCAGATCGGGGTGCCGGCAGTCGCGCTGGAGTTGGAAATCGATCGATTACTGGATGAGGCGTGACGGGAAACTCCGTTCAATCAGGACTTTCCCGTCACGAACGATGAGACGTACCCGCTAGCTCGCTGCAGTGGCGAGTTGCTGTTTGGCAACTCCGACGAGTTTTTCAAATCCCGCCATATCCCGGATCGCCATATCGGACAGGACTTTCCGATCCAGCAAAATGTTCGCCTTCTTCAGGGCATTCATGAAGCGGCTATACGCGATGCCATGCAAACGGGTGGCGGCGCTGATGCGCGCAATCCAGAGTTGGCGAAAGTCGCGCTTCCGGTGCTTTCGTCCGGCGTAGGCATAGGCCTGCCCTTTATCGACTGATTCAGTTGCTGTTCGGAACAGCCGGCTTTTCGCGCCATACTGGCCTTTCGCCAGTTTCAGGCGCTTCTTTCGCCGCTGTCGTGTTTTCGGACCACCTTTTGTACGGGGCATGGGACGCTACTCCTTTCAGATCCTGTTCACGGCACCATCATCGTTATTGCGGAAGCAACTTGTTCAATGCGGGAGTCGAGGCGGAGGAGACCTCCGTCGCCCCTTTCAAACTCCGCTTGCGATCGCGCGGCTTGCCGGTCAACAGGTGTCGACCGCCGGCCTTTCGACGAACCAGTTTGCCCGTTCCCGTGCGTCGGAACCGCTTCTTCGCGCCGCTGTGGGTTTTCATCTTAATCTTCATGCTGTCATTCCTTCCTTGCGTGCGTCGTGCACGCTATTTGGGAGCCAAAATCATGATCAGGCTCCGCCCTTCCATCCTCGGCGCAAACTCGACGGTCCCTGCTTCCGTGCACTGCTGTATCACACTCGTCATCATCGTGCGGCCCATTTCCTGGTTGGCCATCTCGCGCCCGCGATACGTAAGCGTCACCTTGGTTTTGTTCCCGTCGGCCAGGAATTCTTTGATCTGACGGATCTTGATCTCAAGGTCATGTTTGTCGGTGCGCGGTCGCAGCTTGATCTCCTTGACCTGCGTCGACTTCTGGTGCCGCCGGCTCTGGTGATCTTTTTTGCTCAGCTCGAACTTATACTTCCCATAGTCCATGATACGGCAAACCGGCGGCTGCGAGGTCGGGGCAACCTCGACAAGATCGTAGCCCCCTTCCTGTGCCTTATTGAATGCCTCTACGGTCGGCAGTATTCCTAATTGCTCGCCGTCAGGACCGATGACTCGAACTTCCCGAATCCTGATTTCCCGGTTTACGCGTAATTTAGGGACGATAGGTCACCTCGTTTGTGAGTGGGTTGCTGTGTCGCGTAGTGAATGATTCGTGTCTGTGCGGATGAGTTCCAGGAATCGTTCGATCGGCATAGTCCCATGGTCAGCCTTGCTTCGCCCGCGAACCGCCACCATGCCGCTCTGCACTTCCTTGTCACCCACCACCAGCATATAGGGGATTTTGTTCTTTTCTGCTTCCCGGATCTTGAAGCCAATCTTCTCGTTGCGGAGGTCCGCTTCGACCCGGTAGCCGTGGCTCTTGAGCGTGGAGACGATCTTGGCCGCGAATTCCTGTTGATGGTCGGTGATCGTGAGCACCACCGCCTGAATCGGGGCCAGCCACGTTGGAAAGGCGCCGGCATAGTGTTCGATCAAGATGCCGAAGAAGCGCTCAATCGATCCCATGAGCGCCCGATGAATCATAATGGGCTGGTGGTGTTTGCCGTCTTCACCGGTATAGGCCAGCTTGAAGCGCTCGGGATTGTTGAAGTCGACTTGAACCGTCGAGCATTGCCAGGAACGGCCGAGAACGTCCTTAATCTTGATGTCGATTTTCGGGCCGTAAAACACGCCTTCACCCGGATCCACCCGATACGCCACGTTCCGGCTTTTAAGTGCTGCCTCCAAAGCGTTGGTGGCAACGGTCCAATTTTCATCCGAACCGACCGATTTCTCAGGGCGGGTCGAGAGGTAGATTTCAAATTCCGTAAATCCGAACGTGCCGAGGACGAAAAAGGTAAAGTCCAGCACGCGGCTGACTTCAGCCTCAATCTGATCGGGCCGACAGAACAAATGCGCGTCATCCTGGGTAAAGCCTCGGACCCGCAGCAGGCCATGTAGCACGCCGGTTCGTTCGTAACGATAGACGGTGCCCAATTCCCCGTACCGGATCGGCAAATCCCGATAGCTGCGCAAGTGAGATTTGTAGATCATGATATGGAAGGGGCAATTCATCGGCTTGAGCTGATATTCGCTGCCTTCCAACTTCATCGAGGCGAACATGTTTTCGCGGTAGTAGTCGACGTGGCCGCTGGTTTTCCACAAATCGAGCCTGGCGACATGTGGTGAGTAGACCAGATCGTATCCATCCTTGATATGCTGCTCTCGCCAGAAATTTTCGATGAGCAGGCGGATCAGCGACCCCTTGGGATGCCACAGGACCAAGCCGGGTCCGATCTCGTCCTGAATCGTGATGAGGTCGAGTTCTTTGCCCAGTTTTCGATGGTCGCGCCGCTTGATCTCCTCGAGCTTCGCCAGATGGGCATCGAGTTCCTTTTTGGAGGGGAACGAGGTGCCGTAGACCCGTTGCAGCATGGGATTCCGTTCGTCGCCCCGCCAATACGCGCCTCCAGTAGAGAGGAGCTTGAACGCACCCACGTAGCCGGTGGTGGGAAGGTGCGGCCCTCGGCAAAGATCGACAAATTCTCCCTGGCGGTAGAGGGAAATAGGGGAGCTGTCCTCGAAGCTTTTGATCAATTCGACCTTATAGGCTTCGCCGCGGTCCTGAAAAAATTTGATCGCATCTGCTTTAGACAGTTCGCTTCGGCTGACGGTCAAACCGCGTTTAGTGATTTCAATGGCGCGCGCTTCGATCTTTTCCAGGTCTTCCGGGGTGAACGGTCGGTCGAACGCAAAATCGTAATAGAAGCCGTCTTCTAGCGCCGGGCCGATCGTGAGTTGCGCAGTGGGGAACACTTCCTTTACGGCCTGAGCCATAATGTGAGTGCTGCTATGGCGATAGACTTCGCGGCCCTCGGCCGATTCAAAGGTCAAGGGTTCAACGGTCGCGTCTTGATCCAACGCATGAAACAAGTCCATAGGCGCACCGTTCACCTTGGCGGCCAAGATCTTGCCGTCGAGGTGTCCGCCCGGCGGAGTTAAGGCGTCGCGGACGGTGCATCCTGTTGGTACTTGTTTTCGAGTTCCGTCAGGAAGGGTGATGTGAATGAACTGTGAGGCCACTCCGGTCAATCCTGCCAAAAAAATACAACGTCGTGCCGACCACCCCCACTGCCGGTAATCGGATCACGAAACTTCTTGAGCGAACCAAAATGGTAGGCGCGGACGGTCTTGAACCGTCGACCTCTACCGTGTCAAGGTAGCGCTCTCCCCCTGAGCTACGCGCCTATCGATCGGCGATGCTAATACAGGCTTACCGAAGGTGTCAAGGAAACGCGGTGGCACCACAGGCTTTTCTCTGCGGCTGTGCCATGCAATCGCGTCTTTCCCACTGGGCCTTCCAGGGGTCTTCCGCCGAGCTACTTGACTGCGGCCTTCAGTTCCTTGCCGGCCGAGAACTTGGGAATGCGGGCGGCGGGAATTTTCAAAGCTTCGCCAGTCCTCGGATTGCGTCCCATCCTGGCCTTGCGCTTAGAGATCGTGAAGGTTCCGAAATTAACGAGCGTCACGCGTTTCCCCTTCTTGAGAGACGTGGTGACTGCACCGGTGAAGGCTTCCAGCGCAACCGTTGCAGCAACTTTCGTGATGCCGGCGCTATTCGCCATTTTTGCAATCAATTCTTCCTTGGTCATTGCTTCCCTCCATTGGTGGTTGGCGACCTGTGGATGTAACGCATGGGCGTACCTGCGACGCCTGTGAAGAGCTGCGACCCAGCCGTGAGGTGCATTAGCTGGCCCTGGCGCGTTTGACAGGGATGTCCAGATCGAGAATTTTTTTTCTCAGCGTATTGCGATTCAAGCCCAGCAATTCAGCGGCCTGGATCTGGTTGCCCTTGGTCTCCCGCAAGGTCAGAAGAATCAACGGACGTTCGACGGCGGCGATCAGCATCGGATGGAGATTTTTCCCCGAGCCGTTCCGCATGCCTTTGACGAAATCTCCGACCTTGTTTTCGAGATAGGAGTCCAGACACAACGCTTGTCCTTTACCGTTGGACTGAGGTGCTTCGGCTTTCGGCGTTTTGGGCGCCTGGAGCGCAGAAGCCGTGCGTTTGAGCACGGTGCGAGATCCCACGAGGAGCAGCGTTCGTGAAGGATCTATCCCTGTGAGCAGTTTGCCAAGGTCCGCGGCGGCTGCCAACTTCGATTCGATGATGACGGCATCGAAGTCGCGCTTCGCCAAGTCCTTCTGCAGCGATGGGCCTTCCCGACCGACCGTGATCGCTTGCTCACCGAAGAGGTCCCTGTAGTGTGACTGGATCTCGCTGTCTGTACTGAGCAACAGGATATTAAATGTTGATGAACGCAGCGTCATGAAAGGTACCGAGGAAGAAGAGGGCGGGATTATTGCTCAGGCCCCAGATGATGTCAATGACGAAAAATCTGCCGCGACTCCGATGCATCTTAAACTGGAAACGGCGTGATATGGCGAGACCAATCAGGTCATGGCAAATTACGCTATGCAATGGCGGCCGAGGGTCCTACGGATGGAACCGATGTGTCTCGCAGGCATCAGGCTGGAGCAATTGTTGAGTAGTAGATGCTGTGCAGTGAGTAGCGCAGCAATGCCTGGCATTACCAGGTGAGCGCGTCCCGACTTGACAGGAAAGATGGGCGCAAGGTATAGACGTTCATGAATCCCCATCGGAATAGTCACAAATGAAGGTCAGCCTTAGAGCCACCTATGGGATCATTGCTGCTGTGGATCTGGCGCTCCACCACGCGGAGCACCCTGTATGCGCAAAATCGATTGCCAAACGGCAGGCCATCCCGGCCCGCTTTTTAGAGCAGGTGCTGCATGCGATGAAGAAAGCGGGAGTTGTGACGAGTCAGCGAGGAGCCCAGGGTGGGTATGTGTTGAGTCGTAAACCTTCGGAGCTCTCTGTGGCGGACATTCTCGATGCCTTAGAGGGCCCGCTGCTCGCGACGAACGGTGACGCCGGTCCAAAACAATCGTCTGCGCGAGGATCGAAGCAAGAGGCGCTCCTCGCCCATATTTGGGATCGGGTGAAACGGGCGGAATTGAGTGTGTTATCCGAAGTGACCGTCGAGGAGTTGGCGAAACGCCAGCGGGCCCTCGACGAACAACATACATTGATGTATCACATCTGACGATTCCAAATTATGTGCCGGCACATTACTTCCGAACCGACGAGGTCGTTATGATGAGTTCCCATACAGAGGCTCTGCGTCCCGCTGTGAAGACCGAGCCCATTCCCGCCCACATTGTCGAAGAAATCGAGACATTCGAGGCCGAAGCCCAACGGGTTCTTGCCGGTGATCTCTCGACCGATATCTTCAAGCCTTTCCGGCTCCAGTACGGCATTTACGGTCAGCGTCAGCCGGGCGTACAGATGTTCCGGATCAAAATTCCGTTCGGCGGGCTGACGGCCAATCAATTGCGGCGAGTCGCCGAACTGGCCGACCACTTCGCCACCGGTGTGGGCCATGTAACGACACGCCAGGACATTCAGCTGCATTTCGTGGAACTCAAGCACGTTCCCGAAATGATGCGCCAGCTCGCCTCCGTCGGGCTGACAACCAGGGAAGCTTGCGCTAACACGGTGCGCAATGTGACGGCGTGCCATTTGGCCGGGGTGTGCCAAGGTGAGGTGTTCGATGTGACGCCCTATGCAAAAACGGTCGCCTATCATCTTCTTCGCAATCCGCTCAATCAGAGCCTTCCGCGGAAGTTCAAAATCGCCCTCTCAGGCTGCCGGCAGGATTGTGCGCTCACGCCTATACACGACATCGGTTTGCTGGCGGCAAAGCGGGCGGACGGAACCATTGGGTTTCGCATGGTGGCGGGCGGTGGCCTGGGTTCGACCCCCCGCATGGCCCAAGTGCTGCGAGAATTTACGCCGATGGACGAATTATTGCCGACCATCGAGGCGGTGATCAAAGTGTTCGATACTCTCGGAAACCGCAAGAATCGTAACAAAGCTCGCATGAAGTTCGTGATCGAGAAGCTCGGTTTCGACGAATTCAAGCGCCGGTGGGAAGCGGCCTACGCGTCCATGGGGTATGCAGTGCCGACTCATGAACCGATCAAGTTACTGGAGTATGCCGATACGCCGCCTTTGTTGATGCCAACGAAAGCTTCGAGCGTCACTAATGGAAATGGGAATGGCACGGGTGTTGCCTCGCGCAACGGTGCCGAGTCGGCTTTCGAAGCGTGGAAACGGACGAACGTAGTTCCCCAACGGCAGCCGGGATTTGCCGCAGCGGCGATCAAGTTGCCCATGGGCGATCTGACGGGCGAGCAAATGTGGGTGGTGGCCGACCTGGCCGAACGCTATTCCAACGGCAACATCCGAACCACCATCAATCAAAACGTGATCATCCGGTGGATTCAGGAGGAGCGTTTAAGCGCGCTTCATGAGGAACTCGTCGCGCACAGCCTGGGCGATCCCGGCGCTGAGCTGGTCGAGGACATTATCGCCTGCCCCGGCACGGACACCTGCGGCTTGGGGATCACATCGTCTAAGGGAATGGCCCGCGCCCTGGCGGAGGTATTTCCTGCCGGTCAGGTGCCTGAAGATCTTCGCGACGTGAGCGTCAAGATCAGCGGCTGCCACAATTCTTGCGCCCAGCACCATATAGCGACCATCGGGCTGCACGGAGTCGGCAAACGGCTCGGGGAGCATACCGCGCCCCACTATGAGCTACACCTCGGCGGACACGTGGACGGTACGCCGAAAATCGGACAGCTTGCGGTCAAGCTGCCCGCGAAAAGTGTTCCCGCGGCCGTGCGCCACCTGGTGGATGTGTATCGCCGCGATCGGAAGCCCGGTGAGAGCCTGCAATCGTTCATCGGGCGGGTCGGGAAGAACATCCTCAAGGACGAACTCATTCCCTATACCATTGTGCCGCCCTACGAGCAGGATCCGACCTACTATTACGATTGGGAAGGCGAAGCCGAATTTGTGCTCGAGGATTTGGGCCCCGGCGAGTGCGCAGGCGGAGCCTTGGAAATGATCGACGACCGCATGTTGGAGGCCGATCAGGAACTCTACCAGGCGAAACTGCTTGTCGAGAAACACCAGTACGCTCTGTCGGTGAATAAATCGTATCGTGCGGTGCTGGCAGCGGCGAAGGGTTTGCTGGTGACCGAAGGGATCGATCCGGCGACCGATGCCGAGACTTTCCAGGAATTCGACGTGCGCTTGGCAACCAAAGGCATCGTCCCAACGACGTATCAGAGTCTTGGTGCACAAGTCGGTGATTTGGGATCCAAGGATGCGACCGCCGAGGCGGCAAACGAGAAAATGGCTTTCGCCAAACGGTTTCTGGCAGTCTGCCGGGCGGCTACGGAACAAATGGGCAAGGATCTGAAGCTGGCGCAGGTAAAAGAAGAAGCCGTGCCGTCTCCTGTTGCTGCTGCGGTTCCCGCCGCACCCGCACCTGTTGCCGCGAATCAGGCGCCTGTGTATGACCTGCGCGGCGTGGCCTGCCCCATGAACTACGTGAAGACGAAACTGAAATTGGAGATGATGGATAACGGCGACCAGCTCGAGGTCTGGCTTGATGCGGGAGAGCCGATCCGAAATGTACCGATGAGTCTACGGAATGATGGGCACAAGATTTTGGCAGAGGGACCGTTGGAGCCTGAGGCCAAGCATTTCAAAATTCTCGTGGAAAAGGTCGAGGGGTAAGAAGGGTGAAAGACACGCCGCAGTCCGCTGAACGACCCTCCGATCCAGAGCTGAAGGCGCTGAGTGATGCATTTGAATCTCAGCAGCCATGGGACCTGCTGGAATACGCGCTGAAGACCTACCGGCCACGCATCGTACTGGCTTGCAGCTTCGGGGCGGAAGATGTGGCGTTGGTCGATATGGTGCATCGGATTGACCCGGCAGCGCCGCTTTTTTATCTCAATACCGATTTTCTGTTTCCGGAAACGTTCGACGTGCGTGACCGCATCGTCGCGCGATATGGGCTACAGCCGGCGCAGATGATTGAGATGAAATCGCTCTTGACGCCGGAGCAGCAGGCTGCTCAACATGGAGCGGCCTTATGGGCGAGCAAACCCGATCAGTGCTGCGAGCTGAGGAAAATAGAGCCATTGACCCGTATCCTCAGTCGGTACAGTGCATGGATCACCGGAATCAGGCGGGATCAGGCCCCGACGCGGGCCAATGCGGGGCTGATTGAATGGGACAAGAAGTTCAATCTTGTTAAAGTGAACCCTCTGGCCAAGTGGAGTAGCGAGCAGGTGTGGACCTATCTTCAGCTTCATGAGGTGCCTTACAACACATTGCACGACCGCAACTACCCCAGCATCGGCTGCACGCATTGCACCGCGCCTGTCCTTCCGGGAGATGATCCGCGTTCCGGTCGGTGGAAAAACTTCGGCAAGACCGAATGCGGACTGCACAAATAACATCACCGTCACCCTGATACGAGACAAGGTTACTATCATCACATGCAACATCTGCTCGCCAAAGTCGCCAAAGGTCAAAAGACGTCCAAGGATCTTACGTGGGAGGAAGCCAAGCAGGCCATGCGCCTGATGATCGAAGGGACCGCCACGCAAGCTCAGATCGGCGCGTTTCTGACGGCCATGCGTTTCAAGTCCGAGTCGGTCACGGAATTGGCCGCGTTCACTGCCACGGCCAGACAATACGTTCCGCCGGTGCCCGTCCGTTCCGGGCTCGGAGTGGTGGACGTACCGGTGTATGGAGGCAAGCGGGAAACGTTTCACGCCATCGTTCCCGCCGCAATTATTGCGGCGGCAGCTGGAGCGGTGCTGTTGCTTCATGGTGTGGATGGACCTGCCGATCGACGCGGCGTCTCGGCAGTATTGAAGCTCCTGGGTATTCCTACCGATCACACCGCCAAGCTTGTCGGGCCTGAGCTGGAGAAGAAAGGGTTTGCGTATCTCGATCTGGCGCTATACCACCCGCCGGTGAGCCGGTTTCTCGAAATGCGGCAGGAATTGGGCGTGCGCAATTTCTTCCATCCGGTGGCCCGATTGCTGAATCCCGCTCGTGCCGGTTCCCAGGTAATCGGGCTCTCGCATCCGCCTTACTTCGAAAAGACGGTCGAGGCCTTGCGGATGCTCAGCTGTCCGCGTGCGCTGGTGATCCGCGGCGTGGAAGGCGATCCGGAACTTTCGATCGGCAACTCGACCCGCCTCTTGGAGCTCAAAGACGAACGCATCACGCCCTTTACCTTTCAACCCAAAGACGCTGGACTGGCCATGGCGACATTCCGCGAAATGGCCGGGTTCCCGCCGGAGCAGCGTGAACGGGAGGCCGATTTGATCAAACGGTTGGTCGCCAACGAGATTCAGGGCGGGCAACGGGACTGGGTTCTCCTCAATGCAGCCATGTTGCTCTATGCGAGCGGTAAGGGGACGTCGATCACAGGGAATCTGGCGGCAGCCCGCAGCGCGTTGGAGTCGGGACAGGCCAAGGCCAAATTGGCAGAATTAATCGCGGGAGTAGCGTCGGCAACAGGCGCGGCGTCGAAGATCGGCGTGTCCGCATAAATACACGAGTGTGAATCATGAAACATTTGCGTCAACTTGAAGATCAGAGCGTCTACATCCTTCGCGAAGCCTATAAGCACTTCAATCACCTTGCCATGCTGTGGTCAATGGGGAAGGATTCGACGGTCTTGCTGTGGCTGGCTCGCAAGGCCTTCTTCGGGCATGTGCCTTTTCCTTTGCTGCACGTGGATACGAGTTATAAGATCCCGGCGATGATCGAATACCGTGATCGGATCGCGCGGGAATGGCGGCTGAATCTGGTGGTGGGTCAGAATAAGGAAGCCTTGGCCGCGGGGATGAATCATACGTTAGGGCGTGATGTCTGTTGCACGGCGTTGAAGACGAATGCCATGAAGAATCTCGTCGAGGAAAAGGGCTATACCGGTATCATCCTTGGCGTTCGTGCGGACGAAGACAGCACCAGGGCCAAAGAGCGATACTTTTCCCCGCGCGACAAACACGGCGATTGGGACTTCCGCGATCAGCCGCCTGAATTGTGGGATCAGTTCAAGACCACCTTTCCACCGGGGACCCATATCCGGATTCATCCGCTCCTCGATTGGACCGAAATCAATATCTGGGAATACATCAAACACGAGAATATTCCCTTCATGGATCTCTATCTCGACAGGGGCGATGGAACACGGTATCGCAGCCTCGGGTGTGCACCCTGTACCATGCCGATCAAGTCGACCGCGAAGACGGTTGACGAGATCATTATCGAGCTGCGCAAGAGCAATGTGGCTGAACGGGCCGGCCGCGCGCAGGATGCGGGGCGAGGTATGGAAATGCTTCGTAAGAAGGGCTACATGTAGGACCGGCTTCCTCAGCCAGATCCTTGGGCGAATCGGACGAAATTGGGAAACAAAAGTTCCACTGCACGAGTAATCTTATGACACAGCACGACCAGACCAAGCCGCAAGAAAGCCTCAATATCGTCATTGTGGGCCACGTCGATCACGGGAAATCCACCTTGGTGGGTCGTCTCTATGCCGACACCGGCTCCTTGCCGGAAGGCAAGTTGGAAAAGGTGCAGGCCATTTGCCGCCAGCAGGGCAAAGAGTTTGAGTATGCGTTCCTGTTTGATGCCTTTCTCGAAGAGCAGGAGCAAGGCATTACGATCGATACGGCGCGCACGTTTTTTATCTGGAACGGTCGGCAGTACATCATCATCGATGCCCCGGGGCACAAGGAGTTCCTGAAGAACATGATTTCGGGGGCCGCGCGGGCCGAGGCCGCCCTCCTGCTGATCGATGCCTTGGAGGGAGTGCGCGAACAATCGAAGAAACATGGGTATCTGCTGTCGCTGCTGGGCGTGACGCAGTTTGCGGTTGTCGTCAACAAGATGGATCTGGTCGGCTATCGACAAGATGTGTTCGATGGAATCGAGAAGGAATATCGGGAGTTTCTGGGACAGTTCCGGGCAGTGCCGCAACAGATGATTCCGGTCAGCGCGAAGATGGGTGACAACATCGCAGCGCGCAGCAGTCATATGAACTGGTATCAGGGTCCCACCGTGCTGGAGACGCTGTCGCTCTTCAAAAAAGAGCAGGTGCGTTCAGAGCAGCCTCTCCGGTTTCCGCTGCAGGACGTCTACAAGTTCGACGCCCGCCGGATTTTGACCGGACGTATCACCGCCGGACGTCTAAAAGTCGGCGACCAGCTGGTATTTTCGCCTTCGAACAAGACGGCGGTGGTGCGATCGATCGAAGGATTCAATGTGGATCCTCCGACGAGCGAGGCGCAGGCCGGTCAATCGGTCGGCATCACGCTCGACGAGCAGATTTTTGTGGAGCGTGGCGAAATTGCGTCGCATCGGGATTCGGTCCCGCTGGTCTCCACGGCGATCCGAGTGAACCTGTTTTGGATGGGACGGCGGCCTCTCGAAAAGGGGCGGAAGTACATGTTGCGCCTGGCTACCAGGGAAGCCGCCTGCGAGGTGGCGGTGATCCATCGCATTATCGACACCGCCGACTTGGCGCAGCTGCAGGAGAGCCAGTCCGTGGCCCGGAACCAAGTCGCTGAATTGACCCTGCGCGTGAAAGCCCCCCTCGCGTTTGACCTGTCGTCCTCTTTCGAAGCGACAGGCCGCTTCGTGCTGGTGGACGAATATGATATTTCCGGCGGCGGGATCATCACCGAGTTGGTGCACGACGAACAGGAAGGGCTGCGTGAAGAGGCCCGGCAGCGGGAATATGCGTGGCTGACGGGTGATGTCCGCTCCGAAGATCGGGCGCTGCAGTATGGCCATCGGGCGGCGATTGTGCTCTTCACCGGCTCGGCGCAAACGGGTAAGACGTTTCTTGCGCGGCGGGTTGAAGCCTTGCTGGTGGCCGATAGCCGGCACGCCTACTTGTTGGAAGGTGAAAATCTCCTGCAGGGTTTAGACGCAGATTTATCTGCTGCCGACCCGTCATTTGCCTCCGAACGGGTTCGTCGATATGGCGAAGTCGCCCGGCTGTTGATCGACACCGGACTAATTGTGGTCTCGACGAGCAAAACATTCGGCATCAACTATCACCGCATGGCGGAGATGATTCGGACATTGGTACAACCGGCGCCGGTGATTGCGGTGCATATGAGCAGAGCGGGAGAGGAACCGCCGCCGAATACAGACCTGCATTTTGCCGGGCCGCAGGATTTTGATGCCGCCGCCCGTCAAATCCTGGAGGAGTTGAAGAAGCGAGGCGTGCTGATCCAGCCGTCCGGGACGAAGTCCACCATTCAATATTCCATCTAGTCGATGGGGGATGGGTGGTTTGACTCCGTTGAAATCCCTGTGGTAGCGTCCTTCATCAACAATTTCGAGGGTTTTTCATGACCATGGCGGCCGGGAAAGATCTCAAGTCAATCCTGACAAAACTCCAGTATTCCGACGACGCAAAAGTTGTCCAGCAGATCACCGCGCAGATGAAGCAAGTGCAGGCTCGAATGGCTGGCATTAAGCAGAAGCTCGTGGTGATGAGCGGCAAAGGCGGAGTCGGGAAGAGCATGACCACCGTCAATCTCGCGCTGGCATTTGCACGCCAGGGTGCGAAGGTCGGGTTGCTCGATGTCGATTTAAACGGGCCCTGTGTCCCGCGCATGATGGGGCTTCATGGTCAGTCGTTGAAAATGACTCCGGAAGGGGCGCAGCCCCCGGTCGGTCCCCTGGGTATCAAAGTGGCTTCCATGGATTTTTTCCTCGACGATGCCTCGCCTGTGCGGTGGAAGGGCCCGATGGATTTGAGCCCGGTC
Organism: uncultured Nitrospira sp.; assembly: GCA_964556305.1. Taxonomy (GTDB): domain Bacteria; phylum Nitrospirota; class Nitrospiria; order Nitrospirales; family Nitrospiraceae; genus Nitrospira_A. The sequence continues at coordinate 13,523 of CAZKVY010000004.1, read as the reverse complement.
TGGCTGGGCTTGATGGAAATGAACGTCATTCGCGAATTCCTGGCGGATGTCGTCTGGGGAGAGCTGGATTATCTTCTGGCCGATTTGCCCCCCGGCGCGGCTGCGGATAAGCCACCGGTCATTGCCGGATTTATTCCCGATTTGGCCGGGGCGATCGTGGTGACCACGCCTTCCGAAGTCGCCTCCGATGTGGTACAGAAATCAGTGACCTACGCCAGAGATATGGGGATCCGGGTGTTGGGCATCGTGGAAAATATGAGTGAATATCGGTGTCCCGCCTGCGGCGCCGAAAATGAGCTCTTTGAGGGGAATACCGAGGCGATGTGCGAAGTCTTGGACCTGCCGTTGCTGGGGCGCATTCCCTTCGACCGCACACTCGCAAAAACGTTCGATAAGGGGCAGCCGCTCCTTGATCCCGACTATCCGACGATCCGAAAATATCAAGAGATTGTCGGGCGGATTCAATCGTTGCTGGATTACAAAAAAGTCCTGGCTGAGAAGCTCTAATCGGACCGGCCTGGAAGGGGGATCCTATGAAGTTCGTTTGCCTGAACTGCGAGACCTACATGACGTTTCAAAAGGTTGAAAAACCCGGTGAGGGCTCACTCGGCGTGTTCTTCGGCTGTCCGTCCTGCGAAGCCAAGTTTTCGATGGTGACCAATCCCGGCGAAACACAAATGGTCGCCTCGCTCGGTGTGAAGCTTGGAGGCCGCACGGAAGCTGCCGAACCGTTCGAGATGACTCGAGGGACCCTCAAGGATGAAGCGCAGGCCGGCGCAGGGCAAATGGCCGCCTATCTCAATGAGAAGATTCAGGATGGTCAGTCGGCCACGGCGGCACCGAAGGCCAGTGCACCGGCGGCTGGTGGAGAGAAGGCCTCGGGTGGATGTCCGTTCTCGGCGATGGTCGCGGAGATGGGATTGACCTCTGGAGGCAAGCCGAATGCCAACGGCGCCAGCGAATTCACGTGGACGGCGGATGCCAAGGAAAAGTTGGAGCGGTTGCCGTCCTTCGTCAAGCCGATGGTGCAAAGCAGTGTTGAAGCCTATGCCCGCAAGCATGGGTATAAGAACATCACGCTGCAGGTCATGGATGATTCCAAGAACGATTCCCCGAACGGCATCGCGTGGACGAAAGATGCCGAGCAGCGCATGGATAACATCCCTGACTTCATTCGTCCCATGGCTCGTCGGGAAATCGAACGGATTGCCAAGGAGCGAGGCCTGGTCGAGATCACGGCCCAGGTCATGGACGACGCCAAAGAGAAGTTCATGAAGTTCATGTAGTAGACGATTGCATGCGTGAGACGAGTTCTCGGCCCGTCCGGCAGTCCGGATGGGCCGTTCGATTCCCGCCGGGTTCCCTTTCTCGACCGAATTATTGTCTGAGATTTCTGCGGCCTTGGTGTTCTCTGTTGGGCCCGTGCTGCTTTGCGATCTTCGTCTGGCTTGCTTTCTCTCCCTTTGCCCAGTCCGCTGATCATGGTCAGCACTCTTCCGTCGAGGAGCACGGACATCACCATGGACAGTCGTCTTCCTCGGGGCCTCAGTGGGAAGGGTCGCATGAAGGCATCGCCTATTCCGAATTCAATCATCACGTGGCAGGCGTTTTTCTTCTTCTGATCGGGTTGAGTGAATTGCGTCAGGCGTTGGGGTGGCCGCTCCTGGCTTGGACGCGCTTTTTGCTTCCAGGGGCCCTGGGTGTGGCCGGTGTGTTGCTCCTTATTTGGAGTGATCATGATGCTTGGCCCATCGGGTCGATGACGTTTGCGCAAACGTTTTTCGGAAGCGACCCGGAGGTGCTGCAGCATAAGACCTATAGCCTGCTGGCCTTGTCGGTGGGGGCCATCGAATTTCTGCGGCGCCTCGGCTGGTTCGCCCACGCGGTGTGGACGGTGCCCCTTCCGATATTTGCCGTCGTGGGAGGATTGATGCTGTTCGCGCATTCCCATGGGGATCACCCCGCAGCCGACAAGATTGCCTTGCACCATTTCATGATGGGGACGATGGCCATCACTGCGGGGTCGTCAAAGTTGATCTCCGGCTGGCGTCAGCGGCAGCTTGAGACAGAACGGTCATACTGGGAACTCATCTGGGCGAGCCTCGTCCTCGTCATCGGTGCGCAACTGCTGTTTTATTCGGAGTAGAGACTGGCCCCGTTTCGCAGGACCGATGCAGGCGTAGGCATCGCGTTGACACCCCTGTCAGGACTATGTTAGCTGTACGTTTTTAAACCTCGGGTTCAAAGCGTTCATCGACCAGACGGGCAGCGAGGTCTGTGCACGCTAAGAGGAGTCGCCATGGGTGGCCACAGCCATTGGGCAACAATCAAGCGGCATAAATCGGCGGTCGATGCTAAGCGCGGCAAGGTCTTCACGCGCATCATCCGTGAGTTGACGATTGCGGCCCGGTCCGGCGGGGACCCCGATGGTAACCCACGCTTGCGATTGGCTATTGCCAAGGCCAAGGAAGCTAATATGCCTGGCGATACCATGAAGAAAGCCATCCAGCGTGGTACCGGCGAATTACCCGGGGTGACCTATGAAGAATTCACACTCGAAGGCTATGGTCCCGGAGGGACTGCCGTCTTGATGGAAATTACCTCGGATAACCGGAATCGCACGGTCGCTGAAATCCGCAGCCTGCTGACCAAGAATGGCGGCAACATGGCGGAGGCCGGGGCGGTGGCCTGGCAATTCCATAAGAAAGGCGTGCTGGTCGTCGAGAAAGGCAAGGCCGAGGAAGATGCGCTTCTCACCATCGCCCTGGAAGCCGGTGCGGAAGATGTGAAGGTCAGCGACAAGGCATTCGAGGTCCTGACCAACCCGCATGAGTTTGAGGCCGTCAAGAAAGCATTGAGCGACGCGAAAATCGAGTATACGCTTGCTGAATTGAACTTCATTCCCCAGAATACGATTGCGTTGGAAGAAAAGGCCGCGGAACACATGTTAAAGCTCATGGAAATCCTGGATGAGCACGACGATGTACAGAAGGTCCATGCGAACTTTGACATTTCCGACGAGGTCATGGAGAAAGTTGCCGCCGCCACGGCGTAATCCGGGAGTTTCGGCACTGAGTATCGACGAGCACCAGTCTTTTTACCACGCACTCCGCAGCCCTCGTTTCTACTGATCATATGATCGCCTTACTAACAGGCCTCGTGGCCTTTAAGGCGCCCTCGCAAGTCACGCTCGATGTCCATGGCGTGGGCTATGAGGTGTTAGTCCCTCTCAGTACGTACTATTCACTGCCCAGTCAGCATGAGCCCGTGACGCTGAGCATTCATACGCATGTGCGGGAAGATGCCATTCAGTTGTTCGGGTTTCTCACCGCAGCCGAGAAGGAAGCCTTTCTGTTGTTGACCGGCATTTCCGGTATTGGGCCGAAGTTGGGACTGAGCGTCCTGTCCACACTCTCCGTGCGTGACCTGTACACGGCTATACAAGCAGGTGATATTGAAAAATTGGGGACAGTGCCGGGAGTCGGCAAAAAGTCGGCGGCTAGAATTGCTCTGGAACTTAAAGACAAGGTGGCCAAGTTACATCCATCCGGCGAGCCGGCCGGGGCTGGCTCCGGGCGATCCGATAATCCGCTCTATGAGGATGCCTTGTCGGCGCTGGTGAATCTCGGCTACCGGCAGCCGGATGTGAAAGAAGCGTTGAAGCGGGTGGAAAAATCGGGCGTGATGACACAGGGATTAGAGCAGGTGATTCGAGAGGTCCTCAAAGACCTGGCCAAGGGGTGACACATGGCAATGGTGGAGCTCGCATCAAACATACAGAGTCGGCGAGGCATCGCGAGCGGGCTGGCCGTTGTGGCTGTTTTGTGCTTCGCATCGATGACGGAACGGGTCTCTGCTGCCGACGGCATGGAGGAGCCCAAGAGTATCCGTAAGACCTGCGGGTTGTGTCCGGACGGGTATGCTACCACTGGGAGGACCAATGCTCCGGAGTTGTGTAAAGATGGCGATCCGGTTTTGGTGCAGTGTGTGCCTTTAGGCAGCAACATGCTTTCGGTCTGCGGCGCTTGTCCCGATGGCTATAACGAGGTGGGGCGGTCTCATGTGCCCTCGCGTTGTGGATCGGTCGATAATGGGCTGGTGTCCCAGTGTCAATTGCAGCAGATGGGGTCGAGCATGCCCGATCCGAGCCAAGGAGGAGTTCGCTGCCCGCCTGATTGCGGAAGCACAGCTGCCCCGGGACAGGGCGCCTCTCCGCCGCCGCCCAAGTTCAGACCAACACCCGAGTCCAAATAGTTGCGCCCCATTCTTTCCAGGATTATGCCATGTCCGATCGCACCGTGAGCAACCGATTGACCGACGACGAGCGTGGGCTCGAGGCGGCGCTGCGCCCGCAGAGCTTGCGAGAATATGTCGGGCAATCACGGATGAAGGAATCGCTGGAGATTTGCATCGCGGCGGCCAAGCGTCGGGGCGAAGCATTAGATCACGCCATCTTTTACGGCCCGCCAGGCCTGGGCAAGACGACTATCGCGCACATTATCGCCAGGGAAATGGGATCGGCCATTCGATCGACTTCCGGCCTCGTCCTGAGCCATGCGGGTGATCTTGCCGCCATTCTGACGAATTTGCAGGAGCGCGATGTCCTGTTCATCGATGAAATCCACCGTCTGCCGGCATCGGTTGAAGAGGCCCTTTATCCGGCAATGGAAGACTACCAGCTTGATCTGGTCGTGGGGCAAGGCGCGTCGACCAGGACCGTCAAGCTGGACCTGCCCCGCTTTACCCTGGTGGGAGCGACGACGAGGGCCGGAGCCTTGACCTCACCTCTGCGAGACCGGTTCGGGTTGGTGCATCGCCTGGAATTTTATTCCTCCCAGGAGCTGACATCGATCGTCACGCGCTCAGCAGGGTTGCTCAGTATACCGATCGACGAGGCCGGGGCGGCAGAGATCGCCCGGCGGGCTCGCGGGACTCCGCGCATCGTCAACCGACTGATCAAACGCATCCGGGACTATGCCGAGATCAAGGCGGGCGGCCACATCACTCAACGAGTGGCGCAGGACGCCCTGGTCTGGTTGGCGGTGGATGCTGCCGGGTTGGATGAGATGGACCGGCGTGTCCTTTTGACGGTGATCGAAAAGTTTAATGGTGGCCCGGTCGGGGTGGATTCCTTAGCGGCGGCGGTGCAAGAGGATAAGGGCACGCTGGAGGACGTCTATGAACCGTATCTGATCCAGGCGGGCTTTCTGGAACGCACCGGTCGAGGCCGCCAGGCAACCAGGTTGGCCTACGATCATTTCAAGAAACAGAAGGACCTTCTCCCGTTCTCCAGCGAAACGGATTCCATCGCAACTCCTTGAATCCCCAGACCTATCCTTGCAATGCCCGCCGTGGCTCCTGTAGGATACCCACTTGTCCAGCTACGCCTTTTGGGCTTGGACTCGTTTCGCGGCTCGTCTTCCTGAGGACGTGTTCCGTGAGGAGGAAATCCCCCCGTCATGTCTGATGACTTGCAAGTCCATCGCGAAGAAATAGACCGGCTCGACGATCAGATTTTGCGCCTCCTGAATGAGCGCTCGAAATCGGTCATCGAAATCGGCCGACTGAAAAAACTGAAAGATGCTGCGGCGAATTTACACACGCCGGCGCGCGAAGCGGCAATTTTCGATCGTCTCAGCAAGCAAAACACCGGGCCTTTCCCTACCGAAGCCATCCGTGCAGTGTATCGGGAAATCATGTCGGCTTCGTTGTCCCTTGAGGGACCTCAAAAGGTCGCCTACCTCGGACCGAGGGCCACATTTACCCATATGGCCTGCATGCAAAAATTCGGGGCCTCCGCCCAGTACATTCCGGTTAACAGTATTAAGGACGTCTTCAGCGAGGTGGAGCGAGGACGCGCCCATTTCGGTGTGGTGCCGATCGAGAACACAACTGAAGGTGTGGTGAACCACACCCTCGATATGTTCGTCGATTCCAGCCTGTTGATTTACGGCGAAGTGCTTCAGGAAGTGGCGCATCATCTCATGTCAAAAAGCGGGGTGGCAGGAGACATCAAGCGCATCTATTCGCATCCCCATGCTATTGCGCAATGCCGCAACTGGCTGGAAACCAACTTGCCCCACGTGCCGGTGTCTGAAGTGGCGAGTACCGCGCGTGCCGCTGAGATGTCGATGGATGATCCCTCGGCCGCCGCAATCGCGTCGGAGCTGGCGTCCCAGTTATACGGGCTGAAAGTAGTAACGGCGAGGATCGAAGACAACATCAATAACTTCACCCGGTTTCTCGTGTTGTCACAGAAGGCGCCGGAGCGGACTGGTCGAGACAAAACTTCGCTGATGTTGTCGGTCAAGGACAAGGTCGGCGCCCTCTATGACTTATTGCGACCGTTTGCCTCTCATGGCTTGAACATGACCAAGATCGAATCGCGTCCCTCGCGTCGCAAAGCCTGGGAGTACATATTCTTTGTCGATATTGAGGGGCATATCGATGAAGAACGGGTCAAGAAAGCGGCAGAAGAGGTCAAGAGTCGCTGCCTGTTCATGAAGATTCTCGGGTCGTATCCCGCCTATTCCTAGAGGTCCGAGTTACGCCATGCCATTGAAGGTGCACCCCGACATCGCTTCCCTCGTGCCGTATGTGCCAGGAAAACCCATCGAAGAGCTGCAGCGTGAGTTGGGACTGCCGCGCGCGGTGAAGCTGGCGTCCAATGAAAATCCGATCGGGCCATCACCGAAGGCCATGGCGGTGCTGGCGGAGACGGTTCCGACGCTGCACCGGTATCCCGACGGCGGAGCGTTTCGCTTGCGCGGAGCCCTGGCCGAGCGTTGGAAGGTCTTGCCGGACCAAGTCATTCTCGGAAACGGCTCCGATGAAATTTTAGGGCTGCTCGCGCGCACCTTCTTATCGCCGGGAGACGAGGCCGTGATGGCCGAACATACCTTCGTAATTTATAAAATGGAGGTCAAGGCAGCGCACGGAGTGGCAGTAGAAGTGCCGCAGAAAAATTGGCACCACGATTTGCCGGCCATGGCGGCCGCCATCACCAATAAGACGCGGTTACTGTTTGTCTGCAATCCCAACAATCCGACCGGCACCATGGCGACCAAGGCGGAGGTAGCCGCTTTAATGGAACGGGTGCCCGACCATGTTGTGGTCGTGTTCGATGAGGCCTATTACGAATATGTCCGACATCCGGAATTTCCCGAATCGCTCGGCTATGTCAAGGCCGGACGTTCTGTCATCGTCTTGCGGACCTTCTCCAAGATATACGGGTTGGCTGGCTTGCGCATCGGGTATGGCATCACCACCCCTGAAATTGCCAATTATTTGAATCGAATCCGGCCACCCTTCAACGCCAACAGTATGGCGCAACGTGCCGCCCTGGCGGCGCTGGACGACGAAGCCCATGTGGCGGTAAGCCGGTCACTCAATCATGTTGAGATGGACAAGGTGCGAGCCGGTTTACGGCGGCTCGGGTTCGAGGCCTTGCCCAGTGAAACGAATTTTCTCTATTTCGATGTCGGGAGGAGCGGGCGCGACGTTTTTGACGCGTTGTTGGCCAAGGGCATCATTGTGCGTCACATCGAAGGCCGCATGCTGCGGGTGACCATCGGCCTCCCGGAAGAAAATCAATTGTTCCTGAGCGCGCTGGAAGACGTGACACGCGCGTCGCAATAAGGAAAGCGAGACGAGCACATGATTATTGTCTTGAGGCCTGACGCTTCGGAGCGGGAAGTCGATCACATCACAGACCGGCTTCGGGAATTGGGGCTGAAGTCGCACATCTCTGCGGGGCAGGAACGGACCATTATCGGGGTAATCGGGGACGACCGGATTTTGCACAATCAGCCCTTGACCGCCCTGCCCGGCGTGGAAAGCGTGTTGCCGATTCTGGCCCCCTGGAAGTTAGTCAGCCGGGAATTCAAAAAGGAAAACACGATCATTGAGGTCAACGGGGTCAAGATCGGTGACAAGAAAATTACGATCATGGCAGGGCCCTGTGCGGTCGAACGTTTGGAACTGACCGTGGGAATCGCTCACGAAGTCAAATCAGCCGGCGCGACGGTGTTGCGAGGCGGCGCATATAAGCCGCGGACTTCGCCCTATTCCTTCCAGGGGCTGGGCCGCGAGGGCTTGGATTACTTGGTAGAGGCCAAGAAACAGACGGGCCTGCCGGTCGTGAGCGAGATTCTCGATACCCGTGATATCGAACTCTTCCTGGAAAAAGCCGACATCATTCAAATCGGCGCCCGCAACATGCAAAATTTCGAACTCCTCAAAGAAGTCGGCGCGTATGATAAGCCGGTGTTGCTGAAGCGCGGCCTCTCGGCCACCATCAAGGAATTTCTTCTTTCCGCGGAGTACATCATGTCCCGCGGCAATCGCAATGTCATGTTATGCGAGCGCGGCATCCGCACCTTTGAAACGCAATATCGGAACACCTTGGATCTCGCGGCCATCCCCACTCTCAAGGATCTCTCCCATCTTCCCGTCATCGTGGATCCCAGTCATGCGACCGGCAAATGGGATTTGGTGGCGCCGATGTCCAAAGCAGCGATCGCTGCTGGAGCCGATGGACTGTTGATTGAAGTGCATTCCAATCCCGAATGTGCCCTGTGTGACGGTGAGGAATCCATCCGGCCGTCGAAATTCAAAGAATTGATGGGCGATTTGCGCAAGATTGCTGCGGCCGTCGATCGAACAGTGTAGAGAGCCCGGCGATACGGTAGAGATCCCTGAGCACTGGCAGTGATTCAATGACGAAACCACATTTCAAACAAGTCGCAATTATCGGGGTTGGGCTCATCGGCGGTTCTCTGGGGATGATCCTGCGCCGCCAGAAGCTGGCGGATTCGGTCGTCGGCATCGGGCGCCGGGTGGAAAATTTAAAAACGGCGGTGGAGGTCGGCGCCATCGATCGATACGTGTCTGATCCGCGCGAAGGCGTCGAGGATGCAGACTTCGTCCTGCTGGCCACGCCGGTGGACACCTATGAGCGGCATCTGCAGGAATGGGCCGGATGCCTCAAGCCCGATACGATCGTCAGCGATGTGGGCAGCGTCAAGGGGCAGTTGGTCACACGGGCAGAGGCCCTGCTGCCGCCTGGCGTACGATTTGTCGGAGCACATCCCATTGCCGGCAAAGAAAAAACCGGTGTCGCCGCCGGATCGGAGACGCTCTTTTCCGGTGCACGATGCATTTTGACGCCCACGGCGAACACAGATCGTGAGGCATTGACAATTATTCGCAGAGTCTGGGAGCTCGCAGGATCGATCGTGCTGGAGATGGATCCCTTTCTCCACGATAAAATCCTCGGTGCCGTCAGTCACCTTCCGCATGTGGCGGCTTTTGCGTTGATGACCGCCTTGGCGGACGTGCGCGACCATGGCGTGCCCGAACTGGATCTCGCCGGTCATTCCGGCGGCGGGTTGCGCGACACCACCAGGATCGCCGCCAGTTCGCCCGAAATGTGGAGAGACATCTTTCTGTGGAATCGAGACAACGTCGTGTCGTTGATCGAAACCTATGAACGGCATCTCGGTGAGCTCAAACGGTTAATTGCTGCGGGCGACGCGGCTGGGATCGAAAAGCACTTGGACAAGGCCAAGTACGAACGCGAACAACTAATACCACGGACGCCGGGGAAGGTCTAAACTGCGATGGCCTCGTTAACGATCACTCCAGGCCGTCCGTTAAGGGGCACCATCACAGTGCCTGGCGACAAGTCCGTCACCCATCGGGCCATCATTCTCACGGCCTTGGCCGAGGGGCCGAGCAGCGTGAAGGATTACTGTCGCGGCGAAGACTGCTTGAATACCATGCGCGCCTTTCAGTCGCTGGGAGTACGGATCGAAGAGACGCCGGAATTGTTGACCGTCCACGGCAAAGGCATGTGGGGATTGACGGAACCGTTCGGACCTGTCGATTGCGGCAATTCAGGGACCGGAATTCGTTTGATGGCCGGACTGCTGGCGGGGCAGGATTTCTTTACGGTCCTTACCGGAGACGAATCGATCAGACGACGTCCCATGGGGCGGGTGGTGAAACCGTTGCGAGCCATGGGGGCGACGATCGCCGGCCGAAAAGGCGGGGAATTGGCGCCATTGGCCATCACCGGGACCAGGCTCAAGGGCATGTCCTATGTCTCGCCCGTGGCAAGCGCCCAGATCAAATCATCGCTGTTGTTTGCGGCCCTCTATGCGGACGGCCTCACCACGATTTCCGAGCCGCGCCTCTCACGGGATCACACCGAGCGTATGTTGGCCTATTTCGGGATTCCGGTTCAACGGGACGGATCTACGGTCCGGATCGAAGGGCGTCCCTCGGTACGCTGGAGCGGCAAGCCCGTAGTAGTCCCTGGTGACCTCTCGGCCGCGGCGTTTTTTTTAGTTGGAGCCTCCATTGTCCCGGATTCCGATGTGACGATTCGCAATGTAGGGGTGAATCCGACGCGTACCGGGCTGATCGACATCCTGCTCCAGATGGGCGCGCAAATCGAGGTGCTTCATCCGCGTGAAGAGGCGGGGGAGCCGGTGGCAGATTTGCGGGTGCTGTCCAGACCGCTCCGTGGGGTACGGATCGGTCCCGACCAGATCCCTCAGACCATCGACGAATTTCCCATTCTCTGCGTGGCGGCAGCCGTGGCGGAGGGTGAAACGGTGATCACCGGCGCTGAAGAGCTTCGCGTGAAAGAAAGCGACCGGATCGCCACTATGGCCAAAGAGTTGCGGGCCATGGGAGCGCGCATCGAAGAGCGGCCAGACGGCATGGTGATTCAGGGGCTGGGACGCAATGGCGCCAATGGCTCACTGACCGGTGCCACCTGTGAAAGTCATGGCGATCATCGCGTGGCCATGTCGGTGGCCGTCGGCGGGTTGACGGCGTCGGGGGCCACGCAGATTCAGGATACGGGCTGTATCGAGACTTCGTTCCCGAATTTCGACGGTAAGCTCTTGGAACTGTTGACTGATTCTGGGAAACGTCTATAGTGCGAGGATTGCGTGGGTGAGATCAGTGCCCCCAACCGGAACAAACGTGGTTTGATCATCGCCATCGATGGTCCGGCAGGAGTGGGCAAGAGCACGGTTGCGAGACTTCTGGCGTTGCGGCTCGGCTATCTGTATTTGGATACCGGTGCCTTGTATCGCGCCATTGCGTGGAAGGTACACAATGCGGGGATCAGCCCTAACGATCACCTTGCCATCGCCGAGCTGCTCCCTAAAACGACACTGCAGATGGCCTGTGGCCCCGAGCAATCCCATGTGCTCCTGAATGGACGTGATATTACCGGAGAGCTGCGGACACCGGAGGTGACGGCACTGGCCTCGATGGTCTCGGCCATTCCGGCCGTTCGCGAATGGCTGTTGCCGGTGCAACGGCAAATCGGTACTGAAGGGTGCGTCGTGGCAGAGGGGCGTGACATCGGGACCCGGGTGTTCCCGGAAGCGGATGTGAAGTTTTTCCTCGAAGCCGACGCGGAAGTGCGAGCCACGAGGCGCCATCGCGAACTGGTGGCGGCGGGGCACTCGGTTCAATTTGATCAGACCAAGCGCGAGCTTACCGGGCGTGATGATCGTGATCGTTCCCGCGCGGTGGCGCCCTTGATTCCCGCACCTGATGCGGAACGTCTCGATACGTCAAGCATGCCGGTGGAGGAGGTCGTCTCACACATGATGGCCGTGGTTGCGGCGCGATTGTGAGCTCCGCACTGTATGCCCTGTTGTGGCTCCTCTCTCGCACCATCGGCTGGATCTGTTTCCGATATCGCACCATCGGGCGGGTGCCGCGGCAGGGTGGATTGCTGATCGCGTCGAACCACGCAAGCTATTTGGATATCCCCTTGCTAGGTTGTGGAATTTCCCGGCGCGTGTGGTACATGGGGCGGCATGACTTGTTCCCGATCCCGCTGCTGAACGGCCTGTTGCAAGCGTTGGGATGGATTCCGTTACGCATCGGTCGCCTCGATCGGGATGCATTCAGCAAAGCGGTCGCGTTGATCAAAGAGGAAAAAGCCGTCGCCATTTTCCCCGAGGGCGGGCGCACGATGACCGGGGCCTTGAAACCGGGGAAGCCCGGTATCGGGGTGATCGTGTCGCAGACTGGTTGCCGGGTGGTGCCGACGCATATCGGCGGCACGTTTGATGTGTTGCCGCCCGGCGCGACCTGGCCCAGATTTCGCCGCGTGACGGTGACGTATGGAGAACCGTTGGATTTCTCCTCTGAGGCCGCACGGTTGGAAGGCAAAGCGTTTTATCAACATGTCAGTCGTACGGTGATGGCAAAGATTGCAGAGCTCGGACAGGTTCCGAACCCCGGAGACGGGCAGGCGAATGCCGGGCCCTCTCATGATCTTGACGTCGAACCGGCAGCCAAGTCTTGCAACGCTGAGTAAGACTCGGAGTATTTCACTATCAGCACCCGGCATAGGCCGGAGGACGAGGACCTTTTCATGAGTACTGCCACACCACAAAGCGAACCCAAACTTGACCGCGATGCCTTGGCGGCGATGTATGAGGAAACCTTCCGCAATTTTGAGGAAGGAACCATCACCGAGGGCATGGTGGTCGCAATCGGCAAGGACAAAGTGGTCGTCGATATCGGCTATAAGTCCGAAGGCATGATTCCAGCCGACCAGTTCTCGCAGGAAGAATTGGGGCAATTGAAAGTGGGCGATCGCCTGCAGGTGTATCTCGAAGAATGTGAAGACGCAGACGGCAATCTCGTGCTCTCCAAAGAAAAAGCCGACAAGATGAAAATCTGGGAGGAATTGGAGAAGCTGCACAAGGAAGAGAAGAGCATCGAAGGGAAGATCATTTCCCGCATCAAGGGCGGCATGATGGTTGATATCGGCGTCAAGGCGTTCTTGCCCGGTTCACAGATCGATCTGCATCCGGTTCGCGACCTGGACGGATTGGTCGGCAAGACCTTCCCCCTCAAGATCATCAAGATCAACCATCGCCGCGGCAATGTGGTCGTCTCCCGCAGGGTATTGCTGGAGGAGACGCGCGATCGTCGCCGTCAGACGACCCTCTCTACCTTGAAGGAAGGTCAGTTGATTCAAGGTACGGTGAAAAACATCACCGATTACGGAGCGTTTATCGATCTGGGCGGCATCGACGGGTTGTTGCACATCACCGACATGTCGTGGGGCCGCGTGGGACATCCCTCCGAGTTGTTCCAGGTCAGCGACAAGGTCGAAGTGACCGTGCTCAAGTACGATCGGGAAACCGGCCGTATTTCCCTGGGACTGAAGCAGAAGTCGGCCGATCCCTGGACCGGCGTGGCGGCGAAATACCCGGTGGGGACGCGCGTGCGCGGGCGGGTGGTGAGCTTGACCGATTACGGCGCGTTCGTCGAATTGGAGCCGGGCGTGGAAGGGTTGGTCCACGTGTCGGAAATGTCCTGGACGCACGAAGTGCGGCATCCATCGCGAGTGGTGTCGGTGGGCGATCAGGTCGAAGCGGCTGTCTTGAATATCGACCCGGGAAGCCGCAAGATTTCCTTGGGTATGAAGCAGACCGCGCCGAATCCCTGGGACATGATCGAAGCCAAATACCCGGCCG
>CAZKVY010000003.1:0-138148 GCA_964556305.1 uncultured Nitrospira sp. | reverse complement strand
TCAGCATTTCTTTCAAATCGAAGGGCTTTTCGAAGGTCCGGTGGGCGCCGAAGAGCTTCGCGATATCCAGAAAATTCCGGTCCCCCTGGGCGCCGGTCATCGCGATGATCTTGGTGTCCATATACTCGCGGGTGAGCTGCAGCGTGGCTTCCAGTCCATCAACTTCCGGCATCAACAGGTCCATGATCAGCAGATCGGCTTTATGTTTCTGATAGAGGTCCAACGCTTCGCGTCCATCCTTTGCCTCGACAACCTTATGTCCTGATCGTTCCAGGACCTCGCGCAAGAGGCCGCGGATGGAAGGTTCGTCGTCGATCACCATGATGGTCGCCATAACTACTCCTCAGGAAAATATGCCGGTTAGAGATCTCGATTAAGCGGCTGCGCAGTACCCTGGCCTGCGTGCAGACACCTGGCCTCGTAGAGGAAGCTTACCTCCGGGATGGAAGTCTGTCCAGAAAAGAGTCGGAAACGGCGTCGCAACGCCTGCGGCGGATGATGCATTTGTCCTGATGCCGCAGGGCTTTACAACCTGGCCTGACTCTCGTCTGCCGGGACCGTCCCCGGAAGCGATCTGCTGTCAGCCTGAGGAACCAGGCGCGAATATAGCGCTGGAATTACCAGGAGGGTCAAGGCCGTCGACGTCAACAGGCCCCCGATGACCACCGTGGCCAACGGCCGTTGGACTTCCGCCCCCATGCTGGTGGCCAAGGCCATGGGAAGAAAGCCCAGGCTCGCGACCAGGGCTGTCATCAACACGGGCCTTAAGCGATCCATGGTTCCCTGGAAGACCGTTTCCTCGGTGGAAAACCCTTCCATTTCCAGCTGACGGATATGGCTCACCAGCACGACCGCGTTAAGCACGGCAATGCCGAATAGGGCGATAAATCCATGATGGCTGAAATGCTGAGCGGCAATCCTCGCAGCGACAGCGCCAGAATGCCGCCGGAGAGCGCCAGCGGCACATTCAGAAAGATCAGCAGAGCAGGCCGCAGCGTGCCGGAGATCACGGATAACATGCCCAGGATCAGCATGAGCGTGACCGGTACAACCATGGCCTGTCGTCTGCCGGCCTCCTGCAAGTGCTCGTATTGCCCGCCCCAAATCAGCTCATAGCCTGGCGGCAGTGCGACCGACCGGGCCACGGCGCGTTGACCCTCGGCCACGAATCCAGCGAGATCACGTCCGCGAATATTGGTCTCGACCACGATCCGTCGCTGTACGTGCTCACGGATCACCTGTGCCGGACCCGAATCGGCGAGGATGCTGGTCACACGTGAGAGCGGGGCGAGTTCTCCGTGCATGGTCGGAATCAGCAGACTTCCTAAGGAACCAGGATCGCGGGAGACCCGGTCCGCGAGCCGCACGACCAATTCGAACCGCCGGGAACCTTGCACGACCGTCCCGACCATTGTCCCGGCATGAGGGGATTGAACGAGAGCGAGCACTTCTTCAGCCGTGAGCCCATAACGGGCGATCTCGGCGCGATCGACAATGACGCGTAAAAGAGGCAAGCCGCGACCTGCTCCACCTTCACATCAGCCGCCCCCGGTACCTGTTGAAGCGCCCGCGCCGCCCGTTCAGCCTGCTGCTTCAGGATGTCGAGATCAGGCCAGAAGATCTTCACCGCCAGGCCTGAGCGCAGGCCGTCACTCAATTCATTGAAGGGCATCTCCATCGGTTGCGTGAACCCCAGGCCCACTCCCGGCACCGGTTCGGTGATCTGCCGTTTCATCGCCTCGATGAGCGCGTTGCGCCTTTGTGCCGTGACCCAGTCGCGCTGCGGCTTCAGGATGATAAACACGTCGGACATCTCGACGCCCATGACATCCGTGGCCACTTCCGGGCTGCCGGTGTGGGTGACGACCTGGGTGACTTCGGGAAAACGGCGCAGGACCCGTTCGATATCCAACGCGGTAGCGACGGATTCACTGAGTGAGATGCTCGGTAATCGCCACACCTGCACCGCAAGATCTCCCTCCTCCAAGCGCGGAACGAATTCGATGCCCAATCTGCTTCCCGCCAGGAGGCTGACGGCAAAAATCCCCACGACGATCAACACGGGCCAGACGGGACGGGCCACGGCCCGGTTCAGCCACGGCGCATAGGCCCGTCTCCCGCGGCGAATGACGGCTGTGGTTTCCCCCTCGGGTGCGGCCCGTAACAACCAAAAGGAAAGGAGCGGAGTGACCGTCAGGGCAAACAGGAGGGAACCGGTCAAGGCCATGATGACCGGGGGCTATTGATTGGCACGCCTGGTTGATGCACCCTCAGTGAACGCCATGCTTGCACTTAACTTCCTGATTGTGCGCATATGCACGGCTGTGCATCAGCGCACAGCGCTCAAGGTCTGAGACTTCCTGTCGCCGAGGCGGGAACCATGGCCGTACACTCATCTTTCCGCTTCAGCAGCAGTCCGTTGCGTGCGCAGGTCAGGCCCTGTTCTTGCTGTGAGCATGGATGCAAGATGTTTCATTTGGAGAGTCACCTATGATGGAAGCCATCTTTCCATTGATGACAATTGTGGCGCCTCTTTTGGGCACACTTTCGATAGCCTTGTTCTGGCGAGACCTGGGCGAACGGGTTTCACGGCTGGGCATAGGAGCGCTGTGGACGTCTGCGCTGATGTCACTCATCACCCTTGCGTTGGTCTCCTATGGGGAATCGATCCGGCTCACCCTCGTTGGCGCCCCCTCCGGAGCCTGGTCTTACACGATCATGGTCGATCGGCTAGCTGCGGTGATGATGGTGCTCATCAGCTCCGTGAGCCTGGTCATTCATGTGTACTCCGAACGGTATATGGTCGGCGATGGGGGCTACACCCGCTTTTTTGCATTCCTCGGCGGCCTGACGTTCGTCTTGTTGAGCCTGGTCAGCAGCGGCAATCTGTTGTGGATGTTTGTCTGTTGGCATCTGGTGACATGGTTACTGGCTGCCTTATTGGTGTGTAACCCCGCGAGCCGCGCGGCGAGGGATGCGGGACAAAATACCTTTTGGGTACAAGGCCTGGGCGACGCCGCCTTCGCCCTGGTCCTGGTGATTCTTTATGTTGCCTATGGAACGCTTGATATAACCGAGTTATTTGCCCGAGTGCAGGCGACGCCGGTAAGCATCTGGCCAGGCCTTGCGCTCGAGGTGGATGTTCCCCTGGTCACGACTCTCCTGCTAGTTCTCTCTGTCATGACGAAATCCGCACAATTTCCCTTTCATTTCTGGTTGATCGGCACGATCGAAGCACCCACGCCGGTGTCAGCCCTCATGCACGCGGGAATCGTGAACGCAGGGGGCTTTCTGGTCAACCGGATGGCGCCGCTGTTCGGCCTCGCTCCCACCACGCTCCACCTGTTGTTTGTCATTGGCGGCCTGACCGCGTTAATCGGGGCCAGTGCCATGCTGACCCAATCCAGCGTCAAGCGGACACTGGTCTATTCCACCATGGGGCAGATGGGATACATGGTCATGGAATGTGGATTGGGAGCCTTCGCGCTGGCGGTGTTCCATCTCTGCGCCCATGGCCTCTTCAAGGCCACGCTGTTCCTGAACTCCGGGGCTCAGATTCATAAGGCCAGGACCGAGTTCAAATTGCCCCCGGGCAACCGGGTGGAGGAGAGCCGCGCGTTCTCGCCCATGACGTGGACAACCGGCCTCGTCGTGACGCTCGTGCTGCCTTTGATTATCCTGCTGGTGGCGCACGGCGTCGTGAGTATCCCCTTGCAGGAATCGCAAGGCACAGTCATTTTTCTGTTCTTCGCCTGGGTGACGACCTCGCAGGCCATGTTCAGTCTGTATCGCTTGCATGCCGGCGCGTCCTGGAATGTTTCTCTCACCATGCTTGCCGCGCTGGCTCTCATCGGCTTGACGTACCTCTGGGCAGGTGAGACGTTCACGCATTTCCTCTACCCTGCTCACGGCGTTGCCGCATCGTATGTGCAGGCTGCGGAATGGAATCGTTCCCTATTCGACGCGGTGGTGGGAATCTCGGCTATCATGATTGTCGGAGCGTGGGGACTCATCTATGGGAAAGCGAAAGGCATCAAAGTGCTCATGCCGATGTGGATGGAGTCCTTGCGTACCCGCGCATACGTCGCCTTCCTGAATGGCCTCTACGTCGAGGATGTGGTGCGCATGATCGGCCGAGCCGGGTCCCGCCGGTAAGGCCTACGGCAATGGTATCGAAGTCGGAGTCAATGCATGGCGAATGAAACACGTGTCTTCACCGACGCCCAGCGGATGGAATTGCGCTCCCATGTCGAGCTGGCGGGAGAAGCGATTGCCCAGTACTGGCCTATGCGGACGTTCATTCACCATAACCCGTTGCATGGGATGGAGGATTTGCCGTTCCCCCAGGCCATCAAACGCGGAGAGCATCTGTTAGGCGGAAAGGGCTACCTTCCGAATGCCGTCTACCGCCGGTTCTTCGAGGAGGGTCGTATCGGCCTGGATGATCTGTCCAGGGTGCTTGCCTCCGTTGCCAGCGAACGATGCGTAAGGTTTGCCGGACGTGAGCTATCACATCTGGAGTTGCTGCGGCTTTCCATGGTGCATGGCTTGCTGGAGTCACCGGCGACAGGCCCGGTTCCTGAGTCCGCCGGGGATCCCGCTCTGGACGAGCTTGCGGCCTGGCTTAGCACCTCTGTGGCAGAGGCCAGGATCCGGCAGCCGGAACCGTTGGTGCCCTGGGAGTCTCTCGACCTGTTGTCTCATGAGACACTCTCGACCTGGTGCGATCAGACCTTGGGGACCTCCATCGTTTCGGATATCAACGAGCAGATGATCAAGTGGTGCAGCGTCTTTCTCGACGAAGGTGAAGCCTCCTGGGTGATGCCGAATCGGGAGCAGACGTTTTATCGCGCCTGGAAGCGCTTGGTCCGTTACGATGTCTGTTTGCCGCTGCTCGGCATTCAGAATGCGGCCACGAAGATCGATGCCTTAGGCGAACGGCCGGAAGAAGCGGTCCTGCAGTGCCTGATGGATCTGGGAATACCTAAATCCGCCTGGGAGCCCTACTTCGCCTTGCACCTCTCCGCCTTGCCCGGCTGGACCGGCTATATCAAGTGGAGATCGGAAGAGCAGCATCATCCCTGGCAGGTGCGCTACCCGATCGACCTGGTGAAATACTTGGCGGTGCGGCTCTTTTACGAGCGCGAATTCGTAGAGTATCACTGTCGGCGCTCTCTGAATTTGCCGGGACAGTATGATGCGATTCGAGCGTTCCTCGAACAGGCGCCCTATGCCCATTGGTTACGGCGCCAACTGACGGCGAAGACCGGCCCGCCGTGGGCGGTCCGGGAAGCGGAGGAGTGGCAGCGGGCTCATAGGGCCGCCACCCCCGTGGAGTGGAACCACGTCGGCAGCCAGCTCTACGAGCGGACCTCCCAGTGGCGTGGCACGGAAGCGACGAAACGGGACGCCGGGCGATTGCTTGCGCTGGCCGCGGCGCTCGTGGTCGATCCGGAGGAAATCACTCAGACATCGGTTGCGGACGCGGCGACCGTCTTGAACTGGCTGGATGGATTTCCCGCCGCACAACATGGCCAGCGTTGGCTGGAAGCGCTCGAAGCGAAGCACCGTCGCGATGTGATCGGCGAGTTACGGGGATCGACGAAACAGCTCCGAGACGCCGGTGTTCGGGCTGCTCCGGCCGTGTCGGCGCGCCCCCTCGCGCAAATGGTGTTTTGCATCGACGTCCGTTCCGAGGTGTTTCGAAGGCACCTGGAGCAGCTGGGGGGCTACGAGACGTTCGGTGTGGCGGGATTTTTCGGCATACCGGTGAAGTATCAGGCGTTCGGAGAGGAGCATCCGGTCACGCATGCGCCGGTGCTGTTGAAACCCAAGAATCACATTCGGGAGATTCCACGCAGCTACCATGGCGCGGCGGCGAGCCGGCACCGGCTGTTTGCACAGCTCAGCCACGTGGCTCATACGCTCCTGCACGATCTGAAGGAAAATGTCATTACTCCCTATGTCATGGTGGAAGCGCTGGGATGGTTCTTCAGCCTGCCGTTTTTCGGTAAAACCCTGTGTCCCCTGGCCTATCAACGTCTCACGTCCTGGCTCAAAGGCCTGTGGGTTCCGCCCTTGGCGACCACCCTCACGATCGACAAGCTGACCAGGGAAGAGGCCGAGGAAATGGTCGCGGTGGAGCAGCGCGCCGTCATTCGGGCTGCCTTGCGGCAGGAATTTCCTGCGCTCGGCTCCGCCATCACGCCGGCATTGATCGATGCGATCCGCGTTGGGGTGATGGAGGAACTGGAGGGGCAGAAGGGCGGGGATGTTGCGCACATTCTGGGCATTTCGCCGCCGGAGGTCGATGCGCTCTATCAGCGATTCCGGCGTGACTTCAATCTCACGCCGCGGGGCATGTCCTCACGGCTGCAACGCATTACCCAGCATGGCTTTTCCGTGTCAGAGCAGGCGTATGGCGTGGAGGCGGCGCTTCGCCTCATGGGTTTCACGTCGGGATTCTCCCGGCTGGTGGTCATCTGTTCGCATGGGAGCACATCGGACAACAACCCCTATGAATCCGCCCTGGATTGCGGCGCCTGCGGAGGCAACAGCGGTCTGCCCAATGCGCGTGCCTTCGCGTCGATGGCCAACAATTCGGCCGTCCGGAAGGTGTTGGAAACTCGAGGCCTCAAGATTCCCGGCGATACGCATTTCGTGGCCGCACTTCACGATACGACCCGGAATGATGTCCGGATCGTAGACATGGAAGATGTTCCGGCCACGCATCGGAAAGATCTGATACGGCTCCTGGAGGATCTCCGGGAGGCTGGCGCGCAGGCGGCACAGGAACGCGGCCTCGCGTTAGGGAGATCCGCTGCCCTGTGGTCGCGGAAGGATCCCCATACGAGAGCCGCCAGGCGAAGCGTGGACTGGGCTCAGGTGCGCCCCGAATGGGGATTGTCGAGGAATAACCTGCTCATTATCGGACGGCGGGAACTTACACGACCGCTGAATTTGCAGGGGCGCGCTTTTCTCCATTCTTACGATCACCGGCAGGATGCTTCCGGGAAGCTTCTCGAAGCGATCATGACCGCTCCTCTCATCGTCGCTCAGTGGATCAACATGGAGCACTATTTCTCGACCGTGGACAATGAGGTCTATGGCAGCGGGAGCAAGGTGTACCACAATATCGTCGGCCGGGTGGGCGTCATGAGCGGAGCCAATAGTGATCTTCGCCTGGGGCTCCCTGCGCAGACCGTGCTGAACGGCCCGGTGCCCTATCACGAACCCATGCGGCTCCTCACAGTGATTGAAGCGCCGAGAGCGCGTGTCGAATCGGTCATTGCCACTCACCCGGGTCTCGAACGGCTGTTCCACAATGAATGGATCTTGCTGGCGGTCTGTGAGGCGAGCGAAGGAGCCTTTTATCATTATGACATCATGCGGGGCTGGCAGCCGGTTTCGGTCCTGCCGGAGCAGGCGCCGCATCCGGCCCCCCACTTCCTCGGCGAGTCAGACCCCTCTCGATTCCAGAAGGATGGTGAAGTGGTGGGCACCGTTCAAGACCTGACATCATTCGAGCAGAAGAGGATGAATCCATAGGAGGAAGGGAGACGGAGTATGCTGACGCTGCATCCGATGAAAGAGATTCGCATCGTAGTCGAGGGCGAACATTTGAAGATTGTGACCAGCCTGCTCGACCGGGTTGGTGCGACCGGCTACACGATCATCAACAACGTGTCCGGCAAAGGCCATCATGGCTTCCATGAAGGCCATCTGTTGTTCAATGATACGAGCAGCCAGGTGATCGTGTTCACGGTGGTGCCGGAGGAACGGATCGAGCCCATCCTGGCGGGTCTCGGGCCGTTGTTCCACAAACATTCCGGCGCGATGTTCGTCTGCGATGTGGCGGTGACGCGCCGCGATCATTTCGTCACTCCCTAACGGCATGGGAGTGTTCAGACAGGGCGGCCGAGGTCGCGGGCGCCCCGTTCTTCATGCACGCGTGTGAACGTTTGACTGAAACTATTCGCCACCCCGACGTAGACGAAACTGATGGCTTCATCCCGTCGCAGCCGCACCACGTTCTCCCGGCCATTCCAGTCTGAAATCGCCGCCGCCGAAGTGTTGGCGTGGCTGAGCGATTGCATTCAGGGAGGGCTGTCGTTTGTCTGCAACGGCATCCTCATCTTCGAAAACTCTCAATTTGCGGAATTGGTCGAGAGCGGGCCTCCGGCGGTTGAAGGCAATGAGCACGCGTTGCGCAAGCGGCTCCTCGACGAAGCCATTGCGTGGAACAAGCGACCGCTTGGCGAACGCAAGAGCGTGGAATATCACCTGGAAGGCCGGGACGGGGGGCCTCTCTACTATGTCTGCCGGTTCAATGTCGTGCCGTATCGCGGAGAGCGCGGCGTGCTGATGGTGCTGGAGGATGTGACCGAACGCGTCCTGCTGGCACGGGATGCCTCCCACGTGGCCCGCTTTCAATCGGTTTTGGCCCGCATCGGCACGCTGGCGGTCAGCGGCGTCTCGGCTCAAGAGCTGATGAATGAGGCGGTGAAGGAAACCGCCGCCGCGCTGGAAGTCGAACTCTGCAAAATCCTGGTTCCTCGCGCACAAGATGGTCAGTTGTACATCATGGCGGGGTCGGGCTTGCAAAGCGAGTTGATCGGGAAGCTGACGATTGAGGGGGGCACCCACTCTCAGGCCGGTTATGCCATCAGCAAACGGGTTCCGGTCGTGGTGGATGACCTTCGCCGGGAGACGCGGTTTTCTCCTTCGCGCTTGCTCACTGAACATGGAGCCGTGTCAGGCATGTGCGTGCCCATGTTAGTCCAGGACAGGGTCTACGGCGTGATGACGGCCCACTCCAAACGGGTCCGCAAGTTCAGTCAGCAGGAGCAGGAGTTTCTCTGCACCATGGCCAACACCATCGGGACGGTCCTCGAGCGCCGGTGGCATGAAGAAACGCAGATGGACTTCTATCACCGCTTGTTCTTGTCCGCCCAGGACGGTGTCATGATGACCGATACGACCGGCCGGATCTTGGAGTGGAATCCGGCTTTGGAGCGAATGACCGGATGGACGCGGGAAGAGGCGCTGGGACAACGCCCGACCATTCTGAAATCCGGGAAGCATCCGCCGGAATTCTATGAGCGCTTGTGGGCCTCCATTCGCGCAGGCCAGCCCTTCGTCGAACGGTTTATGAATCGACGGAAAGACGGGTCGGAGTTTCTGGTGTGGGAAAGTGTCAGCCCGGTCAAGGCCTTCGACGGAACGACCCAGTATTTCATGGCGATTCTCACCGACCTCAGCGAGAGAGAACAAATGCTGGAGGCCCTGCGCCACACGGAACAGGTGAAGCTGGTGGGCCAGCTCGCGGGTGGCATTTTGCACGAGGTGCGGAATCCCCTTATCGGGTTGGGCAGTCTGGCCACGCATCTAGCCGACCAGGCCTCACTTCCGCAGGACGCGCGCGACCGATGCCGGCTGATTGCGCGGGAGGCGGCGCGGATCGATGAACTCCTGGAGTCCCACCTGGGCCAATTGCGGCCGCGGCCGTTTGATATCACTCCCTGCGACCTGGTCTCTGTATTGGACGATATGCTGACCCTGCTCCGTCCGAACATTGTGAAGAATCAGATCCTGATCAAGACCTCCGTCGCACCGGACC
This sequence comes from uncultured Nitrospira sp., assembly GCA_964556305.1. Taxonomy (GTDB): domain Bacteria; phylum Nitrospirota; class Nitrospiria; order Nitrospirales; family Nitrospiraceae; genus Nitrospira_A. The sequence continues at coordinate 128,529 of CAZKVY010000003.1, read as the reverse complement.
TTCCCTCTGTCGATGCCTCCAGGGCGCACGTACTTCAGGTCTGCCTGAATATTGTGCTCAACGCCATCGATGCGATGCCGGGCGGCGGCCACTTGCACGTGACGCTCCAGCCCGAAGTCCGCAGGGTTCCCGGTGTGTTGATGCGGTTTGCCGATACAGGAAAGGGCATACCAGCCGAGGATTTGGAGCGGATCTATGAGCCGTTCTTCACCAAGGGGAAGGCCAAAGGGGTAGGGCTTGGGCTGACGATCACGCGGGACATGGTCGAGCGTCACCATGGGCAGCTGGTGCTTCAGAGTCCTCCGGGGAAGGGAGCAGTCGTCGATGTGTGGCTTCCTCTCAAACATGAGGCGTAGAGGATGTTGAACTCATTGTTATCCGATGACGGCTTCTCGGTGATGCGGACGGACCACCATCCATACGGAGGCGGGTGAAATGGCGTGGCACCTGTTGCTCTTGGAGGATGAGGCGTCGGTCCGTGAGGCATTCGCATTACGCCTGCGGGACCAGGGCTATGTGGTTCAGACGGCGGAGACGGGGGAGGAGGCGCTGGGATTGCTTCGTTCGTTCGAGCCCGATGTCCTGATCGTGGATTTAGTCATGCCCAATCTGTCCGGGCTGGATGTGCTCGCCCGCGTGAAACAGTTGTCGCCGGCTCTGCCGGTCATCGTGCTGACGGCGAGGGGAACGGTCAAAGATGCGGTGGAAGCCATGCGGCTTGGCGCGTTTGATTTCGTCGCCAAGAGCATCGATATGGATGATCTGCTCCACACGTTGCGGAGAGTGACGGAGTTCTTGGCGCTTCAGCGTCAGGTGCAATTGCATAGTGGACAAGATGCCGCCCGATACGCATTGGATCGCGTGATTGCCAAAAGTCCCGTCACGAGGAGCTTCCTGGCCCAGGTGCAGGAACTCGTCCGCAACGACCGCGTGACGGTGCTGTTGCAAGGCGAAACCGGAACCGGCAAGCAGTACATGGGCCGCGTCATCCATTACAACAGTGCGCGCGGCAGCAAGCCTTGCGTTGAGGTCGACTGCCCGTCGATTCCACGCGACCTGTTCGAGAGCGAGCTGTTCGGACACGAGAAGGGAGCATTCACAGGCGCCGCAGGCCGAAAATGCGGACTGATCGAAATGGCCGAAGGGGGAACGGTCTTATTTGACGAGATCGGCGATCTTCCGCTGGCATTGCAAGCAAAGCTGCTCCGCGTGATCGAGGAGCGGTCGCTACGACGGGTCGGAGGGATGACGACCGTGCCGGTTGATGTGCGGTTCATGGCGGCGACGAACCGTGACCTGAAGGCAGCCGTTGCGAAAGGAGAGTTTCGGGAAGACCTCTATTTTCGCCTGAATGTCGTCATGCTGACCGTGCCCCCGTTGCGCGAACGGCCGGAAGATATTATTCCGCTTGCCGAGCACTGTCTTCTCCGGTCGGCGCTGGCGCTCAAAAAGCCGGTTCGCGAGCTGACCGATCTTGCGAAGCACCTGCTGCAGGCCTATCACTTCCCCGGTAATGTGCGGGAATTGGGAAATCTCATCGAACGGGCCGTGATTTTTTGCAATGGTCCGTCGCTTGATGCGCCTCATTTTCCGGCGGACCTGTCTGCGGCGGTGGCGCCTTTCTCACGCTTCGGGGCAGCCGCGGCCGCAGGAGCGGTTGCCGAGGCCGATCCGCTCATGGTCCACCTGTCGTTCAAAATCGGCGAGCGGTCGCTGAGCGACCTCGAAGATGCCATCATTCATGCCGTCCTGGAACGGACAGACGGCAACAAAACCCTGGCGGCAAAGCATCTGGGAATCACCCGCTGGATGCTGGACCGGCGACGCAAGGGATAACGGCGTTCCACAACTGACATCGTTCGGCCCACCCCGGCTTCGACGCAACGATAGAGACCCTGAGGTTGCGTCAGAGTGCGCAGGCACACTTCCGTGCGCGGAACGGTCTGTCCACCCACAAGAGGACGGACCATAGGATAGTTTCTCCCACTCGTCGCCCTCATCGCGGGGCCTCTTCTTCACGAGCGCCAGGCCCGCCTAGGGGCAGGTCGTGCGCTGCACCAAAGCGATCGTCCCCGTCAGGACCTGATCTTGCACAGGCGTTGATGGCCATCCGGCCATGAGCGAGTCTGCCGGCGTGAAGGCTTCGGGGACTGCGCGTGAGAAATTGTATCCTGTGCCGGAGGAGACGATATGCGACACCTGCGAGAGCTTGAGGACCAGAGCGTCTACATCTTACGCGAGGCCTACCAGCATTTTGACGGCCTCGCCATGTTGTGGTCGATGGGCAAGGATTCGACGGTTCTCTTGTGGCTGGCTCGCAAGGCATTTTTCGGCCATGTGCCTTTTCCACTGGTGCATATCGATACCGGCTACGAGATGCCGGAGCTGATCGAATACCGGGATCGATTATGTCGTGATTGGAAGTTGAGTCTGGTCGTGGGACAGAACAGGGAGGCACTGGCTGACGGCATGGGACCGGAACGGGGGCGGGTCGTCTGCTGCACCGCCATGAAAATCGAGGCGCTCAAACAGACCATCGCAAACAACGGGTGGTCCGCGATCATCCTCGGCATTCGGGCGGATGAGGAAGGCACGCGAGCGAAGGAACGATATTTTTCCTTGCGCGGCAAGGAGGGAGAGTGGAATTTCCGCGATCAGCCGCCGGAGCTGTGGGAGCAGTTCCAGACGAGGTTCCCCCCCGGCTCCCATATTCGAGTCCATCCGCTTCTCGATTGGACGGAGCTCAACATATGGGAATATCTTGACCAGGAACGCATTGAACTCCCCACGCCCTATTTCGACAGGGGCTCCGGAACCCGATACCGAAGTCTCGGGTGTGTCCCCTGCACCGGTACGGTTCCCTCCTGTGCCAGCACCATTCCCCAAATCATTACCGAATTACGCCTTACCACGACCGCTGAACGAGCCGGGCGCGCCCAAGACGAAGGGCGCGGGATGGAGACCCTCCGGAAGCTCGGCCATATGTAGCGATCCGCACCGCAAGCTGGACTAAGACCACGCTTTTCCGGTTGAACGGATCACGCTCTTCACGGACGTGCGAGCATGCACGTCCGTGTACCGTTGCACGCTCCGACTTCCGGCACATTCCTCAATAGCATCGTGGTGGAGAACGGAATCCGTCCGTTCCGGAGAAATTGAGAGCGATCCGTAGCTTTTGGCGAAGGCAAAGACGCATGGCCTCGTTCTTGCTGTCGCACAGGAACAAAGTGAGGGGACGGCATGCACACAACGAATGGTTCGGGCCAGCGGTATACAGACGCACAGCGAATGGAGTTGCGGTCTTATGTGAGCCTGGCCGGAGAGGTCATTGCCAAGGTCTGGCCGATGACATCGGTGATCGCCCGGAACCCCCTGCAGGGATTGGAACATCTACGTTTTGGGGAGGCGGTTGAACGGGGCGAGCAGCTCTTTGGCGGATCGGGCACGCTTTCTCAGGACGCTTTCCAGGACGCTTTCCGACGCGGCCGCATCCAGGCGCAGCATCTGGAGGAGGCCTTGCGGGCGCTGGCGACCGATCAGGAAGTCACATTCGGCGACCGTCAGGTCTCCCACCTCGATGTCCTGAGAGCCGTCATGGTTGCCGGGGGGCGGGATGTTGGACGGGGCGCCAGAGAACCGATGGTTGCGCGGCTCTTCGCGGAAGATCCTGTCACGGTCGCCCGCGTGACGGAGCAGGTACGGCGGATTCTTCCCAGCCAGGCAGGGGACACGGCCGCTCACGATTCGCAGGACGGATTTGAGGAATGGCCCTCTGAGGGTACGATGGCCGGCTGGTGCGATCGCACTCTTGGAACCGTCATCACGGACGAAATCAACCGCCAGATGACCAAGTGGTGCGCGGCGTTCTGCGATGAAGGGGAAGCGGCCTGGCCCATGCCGAAGCGGGAGGAGACGTTCTTTCGCGCATGGAAAGCTGCGGCGCGATACGACCTCAGTCTCAGTCTGATAGGCATCGAACAGGCGCCGGCGAAAATTGCGGCGCTGGCCGACCGGCCTGAAGACGTCCTGTTGGAATCGCTGGAGAGGCTTCACATTCCTCATTCAGCCTGGCAGCACTATTTGTCCCGGCACCTGGCTGCACTGCCCGGATGGGCGGGATTCATCAAATGGCGGGAAGAGGAGGATGCCTATGCCTGGCAGGCAGCCTATCGCATCGATCTCGTGAAGTATCTCGCCATCCGGTTGTTTTATGAGCGCGAGCTTGTCGGGACGGCCTGCCGCACGTCGCTTGGCTGTGAGGGAACGGCAAGTGCTGTTCGCGAGCATGAAAGACGGTTTCCATACACCCTGTGGTTCAGGCGGGCTTCTGTTTCAGGAGCGCTTCCTTCTCACCTGCGGTCGGAGGCCGCACGTCTGCAGCGGGCGCGCAAGCCATACGATACTCCCGCCTGGGAACAGAACTGCCGGCGATGGTTTGAGGAGCAGCGTGCCGGCGAGCGAATCCATCAGCCTGAGGTGCATGATCTCATGAAGCTTGCGGATGCGCTGGGTGTGCCGGTATCTCAGATCGCCTCAACGGAGGCGGGGGATCTCGCCCTATTGCTGAGCTGGATCCGAGCCTTTACTGCGCGGCGGCAACGACTGGCATGGTTGGAGGCCTTTGAACGCAGCCATCAATACGAGGTCCTGCGCAAACTCGCCGTGGACGATCTCGGCGACGAGCGGGTCTTGGCGCCGAGCCGCATGTCGGCGAGACCCGTCGCCCAGTTCGTCTTTTGCATTGACGTGCGGTCCGAGGTGTTTCGGAGGCATCTGGAGCAACGCGGCGGGTATGATACGTACGGGTTTGCCGGTTTCTTTGGATTGCCCTTCTCTTACCGCTCCTTCGATCACCAGCAGGAACTGGCGCTCTGCCCGGTCCTTCTGAAGCCGAAGCACCTGATCAGGGAGGTGCCGAGAACGTATCAGGACGCACGGGCGGAACGCCGGAAGCAGAGCAGCCACCTCGTCAAGGCAGGGCAGGAACTGCTGCACGACCTGAAGCACAACGTGGTGACGCCCTATGTGATGGTGGAGGCGCTCGGCTGGTTCTTCCTCCTGCCTTTTCTCGGAAAGACGCTCTGTCCGCGCTGGTACCATCGATTCACCGCATGGGTCAAATCCTGGGTCATGCCGGCGGTGGCGACCACATTGACAGTCGATAAGTTTTCGACCGCTGAGGCCGAGGACATGCTGGCCGCCGAACAGCGCCTGCAGATCGCCTGGTGGTTGAGGAAATACGGCCAGCGGAGCGGGAGCCGGGTGACGGGGGCGGTGTTGGACGGGATCCGGCATCAAGCGCTCGCGGAAGACGAGGGACCCGTCTCGCATCCCGGGGCGCTCGGCCGGCTTCTGGCCTGCTCTGCACCGGAAGAAGCGGCTGCTCTTGCGGCGCTGCGCCGGGAGTGCCGCCTGACGTATCGAGGGACCCGTTCAAGGCTGGATCGTATTACTCAAACCGGGTTTACCATCAGTGAGCAGGCCTATTACGTCGAAACATCCCTACGGCTGATGGGCCTCACCGGGTCCTTTGCCAGACTGGTGGTGCTGTGCGGACACGGCAGCACCTCGCAAAACAATCCATATGAGTCTTCTCTGGACTGCGGGGCCTGCGGCGGCGGGCAGGGGCTCCCCAACGCGCGCGCATTTGCCATGATGGCGAATCGTCCGCAGGTTCGTGATTTGTTGGCCTCCCGGGGGGTGGCAATCCCTCCGGATACGCATTTCGTCGCCGCGCTCCACGATACCACGACGGACCGGATTCAGGTGGCCGATCTCGAGGATGTGCCATCGACCCATCGGAAAGAACTCGCGCAGATCCTGGATGATGTCCAGGAGGCCGGCGGGGAGGCTGCGGCCGAGCGATGGGTGGCTTTGACCGCCGCCGCATCGCCCGAGGGACTGCGCGCGGCCCGACAGGAGCTCGAACGGCGCAGCATGGACTGGGCGCAGGTGCGTCCCGAATGGGGATTGTCGCGCAACAGTGTGTTTATTGTGGGCAGCCGACGACTGACACGGGCAGCCGATCTGAACGGCCGCTCATTTCTGCACTCATACGACCATGCGGCGGATGCTGACGGCAAGCTGCTCGAAATCATCATGACCGCCCCCTTGATCGTCGCGCAGTGGATCAATATGGAATACTATTTTTCGGCCGTATCTCCCGAGGTCTATGGAAGCGGCAGCAAGGTCTATCATAACGTGACGGGCCGGATCGGCGTGATGACAGGCAGTCAGAGCGATCTTCGCATGGGGTTGCCGATTCAGACGGTCATGCGTGGAGACGACGCCTACCACGAGCCGATGCGCCTCACCGCCATCATCGAGGCGCCGATGGAACGCATCACGGCGATCATCGGCCAACAGCCACTGCTGGAGAAGCTGTTCAACAACCGGTGGGTATTGCTCATCGCCCGTGAGCCGTCCGAGGGACAATATTACCGTTACGAGGACGGCCGATGGTCTGCCGTCGCGGATATGGCTGAAGAGGTCGGTGAAGCGACTGTCCCGCAGGCCTAACAAGGGCACCGTCTTGGTTCAAACCGTCCCCCAGTCGGGAGGTCCGTATGCGTGGTAGGCGATCGAAGACATTTCCACCGTCCTGGACGGTGCCTTTTGCCTCCTATGCCCAGGTGACCGAATTTTTACGAGACGTTGAAATCGACTGCATCCTGGGCGGCAGGCCGTCCGACGGTACGGTCAGCTTGGGGGCGGTTGCTCGCTGCCTGCATGAGCTGAAGCGGCCCGATCTGGCCTATCGCTCGATCCATGTGACCGGCACCAACGGGAAGACCACGGTCAGCCGGATGATCGGCGCGCTGATCCGGGCAAGCGGATCGACGGTGGGAGTCTATACGAGTCCGCATGTGATGAATTTTCGGGAGCGTATTGCCATCAACGGCCAGCCGATCGGCGAAGAGGAGCTGGTCGATGCCTGCAACCATGTCAAAGCGTTCCTCGACGTGCATCGTCTGCAGCTGGCCCCTTTCGAGTTTTTGACTGCGGCGGCATTTTTCGCGTTTCGTGCGGCGAAGGTCGACTATGCGGTGATAGAGGTCGGCATTGGCGGGCGGCAGGATGCCACGAATGTTATCGCCCCCGAGCTCTCGGTGATTACGAATGTCGAATACGATCACACAGAGATGCTCGGCGAAACGCTCGAGCAGATTGCCGCCGAGAAGGCCGGAATCATCAAGCCCTTCACACCGGTCCTGTGCGGCCCGATGCCGGATGGCCCGCGTGCCGTGATTGTGTCACGAGCGGAGGCCCTGAAGGCACCGGTGCTGCTCAGTGGACAGGACTATGACGTAAGGGAGTTTGTCCGTACCGGTTACACAGGAATCTGTACGCTGGAGGTGGGTCCGGTCACTCATTCGCAGATACGGCTCACGTCGCCCGCGGCATTCATGGCCACCAATGCCTCGCATGCCCTCATGGCCTACGATGTGCTGCGCAGGCGGGCTGTGCTGCCGGCAATCGATGCGGGAGCAATCGGGCGGGCGTTCGAGGGGATGGAATTGCCCGCCTGCTGTGAAGTGCTATCCGGCACGCCGACCGTGCTTCTGGATAGCGCGCACAATGCCCCGGCGGCGGTCCGGCTGGCGGCCGTCCTCCGCACGACCTTCGAAGGCCGCCGCACTGTGTTGCTCGTCTCCCTCGCGCAGGATGCACAATGGGAACAGGTGCTGCGCGCGCTTGCCGGATCGGGAGCCGACCGGCTCATCGTGACCTGCGTTCCCCGTGATAGGGCCGTACCTCCGCACTTGATTGCCGAGCAGTGGCGATCCTGCTCGGCGGTAGCCGCAGAAGTCGTGGAGAGCGCGGATGCGGCATTCAGGCGGTCACTGCAAGCAGCCGGCCCTCACGGAGTGCTGGTCGTGACGGGGTCTCCCCAGCTTGCCGGCTACTGCCGACCGCTCGCGAAAGCCTGCGCCGCCGAAGCGCTCGTCCGATTGTAGCTCCCCCGTGTCATTCCGATTGAGCATATGCGCACAGACACCCATCGTCTCGGTGTATGCGCGCACGATCTGGATCTGCGCCATGCCTCGGATTGGACATCTATTTCGGCATTTGCGGAAGTTCTGGGGGAAATTTATCGCAAGCATCGCCTGCTCAGGCCAGCGGTTTGGTGGAATCGCCTTTGCAAGACGTGCTTGCGCAAGCGGCGGGAGCGGATGGTCCGTCCCCCTGGCGACGTAAGGAGGTTCTCTGATGGCACAACATGTAGTGACGATGCTTCCAGGAGAAGGGACTGGCCCGGAAATCTGCGAAGCGGTGCGGCTGGTGATCGATGCGAGCGGTGTCGATATCAAATGGGAGTACGAAGAGATCGGATTGGGATGTCTGGAGAAGTACGGCACCTTGCTTCCGGACAAGACCATCAAGAACATCGCCAAGAACAAGGTCGCGCTCAAAGGCCCGACGACGACTCCGATCGGAACCGGGCACAAGAGCGCCAACGTGACGCTGCGCAAGGTGTTCGACTTATTTGCCAATGTTCGGCCGGCCAAGTTGATTCCGGTGTTGAAGCGCCCGTGGGAGAAGATCGATATCATTAACTTCCGGGAGAACACGGAAGATTCCTACGCGGCCATCGAGCATATGGTCTCAGACGAAGTGGCGCAATGTCTGAAGGTCATTACCTGGCCGGGCTCCTACCGCATCGCCGATTTTGCCTTTCAATGGGCAAGAGCGAACGGTCGGAAGAAAGTGTACTGCGTCCACAAAGCCAACATTATGAAAATGACAGACGGGCTGTTTCTGGATGCGTTCCGCGAGGCCGCGAAAAAGTATCCTGAGATCGAAATCGGCGATGTCATTGTGGACAATTGCTGTATGCAGCTCGTGAGGAATCCCGCGCAATTCGATTGTCTGGTGCTGCCGAACCTGTACGGGGATATTCTGACCGATCTGTGCGCGGGCCTCGTAGGAGGATTGGGTTTTGCGCCGGGCGCCAATATCGGTGACAACTGCTCCATCTTCGAGGCGGTGCACGGGTCTGCGCCGAAGTATGCCGGGATGAAAAAGGTGAACCCTTCGGCGGTGCTGGTGTCCGGAATCATGATGCTGCGGTGGTTGAAGGAGACGGCGGCGGCTGATCGGATCGAAAAAGCCATGTTTGCCGTTCTCGATGAAGGAAAACATGTCACCTACGACGTGGGTGGCACGGCAACCACCGACGAATATGCTCAAGCCATCGTCGACAAGATGCATGGGAAAGCCTGAGAGTCCCGCAATCGGATAAAGAAAGGGGAAGTGCCATGGCAACGACGTTTTCTGAAGTAGCGAAAGCGACGCGGAAGAAGAAAGTGATCAAGCTCGTCGGTGTGGACATGTACATCGTCACCGAAGAGGGCATTCCGAAGTTTCCGGACGGCGAGTTCGGTCCGTTTACATGCGAATTTATCTCCAATCGGGGCACCAAAGTCTGGCCGGGGTTCGTCAGCCCCGACTTGATGATGGTGAATTGGTATCGCTGTCGGTTCATGTCTACACGGGAGGTAAACGATGCGGATGTCGATAAGTTTCTGGCGGCCTTGACTCAGAAGGGCTGGTGGTGGTCCGCCGCGCAAAAGCTTTGGACCCATGACGGTGAACCGGCGTTCAGCAAGGCCTATTAGCCGCAACACACGCGAGGCTCGGGGGCGCGACAGTGCGCGCCCCCGAGCCTGTCGCATTGTCATGCGGCGCGAGACGTCTGCCTGTGGCGCAATCCTGTCAGGGGACATCGGCGGGCGGGTCGGTGTCGTGGTACAGTGTGGAGCAACCGGTCACCGCGACCCGCGATGGTGCCTCGCACGAAGTCCAACTCGGGCGGGATGCGAGTCTCTGATCGGGCTCAAGCTCCATGGTCGGGCTGCCACAAGAATCAGATCGTCTGTCACGCGGATGGAGATTCGTTCCGGAGTATCGAAGGAGTAGCGCATGGCACGAAGGAGTACAAACAAGGCCGATCTCGAGTATGCCCTGATGATGACGATCCTGAACTTTCATACCGAGTTCATGCGGTCGAACTATGCCAATGTCCAGGTCCACATGTCGCAGGATCAGATCGAGGTGACGCTGACGAGGCAGGGATCTGTTCCCGCTGAGATGAGACTGGCCGAGTCTCCGGAGGGACGAGCGTTGCTACGGCAGGTGCACGAGGCGATGTTTCTCTCCTGTGAGCGGATTCTCCGCGAACGAATCGAGCCGGTGGTGGATCGGAGGGTGAGGGAGATGGCGACGAGCCTGGACCCGGTGTCCGGACACAGTCGCATCACGATTCGCTTGTGACGCCACTCCGCCCCTGAATCCTCCCGTCGGGCACACCATTCTTGTCTTGAGAATACGGATAGCAGCTCGCCATAGCTCCTAGTCCGCCCCGTTCCGGCCGGAGCGTCGGAGGGTTTGTGGGTCTTGAGTCAGGCAAGCTGGCGATGCGTGGAGAGAGAGAGCACAGGCCGGTGGCGGGAAGGAGGACCACTCGATCCTCCTTCCCTGCTCGGAAGATATCGAACGGATCAGCGGGTCGTACCATCCATCGCGTTGCTATTCGATCGGCCCGATTGTCCCTGGTTTATAGGCTGATTGTCGCAGCCCGCGCCGAGACAGTTTTCCGACCGATTGCCGGTCCCCGGCAGAAATTCGGTCGGACCTGTTGTCCGCGTGACGTCGACCGGCATGCTGTCATTAATGGCGACGCGGTTGGCCCATAAGACAGGATAGTTGCCCACCTGAACCACCGGCCCCTGCGCGACCATTCGATCCCCGGCGGCTGCTCGTAACGGCGTCCGGTCCTGGTTGTCCGGACCCAGGTCCACAAGGGCCATCCGCCCATCCTGGGTCTGCACTGCGGCCGCACGATGAACCTCTCCGCCGCGGTTCATGCGAATGTCGCGGAACTGTTGAATGCGTCCCTCGACGGTCCTATCACCTGCGGTGGTTCCTATTGGTCGGTTGAGCGAGACGCGTTTGGCTTCAGTTCTGACTTGCTGCGCCATCAGGACCGAATAGGGGCCCACGTCTTCCCACGAACCTGCCACGACAATAGGATCGCCTTGGGTCAGCGCCAAATCCATCGTGCGTCGCGACGATCCAAGGTCAGCGGTGACTTGCCTGCGATCCGGGGTGGTGAGCAGGACCACGGTGTTTTGATCCCCGGTCGTGCGATTGCGGACTTGTTTGGCAGCTTTAACCGTCCCTTTGATAACATTCCCGCCGGATTGGTCAGGTCCGGTCTCCGGAATGCCGTAGAGCGGGTCCCGCTGCGCATAAAACCAGGGATCGCCGGCATACTGCGCTGCAGAGGCATTCGGCTCAGTCCGATAAGGCCTGTGGTGTCGCAGGGAGGGGTGTGCCGCATCCGCCGTGCTGGCGGTATTGTCATTCGTCACGTAGGTTGTCGTGCCTGAATCAGCACGAGAGAATCCCGGGCTGTCATAAAAATCGTAGTACCAATCGTCGAGCTTGTAGCGGTCTTCATAGAAGCCGCCGGTAACGTCCGTATTGTGCGCTCGACCATCAGTCTGCCCCTGAGGGGGTACTTCCCTTGGCTCACGCGGCTGCTCTGCATATGCGGATGTAGCGGTAAGGAGTCCGATTCCGAGTACGGTTCCTACTAAGCGAACATGTCTGTTGTGTTTCGTCATGATATGCCTCCTTCAAAAATATGGATGCGAGAGTGCTTCTCTCATCCGGTCTATTTGCCCGTTGCACCGGAGACCCCGCCTCCGCCGGACCCGAACTTGAGGGTCGTTCCTGGAGTGGTCTCAGGCGAATCATGGGACTTTGGTTGAGACTTGCTCGCGGTCGTCTCCTCCACAATGCTTTTTTCCGACAACCGGCGTTTCTTTGTGACGTGCCCCTTCTTCGATGCGTTTCCAGCCGATTTTCCGGATGTCTCGTCACCCACCTGGGGAGTCGTCGTCTCGGTGGTTGTCCGTTGGGCGGCCACGCTGGGAAATTCCGAAGCCAACACGGCTCCCATCGCCATCATGGCGATCATGAGGCCTCGCAACATGTTCATGGTGCCTCCTCTCTATTCCGGCATCCCTGAAAGAACGCCTGCCGAAGTTCGCATTTAGGTGCTCCTCCATCCACGCTTATCGTGATGCGGTGGTCTGTGACTCCATCGCCTCCTTGAAGCGCTCCAGATCGCGGGCGATTTTCTGACCTGGTTCCTGTCCCAACAAATCCGCGATCGCCGCGCCTATGGCCCCGGCCGGAGGATCGTATTGCAGTGTGACCGTCACCTGGGTCTGGCTTTCTCCATTCACTGGCTTGAATCGTACCGATCCGGCGTGTTCCACCGTGGCGCCATCAAGAGTTTTCCACCCGATGCGCTCATTCTCGATCTCATGGATAATTTCCGCGTCCCATTCCACGGTCGGGGCGCCGGGAAGTGTATTGATGACCCAATGCGATCGGCGATCATCAAGTGGCGTGACGCTGCGAACCTGGCTCATGATGGTCGGAAGATTGTCGAGGTGCCGCCAGAACGCGTAGAGGTCCTTCGCCGAGCGATGGATCGTGATGGATCGCTCGATCTTCACTGCCTGGTCACTATGTACCTTGGTCCGTCCTATTGACGAGGTATCCGTTGGATCATGCCTGTTCATGCCAAGCATGTCGTAGGCTGCACAGTGCCCGGTGACGGATCGCTGCATGAGGGCAATCCCAAGCACTGCCTTGAGGGCGCTGAGGGCGGAAAATGGGGGGCGGAGGCTGTGCAGAAGCAATCCACCTCCGATGAGACCCGATACGAGGCGCTCTTTCTTTCCCACGTTCGTGCTCGACTCCTGTGCATGCTGCGGTTCCTCAGACCGGGAAGGACTGCGCAGCTGGCGCTCTGATGTGTCTTGTCGCTTGGACGTCGTGGTTCTGATTCCTCCACGCATGTGTGCCATGTGAACCTCCAGATCATTCTTGTGAAGACTTGAATAAAAACAATGTTGCACTTTGCTTCAATGAGCGCTTGTGCAAATGCGAGACCAACACTTGATCATCCAATGCAGGTCGTCCAACTCACGTTCTGTCCTTTCTGGAAGCGGCGTTAAATCGACTCGAGAAACATGTGGCGATACGCCTGTCCGTAATAAGTCCGGACCGATTGTCTCCCCAAGGACAGCTTGTCTGGGTCCCTGGATCTGACGTGAGAGCGTGTTCATTTCCCTCGACGCCCTGCAGGCTCGCTCACTGATTGTTTGGCGGAATGGATCTTTGCACTGTTGTTCGCGAGGTCCTGCCTGCTCGCCGCGAAATGCCCCCCTTCGTGCCACAAGGCAATACCGCCAAGCAGGCCGTTCAGGTTCGACACGACGGTGACGTTTCCCGGAAGGCGCCCGATATTCACTTGCGCGGCATTGCCCCCTCCGATATAGAGCCTGTCGTAGTGAAACATTTTTTCGAGTTTGGCCACGACCTTCACCAGACGGTTGTTCCACAATTTTTTTCCGAGGCGTTCGAGCTCTGAACCACGTAGCCGATTTTTTCCAGCCTCTAAATTCGGCACGAGATGCCCATCAACAAACAAGGACGAGCCAACGCCGGTCCCCAGTGTGAGAACCAGTTCGACTCCTTTCCCCGAGATCGCGCCATAGCCTTGCACGTCCGCATCATTAGCCGCTCGCACGGGCTTTTTGCGAAAGACCTTGCCAAGGGCAGCGATGAGATTGAAATGCTTCCAGGCAGGAGCGAGATTGACTGCGTCAAGGATCACGCCGTTTCGAATTGTCCCCGGGAACCCGACGCTGACGCGATGGAATCGACCGGCGAGTTTTGCGAGACGACTAATGGTCTTCAGCACACTCGGGGGAGTCTTTCGTTTCGGGGTCGGGAGCCTCACGCGTTCTCCGATCGGCTCACCGACTTCATTCACGACCATAGCTTTTATCCCTGTGCCACCGATATCCACCACCAGCGTTTTGATGGGTTCGTGATGCGGCTCAGGCACCCCCGCCGATTCGCTCGGAGGAATGGTTTTGCGCGCAGATTCCGCCTTAGTTCGACCTCGAGATGAATTCTGTTTGGCCATAGTGAAGAATGGGAACTTTCGTGAAGATGAGAGAGGCTACATCAGTCCTTCTCTGTAAGACATCATGACCCAATGCGCGACGCCGCGTAGCTGGTGGTTACCCTAGAAATCCCACTCGCCTGTTGGAATCATCCATTCACCACCGTCCCTCCGTTCGGATGCAGGACCTGCCCCGTCATATATGAGGAGTCCTGAGAGGCCAAAAATAAATAGCAGGGGGCCACTTCCTCCGGTTGTCCGGGACGTTGGAGAGGGACCGAGTTTCCGAAGGTTTCGACCTTCTCGGTAGGGAAGGTTGAGGGAATCAGCGGGGTCCAGATCGGACCGGGCGCCACCGCATTGACTCGGATGCCCTTTGAGGCCAGTGAGAGGGATAGGGATCGGGTGAAGGAAACAATGGCGCCTTTGGTGGAGGAGTAGTCCAGTAGGTGATCACTGCCCTTGTAGGCGGTGACGGACGTGGTGTTGATGATCGTCGCGCCGCCGGAGAAGTGCGGTAGCGCGGCTTGCGTCATGAAAAAATACGAAAAGATATTCGTGCGAAACGTTCGTTCGAGCTGCTCGGGAGAGATTCCGGTAATGTCGTCCTGCGGATGTTGTTCCGCTGCATTGTTGACGAGGATATCCAAGCGACCGAATTCACCGACGCACCGGTTGACGCTCGCGGTGCAGAACGCAGGGATACCGACATCACCCGCCAGTGTGAGACAGCGGCGGCCTTCCTTCGTGACCAGCGCGGCGGTTTCTTCGGCATCTGAATGTTCGTTCAGATAGAGAACCACCACATCCGCACCTTCGCGCGCAAAACTGATGGCCACGGCGCGTCCAATTCCGCTGTCTCCTCCGGTGATCAGGGCGACCTTCCCAGAAAGTTTGCCCGTGCCGCGGTGTTGTGGGGCATCCGATTCTGGGCGCGGATCCATGCGTGATTCGAGACCGGGTTGAGGTTGCTGTTGCGCTGGCTGTTGTTTTTTTCCCATCTGAATACATGCTCCTTCCAGGGCCATAGGCCCTGAGACATCGACGAGGAAAGCTCTATATGGCTCTCTCGCCTTGGGCTATGACGAGTGCCTGTGGATGGTGGCGCCGAGAGAGGCCAAGAGATTTTCAATGGTCGCTGGATCGCCGTCCGTCTTGACGGTGATCAGAATGTGTCCTTGATCCACCGCATCCGCATACTGTTTGGCTGCGGTTTCAGGCACGTTGATACTGATGAGGGCGCCGACGAGTCCCCCGGCGACCGCGCCAAGCCCACTTGCTGCCAGGATTGAGGCCCCTGTCGCGCCGAGCAGACCGATCAGCGAGCCTCCCGCCAGCAAGGGCGCCAAGCCCGGAATTGCGACAGCCCCTGTCGTCGTCAACAGACCGGCCAGACCGCCGATAATACCCCCACCCACCATGCCGGTTGTGGCGTCTTGTGCCGTGGGGGAAGGACTTTCGTCGCCGGATGTCTGCTCTTCGGCTTGGCGCATGGCCAGCCCGATCTGGTCATCCGGAATACCCCTGGATCGTAAGGCCTCCAGGGCCTGTCGCACTGTGCCCATGTCAGGCAACAGTCCGAGGACAATGTGGTTCCCTGTTCCCGTCGTAGTCACGAAATCTTCCTCCTCTATGCTTGAATTCTTGGCTCGACAGCGCGCCGAATCGAGCGAGCTGGTGATTCATGAGGAGTCCGCTATTACCGGCCTCCATCCATCGGCACGTAGCGGTGCGGCAATTGAAAAAATACATCCGGTACGGGCCCCAATTTGACGTGACGATATTCCACCATCCAGTCGCCATCCTTCTTGGCCAGTTTCAACGGGAAATTGATGTCGGTGGCGATCCATTGGTAATAGCTGTCCTTGCTTCCTTCTGGGGATGTCGTCACCACCTCATAAAGCACGGTCGGATGCCCGTCCATGTCCTGGACGCCGATCGTTTCCCGGGACGTTTCATTATCAAGGGTCGTCGCGAGATGGAGGGCATAGTCGCGATGATACGACACGGTTTTGTAATGATGCGTGGCGGGGAACAGGTGCCAAACTTGATTTCGATCGGCCCTGACGATCGTGATACTGACTGGCCCTCGTTCGTTATGCTCCAATCGCCACATGCCGTCATGGTAAAAAATCCGCGTATGGTGAAAGCCGCGATCTGTGTGAGTCACTCGGTCGGCGGTGAACTCCAGCGCCCCGGAAATTGCAGGAAATCCGGACGCTGCCAGAACCGCCAGTACGAAGAAGACCAGCCATCTCTTCATAACCGCTCCCTTGAAACAGTGGGAATTGCCGCATTCGTTTCATTTGCTCATGTACTCATGCGTACCACAGCTATATGGCGAATCGGCCCCAGGGGAACCCCCTGTTTCCGCCGAACAATATGCTGGCGGCGCTTCACCTCTGCGGGGCAGGGGGAATCGGCTTGGGCGCGGGAGCAGGAATCGGTGAGGGCGGAAGCGGTTTCGGAGACGGACCGGGTATCGGCGCAGGTGGAATCGGCTCAGGCTTTTGAAGTGGCTGAGCGAAGGAACTGAAAGCAATCATCGCAGCGAATATCGTCGACAGGCCGCCTAGCAGCGAGCGGACGGAATGGCCCAGCAGGTTCGCCCTCACGTCAGCCATGTCCAGAGGCGTTGCAATTCTCTGCGGAGCAGATCCAGAAACTGGGGTAGGGGAGCGTACGATATGGGCGACAGGGGCAAGGAGGGGCTGTTGCATAAATGCCTCCCTCATGCGACCAGGGTTTCATCCAGGTGTCGGGAGATTCTCTGAGGGGTAGGCTACAACCCTCAGGCTCGTCCGAGCCCTCTCCCGCTAGGATGGATGACAAACACTATGACACCTGCCCGAATCCTCATCGTAGATAACGATGTCGGCGCAGTCAGCGATTTACGGCACATTCTGTCGGTCGACGGCTATGAAGTCTGTTCGGTTAGGGACTGGCACGGTGCCGGCGCTTACCTCGAACGGGTGACTGCAGATCTCGTTCTGACCGATCTCTCCTCAGAACGCGATGAGATGACATGTCTGCGCGAAATGCGCCGGATCTGTCCCACCACTCCCATCGTGCTGATGAGGGCTCATGGTTCGCTGAAGACCGCGGTGGAAGCCCTGAAAGCGGGAGCATTCGACTATGTATGCAAGCCCTTCACCGCCGAGGAAGTGCGCTCCATTGCCAGGCGCGCCGTCGAACAAACCCACATGCTGTCTGAACAGCCGCGACCGTTCGAAGCATCTCCAGATGATCCCTCTCCATTTGGTAGCCTTGTCGGCAGCAGTCCCCGTATGGTTCAGGTATACAAAGCGATTGCCCGTGTCGCCCAAACCGACAGTTCCGTCCTGTTGCAGGGCGAAAGCGGCACCGGCAAGGAACTCATTGCTCGTGCGATTCATGCCAACGGACCTCGGTGCTCCGGGCCGTTCGTCACCGTTGATGGCGGGGCATTGGCCGACAGTCTGTTGGAGTCTGAGTTGTTCGGGCATGAGCGAGGTTCTTTCACCGGAGCGGTGTCTTCCCGGAAGGGACTGTTGGAACAGGCCCATTCCGGCACCTGTTTTCTGGATGAAGTGGCGGATCTGTCTCCGGCGATGCAGGGTAAATTGTTACGGGTCCTCCAGGAAAAAGAGATACGCCGGGTCGGGAGCACGGCGACAACAGCGTTGGATGTCCGAATCATTGCGGCCTCCAAACTTCCGCTCGAGCCACTCGTGCGAAGCGGCACATTTCGAGAGGATCTCTATTATCGGATGAATGTCCTCACGATCAATATTCCTCCGCTGCGGGAGCGCCTTGAGGATCTCCCCCTCTTGGCGAAACGATTTCTACACCTGTACGGGTCGATGAAGGTGCCTCCCGTCACGGAACTGTCGGACGAGGCACTCGTGCTGCTTCGTCGTTACTGGTGGCCCGGCAATGTTCGCGAGCTCGAGCATGCCATTGAGCGGGCCGTCACGCTGAGCCCCTATTCCGTTATTTGCCCGGAAGACCTCCCGCCTGCCATCAAGGACCCCGCGCCCGAGAGTTTGGCGCGAGTTCAGGGCTGGGTCACATTGGAAGATCTTGAACGCAACCATATCCTCCGGGTGCTAGATTCCCATGCGCGAGATCTTGGACGATCCGCCACGATCCTCGGCATCCATCGCAAGACGCTGTTGCGAAAACTTCGCCATTATGGTGTGGCCGCAGGATATGGAGTGACATGAACCCAGATCCTGCATCCGTTGCTATGGGCGTCACTTCCCCTTAGGAGGAATCGCAACGTCGATGACCTTATTGTCGTTGTCTACCAGGAGGACGACCGCATCCCCAGATCGAAGCTCAGCGAGTTTGGATTGGAGGATCTCCCTGACTTCGTAAGGCTTGTTGGTCCCGTCACTGGTGCGAATGGCAATTTTATTGGAGCGGAGCGGCGTCGTAATGATTCCTTCAACCTGTTTATGAGCAGCCTTTATGGGAGAGGTCGGATGAGAATGCATCCCGGGACTACCGGCGGCCTGGTGCCGGGAGACGCTGACGTCCGCAATCTGGTTGGTTTCATCAATCAGAAATACAGCGGTCACTCCGAGCGGGATTGCCGCGACTTTGCTTCTCGCTTGGGAACGAATCGTGAAAGATTGTTCTTTGTCCCCGGATAGAACCACGGCCGTTTCCTGTCCTACGGGCAGGTTTTGTGTCAGCGCTCCGCGGATAATCGTATGGGCGCTCGATTCTCCATCTAAAGGATGATAGTCGACTAAAAGATTCTGTTCGTTCAGGACGACGATGAGATCATCGCCTTCAGAGAGTTTTGGAAACCCTTTTTGCTGGGCTTGCTTGAGAGGCAAGAAACGCGGTTGTACTTCGCCGATGTCGACCTTGATCTGGTCGGAGGTCACCGCAAGTATGGTAGCCAGCAGGGTTCGGTTTCCTTTTAGCAGTGTTTCTGCATCCTCACGCAGGCGGGAATTACTCTCCTTTGAAGATTCAGCGCCGTATGCAGAGGCCATCGCAGCCGGAACCCCCATCAACAGCGCGGTGATACCAAGAAGAGTTGCCACACGCTGTCCCTTGTCCTTCAATACCTGAGGAGTGGTTTTCATCATGTTGACTCCTTCATGTGTCGTTCACTGCCATTCGGCTGATGTTGTCTTGGTTAGCAAGAGGCGGGCCTTCAGGTGTTCGAGAACGATGCAGCATGAAAGACTAAAAAGGGCAGGGTTTCCCGCTTCTCCTGCGATGGCCACGGAGGAAGGCCTTTGTCGGAGAGGACAATCTGTCCCCGTAGGGACAGGCCATCCTCAGGAGAGGCGCTACGAAGGCGCATCAATCATGAGAACTCACTCACCCGCTGTACGACAAAGGCACAGGGGACCACTGCACTTGCTGTCGGTTGGTGGTGAACGTCTCCATATGAAGGACGTGAGGTGTGTATCGCCGGTCCGGGAACCCGGTCCCCCAAAGCCTCCCCGAAAAGACCCACCGGACGATCCACTGCCGCACAAAGATCCACCCGACAATGACCCGCCTGTGCAAGACCCGAATGAGGGAAACTCACCAATCAAGCTGGAGGTGACGCAATGACGACCCTGCTGGTTGCCGTGGTATTGGTAGGCATGATCCTCACAGGACTCTATGCATTCGGAACATTCAGCACACCCTACACGGAAGCATTTCGCTTCGGGTTTTATCTCTTGCTTGTCTTGGCGTTAGTTGCCGTGGTGTTGGCTATGGGACGCCAACCATTTGAAGGATACGATCCGACTCCGAACGGGCCGTGATTGCGTGAGAGGGAGACACAGGGGGGGATTGAACGTGCAGGTCGCCGATGACCAGTCATCGACGACCTGCAGGAAAACACCGGACATCGTCCTTATCGCAACAGTCCGATGGCATTGACCCGTCTACGAGCGCCGCCTCTCCGCCACTCTTCCGCATCCTCACCTCCGCGAGTGCGATTTTCCGCGATCAACTGGTCCACGATCTCGCCGCAGGCGAAACATCGCCAGGCTGCCACGTCCTGATGCGTCAGCCCTCCGCCCCAATCCTGAAGCGCAACCGGGAACATCAAATTGCTGCATCGGTCACAGTTCATACTATTCCTCCTTCCAATAAAGCTTTACGTGTTGTCGGATTTATCCTAGAAACCAAATCTCAGCTAGAGCACTAGGAGACTCCCTGGTTTCCGCAGGTTTGGTCTTCGTGACAGAAGGGACGCCAACGTTTTAGGGGTCTGCCTAGTGGGTCGACCACTGGTGTGTTGCGTAAAATTATTGCTCAGCAGGAGACGGAAGGAAAATAGAACAAGTACATCTGAACTCAGGTGAGGTGGGACCGTGACTATCAAGACGAAGAGGAGAGGTCTAAAGACGGCAGTGTATGTGGCATTCCTGGGGGTTCTTCTCGCGGTATCCGGATCGTACGTCTACGCCGATCGGGAGGGAGGCGAACCCCGGCAGACGGTCGATCCGGCGATTGAGAAGACGAAAGAAAAAGGCTTCGATGGCGTCGATTTTTCTTATGATCTCTTCGGCGGACCTCCCGGTCAATCCGCCGCTCGCCTCGCTCAGCAGGCCATGGCTAAGGATCAGGAAGAAAAGCCCAAGGTCATGGCCAAACAGACCAAGCTGTTGCACGACCGCTACCGACTTGACTGCAAAACACATCCCGGGGTGCGCATGACCAAAGGGAAGCCGCAACCAATCGGACCCACCGTGCTGCTCAAGGACGGCCTGACCTGGGACAAACTTTCTCAGATGGAGGCCGATGAAATCAGGAAACAGAAAGCATTTCCCGCCGGCTTCATGCGCTTGCCGCACGTGAAGCATGAAGTGGGGGGCATGGTATTTCCCGAAGAGCAGATCAGGCAGTTTCCGCGACTGGAGCGATTCGATGTGGATTTCGATCTCCCGGGTTGCTTTCTCCCGGAGTTTCCCCCTCCGATTTTTCTGACCACCCATCCTGAATTGGGCGATGTATCGCAAGGCGAAGTGTTGAGCCTGGACAATTTCGATCGCCTGTTTCGAGGCCTGATCACGCCCGTGCAGCTGGATGGGCTCAGAATGCTGGTGACTCAATTCCCGCAGGAAGAATTCAATCTGACCGCGGATCGCAAGTCACCCAAACCCAGCGCCGGAGTGGCCTGTCTGGACTGCCATGTGAACTTTCATACGACGGGTCAGTTTCATTTGAACCCCGATACTCGTCCGCAGCGTGATCGTCTGCGTCTAGATACCGTGAGCTTGCGAGGCCTGTTCAATCAACAGATCCACGGATCCAAACGGAGTTTGCGCTCGGTGGAAGACTTCACGGAATTCGAGCAGCGCACTGCCTATTTCAACGGCGATCACACTCGCGCCGCCAAGAAGGGCATCAATATCATTGACCGGCTGCAGGTCGCGCATATGGCGCAGATCCAGAACATGATCGATTTTCCTCCGGCTCCGAAACTGGATCCGATGACCGGACGTTTGGATCGCTCCCGCGCCGACCGTCAGGAAATCGCCGGGGAAGAACTCTTTTTTGGAAAGGCACGGTGTGCCGTGTGTCACCAACCGCCTGCTTATACCGACCACATGATGCACGATTTATTCTTGGAGCGATTCGGCGCCGAGGCGGATGGACCGATCAAGACGTTTGCGTTGCGAGGGATTAAAGACTCTCCGCCCTATTTTCACGACGGGAGGTTGCCGACGCTGGAGGACAGCGTCGAGTTCTTCAATATTGTGGCGGGCCTCAAACTTAACAGTGATGAAAAGGCTGCCCTAGTGGCATTTCTGCGGGCCCTCTAGGTGCGGTGAGCGAAGTGAGCAGTTAATCGGAAGAACGGAACGAAAGAGGACATGATGATTGCTATTGGACGAGAGGTTAAGCCGGCGACGGTTCAGGCTTACCATAAGGGAGCCATACGAAGTGTTGTATTTGAGGAGTTTCGGGGCCAATGGCTGGTCCTCCTGTTTTATCCTGGAGACTTTACGTTCGTGTGCCCGACAGAGCTTGCCGAAATGGCCCGGTTGTATCCTGAATTTGTCAAACTTGGCGCGGAAGTATGCGGAGTCAGCACGGACTCCGTTTATGTGCATAAGGCCTGGCATGACAGTTCTCCGATGGTAGGGTCGGTCGAATTCCCCTTGATTGCGGATGCGACCGGGGCGTTGAGCAGGGAATTCGGGGTGTACCTAGAGGAAGAGGGTGTGGCGCTTCGAGGTACGTTTTTGATTGATCCTGACGGCGTGCTCCGGACGTTTGAAGTCCATGACAACAGTATTGGTCGGAATATCGGCGAAACGCTGCGCAAACTTCAGGCGGCCATACGAGTAAGAGACGGCGAGGGGGAAGCCTGTCCGGCCAATTGGCACCCTGGGCAACCCACGCTGACACCAGGTCTCGATCTGGTTGGAAAGCTGTAGCGATGTTTCGAGGGCCGAAGTTAGGCGACAGGTCGGCCGGCATATCCGGCCATACGTATGATCCCGCCTGAGTGTCCAGTCCAGACGACGGCTACATCGGATGAATCCCTTCGAGGCAGGTTTTTCTAGGGGTTTGTCCAGTACGGGACGGTTGTCTTGTTTTGTACAGTTACTTTGGCCAACGCTCCACGCAATGATCAACCGAGGAGAGATATGGAGAAACAAGGACGGGTCCATCAGCCCCGCGTTCTTGCAATGATTCTGGCAGGCGGAAAAGGGTCGCGCCTCATGCCATTGACGGAAGCGCGCAGTAAACCGGCCGTGCCCTTCGGGGGAACCTATCGCATCGTAGACTTCGTGCTCAGTAATTTTTACAATTCCGGTATTCTCGGCATGCATGTCATGGTGCAGTATCGTTCGCAGTCTCTGATCGAGCACCTCCGGAAGGCCTGGAGAATCGGAGACGGGGACCGGCAATTCGTGACGATCGTCCCTCCTCAAATGAACTCCGGCGCGGGATGGTACGAAGGGACCGCGGACGCAGTCTTTCAAAACATCAACCTCATCCGTGATTTCGCCCCCGATATCGTAGCCGTATTCGGCGCAGACCACATTTACCGGATGGATATTCGACAGATGCTCCAGTTTCACCTCGAACGAGAGGCGGACATCTCGGTCGCGACGCTGCCCGTTCCATTGGCTGCCGCCCAGGGATTCGGGATAGTAGAGATCGACCGCAACAGCCGGGTCGTGGGATTCGACGAGAAACCCCCGGTGCCCAAACCCATGCCGGGAGACCCGGCGCATGCCCTTTCGTCTATGGGTAACTACCTGTTTAATGCCGATGTGTTAATCCAAGCCCTGGAAGAAGACGCAAGGAACGGGGGGTCCCATGACTTCGGCCGAGACATTCTGCCACGCCGGCTCAAGACCGATCGAGTCATGGCCTACAATTTTCTTGATAATGACGTTCCGGGAGTCGCCTATTATGAGGAACCGGGATATTGGCGTGACGTCGGCACCATTGAGGCCTATTGGCAGGCCAATATGGATCTGTTGGGAGATAATCCATCCTGCGACCTGCGGAATCAGGAATGGCCGATCAGGACGGAGCCGTCTTATGGTCCTCCGGCAAGCCTGGTAAATTGTTATGTCGATCATGCATTGATCGGCGAAGGCAGCCGCGCCATTGAAGCCGATATTAGACGGTCGGTTATCGGCCGTCATGTGCGGATCGAAAGCGGCGCATATATTGAAGACTCCATCATTTTCGACCATACCCACATCGGAGCAGGGGCCAGACTACAGCGTGTTGTCGTTGATCGTCACAATGTCATCCCCGCGCAGGCGGATCTCGGACAGGGGGGTGCAGTAACAGACGCACCATCCGGTTGGGCAGAGTCGGGGGTTCTGGTCATCCCCAAACCACAGACCGCGAAAGAGGAGCAGAAGCGACGACTGCCTTCGTATTGAATGGCGTCATCGTCCCTCGCTCGTCATTCTATGCCGCGTATTCCCGTTGCGACCTACCGTCTACAGTTGAATCACACCTTTACGTTTCGTGACGCCACCCGCATCGTTCCGTATCTCCATGCGCTCGGCATTACCGACTGTTACGTGTCCTCGATCTTAAAAGCCGTGCCAGGCAGCATGCATGGATACGACCTCGTGGACCCCGAATGTCTCAATCCAGAATTGGGGACAGAGGAGGATTTTGACGCCTTCACGGCGGCTCTCAAACATTACGACATGGGCCTCTTGCTGGATGTGGTTCCGAACCACATGGGAATCCGATCCACGGAGAACCGCTGGTGGTGGGATGTTCTTGAGCATGGTCCGGGTTCTCGGTATGCGACGGCTTTCGACATTGATTGGTCACCGTTGAAGCGCGAGCTCGAAGATAAGGTGCTGTTGCCCATCCTGGGTGAACAGTACGGGGCGGTGCTGGAGAACCAGGATATTAGGCTGGTGTATGCGGACGGCGGATTCGTCGTGACTTATTTCGACCACCGGTTTCCCCTCGCGCCGCAATCATGGAAGGGGATATTGTCGTTCCGATTGGATGAGTTGACGGCACATGTGGGGGAACAGGATGAGCATCTTCAAGAGCTGCTCAGCATCCTGACGGCATTAAGTAATCTGCCTCCTCGCAATGAGCGAGATCCTTCGCGAATTGCCGAACGGTACCGGGAGGAGCGCATCATCAGACGTCGTCTGTCGGCTTTGCTCAACGAGAGTGAAACGATCCGGTCGCATGTGTTGTCCAGCGTCGAAACGTACAACGGGATCAAAGGGGATTCGGCCAGTTTCGACCGGCTGGACGCCCTGCTCAACGAGCAGAGTTATCGTCTGGCCTCCTGGCGGGTGGCATCGGAGGAAATCAATTACCGGCGTTTCTTCGACATCAACGAATTGGCCGCGATCCGCACGGAGGAAACCCGCGTCTTTCATGAATCTCATCAATTGGTGTTTCGCCTGTTGAAGAGCGGCGTGGCGACGGGCCTCCGAATCGACCATGTGGACGGGTTATATGACCCGGAACATTACTTGGTTCAGCTGCAGGAGTGGGCAGGCCGGGAATTGCCGCCGACACTATCCGGAGAGGCGGCCTCCGTGTTCGTCGTGGTCGAAAAGATTCTCGGCAAAGGCGAATCGCTTCCGGGGACCTGGCCCGTCGCGGGCACGACCGGCTACGATTTTTTGAATCTAGTCAACGGCCTCTTCGTCCAGTCGGCGAAGGAACGGTCGATGGATGCCCTATATCAGCGTTTCGTCGGCCAGCGGATTGTGTACGAGGATTTGGTGTATCTCACGAAAAAGTTGATCATGCGGGCATCGATGTCCAGCGAGCTCAATGTGCTCGGACACCAACTGAACCTCCTCTCGGAAAAAGACCGGCAGTACCGGGATTTCACGCTGAATAGTTTAACCCATGCCATCACCGAACTGATCGCCTGCTTTCCCGTGTATCGTTCCTACATCACGGCAGACCAAAAGGGCGTGCTGGACCGGGATCGTACCTACATCATGATGGCCGTGACCAGGGCCAAACGCCGCAATCCCACCATGAGCAGCCAGGTGTTCGATTTCGTCAGAGACCTGCTCCTCAAACGACTGGACGACCGCATCAAACTGACGCCAGCGGATCAGGTGCGGTTCGTGACGAAATTCCAACAGACCACCAGTCCGGTGACGGCGAAAGGGATTGAGGATACGGCGTTTTATATTTATAACCGCCTGGTCTCACTCAATGAAGTCGGCGGCGAACCGGCGCAATACGGCATTTCCGTCGAGGCCTTTCATAAGGCTGCCCGGGAGCGGCGCGCGCACTGGCCCCATTCTCTGCTGGCCACGTCGACGCATGACACCAAACGCGGCGAGGATGTGCGCGCAAGGATCAATGTCTTGTCAGAAATCCCCGAGCGCTGGCGGGCCGCTCTCACCAGCTGGGCGAAGCTCAATAGGCGTTTTAGGATCAAGATTGACGACATTATGGCTCCCGATCGGAACGAGGAATACCTCTTGTATCAAACGTTGCTGGGCGCGTGGCCGTCGACCACGATGGACCAGCCTCAGTACGAGACGTTCAAGGAGCGCGTCGAGCAGTACATGGTCAAAGCGCTCCGCGAAGCGAAGGTGAACACCGGGTGGATCAATCCTCGGGAGGACTACGAAGACGCGGTGCGGAAATTCGTTCGCGCGATCCTGGACCGCTCCTCCGCCAACCCATTCCTGGAAGAATTTTTTCCCTTACAATCCTTCGTGGCGCAATGCGGCATGCATAACGCATTAGCGCAGTTGCTGGTGAAGCTGACAGCGCCGGGAATTCCTGACTCTTACCAAGGTACGGAATTCTGGGAATTCAGTCTCGTCGATCCCGACAATCGAAGGGCCGTTGATTTCGATCTTCGTGCCAGAGTTTTAGAAGAATGTCAGCACATCACCGGTCGTGATGATGTCAATCGAATGGCGTTGGTTCGCCGGCTGATGGAATCCTGGACAGATGGCCGCATCAAGTTGTATCTGCTTCACACAGGCCTGTGCCATCGTCGTGAGCATCCGGCGTTGTACCTCGAGGGGGATTATGTCCCGCTCGAATGCGAGGGCGTTCGTAAGGCCAACATCTGCGCCTTCTCCCGCTTGCATCAAGAGCAGGCCATCGTCACCGTCGTCCCCCGGCTCAGTGCCGACCTCATCCAACGCTCCGGGGGGCCGGGCGAGATTGAGGGGCCTTGGCAGGACACCCGTTTGACGGTCCCGTCCTGGAAGGAAGGATCGGACTATATCAATCTCTTGACCGGGGCACGTCTCCAAACGGTCACGGAACAGGGGCGGCAGGTGATTCCGATCGATCAGGTACTACGTGATTGCCCGGTGGCGCTGCTGGAACGTTGCTCCTGATCGGAAGCCGACCCCACACACTTTGATTCGTCAGCCCTAGTCCGACGTCTCCTCATCTCCCAATTTCTAGGGTACTTCCTAGCTGCCCCTGAACCGTTCGGGAGTTATCACTACAAGAGAGAGGGAAAGACGATTCCTCGAAGGACTAGGGCACCGGCAGTTCACACTAGAGGAGGAAAAGATGGCCACACATATTGGTCGGCGATTATTGACAGCATCAACGATCGAAGGAACCGCGGTTCAAAACTCGGCAGGTGAGGATCTGGGTGAGATTCACTCGCTCATGATCGATCTAGAAAAAGGACGAATTGCTTATGCTGTGCTTTCCTTCGGCGGGTTTTTGGGGCTGGGCGATAAGCTGTTCGCACTGCCGTGGGGTGCACTCACCATCTCTGCAGGAGGAGATTTCTTCATCCTGAACGTGCCACGGGAACGTTTGGAACAGGCAGAGGGCTTTGACAAAGATCGGTGGCCTGATATGGCTGACTCCGCCTGGGCCGAGCGACTCCATACTTATTACGGGTATAAGCCGTACTGGTAGGTCACGTTTGAACGAACATGCGCGTCCAGTCCAGCATTTCACACAAAGGAGAATCCATATGAATCATCGAATGGCAATTTATGCGGGAACGATAGCCTTGGCGTTGATGGCCGGCTCACCGGCCTTTAGTCAGGTCTCAACGGGATCAGGCGCTCCTCCGCCCGATTCCACGATGGGAAAAGGCGCGGGGACCAGCACCCCTAAAGAGTCTCCCTCATTCGATAAGAAGACCGATCTGACGGGTGGGAAGCAGGGTATCCCGGAGGAATACGCCGATACCCCTGTGCGCCAGGGTAAGCTGATCGAAATGAAAGATAGTAAGTATGTCAACGCCTCCGTATTCGGCACCAACGGAGAGGAAATCGGTAAAATTCAGCAGGTGATGAAAGATGAAAAGACGGGTGATATCGAATATGTGGTCTTTGTCTCCAATGAGTCCAAACGACCACAACCTATTCGATGGAGCCAGTTCAAGACCAAGGGCGACAAGCTCCAATTGTCCCTGAAGAAAGAGGAGATGCAGAACGCTCTACCCATGAGCAGCAGCAAAGACAAATCTCCAGATTTGCAGGAATATAAAGATAAGATGGGGCAGGTTCGTGAAGCCCCGACCGTTCCAGGGAGCGCAGGCGTACCAGGCCAAAAAGGTCCTGAAGCGACAGGATCCATGGGTGAAGAATCGGTAGGCGGAGGCGGACCGAGCGGCACCAGTGGATTGCCATCCGGTAAGGCTCCTGGATTCGAAGGTGGAAACCCGAGCAGCAAGCACTAAGAAATTTCGCGGGTAATACGGAGGGGCAGGTGCTCGAAAGAGGGCCTGCCCCTTCTTATATCGGTAGAATCCTAGGCCTGACCGGAAGCCGTGAGACCAGAAGTCAAATCTGAGGGGGTCAGGGGTGCCTTGGTGGTGATGCCCAATGTTCTCTCATAGACCGCCAGATACTCCTGGACCATTCGTTCAGAAGAAAACCGCGCTTCAAAAGCCTGTCGGCAGCGCGTTCGTTCGAGGAGCGAGATATGTCGGATTGACTGAGCCATTTCGTCGAGTGTGTCGCAAATAAAGCCCGTCACCCCATGGTCGACGATTTCCGGAATGGCGCCACATCGTGACCCGATGACCGGCGTGCCGCAGGCCAGTGATTCAATCAGAGCCAAACCAAACGGTTCCGGCCAGGTATAGGGTGCCAACAGGGCATACGCGTCCCCCAGCAAACCATCCTTTTCAATGTCTGTGACCTCTCCCACGAATTCCACCAACGGATGATCCAGCAGCGGCTCAATCACTGATTTGTAATACTCGGTATGTTGTGAATCAATTTTTGCGCCGATGCGTAAGGGCATCTCCACCCGTTTTGCAATTTCAATGGCACGATCCAGCCCTTTCTCTGGCGCGACACGTCCGAGAAACACGAGATACCGGCCCTGATTGTACTGCGGGGTATAGAGGGACGTCGGCACACCAGGATGAATTGTCGCTTGCCAGTTAGCCCAGGACAGTGGTTCGCGCTGCGCCTCCGAAACGGAGACCAGCGGGAGGTCGGCAAATTTCCTGAATACCGGAATGAGCTCCGGCTGGTCCAGACGGGCATGCAGCGTGGTGAGCGTCGGTGTTCGGCATCGCCTGGCAAGAGGGAAAGGAATAAACTCGAGATGCGAATGGATGAGGTCAAATTCGGCCGCCGATCCGAAGACTTTCTCGATCATGGCAGTCAAGGGAGCCTCGTAGTTCATGACCACTTTAGACGTGCGGAGTGCTTCGGCGCACATCGGCACAAGCCGGGCTTGGGTCGTAGAATCTCCGCTGGCGAAGAGGGTGACCTCATGGCCTTGGCGAACCAGCTCTTCCGTCATGAATGAGACAACACGTTCCGTCCCACCATACAAGACGGGCGGAACACTTTCCCACAAGGGCGCGACCTGAGCGATCTTCATACCTAAGCTCCTTTTGCCGGCGTGTTGGATGTGTGTGTGACCCTCGGACCTGTGAGTGTGTGTAAGACAGGTAGCTGGCGTGTATGTTCCTATACTGAGGACTGAGTACGGGAAGCCGCTCCTGCGAGATGGATCATAACGATGCTCATTAAGTCTCCAGAACTAGGCGGCTCCCTAGTAGCTCTCGAATGCTCCCTCGGAAATGATGCGCCGGTCAGGTTTCAGCTTTTTCCGGGATGATCGGAGATCAAGATTGGAACAGCATAGTCGAGATCCTGTGGTCATTGTCGGCGGAGGGTTCGGGGGATTGGCGGCAGCCCGTGCGCTGCACCGGATGCAGGGGGACATCATCCTCATCGACCGAGTGAACCATCACCTGTTCCAACCCTTGTTGTATCAGGTCGCGACGGCCGCGCTTTCGCCAGGGGACATCGCCTGGCCGCTTCGAACCCTGTTTCGTTCCCAAAGGAATGTCCGGATTATGCTGGACGAAGTGCGAGCGATCGATCGTGTGGCTCGCCGCATCGAACTTCGAAATGGCGATCCAGTTCCTTACAGCTGTTTGATTCTTGCACCAGGCGCCCGCCATTCCTATTTCGGTCATGACGCATGGGAAGAAGACGCGCCCGGGTTAAAAACCCTGCCAGATGCGTTAGAGATTCGCGAGCGTATGCTCATGGCCTTTGAAAAGGCCCAACGATTGCACGGCACGCCGGCTGCGCGTGATCAACTCACCTTCGTCATCGTGGGAGGCGGCCCTACAGGGGTGGAATTGGCGGGAGCGTTGGCGGAGATCGGGAGAAAGGCCATGACGCCAGACTTTCCGGTGTTGCAGGACACGGCTTGTCGCATCCTGCTCATCGAAGGAGGATCGCGTATTCTTGAAGCATTTTCTCCCGCGTTGTCGCGTCGGGCGCAGGCGTCGCTAGAAAGCCTTGGGGTGACCGTGCTTCTGAATCGTCGGGTTCAGAAGGTCAACTCGGAAGGAGTGCTCGCCGGCTCAGAGTTCATCCGCAGCGCGCATGTGATCTGGGCTGCCGGCAATGTGGCATCACCCATTCTCACCTCACTCGGAGTTCCCTTGGACTCCTCGGGACGGGTGATGGTCGGGCCGGATCTGAGTCTCCGTGGTGATCCATGGGTTTTCGTGATTGGGGATGCGGCGCACTGTCTGTCGTCAGTACACAAACCATTGCCTGGATTGGCGGCGGTCGCCATGCAGGAAGGCCGCTACGTGGCTGAGATCATCACCCGCGGTATTCCTGAGGAGCGGCGCATTCCGTTTGTGTATCGGGATCGTGGAATTTTGGCGACGATAGGGCGTGCCAAAGCGGTGGCGCAATTTGGCACGGTGTCGCTGTCTGGAGTGGTGGCATGGCTGGCCTGGTGTTTCGTTCACATCTTTTTTCTGATCGGCTTTCGAAACCGGGCCAGGGTCATGTTCGAATGGATCTGGTACTACGTGACCTTTAAACCCGGCGCCCGACTGATTTATTGGAAAGATCGCCGCACGAAAGCACCGTGAACGGTTGACCCACGCGCCGGGGGATCACCGGCGCGTGGGCGACGAAGCGAGTTCATCGTGGAGGGAGGGGAGCCTTGTCCGGCGTGGCAGGTGGCTTCGGGTGGGCCGGCCCCCCTGGTCGCTCCGGATCGATCGCCATCTTCGGATCCACCACCGGCGGCGGCACGATAGACTTGGGATTGGGAACGGTATCCGGGGCCTTTTGAATACCCGGATCGATTTTCGAAGGGGGCGCAGTAGTCGGTGGTTGTGGTGTCTGGGGAGCCTGCGGCTGTCCCGATTCCGCCGATTGGCGGCCGGAATCAGCAGCCAGTACACCGACAGGCAACGCCGTGGCCAACAGCAGCGGAAGAACAATCGATTTAAGACTCGGCTGAACGATCATGGGAACACCTCCAAGCCCTGCGGGATGGTCGTCATCCGCATGACTCCGCTATCCTAAAGGTCTCCCTTCAGAATACGTACTAGGCGTCCCCCTAGCGAGCTACATCGCTAGCAGCATCCCGTCTACTTCTTTTTCAGTATTTCCGTGCTCGGGATGACTTTGGTGAGGGCCCGCTCGACTGTTCCAATGGCGCGGCCTAGGACCTTGCCCACGGCCCGGCCGACGCTTTTCGCCTTACGGGTGGAACTGGAAGACCGCGTTGCACTCGGCTTCGACGTCTTTTTTGCGCGCGTGGTTTTGGGGGTAGTTTTCTTTGTGGTGGTGGGTTTCGACGGCCGCTTCTTGGTTTTTCTTTCGATCACATGCGCGGAAGGCTCGATCGCTCGCTTTTTTCCGCGCTTCTTCGTAAGGGACGCCTCTTTGCGGGGCTGCGTTTTTTTTGCCAAAACTTTTCGCATGGTTCCTCCTTGTGTGACAGGGGTTGTTTAGCCCAGTGCCGGCCTGTAGTCTAGAAAAAACTGATCGCGAGCTTCACTACTCTCAATGCGATGCCCCGATGCATGCTGGAACAAAAATCGAAGACTACGCGCTGATCGGAGATACTCATACAGCGGCCCTGATTTCGCGCGAGGGGTCCCTCGACTGGCTCTGCCTTCCGCGTTTTGATTCACCGGCCTGTTTTGCTGCCCTGCTGGGCACGCCTGAGCATGGCCGATGGCTCATTACGCCACGGGAGAATAGCACAACTATTCGTCGCCGGTATCGGGGGGACACCCTGGTGCTGGAAACGTGTTTTGACACCCCGACCGGGACGGCGATGGTCGTCGATTTTATGCCGCCGCGCGATCGCGACATCAATGTGGTACGTATCATCGTGGGAGTCAAGGGGACGGTGCGGATGAAGATGGCACTGACTCTGCGATTTGATTACGGATCGATCGTCCCCTGGGTCAGCCATCATCGCCGTTTTCTCAAGGCGGTGGCCGGTCCCGATGCGGTCTACTTAGAAACCGAGCTCGAATTGCGGGGAGAGGGATTTTCGACCGTGGCCGACTTCACGGTGACGGAAGGGCAGGAAATACCCTGTACCCTCACATGGCGAGCCTCTCATGACCCGCCTCCGAGGCCGTTGATTACGGAACGAGCATTATCTGAGACCGAGCTCTGGTGGATGAAATGGTCGCAGCGATGCACCTATCAGGGCCCTTGGCGGGATGCCGTCGTCCGCTCGCTGATTACTCTGAAAGCGCTGACCTACGCTCCCACCGGCGGCATTGTTGCCGCGCCGACCACCTCGCTTCCGGAATTGCTCGGGGGTGTACGCAATTGGGATTATCGGTACTGCTGGATTCGAGATGCGACCTTCACCCTGTATTCATTGCTGGCCGCCGGATACCACAGTGAAGCCAAGGCCTGGCGTGAATGGCTGCTGCGCGCAGTGGCGGGAAAACCTTCCGACTTGCAAATCATGTATGGCATCGGCGGAGAACGGCGACTGACGGAGCTTGAGCTGAACTGGTTGCCTGGCTACGAAGGCTCTACCCCCGTCCGGATCGGCAATGCGGCCTCCCAACAGTTTCAGTTGGACGTGTATGGAGAGATGATGGACACCTTGCACCAGGCCAGAGAATTAGGTCTGGCAGCCAGTGAAGATTCCTGGCGTGTGCAACATGCCATCATGGAATTTCTCGAATCGGCCTGG
Source organism: uncultured Nitrospira sp. (assembly GCA_964556305.1). Classification (GTDB taxonomy): domain Bacteria; phylum Nitrospirota; class Nitrospiria; order Nitrospirales; family Nitrospiraceae; genus Nitrospira_A. The sequence continues at coordinate 95,663 of CAZKVY010000003.1, read as the reverse complement.
GATCGTCCCGACGAAGGCATTTGGGAAGTCCGGGGTCCTCGTCGGCATTTCACCCATTCCAAGGTCATGGCCTGGGTGGCGGTCGATCGAGCGGTGAAGGCCATCGAGCGTTGTCATGTGGAGGGTCCCCTGGAGCGGTGGCAGGCTCTCCGCGCGACCATTCACGAACAGGTCTGCCGCGAGGGGTTCGATGCGAATCGGGGAACCTTCGTCCAATATTATGGCGGAAGCTCGCTTGACGGCAGTTTGTTGATGATTCCGCTCGTCGGATTTCTGCCGGCATTTGATCCGCGTGTGCAGAGGACGCTACACGCGATCGAGCGGGAACTGACGGTAGAAGGTCTCGTCATGCGGTATCGGCCTTCCGGGGAAGTAGACGGGCTCCCCGGTGACGAGGGCATGTTTCTGCCCTGTTCATTCTGGCTGGTGGATAACCTGCTTCTTTCCGGGCGCGTGGAGGAAGCTCGCGGGTTGTACGAACGTTTGATCGGCTTGGGCAACGACGTCGGGTTGCTGTCCGAAGAATACGATCTGAAAAACAAACGACTGGTCGGGAATTTTCCGCAAGCATTTTCTCATGTGTCCCTGATCGACTCGGCCTTTGGATTGTCTCGGATGGAAAGTCCCGCAGAGCGCAGGCAGCGGAGTTGAGCTATCAAGGATTCGAGGAAATGGTCACGGCGCGGACGTTGAACGGTAGAGGCATGGTAGTCGTCGGGGCGGTGATCGGCTGGTTCCTAACAGGCCCGGCTGATTCCATGCTTGCCAGGGCGACCGAGCTGACCCCTTCGGCTGAGGCGACGCCTCATGAACAGAGGCATGGGGCTCTTGCCGCACAGGGTACTGTAGACCGGTTTATCTTGGATCCACGGGGAGAAGTGGAGGGGTTGTTCCTTACTGATGGAACGCATCTGTATGTCACGTCTCGCGCCGCGGACCAACTTGTCAGTGCCTTCAAACCCGGAGATCTCGTGAAGGTATACGGCCGGCTCTCGGCCAAGGAACGATTAGTTCAAGCGGATGTGGTGGCCAACCTGACTACGGGAACGACGTTCACCGTCCCCTTGCGTCTGGACCTTCCCATGCAGGAGCAACATCAATTGTCGATGACGGAAATGAGTGCGGCGGGAACTGTGCGCGCATTTCTCTATCATCCCCTGAAGAAAATCATTCAGGGAATGGTGCTGTCAGATGAGACGCAGGTGCGTTTTCCTCCTGACGCCAGTCAGAAGTTACGGCTCTCTTTCCATATCGGAGATAAGTTGACCGTCAGGGGTCACGGCACGACCAATCGATACGGCCGAGCGATCGAAGCCTTGGCCATCGGCAGGAATTCGGGGTCGCTCGTGCCGCTGGACGCGTCGATGCAGAATGTGCCATGACAGGCCCGTTAGGGCTCAGTGGCTCGAGCTTGTTTGACTCGCGGCGAGACCTGTTCGATTCTCCAATTCGGCCCGCCTGTATAGAGACTTCCTTCGAACCGCACGAAGGCGGGAACATCTTTTTTGATCAACCAGAAGTGGTAATCAGGCGGAGTTCGTCCGATGAGCCGGGCGAGGGTTGACGTGAACCATCCCAGGCGAGGCTTCAAACTGTAATGGACCGCGGTGGCTTTGGTATCTTTCCTGGTGGTGTTGCGCGTGTCTTCCTCATCGACGCGAGCCAGCTCGACTTCGTAGAGCTTCGGTTCCGGATTAAACACCAGCATGTGCACGATCGCCCCGGTTTGCCCGCGAAGATTTTTTAAGACGGTGATGGTCATGCCGTTGTACACATCAGATGGAAGATCGATGTGCCCGGTGATCAGTTTCTCCTCCGGCGACTTTTCATGCTGTCGCACTTGATACTGTCCCGTTTCTCCATTCAGCGAAACGACGAGTGGCTCTGGAAAAGCCGGCCCCCGCTGAGTCAGTTGATAACTCAGCATGGTGAGATGTTTCTTCTGGGAATACGTCACCGTCTCGTCGTACAGCGATCCATCGGAAAAGCGAAAGGTCAGCCGGCTGGCCAGCCGATCGGCGCCTGTCGTTACCTGGCTGAGCTCACCATCGGCGAGCTTTTTGCCATCCAAGGTTTTGAGGGTCACAAACCCCTCGCTGACTCCCTCGGGGTAGACCACCTCAACAGGCTTGGCAAACAGCGGGGTCGATATCAGGAGGTGGAAAGCCGCTATGGCCAGACACAATTGCCAAAAGATTCGTCGCTGGCAAGCCATTCGGAAAGAACGCACTAGAGATCGGCAATAGATTTTCATTGAGCTCAATGTACCTCGGCGACAATGGAACGAATACTGGGAATAGGCCTGGTTCGCGGCGCACCGGAGAACTGGAAGAGGCGGCCCATACGCCGGATATTTCATGGGAGCGCGAAGAACTACTCGGTTGTTCCCGCCCGCCTCCTAGGGTTTTCGCTAGGGACCGGGTGTGTCATGGCTGACATATAAGAAAACACCAGCCGTCAATGAATTGAACGTTCATACGTAGGAGCGATAGAACCGATGGGCAGAACTCCGTATCGATGGTTACTTTGTTTGAGTTGCAGCATGGTATGCGGCTGGGCGATCGGCGGGGGCATGTTCGGCGAGCGGCAAGAGGTTGTCCTAGCGGAAGAACCCACGCCGATTGCCGGGGAGCCCTTTCGAACCACGCTGTTCGGGGAAGAAATCTATGTGCCGCCGAGGGACCGGCGGAGTGTCACCGCCATCAGTTTCGGGATTCAGGCCATCCCAAACGGGCCGACCCAGCAGGAAGTGCTCCCCTTCGGCGCCTTGTACATCTGGCGGAATTGGGATGACGACAACCGTCGACTTCGCGGCACCTTTTCGGGGGTCGTCAACGACGTGGACTACACGATCGGGCTGCGCGAGTACCCGAACTGGTCGCTTTTATTTACGTGGGACAACTTCATTCTTCCATTCGGCCGGTCAGAATATGTTCAGGGGCAACGTCAGCGAGGCACGGAGTTGGAGTGGAGCTACGCCTTTGCCGGTGCGGGACTGGGTTACCGGCTTCCGGTCCATCCATTTCGACAGGACAGTGCGGTCAACATTTCGCTCACGTACGAAGCAGGGTATCGCTGGTTCAAGGGCACCGGCCACACCTCCGCGGACTATGGCGTGCCGAAGGACACCTATGAAGGCCGCATTCATTTCCGCATACGCGCCGATGCCCTCAAGCGAAATCTGATGGAACTTCCCCACGAAGGATTCACCATGGGCGGCGATCTGTTGCATGGGCATCGAGCGAAGTGGGACCAATGGGGAGGCGCCCCGTTCAACACGCCGGATTTCAATAAGGAACGGACCTACCTTCAAGCCAGTGCCTATGCGTTGTTGGCAACGGGATTACCGTTTATCGAGAGTGACAAGCACCGCCTTCTGAGCAGTGTTCATGGGGGGATCGGAAAGGACCTGGATCGATTTTCGGCCTTCCGCCTCCCTGGCCGACCGACCGGGTATGAGTGGGAGGCCATCTCTCTCCCGATGATCCATGGCGTGGCCTTCAACGAATTATTTCCGACCCGTTATGCCGTCGCCAACTTGCAATACCGCTATGAGGCCTTATTCTTTATGTACCCCTATCTGGAAGCGACATGGGGGCTGGTCGAGCGTCCGGTATTTACGTCGGGCACTGCGGTGAAGAATATCACCGACTCCATGCCGGCTTTAGGTGGCGGACTGGTGACCGGCGCCCCGTGGAAATCGCAGATCGAGCTGAATTACACCTATAATTTCGGTATCTATCGGGACCCGGGCGGCGCGCCGCCCACCAAAGGCGGGCATGGCATCATTTTTTTCTGGTCGAAAGAATTGTGATGAAAGGCCCCTCGTAATCCCGTGGAGAGAATGGTAGGATTCCACAGCGGTTCCCGCGCGGCTTTTTTCACTAGCCCGGAGCATATCCATGAAACCACGAGTCATTATAGCCGACGACCATACCCTCGTTGCGGAAGGTGTCGAAAAGCTGCTGGAACATGATTTCCAATTGTGCGGTCGGGCCGCAGACGGGCGCGCTCTCGTTCGGGCGGTTGAAAAAGAAAAGCCGGATATTGCCCTGGTGGATATCGCGCTGCCTCTTTTGAATGGGCTCGATGCGTGCCGACAGATCAAGAAATCGGTTCCTGAGGTGAAGCTGTTGGTGCTCACCATGCACAGTGAGCAATATTTCGTGACGGAAGCGTTTCGCGCCGGCGTATCAGGCTACGTCTTGAAGCAATCCGTGGCAGAGGAACTCGTCTTTGCGATTAAGGAAGTGTTGAAAGGGCGGTTGTACGTGTCCCCCAGCGTGGCGGAAAATCTGGTGGCACAAGCGCTTAATCCGGTTGCGCCGGCTCCGGCCGGTTCGGCTCCATCCAACGACCTGCTTAGCGGCCGGCAGCGGGAAGTGCTTCAGCTGATCGCCGAAGGCCAATCGACGAAAGAAATCGCCTCGACCCTCAACGTGTCGATCAAGACAGTGGAATTCCACAAAACCCGCATCATGAAACAACTCGGGGTCCACAGCACCGCTGAACTCACCAAACACGCCATTTCAATCGGGCTTATTGCCATGCCGCAGCAGCCCACGGTACCCGGCTCGCAGCCCTAATTTCGTCACGGGTGTTGATCGCTCAGCTTCGTGAGGCCTTGCGACAAGGCGAAGCGCGTCAGTTCCGCAGTGGTGCGGATACCGAGGCGGCGCGTGATATTGCCTTTGTGGAATTCCACGGCCTTCGTGGAAACATGCATGGTCGATGCGATCTCCTTCGTGGACATGCCTTTAGTGAGCAGCTGTAGGACCTCCTGCTGGCGAGGAGTCAATTTGGAGGAAAACCCCTCCGGCTTGACCCAGGGAGTCTCGATGGCATCCTGCACCTCCAGGGAGAGCTGAGGGGAGATGTACCGTTGATTCTTGAGCGCGGCATTTAACGCGGACAATAATTCCGTAGAGGCAGACTGCTTCAAGACATAGGCTGATGCGCCCATCTGAAAGGCCTGCGAGATATAAAAGGGTTCGCTCATCATGGTGACAAAAATGATCTTGGCATGAGGCACCGCGGCCCGCAGCTGCTTGGTTACTTCCAATCCGTTCATGGTCGGCATGGAAATATCGAGCAGGATGATGTCCGGGTTCAGCGCGGGGGCGATGTTCAGCAGTTCTTGTCCGTCGGAAGCCGTGCCCACCACCTCAAAATCCGGCTCCAGCAATTGTCGATAGGCCTCCAGCACTAAACTATGGTCGTCGGCGATGACAATGCGCGCTTTGGCCACGTGACTCCTTCCCTCTACGGTCGTCCCAAGTCCATAACTTCGTCGTTGTCGATACCTTCAAAATAATCTCACCGTAGCAGTCTTGTCTAGTCTTTACCGCGAGCCTCTCTCTGTCAGAGGTCCTCTAGCATTGGGTAGATCTTGCCTGATCCTGTAAAAGAAGGCGCCTAGGAAAGCCCCCTGCATTGTCTGACGGCTGCCAGGGCAACGCCTAGTTGGGAATGGGATCAGAGTAGAAGTAAGGTGATGAACATAAGGTCGATGAACAAGGCACGTCTTACAATTCCGTTTCCATCACGGATGAGATGAAAGGGACCGACCATGGCTCAGCCCTATCAGGCGAAGACCTACGATCTGTTTGGTTTGTCGGGCATCTCCGATGAAACGCTCCGGGTCCATTTCGGTCTCTATGAAGGCTATGTGAAAGCGGCCAATGAATTGCGCGATCAACTCTCCGATTTTATGACACAAGGAAAAGTCGATCACGAACAAATGCCGGCCTATTCCGAATTGACGCGTAGGCTGGGATTTGAATTCAATGGCATGGTGCTGCACGAATATTATTTCGGAAACCTCCGCCGGGGAGGGCGGGATGAGCCTCCAAACGGCTCGGCCTTTCATCGGGCCGTGGAACAGACGTTCGGCAGTTATGAGCGTTGGAAGGCGGATTTCTGCAGTGTGGGTATGATGCGCGGAGTAGGCTGGGCGATTTGTAATGTGGATCCTTCGAGGGGCCTGGTCTCCAACCATTGGGTCTCGTTGCATGAACATGGAAACGTCGCCGGATTTTTGCCCATCCTTGTGATGGATGTGTGGGAACATGCGTATCTTTTGGATTACCAACCGAGTGAACGCAAGCAGTACATCGAATCGTTTTTCAGCAACATCGGGTGGAGCGTGGTCGAAGAGCGTCTACAAGCGGGTCTGTCTTCCGTTGCTGTTTCACGGTGAAAGAGAGGCTTCTATGAATGTGTGTCTTCAGAACCCTATAGATCCAAGTCAGCCCGAGCCGACGCCGTTTCCAGAGCCGAATCCCAATCCGGATCCGGGTCCAAGTCCCTTTCCACCGGACCCTTTTCCTCCGCCCATTCCCCCCCAACCAGTGAAGCCGCCAATTCCGCAACTGATTGCAACGGGAAACCCTGATGTTGACCTGTCTGCGCGAATTTCGAATGTTGGCGAGACTAGAGACATTGCCAGTGGGCGAGCGCGCGAATCCATGAGAGAAATGACGGGTGGACAGCGAAAAATGATCGCAGAGAAGGTTGTCGGCAGGCTGCGACAGGGAGGTAACGCATGGACTCTGCAGAAAAGGCGGCGAGCATTCGCCAGTGGATCAATCCTGAAGAGCGTGTGACCATAGATTTTGAGGACGAACATGATCTGAATGCCGAGGTGATCGAGTGCGATGGTCAAACCGTGACCCTCCTGCTTGAAACGGCATTTCCCCATTACAAACAACACCTCACCCTTCCGCTCAGCATGATTTCGGTTGGAGAAGATAAAACTCGTTACACGAGAGACCCTGACAAACCCGTTCACTACGGACGACTGCGGATCACCGTGCATGAAGCGCGTCCCCAGGCGGTCTAACGCGCGATGAGGTTCAACGCAATGACTATCGCGTCTAGAGAATCGAAGGGTCCTCGTACGATTGCGGAGGCCGGGTTGATGCGGCCTCGGACCCATCTCTATCTTGAGTCCAGAATCGATGAGGATTTGGGTGTGTTGCCGGGAGAAGTTCGCAAAGTCAAAAGTGTCATGTCTTCTGCTCTCACCGTGGTGTCTCCAGACACGAGTCTTGACGACGCGGTCTCGCTCATGACGGCCATGAATGTGCCCGTCATAGTGGCGTATGAGGGGACACGGTTGGTGGGTATGATCACCGATCGAGACGTTGCCTTAACCCGGCGGTCGCGAGAGCACCTGCAGATCTCGAGAGTCGGGGACGTCATGCGTGACCACATTCCGTACTGCCATGAAGACGATCTACTCACCGATGCGCAGGCGCTCATGCGCGTGTCCGAAGTGGACTGGATGCCGGTGCTGGACCGTACTGGGCGCCTCGCTGGGGTCTTGTCCATCTACATCCCTCCTTTTTAGAGCGTGATCCCGTTCCGCCGGGGGAATACCCGTATGGCCGCCAGGGGTCTGCCTAGTACGTCTCACTGGGCCTCTCTTCTACTGTGAGCACAGATTGATGTGAAGAGGAGGAGACACATGATGCCGCTTTTCCTGATTCGCCAGCACCTCGGTAAGCATTTGGGACTGCTTCTCTCGATCGCCGCTTGCGCGGTTGTGGTGGGGACTCAAGCACGAACGGTCGCCCAGAGAGGGAATGATCACGGGTTGACGACGGAACTGGGGTTGGAATCGGCATGGCCCCATGTGCGCGTAGACTTCTCGCGCTGAACGACCGCTGGAATTGTACCTTTACGTATGTTGAAAGGAGTGAATATGAAAGTAGATGTGAAAACAGAGAAGCCGTCTATCATCAAGGATGTGAAGACCATCAGGGAACGTGCTCGCCAGCATATTGAGGAAGGTGCCTTAACGGCGGACTACAAAGCGGACCGCGACACAGTGGTCAAGTTGTTGAATGAGGCGCTGGCGACAGAGATTGTCTGTGTCCTTCGATACAGACGGCACTATTTTATGGCGGAAGGAATGAATGCGGACAGCGTGAAGGCTGAATTCCTTACCCATGCAGGCGAGGAACAAGTTCATGCGGATGCACTTGCGGAGCGAATCGTCCAACTGGGTGGAGAGCCAAACCTCTCCCCAGAGGGGTTGTCGACCCGCAGCCATTCGGAATACGTGGAGGGCGAGAACCTCAAAGACATGATCAAAGAGGACCTCATTGCGGAGCGGATCGCGATTGAGAGCTACCGAGACATGATCGCCTTCGTCGGCAGCGACGACCCCACGACGCGGCGAATGCTCGAGAAAATCCTGATGAAGGAAGAAGAACATGCTGAGGATCTAGTCAGTCTATTGAAGTGATAGGCTGCGACGATGCGGGCTCGATCCTCAATCCTGTATGGCTTGAAGGAGATGAGCGATGGCCGGGCCGACCTTGTCCGCTGGGAGCTCCGTGGATAGGGTAGGGTGAATGTTGCCCTGTTCTCCAACAGTTCCACCTCGGTGAAACTGTGCCTCTTTTGATAGACCGGATGCTTCGAGGGACTTCCCTCGGATTCGCCTCGATGAGCGGATCAATCGAATGTGGCATGTGCGCCTGCCGGAGGGGCGCCCCGGCCCCCATGATGACTCCCGCGTAAATGGACCGGAGAAGCCTGGGAAGCTGATCGTTATAGGATCCCAGGCTTCGTCCGTCGCTTCCTGGGGAGTCCTCGCCCTACCAGATGATTTCTTCACTACGTACCTCCGTGCTCGCCCGCTGCTCCGCGGCACTGACTGCCAACCTTTCGACCGACCACGCCTCACATGCCCCTCCCTGGACAGAGAGAGCTACTACGTAGAGGGAATTGTTCCTGGGGCGGTGCCAATTAAAACTAGGGGTATGTCCAGTCATCCATTTTCCTATTCAGAGCTATAAGAAAGCATGGATAACCGTCGGGAGGCGCATATGAGACACCAGAGAGAATCAGGAGTGAAAGCCAAGGTCGTCGTGACACTGAGGGAAAGCGCTGAGGAAAACACAGTCGTGCTGTACCGAGGTGGGAGAAACGGTCTTGCGTTTCGATCTCCGTCCCATCGGCTGTTAAAAGACGCTGCCCGACTCCGGAGCCGGGAAGAGGGCGCATTTGTAGGAGCCCAGGCTTCCGCGGCGGTGACATTTCAACAGGGAGGATACTAATGAATAGCGATCAATTTAAAGGAAAATGGGTGCAGTTCAAGGGAGAAGTCAAGAAGCAGTGGGGAAAACTCACGGACGACGATTTGACGCAGATCGAAGGCGACTACGACAAGTTTCTCGGACGCATTCAAGAACGGTATGGCGACAAGAAAGAAGAAGTGGTGCGCTGGGCTGACGATTGGCACGCCCGCCAGGGGCAACCGCAGCCCGGAACGCAGCGTAGAGAGGCTCAGCCTCCCCGTTAAAGATCGAACGTCGTGATGGAATCCATATTCACCCAAGGAGTGCTTGATATGAAAAAGATGATCGCAATCGCTTTGATGTCCGGACTGATTGCAAGCCCGGCCTGGGCCTTATTCGAATCGAACAAACAACTTGCCGCAACAGCAACCGTCACCCTGGAAGATGCCGTCAAACATGCGCTGAAGGCTGTCCCGGGAAAGGCTGTGGAGGCTGAAATCGGCAAGGAAGACGGGCGCACCGTCTATGAAATTGAAATCGTCGACTCGAACAACAAGACCCAGAAGGTCTATGTGGATGCGCAGACCGGTCAAGCGAAAATCGACCGTTAGTCTATTCGGGTGTGCCGGCAAAGGACCGCCGGCACACCCTGTCCTGGCCTCGGGGGTGATCGACGATGACACTCGGACGTTGGAAGCTGCCGGTCCTCACCTGTGCGGTGATGCTGACCATCACGGGAGTGGGGCAAGCAGGCGATACAGTATTCCCCGGCGGCACGCAGGGGAAACCCGTCCTGGTTGTCAATCAGGATCAGCTGGAGGGCAAGTGGAAACAATTCAAAGGTGAATTGAAACAGAAGTGGGCTGAATTCACGGATGACGATCTGATGTTGATCGAAGGGCGGATCGATGCCTTGGAAGGAAAAATTCAGGAACGGTACGGCGATCGCCGGGAAGAGGTAAAGCGCTGGGTTGATGAATGGTTTGAAAGCCATGGGGAAAAGGGAAATCAATCCTAGCGGTGGTCCATCTTCACAGAGGAGATGAACAATGAAACGAAGGATTGTATGGGGAGTGTTGTCCCTGTGTGCATCCGCTCTCATGTTCGACGGCGTGGGTGTACCGACTCCCGTTTTGGCGGCGGACGATAAGGGGCTTTTTGAGCAAATGGATATCGGGCTCTTATCGATCGGTGGTCGCGCAACCTATATCGATCCTAAAGATGGTTCCAGCCGTTGGTTCGGGGGTGGTCAAGTGCGTCTGCACCCCTGGCGCTATCTGGCATTCGAAGGATCCGCTGACTATCGGCGTAACGACATCGGTGATACCCGAGTCCATTCGTACCCTGTTCAAGTCTCCGCCTTGATTTATCCTCTCGGTACTACCAGGTTGGCTCCGTTTTTATTGGGGGGCGGCGGCTGGTATTACACGACCGTCAAGGGGCCGGGCGGTTTCGACGACACGCAAAACCGATTTGGCGCTCATGCTGGCGGGGGACTCCAATTTTTCTTCAACAAGCGTGTTTCCATCGATAGCACCTACCGCTACATCTGGCTCGAAAAAATCGAGTCGCGGGACCAAAACATCGCTGACAAGAAGTTCCAAGACAACGGTCACATGGTCACGGTTGGTGTCAATTTCCATTTCTAGGCTGGGACGGACGGGGCTGTGAGGTGAAACGGGTTGTGGCACAAGCGTTCGCTCGAATTCAGGACAGGGACTGGGTGGCTCGTTCGATTGCTCATACTGGTGCTAGGGCTTGCCGGGGGGCTCACGGCGACGGCGGCTGCCGCTGCCGCCTCGGATCAATATATTGCTGGGTACGCGGCCGGGCTGTTGGAACATGAGTTTCACCTGTCAGGAGCGGTCGTTCAGGTCGAGCAAGGGCGCGTTGACGTATATGCGAAACGACTGGCTGCTGAAGACCCGGCGAAGATCGTTACCGCGCTGAAGGCCATCCCGGGAGTTGTTCAGGCCGAAGTGCACACCGGAGCCGGACCTAGTGGCGCACCTGGGCCGGGAGTGGTCCGGGCCGTGACGCCGGAGTCAGGGTCCAAATTTCTTCCGCGCGGGTTACTGGTAGACCCCATGCACGCGGATTTGCGTTGGCCGCATTTCGGCGCGTCATATCACTCTCTTTCCTCGGGGGGCCGCGAATTTGCCAGTGCATTCGGCGAGTCGTTCGCAGTGTATCGGGATGCGGCGCCTTTTAAAGGCGAATGGGAATTAGGTATCCAGGCCGGTGTCTTTGGCGTGTTCGATACGGAAAAACGCTCAATCGATCTCATCAATGCAGACTACACCTTTGGCATCGTGGCGAGTTACCGGGCCGATAAACTCTCGGGGTTCGTCCGAATCCGGCACCAGAGTTCACACTTGGGTGATGAATTTTTGCTGAACAATCCTCAGGTCGTGCGCGTCAACCTGAGTTATGAGGAGATCGATCTCAAACTCTCGTATGACCTGACGACCTGGTTGCGACTCTACGGCGGTGTCGGGACGATTGTGCGAAAAGAACCCAGCACCCTAGGCCGTGAAACGACCCAAGGAGGAGTCGAACTGAAGAGTCCTTGGCTCTTTTTGGGCGGAAAAGTCAGGCCGGTGGCTTATGCAGATTTCCAGACGCATGCGAGAACCAATTGGTCGGTAGGGCAGTCCATTATGGCCGGACTGCAGTTTGAGAATGCCAGGATCGGCGATCGAAAGCTGCAGGTGTTGGGAGAATATTATTCGGGTCCCAGCCCGGACGGCCAATTGTTTACGCAACGTGTGGAATGGATCGGTATGGGCATCCATCTCTGGTTTTGAGTCTTTCGGAATGGAGGGACAACCAGGAAAAGGCGGACTCTGACGCCGGAAAGGGTGAGCAATGGGGGAGGCAACGATAAGAAAAAAATCATGCGCACATCCTTCATGCGCATGTGAGGCCGAAAAGGGCCGTGAATTCTGTTCCGATGCCTGTCGGAATTCAACCGCACCGACCGGAAGTTGTTCGTGCGGGCACAAAGGATGTGGGACGCAGCATGCGTACCATTCGACCGGGGCTCCTGATAGTTGAGCGGTGTTGTTCACCTATAGATGAGGTGTCGTCATGTTGAGCTGGGCTGTGACATTTTTAGTCATCGGGCTGATCGCGGGTGTACTCGGTATTACAGGAGTGGCTGGAACTGCCACCCACATTGCATATGTGCTGTTTGTGGTCTTTCTGATTCTGGCGGTGGTCGGAATGGTGATGGGCCGACGCCCGCCTGCAGTCTGACGCCGACGGAGAGGTTACTTTCTGGTTCGCACGGTGCTGACAATCGCTTCGTAGAGCTGGCCGGCGGCGCGTTCTTTGGTGACAAAGACCGCAGCCCCGGCCTTCAGCATGGCCTCCTCAATATGCCGTTCATTCTGAACGGAAAGCCCGATCACCACCACATCAGGATGCTCATTGACGATATGCCGAGTGGCTTCGATGCCGTCGATCTTCGGCATGTTGATGTCCATCACCACCACATCCGGCTTGAGGGCCGCGGCAATGCCGATGGCAGCACCTCCGTCGCCGGCTTCTCCCACCACTTCGAGATCGTGGTAACTTTCCAAAACGCTGCGCAATCCTTGACGCACCATGGCGTGGTCATCGACCAGGAGAATTCGTAAGCGTTGGGACGGAGTTTGGGGCACTCCGGGAACCTGATCTGATATCGCCATGCTCGTCTCCGGGGGCGAATCCGGAGTGGGATTGAGCGGTGCGCTGAGCGTAATGGTGGTTCCCGAACTGACTGAGGATTTCAGGCTGAAGGCCCCGCCGATAGCTTCGACGCGTTCTTGAACGTTAAAGAGGCCGAATCGTCCGGGATGATGCCGATCGGTATCGAGGAGCGTGTCCGGATTGAACCCGGTCCCCTTATCGGCCACCGTAATGAGTACCTGATTGGCAGGGTTCTGTGCGAGCGTAATGGTCGCCTCGCTGGTGCCTGCGTGTTTTGCGACATTGAACAACAGTTCACGCACGCTCTGGTACAGAATGACGGCGTTTTCTTCGGCGATCGGAAGCTGGTCGATGTCACAGTGAATGACGACGGACAGTCCATGTGTTTTCATTTGGCCGGCCAGCCATCTGAGGGCGGCAGGCAAACCGAATTGATACAAAATTTGTGGACTCAATTCAGCCACGAGAAACCGCGTGTAGTTGAGCGATTGGGTGAGCATGTCGTCCGCTTCGCTCAGCAGTTGTTCCGTTTTCGGATTCCGGACCTGAGGTCTGGCCTGGCTGAGTTTCATGCGGCCGACGACCAGCAACTGTGCGAGATAGTCGTGCAGTTCTGTGGCGAGCCGGCGGCGCTCTTGCTGTTCCGTGGCGCTGAGATCGGAAGCCAGGGCCCGGAGGCGGGCTTGCGAATGCACGAGCGCCTGCGTGCGTTCTTCCACGCGTTTCTCCAGTTCCACCGTCCACTGCTGCAGCTGCTCTTCGGCGAGTTTCCGGTCCGTGATGTCGAGCGCCGCCCCGAGGTATCCGCTGAACACTCCGGTCGCGTCAAGAAGGGGGACTCCTCGGTCCAATATCCATCCGTATGTCCCGTCCTGTCGACGGAGCCGGTATTCAAGTTCAAAGGGTTCCTGTCTGGAAAAGTGCTGGTTGTAGACCCGCACGAAATTGGCACGGTCGTCGGGATGAATGCTGTCGGTCCGCCCGGTCCCCAATTCATCATCGAGGCGGCGCCCCGTGTACTCCAGCCAGGATCGATTGAGCCAGGAGCAGAGCCGATCCGTGCCGGCCTTCCACACCAGCACCGGAGTGGCATCCGCCAACATACGAAAATAGGCTTCGCTTTCGCGCAAACCCGCGTCGGCCCGCTTGCGTTCGGTAATGTCTCGCACAATGGCATGCCAGCGCCGGTCCGGTTGCAATTTGGCGCTGATCTCGACGGAAATGGTTCCACCGTCCTTTCTCCGTAGTTTCCATTCTCCCGAATGGCGATGACCCTGGATCAATTCAGCCTTGATCGCCCTCAAGCGTGGGTAGTCAAGCGGGTCCAAGAGGTCGGGAACCCGCAGGCCGAACAACTCTTCGCGGGAATACCCCAACATCTGGCATGCGCGGTCATTCACATCGAGATACTGTCCGCTCATGTCCGCCGTGACAATTCCGTCTGAAGCCTGCTCAAAGAGATGACGAAACCGCTCCTCGCTTTCCTTCAGGGCGCCTTCGGTGCGTTTGCGTTCCGAGATATCGGTGATAAGCACATAAAATCCCGCCACCAGGCCTTCGGGAGTCCGATCGGGCACATAGGTGGAGAACAGGGTCCGTTCGCCTCCTGCGCCAAGAAGGGTGGTTTCGAAGGAAATGCGTTCCCCGCTCAGCACCCGATGGATGAACGGCTGAACGATTCGATAGTCTTCTTTGAGGAGATCTTTCACCGAGAGACCGACGATCTGTTCACGAGGCAATCCGTATTGTTGCTCGTATCCCGCATTGACGAACCGATAGCGCTCGTCGCGATCGACGGATGCAATGAGGCCTGGAAGGGCATCGGTGATGACGCGCAGCTGCTGTTCACTCTGGCGGAGGGCGGTTTCGGACTGTTTGCGCTCCGTGATATCGAACATGACGCCGGTGATTTGCCGGGGATGACCGGTTGAATCGGGGAGGACCTGTCCGGTGACCGCGATCCAGGCCTCACCGGGAGGAACCTGGCGGAGGATGCGGCATTCCACATCGTAGGCGCTCCGGTTTTGGATAGCCTCATTGATGGTCAGCAGCACACGCACCCGGTCCTCGGGATGAATCAGATCCTGGAACGCGGCGAACGTGCTGCCGAAGGTCATCGCAGGCAAACCGAAAATGTTCTCCAGTTCGGGAGAAAAGACCAACGTCTGGCGGTCCAGGTCTTGGTGGAACGTGCCCATGCGGCCGGCTTTCAGCGCCAGACGATGCCGGGCTTCGCGTTGCTGGAGTATTTGCAGGATATGTTTCTTTTGTGCGTCGGTGCGATTGAGGTTGCCGGCGAGGACCCAGAGAAACGCGAGAATGATCAGCATCACTGCGGCCACGGCCAGCGCGACCCCGAAATTGAAATCGTAGCGGCCGGACCGCTGAGCGGCGATACGAATCCATCCGGCGAGAATCGGTAGGGTAATGGCGAAGGGCAGGACGCGGCGCAACATCACGGCACCAAGATCATCGCTCGTCAACGTGGACATGAATCCACGGGTGGGGCGGGCGCTGAGAATGCCGAGGCCAAGCGCCAACAGAAGCCCGGCGGTGTAGATGGATATCGTGTTGGCCGTTCCGACTTTGTACAGTGTTTGCACACCGTAGAGGTAACCCACGAGGGCAATGGCGCCGACGGTTCCCCCGAGCAACGCAAGATAATGGCTGGAATCGTCGTGGCCGTTGTTTTTGGAGTCGAGCCGGAGCAAGGCCAACCCCAACATCAGGATTGCGAAGGCGGTGGCGGGAGCCATCCGGCCGGGATGGGAATCCAAGGTTCTATCAGGAAAGGAGGCCAGCCAGAGATCGATACCTAAATCGATGGACAGCAAGTATTCCAGCATTGTAAGCCCTGCCAGAAGGCAGGCGAGACCTGCGAAGCCGTGCGCGATACGCCGCTTCGTCCATGTGACGGTCTGCTCGTCGGCTTGGAGCCAGAGAGAGATCCCGAAAAAAAAGATCGCCGCCATCGTCGTCGGTGTGACCGTCCCTGCGGAAGGCCACAAATTGTAGAGCAATGTCGGGCTGTAGGACCAGCACAGGAAGGCGATGATCGGAAAAGCAATGGCTAATCCGGCAGCCGAGGGGACCAGGCGTTGCAGCGTCAGCAGCACCGAAGTCATGCGTGAATGACAAGCCTCCGGGTCTTACCGCCTTGAGGAGCGACGAGTGACCCTTTTTGCGAGAGCGACCCAGGGTAGAACAAGGGCGAGCGGCAGAGAGCATCCACGGACGGACTCTGCCCATGGAATCGAGCCGGCCAAATCATAGGCCAGTTGGATGCCGGTCGCTACTAGGGGATCCCCTAGTCTTGGACGGGCTTCCTCTCTAGCTAGGCTTGGACGGGGAAATGGCGAAGGATCGTTTCGTAGAGTTGATCGGCTGCCGACTCTTTGGGTAGAAAGGCCACCGCCCCTGCGGCGGTCATCGCGTCATGAACCTGGGGGTCATTGCGGACGGAAATGCCGATAACCGTGATGGATTGATGTTCCTGCGTCAGGATACGAGTAGCCTCGATGCCGTCGATGAGGGGCAGATTCACGTCCATGATGACGACGTCCGGATGCAGCGAACGGGCCATGATGACGGCGTCCTGACCGTCGGCGCCTTCTCCCACCACGGTTAAATTGTCATAGGCGTCCAAGATACTGCGGAGTCCCTGCCGCACCATGGCATGGTCGTCTACGAGAAGAATTTTGATGTTATGCGATGAGTTCTCTGAATGAGCGGGCGGCGTGTGGCCGGTTTCTGGTCTGCCTGCGAATGGAGGCTGGACGGAGCTGGACGTTAATGGAAGTCGCAGGATGACCACCGTGCCGCTTCCCTGGAGGGAGGACACCTCGCACTCGCCTCCGAGCAGATCCATACGCTCTC
This sequence comes from uncultured Nitrospira sp., assembly GCA_964556305.1. GTDB lineage: Bacteria > Nitrospirota > Nitrospiria > Nitrospirales > Nitrospiraceae > Nitrospira_A. The sequence goes on along the minus strand of CAZKVY010000003.1, from coordinate 79,065 downwards.
TGATGCTCAGCAGGCCGAATTTCGAGCGGGTGTTGTTCGTGACACTAAGTTCCGTGACGTCAAACCCGACTCCTTCATCTTCCACACAAATCCACAACTCTCCACCCTCTTCATCCACATTGACGGTAATGGCGGCGTGGTTGACCTTGGCATGCTTGATCACATTCAAGAGCAGTTCGCGAACCGATTGAAATAACAACACCGCTTGATCGTCCGGCAGGGTGAACGACGGCGCCATCGTTTTGACGGCCACTTCAAGGCCGTGCTGTTTCATCTGTTCTCCTAACCAGACCAACGATTGGGACAGTCCGAATTGGTAGAGAATATGAGGGCTCAATTCGGCGACCAGCGATCGGGTATACGTCAACGCCTGGTCCAGCATGCCATCGATCTTCGAAAGTGCAGCCGAGGCCGACGCGTCTTGAATGGTGGGGATGACTTGCGCCAGCCTGATCCGGCTGGCTACCACGAGCTGGGCGAGGTAATCGTGTAACTCAGTCGCGAGGTGCCGGCGTTCCCGTTGCTCCGTCAGAGTGAGGTCGGAGGCCAAGGCTCGCAGTCGCTCCTGTGAGAGGAGCAACTCCCGCGTGCGGTCGGCGATGCGGCGCTCCAGTTCAGCGGCGGAATTCTGCATCTCCCGTTCAGCCCGTTTCTGTTCGGTTAAATCTACGAGGATGTCCACTCCGCCTACTACAGCGCCATACGCGTCGCGAAGCGGCGTGGGGTGAGAGGCGACGGGATGCCGGGTACCGTCCGATCGTTCGATGATGAGTTCCAGTCCACGCACCGGGCGATTGAGAGTCAACGATCGGGCCAATGGACTTTCTTCCGGCGACATGAGTCGACCGTCCGGCCAGTACTGACGCCAGGAACCGGTCCAGCGGGAGACACCGAGCGTGGGTCGGCAGCCCCAGAGATCTATGGCAGCCTGGTTACAGCGCGTAATGCGGCCTTCCGCATCGGTAGTATAGACGGCAGCGGGGAGGGCCTCGACTAGATTTGCCAAGTTCCGTTCGCCCTGTTTGCGCTCCGAGATCGCCCGCGCAATTTTCGACGCCCCGACGATCCGTCCATCTCGATCCTTGATCGGTGAGACGGAAAGCGAAATTTCAATTAACGTCCCGTCTTTGCGTTTCCGCACGGTTTCATAATGGTCGATGCGTTCCCCCTGGCGGAGCCGTTCCAGAATGAGCGGTTCTTCGTGCAATCGATCCTCTGGAATCAGGTGATGCACCGGCTGCCCGACCATTTCACCGGCCGTATAACCAAACAGGTGTTGGGCGCCTCTGTTCCAACTCGTGATGATCCCGTTGAGATCCTTGGAGATGATGGCGTCGTCGGAATACTCGACGATGGCTGCCAAATGAGCCAACATGAAATCCACCGGAAACCTGGACCCAGGCGTAGAGGGAAATGATTCTTCTGAGCTAGGCATAGACATTCCTGATCCGAGACGTGGAGGGATCATATTTACGATGACTATAAGGTCCCCGGCACCATGTCACAACTAGGCAAAGCGCTAGCATACTTTGGCAAAATTCCAAGGGAAGTTCCTAGTAACCAATTTTCAGTAATCACGTATCGTATGGGCCAGAGGTGATCGGAAAACGTCCTACATACGGAGCTCAACATGATACATGAGATCGACCCTGCGACTCAGAATTCGAATTCAATTCATGCCGGATGGAAAACGCCGCATCTGCGCTCCAATCCTCATAGCGGCGCGGCCGTAAGCTCTGATCCTCAACAGCCTATTATCGAAGTGTCCGAATGCGATAACACCTTCAACGTGTATGCAGATTTTCGAACGGTCCTAGACAACTCTGAGGAGCCGGTCGTCGTAAAATTTGCGCAGCAGGGCATGATCCTCGCTGGTGGGGCGGTGCAGCGATATCTGCCGATCCCAACCGATGCGCTTATCATGCATGCTCGAGTCACCATCGATGGCGGGATCGCCAGGATTTCCATTCCTACGGCCGATTCGGGACATCGCTGGCGGTCCATTGTGATGTGGTAAGGCCCAGTCCTCACGGGGCTCGCCCGCCCGGTTCATGGGCGGCGGGCTCAGTGGTGGCAGGTAAAAAAGAGGCCGTTCGACTCTTTTCACCCACGTTTCACTTCCCACTCCCTGGACAACAACCTTTCCCTTTCCTTCTACGATCCGCTTGACCTGGACGGCCTAGGGTATCCCCTAGTCCGTCCGGGAAATTCAGAGGCTTATAGTGTTTCGCACTACAATCTCAGCCCGTAAGTTGCGATTCACTATCGGGTCGACCGTTTGCACTCGATCGACGGAGGGAACTAGATGAAAACCAAGCCGAGTTCGCGATCCGGCAAGCGACAACAGTCCGAAGCGCTACATGACGATGGACATGACAAAGCCATCCTCCACATTCTCCAAGCAGTCAAAAAGGGCGATTTTTCCTTACGTCTGCCGGCAGAGTGGGATGGGATGGCCGGTAAGATTGCCGATGAAATTAACGGCTTGATTGAATTGAGCGCCATCTTCTCTGAAGAGTTGAAGCGGGTCAGTCATGCGGTGGGGAAGAAAGGCAAATTGTCGGAACGGGCGTCGGTTCCGGAAGCGAGGGGAGAATGGAAAACCAATATCGAAGCGGTCAACGGTCTCATTGATGACCTGGTGCGTCCGACCACAGAAATGGCGCGGGTCATCGGCGCGGTCGCCAAGGGAGACCTGACGCAGTCCGTGGCCCTGGAAGCGGAGGGGCACCCGCTTCGGGGCGAATTTTTGAGCACGGCCAAAACGGTGAACAGCATGGTCGGCCAGCTCGATGCCTTCGCGGCCGAAGTCACGCGCGTCGCGCGGGAAGTCGGAACCGAGGGCAAGCTGGGCGGGCAGGCGGTGGTGCCCGGCGTGGCCGGAACTTGGAAGGACCTCACGGACAATGTTAACTCCATGGCCAGCAACCTGACCAACCAAGTCCGCAACATCGCGGAGGTGACCATTGCCGTGGCCAACGGCGACCTGTCCAAGAAAATCACCGCCGATGTGCGCGGCGAGATTCTCCAACTCAAAGATACGATCAACACGATGGTGGACCAGCTAAGGAGTTTTGCAGCCGAGGTCACGCGGGTCGCGCGGGAAGTGGGCACAGATGGAAAATTGGGCGGGCAGGCGGTGGTGCCGGGCGTCGCTGGAACGTGGAAGGATCTTACCGATAGCGTCAACTCGATGGCGAGTAATCTGACGAATCAGGTGCGGAATATTGCCGACGTGACGGTCGCCGTCGCGAATGGGGACCTGTCCAAAAAAATCACGGTGGACGTGCGCGGTGAAATCCTCCAACTCAAAGACACGATCAATACGATGGTCGATCAGCTGCGCAGCTTCGCGGCCGAGGTGACGCGTGTCGCGCGCGAGGTCGGCACTGACGGAAAGTTAGGCGGCCAAGCCCAGGTGCGGGATGTCAGCGGCGTGTGGAAGGACCTGACGGAGAGCGTGAACCTCATGGCCGGCAATTTGACGGCCCAGGTCAGGAACATCGCCGATGTGACGACGGCCGTGGCCAATGGCGACTTGTCGAAAAAGATTACGGCCGATGTTCGGGGCGAAATTCTGCAATTGAAAGAGGCCATCAATACGATGGTGGACCAATTGCGTGGTTTTGCGGCCGAAGTGACCAGAGTCGCGCGGGAAGTGGGTACAGAAGGAAAGCTGGGCGGGCAGGCGGTGGTGCCTGGTGTGGCCGGAACGTGGAAAGATCTCACGGATAGTGTGAATTCCATGGCGAGCAATCTGACGAATCAGGTGCGCAATATTGCCGAGGTGACGACTGCGGTGGCGAATGGCGATCTGTCCAAGAAAATCACCGCGGACGTGCGTGGCGAGATCCTGCAGCTCAAGGACACGATCAACACCATGGTCGATCAACTCCGCAGTTTTGCCGCAGAGGTGACCCGTGTGGCGCGCGAGGTGGGTACCGACGGGAAATTGGGCGGGCAGGCGCAAGTGCGGGATGTGAGTGGCGTGTGGAAGGATCTGACGGACAGCGTCAATTCGATGGCCAGTAACCTGACGGCGCAAGTGCGCAACATTGCGGAGGTGACCACGGCCGTCGCGAACGGCGACTTGTCGAAAAAGATTACGGCCGACGTGCGGGGCGAAATTCTGCAATTGAAAGAAGCCATCAATACGATGGTGGACCAGTTGCGCAGCTTTGCGGCCGAGGTGACGCGGGTCGCCCTGGAGGTGGGCACGGAGGGTAAACTCGGCGGTCAGGCTCAAGTGCGGGACGTCAGCGGCGTATGGAAGGATCTGACGGAGAGCGTGAACCTCATGGCCGGCAATCTCACCGATCAGGTGCGCAATATTGCCGAAGTCACGATTGCCGTGGCTAACGGCGACCTGTCGAAGAAAATCACCGTAGACGTCCGTGGCGAAATTCTGCAATTGAAAGAAGCCATCAATACGATGGTGGACCAGCTGCGCAGCTTCGCGGCCGAAGTCACGCGGGTGGCGCGCGAAGTGGGCACGGACGGCAAACTCGGCGGCCAGGCGGCGGTGTCCGGAGTAGCCGGGACCTGGAAAGATCTGACAGACAGCGTCAATTCCATGGCCAGTAACCTCACCGATCAGGTACGGAACATTGCCTATGTCACGATTGCGGTGGCCAACGGCGATTTGTCGAAAAAGATCACGGCCGACGTGCGGGGCGAAATTCTACAACTGAAAGAAGCCATCAATACGATGGTGGACCAGTTGCGCAGCTTCGCGGCCGAAGTCACGCGGGTGGCGCGCGAAGTGGGCACGGAAGGTAAACTGGGCGGCCAGGCTCAAGTGCGGGACGTCAGCGGCGTCTGGAAGGATCTGACGGACAGCGTGAACCTCATGGCCGGGAATCTGACCGATCAGGTGCGGAACATTGCCAACGTCACGATTGCGGTGGCCAACGGCGACTTGTCCAAGAAGATCACCGTGGACGTGCATGGTGAAATTCTACAACTGAAAGAAGCCATCAATACGATGGTGGATCAGCTGCGCAGCTTTGCGGCCGAAGTCACGCGGGTGGCGCGGGAAGTGGGCACGGATGGCAAACTGGGCGGGCAGGCGATCGTGCCGGGGGTGGCGGGGACCTGGAAGGATCTCACGGACAGCGTCAATAGCATGGCGCGGAACCTGACGGCCCAGGTGCGCAACATCGCGGAGGTGACCATCGCGGTGGCGAGCGGCGACCTGTCGAAGAAGATCACCGTGGACGTGCGGGGCGAGATCCTGCAGCTCAAGGATACGACGAACACGATGGTGGACCAGTTGAACGCCTTTGCGGCGGAGGTGACGCGGGTGGCGCGGGAAGTGGGCACGGAAGGCAAGCTGGGCGGGCAGGCGGTGGTGCCAGGGGTGGCGGGAACCTGGAAAGATCTCACCGACAGCGTGAATGCCATGGCCAGTAATTTAACGGTTCAGTTGCGGGATATGTCGAACGTGGCGACATCCATTGCCAACGGGGACCTGACACGGCAGATCACCGTGGACGTGCGCGGCGAGATTCTGCAGATCAAGGACGTGATCAACCGTATGGTCGCCCAGCTGAGCGCCTTTGCGAGCGAAGTTACTCGGGTCGCCAGGGAGGTCGGTACCGAGGGCAAACTCGGAGGCCAGGCGATCGTGCCCGGCGTTCCCGGCACATGGAAAGATCTGACGGAAAGCGTGAATTTGTTGGCGGCCAATCTCACGACGCAGGTGCGCGCGATTGCCGAGGTGGCGACGGCCGTGACGCAAGGAGACCTCACCAGGTCCATTCAAGTCCAGGCGCGCGGGGAAGTCGCGGAGCTCAAGGACAACATCAACGTCATGATCAGGACGTTGAGGGCGACGACCGACCAGAATACCGAGCAGGACTGGCTCAAGACCAACCTTGCCAAGTTCACCCGCATGATGCAGGGACAACGGGATCTGACCACCGTCGGCGACTTGCTGCTGAGCGAGCTTGCCCCGCTGGTCAACGCGCAATACGGTGCGATCTACCAGCGTGATACGGCGGAAAAGCCTCTGTTGCGACTGTTGGCCAGTTATGCGGGCGAGGATAAAGCGATGGTGCCGGACGATATGCGGACCGGCGTAGGATTGGTGGCGCAATGTGCGCGTGAGAAGCGACGCATCATGCTGACGGATGTGCCCTCCGACTACATATGGATCCGTTCCGGCTTGGGGCAGGCGCGGGCCCGTAATGTGATCGTATTGCCGGTATTGTTTGAAGGGCAGACGAAGGCGGTGATCGAACTGGCTACGCTCTCGGAATTCACCCCGACGCACGTTGCGTTTCTCGGACAGTTGACGGAGACGATCGGCGTCGTGGTCAATACGATCGAGGCCACGATGCAAACGGAAGGCCTTCTCCAGCAGTCGCAGAACCTGGCCACCGAGTTACAGGCTCAACAGAAGGAGCTGCAACAAACCAATGAGGAGCTGGCCAAGAAGGCGCAGCAACTGGCCGAACAAAATGCGGAGGTCGAACGGAAGAACCGGGAGATCGAGCAGGCCAGGCATGCGCTGGAGGATAAAGCCCGTGAGTTGGCCTTGGCTTCCAAATATAAATCGGAATTCCTGGCCAATATGTCTCATGAGTTACGAACTCCTCTGAACAGCATTCTGATTCTGGCGCAACAATTGGGAGAAAATCCGGATCAAAATCTGAGCTCCAAACAGGTGGAGTTTTCAAAGAACATTCACGCGGCCGGCGCAGATCTGCTCAATCTTATCAGCGATATTCTGGATCTCTCGAAGATCGAATCCGGCACGGTGACGGTCGAACCGGAAGAAGTGCTCTTCATGAAGGTGCGGGAGGCCACGGAGCGCAGTTTCCGGCATGTCGCCGAAGCGAGGCAGCTCGCGTTTCACATCGAGATTGACCCGCAGTTGTCCCGCAGTATGGTGACGGACTTCAAACGGTTGCAGCAGGTGTTGAAGAATCTCCTCTCCAACGCGTTCAAGTTCACCTCCCACGGGCAAGTCACCTTCAGGGTTCGGCGCGCCGTGACCGGCTGGAGTCTGGACCATGCAGTCTTAAGCACGGTCCCGAACGTGGTGGCGTTTGAAGTGACCGATACGGGCATCGGCATCCCGGTAGAGAAGCAGAAGATCGTGTTCGAGGCCTTTCAACAGGCGGATGCGGGAACCAGCCGACGGTTTGGAGGAACAGGACTTGGTCTGGCCATCAGCCGGGAATTGGCCATGTTGTTAGGCGGCGAAATCCGGTTGGTGAGCGCCCCAGGCGAAGGGAGCACATTCACGCTGTATCTGCCTGAAGCGTATATGGGGGCGACGCCGGAAATGATCTCCCCGAAATTTCAGTTGCAGGAGCAGACGCCGTTGTTGGTGCAGCAGGCCCATCGCCTGGAGGACATCCCTGACGACCGGGAAACGATTGTGCCCGGCGATCCAACCGTGCTGATCGTGGAAGATGATCCGCATTATGCCCGCGTGCTCCTCGGAGCCGTACGGGAAAAGGGGTTGAAGGGCATCGTCACTGCCCATGGCCGCCTGGCCTTGGCCTTGACCAGGGAGTATAAGCCGGTGGCCATCACACTGGACATCTTTCTGCCGGACATGCTTGGCTGGACGGTCTTGAGCCATCTCAAACAGGATCCTGAAACCAGGCATATTCCCGTGCAGATCCTCACGGTGGAGGAGGAACGGATGCATGGACTGGGCCATGGCGCCTTCGCCTACATGATCAAACCGGCCACGACGGAGGATCTTGGGGAGACGTTCGGTCGTCTGGTCGACTTCACCAAACCCAGACGCAAGCAATTGTTGCTCGTTGAGGACAATGAGATCGAGAGCCGGAGCCTCTGCGAACTCCTGAGGCACGAGGAGGTCGACATCGTCCCGGTGAACAACGGAACTGATGCCTGGAATCAGCTGTCCAATCGGCAGTTCGACTGTGTGGTCTTGGACCTCCGGTTGCCCGACATGTCCGGCTTCCAAATCCTGGAACGCATCCGTGAGCATGATGCCTTGAGGAGCCTTCCCGTCATCGTGTCCACAGGCAAAGACTTAAGCGAGGAGGAAGAGATTCATTTGCGTGAACTCTCTCAAGGGATCGTCCTCAAAGGCGTCCAGTCTCCTGAGCGGCTGCTGGACGAAGCGACCTTATTCCTGCATTTGGTCGTGTCGGACCTGCCGCAGGAAAAACAACGAATGTTGGAACGGGTCCGGCAAAGTGATGATGCGCTAGTCGGGAAGAGAGTCTTGGTGGTGGACGACGATATGCGAAATATTTTCGCTCTGACCAGCCTGCTCGAGCGACATGGCATGGTGGTAACCGGGTGTGAGACCGGCCGTGAAGCCATTCAACAGGTCGAAGAGGATCCTGATCTGGATATGGTCTTGATGGACATCATGATGCCTGAAATGGATGGGTATGAGACGATGCGCCAGATCAGGCAGAATCCCCGGCATCGTTTGCTGCCGATCCTGGCGTTGACCGCGAAGGCCATGAAGGGGGATCGTGAACGCTGCCTTCAGGCCGGCGCGTCGGATTACATCGCGAAACCGGTCAATACCGATGAATTGCTGGCGCTCCTGAGAATCTGGCTCTTCGGGCGCAAGAAGGCCATGGGCAAACCATGACCAATCGACCGGGAGATGGCGGCCTATGGCTGCCATACGGCGGTATCTTTTAGGCGCGTTGCTGAGGAGTCGCTTATGACTGACATTCAGGCAAAGATCCTCTTAGTGGATGACGACGCCAGAAGTCTCATGGCGATGGAGACCTTGTTGACGGGGCCGGGACGGGTCGTCATTACCGCAGACTCAGGCCACGACGCTCTTCGACAGGTGTTGCGGCACGACTTTTCCGTGATCCTGCTCGACGTGCGTATGCCGAGAGTCGATGGATTCGAAGCCGCCGAATTGATTCGGGAACGCGAGCAGTCGCGCCATACTCCGATTATCTTTCTCTCGGCCGTCGACAAGCTGGAAGAAGACGTATTCCGGGGGCTGAGCAGCGGCGCGGTCGATTACCTCTTCAAACCCGTCGTCCCCGCAGTGCTGCAGAGCAAAGTGTCCGTGTTCGTCGAGCTCTATCGCATGCGCGAGCGCGTGAAGCTGCGTGCCGTTCGGCAGGGGGAGGAGCGGTTTCGCCTGCTGGTGGATAGTATCAGGGATTGTTCGATTCTTCTGTTGAGCCCGGAAGGATTGATCACGAGCTGGAATCCGGGCACCCACCTGGTCGAAGGGTATGAGGCGGCCGACGTGATCGGACGGCCCCATTCCTTGTTTTTTACCGGCGAGGATATCGCGCGAAGCTATCCAGATCTGGTGTTGGAAGCGGCGGCCTCCGCCGGTCAACATGAAGACGAAGGATGGAGGGTGCGCAAGGACGGCTCGAAATTCTGGGCCCACGTGGTCATTACCGCCATGAAAGATGAGGCGGGAAAACTGAGCGGGTTCGCCCGTGTCGCGCGGGACCTGACGGAGAGGAAAGCCGCTGAAGAACAGTTGCGAAAGATCGCGGTGGAGCTGGAGCAGCGAGTGAGCGAGCGGACTTTGGAACTCCGTGAATCTCAATCGCGCCTCCGGGAGCTGGCGACTGAACTGACCCTCACGGAACAACGTGAGCGCCGCCGGCTGGCCGGGGACCTCCACGACTATCTGGCGCAGCTGCTCGTGTTGATTAGAATCAAAATTCATCAAACCTCGGCCCACGTCAAGGAGCAGGCGCCAGCAGCCCTGTTGATGGAGGCCGACCGGACGACCCTCGACGCACTGGACTATACGCGGTCCTTGGTTGCCGAACTGGCTCCTCCGGCCTTGCAGGAATTCGGGTTGCTCGAGGGCTTTGAATGGCTGGCCCAGCAAATGAAGAACCACGGCTTGACGGTGACTGTTCACAAACACGTTCAGCATGTCGTGTTGGATGCGGATCAGACGGTGCTGGTGTTTCAGTCCGCGCGTGAGCTGCTGTTCAACGTCTTGAAACATGCCGGGACCAACGAGGCGGCCCTCACCATCGATCGAAACAACGACGGCCACCTCGTCGTGACGGTGAAGGATGAGGGGCGAGGGTTCGATACTGATGCGCTGCTGGCCCAGAACGACGAGCGCAAACGATTCGGATTGTTCAGTGTGCGGGAGCGAACGAAAGCGATGGGAGGTTGGCTGGAATTGACTTCCCGGTCCAACCAGGGAACTTGCGCGACATTGATCGTTCCCTATTGGCCCGTTAAGCACGACCAGGTGACGACCCCTAACGTACCCGTTTCATCAGCGAGAACGAAGGGGACGACCTCGATCCTCTCATCCGAGCTTCGTGACGATGACGAGCGATCCATCCGGGCATCCGATGATTCAGCGCAGGGTGGGGTGTTGCGCATATTGCTCGCCGATGACCATGCCATGGTACGGCAGGGGTTGCACAGTATTTTGGCTAGTTATCCCGATCTCGCTATCGTAGGAGAGGCGGCTAATGGAGAAGAGGCCGTGGAATTGGCCGGTCGGCTGGCTCCGGATGTGATCGTCATGGACGTGAATATGCCGAAGTTGGATGGCATTGAAGCCACTCGCCGAATCAAATCAAGATGGCCTGGCATCACAGTCGTGGGACTCTCGGTCTCCACGGCCACTCAAGTTGAAGCCTTGCTCTTGGAGGCAGGCGCCAGTTGTTACGTCTCCAAAGAGGCAGCCGGTATCCATCTGTATGACGCGATCTTGACGTCGGTCCCGCAAGACTCGGGAAAGCGGGGAGCCGCCTTGCCAGCCGGGGAGGGTCCTCCCTGAACTGCAGCGTGCTTGAATCACTCTACCGCATATGTGCCGTGTTGCATGGCCACCGGGGAGAGTCACGGAACGACGATGATTACCGGTCGGAGGGCGTTGCGGATCCGGCATTTTCGCCGGCCAGTGCTTGGCGGATCGCCAGATACAATTCGTCGACTGCTGCTTCTTTGGATATCAGCGTGGTAGCTCCGGCCCGGAGCATAGCCTCGCGGGTTTCACTGGTGTTCTGTACTGAAAGTCCAATGACGGCGACTTCCGGATGACGAGCCTTAATTTCGAGGGTCGCATCGATCCCGTTGATCTGAGGCATGTTGATGTCCATGACCACAACCGAAGGCCGTAGCTGTGTCACAGATTCCACCGCCTCTCTGCCGTTCGACGCTTCCCCGATCACCGCCACATCGTCATATTCATCCAACATGCTCCTCAGCCCCTGTCGCACCATCGCATGATCGTCGACCAGTAGGATGCCGATGAGATCGGACGACTCGGCAGACGGAGTCGTCCGCACGGGCGTGTCTCGCTTTTTTGAGTGAGCGGCAGGTGCTGCAGTCGTTGGCGGAGAGAGCTGTTCCGGCGAGTCGGTTCGCTCGCGCTGATAGGGCGCCCTGATGGTGGCCTTGGTTCCATGGCCCGGAACAGATTCAATGAGGAGTTGCCCACCCATTGCCGCCATACGTTCGCTAACGCTGAAGAGGCCGAAGCGTGTAGTGCCCACTCCCTGATTGTCCGAGGGAGTCGAGACAAAGCCGCAGCCGTCGTCCGACACGACGACTTCCAACCAATCATGCTCTGTGAGCGTGACCGTGACGGTTGCCTGATTCGCGTTGGCGTGTTTCAGGACATTGAAGAGGAGTTCGCGCACAGATTGAAACAGCAGCACGGCTTGATCCTCCGGAAGGGTCAGGACGGTCATGTGGTGCTGCATTGCGACGGGCAGCCCGTGCCGCTCCATTTGTGCGGCCAACCAGATCAGCGATTCCAGGAGGCCGAACTCCTTGAGTATGGGTGGCGTCAACTCAGCAACCAGGCAGCGAGTGTAGTCGAGAGACTGAGTCAGCGCCTGATCCGCATCCTGCAGGAGTTCAGCGGTGCGTTCTCCGGAAACCAGGGGAATCGCCTGGCGTAATTTCATGCGTACCACCACCAGCAGTTGTGCCAGGTAATCATGCAGTTCCGTGGCCAGTCGTTTTCGTTCCTTCTGCTCGGTCAAGTTGAGTTCGGTGGCCAAGGCGCGTAGCTGTTTCTGCGATCGTCGCAACTCGTCGGTCTTTTGATTGACCGCTCGCTCCAAATCCACGCTCCAGCGTTGAAGGCGCTCTTCGGCTTCCTTACTTTCGGTCAGGTCAAAGCTTGCGCCGATGTAGCCCAGCAGCGTGTCGGCCGGGGAGAGGGTGGGCATGCCGATGGTGCGCATCCAGCGGTAAACCCCGTCCTTCCGACGGCAACGAAACGAGGCTTCGAATCGCACCCGCTCGGAGACGGCGCGACGATAGGTAAGAGCCGCCTGGGCCTGATCGTCGGGATGCACGTAGTCCGTCCACGCGAGCCCGTTCACCTCTTCCTTCCCGGAAATGCCGAGGAATTCCAGGCAGACCTGGTTGAGGAATTCCAATCCCTCGAGGCCATTCATCCAGATGATGACGGGGGCACTGTCCGCCAGCAGGCGAAACCGCGATTCACTATCACGCAGCCGCTGGTCCGCTTCGTCCCGTTCGCGCAAGAGACGGGCTTTTTCCTCGGCGAGGGTCAGGAACCGGTCCCGCTGACGAGCCAGTTCTTCTCGCTGCCGGTAGAGGTCCAAAAAGATGGCGGCCTTACTGCGCAACACATGGGGTTCGACCGGTTTGTACAAGAAATCGACTGCGCCGGCCTGGTACCCGCGAAACCGGTGCAGGTTGTCCTGCGATTCACCGGTGAGGAAAATGATCGGCACGTGCTGGGTACGTCTTGAGCCGCGCATCAATTCGGCCAGCTCGAATCCATCCATGATCGGCATGTGCACATCGATGATGGCGAGGGCGACATCGTGATCCAGGAGCAATTCTAACGCGTCCCTTCCTGAGCGTGCCTGGAGCACTTCCACTCCGTCTTCGGACAGCAGCGTGCTGAGCGCCACCAGATTGGCCTCGTGATCGTCGACGAGGAGAAGTTTTGCGTGGTTGTCCGCCATCATGACTCTCCCGGTCCACGGCCAGCCAACACCTGATTGATGGCCAGCAGGCTCATGGCGATCGCTTCCGGGCAGGCGGCGAGGGTCGATTCCGGCATCAAGCGCGCCGCCGCTGATTCCGGGTCCTGCACCAGCACGGTGCCTCCGGCGTTGATGACCGACCATGATCCTTGCGCACCGTCGTGATTGGCTCCGCTGAGCACGAGCGCCAGGAGGGTCTTTCCGTAGACATCGGCTGCCGACTCGAAGAGGACATCGATCGAGGGGCGCGCGAAGCTCACCGGCTCCTCGTTGGACAAGGACAAGGATCGGTCCTTCTCCACTAATAGATGGTAATCGGGCGGGGCGAAATAGACGGTGCCGGGGTGAATGGGCTCCTTATCCTCTGCCTCCTTCACGGTCACCCGGCATTTGCTCTGGAACAAGGCGGGCATACTATTGGGATAATCGGGTGGCACGTGCACCGTCACCAGAATCGGCAACGGATAATCTGACGGCAGCGGCGGAAGCAGTTGTGTGAGAGAGGCGATCGCCCCTGCCGATGCGCCGATCACGATCGCTTCATAATCGATGACCGGGGTGTCATGCCGCATGCCGTTCATGCGTCGCTCCGTTTCTGATAAATGCGTTCGGTGGGAAGAAACTCGTCGAAGGCTTTGACGTGCGCGTTGAAACGCAGGCTTTCCCTGGCGCCGATCCCAAGGAACCCCTTCCGCACGAGCGCATCCTTAAACAGCCCCACGGCCCGATCCTGCAGCGGGCGCTCAAAATAGATCAGCACGTTTCGGCAGGATACCAGATGGAGCTCGGCAAACACGGAATCCGAGGCCAGACTGTGATCGGAAAAGACCGTTCGCCGCCGGAGCGTTTTATCAAAGCAAGCGGCTCCATATGCCGCATTGTAGTAGTCGGACAAGGAGCCGGATCCGCCTGACTGCCGATGATTCCTGGTGAACAGGGCGATGCGCTGCAGATCGTACACGCCTGCTTCTGCCTTGGCGAGCGCCGCGCCGTTGATGTCGGTGGCGTAAAACATCGTTTTCTCCTCGAGGCCTTCTTCCCGAAAAAGAATCGCGAGAGAGTAGAGTTCTTCCCCCGAACTGCATCCCGCCACCCACACCTTTAACGACGGATAGGTCCTGAGGTGGGGGATGACCTGCTCCCGGATCGCCCGAAAATATCCTGGATCGCGGAACATATCGCTCACCTGCACAGTCAGGTAACTCAAGAGCTGAGGGAGCATAGAGTCGTCGTGCAGCAGTTGGCCTTGAAGGGCGGAGAGCGTTGGATATCCCAGGCGCTCGCAGGCGAGCAGGAGACGGCGTTTGAGCGACGCTTTGGAATACCCGCGGAAGTCGTAGTGATACTGCGAGTACATCGCCTCCAGAAACAACCAGAGTTCGATGTCTTCGGTCTTGGCGGTCGTGTCAGGGGTCATCGCGGCATCCATACACGCACCAAAGACAACAATTGGTCCACGTCGAGTGGTTTGGCCATATAGTCGTTCGCGCCGGCGGCCAGCGCCTGCTCCTGGTCGTTTTTCATCGCCTTTGCGGTGAGGGCGATGATGGGCAGTTTCCGCCATTCCGGCCGTTCGCGGATGGCGCGCATGGCGCTAAGTCCGTCCATCTCCGGCATCATGATATCCATCAACACCAGGTCGATGCGCCGCTTCTCCCGGTCCTTCGATTGTTCGAGTAAGGTCAAGCATTCGCGGCCGTTTCGGGCGATTTCGATCTTCGCGCCATGAGGCTCCAGCACGGCGCTCAACGCAAAAATGTTCCGGACGTCGTCTTCCACGATGAGCACGCGCCGGTCTTCCAGCACGGCGTTTCGTTTGCGCGCCTTTTCCAGCATGCGTTGCTGCTCCGGAGGCAGCGCGGTGACGACCTGATGGAGGAATAGCGTGACCTCATCGACCAGCCGCTCCGGCGACTTCGCGCCCTTGATGATGATGGAATGCGAATACTTGCGAAGCCGGTGTTCCTCTTCGGTTGAGAGATCCCGTCCTGTGTAGACGATAACCGGAGGAAAGGGGAAGTGTTCTTCACGGCTCAGGGTCTCCAGGAGGGAGAAACCCGATGCGTCGGGGAGCGTGATGTCGAGCACCATGCAGTCGAAGGTGCGTTCGCGGAGGCAGGCCAGGCATTCGGCGACGCTTTCCGCGCCGACGGTTTCCACTTCGTCCGATCCGAGCAACAGTCGAAGACTCTCGCGTTGTGTGGGATCGTCTTCGACAATCAGGACGCGCCGCGGTTTGTCGCTCAGACGGGCTTCGAATTGCCGGAATGCCTCGACGAGTTGTTCCCGTTGCACCGGTTTGAGCAAATAGCCGACTGCGCCCAACGAGAGCGCAGCTTGTTCATAGTCGTGCCCTGACACCACGTGCACCGGAATGTGCCGGGTCCTGATATCGGTCTTCAAGCGATCGATGACCGAGAGCCCGGAGTGGTCCGGGAGCCCGATATCGAGAATCACCGCGCTCGGCAGGTAACGCGAGGCGAGCGTGAAGGCATCGGCCGCGGTATTGCTGAGCAGCACCTGGAAATTGAGTTCACGGGCCAGGTCGGCGAGGACGCGCGAGAACGACTTGTCGTCTTCGACAATCAGGATGGTCCTGCGATGCGGGATCAAGTGTTCCCGGTCGTCGTCCGTCTGCTGGGGCGCGGGAGCGGGTTGGTGAACATGCGGCGACGTCAGTGTAGTCTGGCCCGGCATGGTCTGCGAGAGGGCCTGGGGGCCAGGGACAGACGGCGTGGCCGGCTTCAGGGTTTGAGGCAGGATGAGAGTAAAGGTACTGCCTTGTCCCGGTGTGCTGGTGAGGTGGATCTCTCCGCCCAGCAGTCGAACGAATTCCCGGGAAATCGACAAGCCCAGGCCGGTGCCGCCGTATTTTCGGCTGGTAGTGCCGTCGCCCTGGCAAAAGGGTTCAAAGATCAAGTCTTGCTGGGCCGGAGGAATCCCGACTCCGGTGTCCTGCACGGCAAAAGCCAGTCGCCCGTCGGGAACCATCGAGATCTCAAGCGACACCTCGCCGGTCTCCGTAAACTTGATGGCGTTGGACAATAAATTCTTGAGCACCTGTTCAAGTCGCTGCCAGTCGGATTGAATGGAGGGCGGCGTGCCAGGGGCGCGACGGGTGTGAAGCTGCAGATGCTTTTGTGTCGCAAGCGGCTGGAACAACGCCTGCAGACTATCGAGAAGGCGTTGAAGTGAGACATCTCCGGGCATGATATCGATGCGGCCTGCCTCGACCTTGGCCAGGTCGAGGACATCGTCGATCAAGGTCAAGAGGTCGTGGCCGGCTGATTCGATGGTGGCGGCCGACTTCACCTGGTCTGCCGTGAGATTTCCTTGCGGGTTGTCGGCCAGCAGCTTGGCCAGGATTAGCGTGGAGTTGAGCGGCGTGCGCATTTCGTGAGACATGTTGGCGAGGAATTCCGACTTGTATCGGCTCACCCGCTCCAACTGACGTTTTTGGGCTTCCAAGATGGCTGCCGCTTCGCCAAGTTCCTCCTTCTGCGACTCCAGAATTTGAGCCTGTTCCTCCAATTGCGAGTTCGTTTGCTCCAGCTCCGCTTGCTGCTGTTCGAGCCTGCCGTGGGACTCCTTGAGCGCGCGGCTTTGTTCCTCTAACTCCTCATTGGTGACCCGTAGTTCTTCGCTTTGAACCTGGAGTTCTTCGGCTTGCCGTTGTGTTTCCTCGAGCAATTCCTGCAACCGGGTTCGATATTGGGCCGATCGAACGGCGATCGCGATCGATTCGGTCATTCGAGCGATCAACTCCCGGTCCGATTCGTGAACGGGATGGAAAAATGCCAGTTCCACGACCGTGTTGATCAAGCCATCGACGCCGAGAGGGGCAATCAGCAGATGTCGCGGCGCGCTGCGTCCCAGGGCGGATCCGACGGTGAAGTATCCTTCAGGAAGATCCTGCACAACGATGGGGCGTTTGGTGTGAAGGGTCTGGCCCAGCAACCCGTCACCGGCCTGGAACTGTTCAGGAAGAGACGTGTCTTTCGGCACCCCATAGGCTGCTAGTCGATGAAATCTGGAGCTCTCGGCCACAAAGATGGCGCCGCCTTGCGCTTCGAGGTATTCGGCGAGCCCCACCAGGATGCTTTCAGCGAGGGTGAGAAGACTCTGTTCGCCGATCATCCGCTCGCTGAGTTTCATCTGGCCTGCGCGTATCCATTCTTCTTTGCGCAGCGCCAGCCTGCTCGTGATGAATTGGTACCCGAAAGTTGCCAATGCGCAGGCGGTGGCGATGCCCATGGCCCTATTGAGCAGGGATACCGAGGGATCGACTCCGAGAGGGCTGATGAAGAGACCCAGGATTGTGAAGATCGAAACAGTGGCGCCGATCCCCACGGGCACCATGGGAGACCAGGTGAGATACGAGAGCACCAGCGGCACGAGATACAACACCCAGACGGCCAGGCCGAGGGGAGTGTAGTAATCGGCTAAGAGTACCGCCGCCATCGAGAGGCCGATACTACCGGAGAGTAGAGGATTGGGTTTCTGTTGGAATCGTGTCATGAACGGCTCAGCAACTCCCTCCTGGCGGTCTGGATTGTCTGGTAGAGCTCTTCAACCGCCGCTTCCTTATTGAGGAAGGCTGCGGCGCCGGCCTCTCTCATTTCATGGCCTACGTGGCCGATGTTCTGGACGGACAAGCCGATCACGATGGTCTCGGGGAGCGCATCTTTGATCCGTCTGGTCGCCTCGATTCCGTCCATGACCGGCATGTTTACGTCCATGAGCACGACGTCGGGCTGCGATTGTCGAGCCAGCGCGAGCGCCTCGCTCCCGGTGGCCGCTTCTGCCACGACTTGGATGTCTCCATAGCCGGCGAGCAGTCCGCAGAGGCCCTGGCGCACCATGGCATGGTCATCGGCAATCAGCACCCGTATCTGTTGCCTCGCGTCAGGGGAGCGGCCATTTGCCGGCTCCTGGCCGTGTGACGTCCGTTCCAATTCCGGAGCCGCATGCGGGATCTTGGCATTGCGTGAGGGTGACGGGATTCTATCCTGCTCCGCAGGCGGGGCGAGCGGCGCGATCAAGGTCGCTTCCGTCCCTTGCCCGGGCCGGGAGTGTAATTCCAGTCGTCCGCCGAGGGCGAGCATACGCTCACGAATGCTGAACAATCCAAATCCGGGGACACGTCCGCCATCGCCAATAGCAATGTGGTCTGATTCCGCGAACCCGACCCCGTGATCCGCCACCGTGATATGCAGGCATCCTTCCTCCACCCGGACGGTAATGACGGCCTCTTTGACAGACGCGTGCTTGAGCACATTCATGAGCAATTCGCGGACTGATTGAAAGAGGAGCATCGCCTGGTCTTCCGGCAGGGAAAGTCGTTCCGGTCCCAGGTGCAGCGTGACCTTGAGATCCCGTTGCAGCATTTGCTCGGCCAACCATCCTAAGGCCATCGCCAGTCCAAACTCCTTGAGGATCGGCGGGCTCAGTTGCGCGACCAAGGTCCGGGTGTAGGTCAACGCTTGGTTCGTCACGTCCTGCAATTCATTCAGGGTTTTCGCGAGCGCGGACGACAGAGGATGTTGCATGGCCTGCGCCAGACGTATGCGGCTGAGGGCCAGAAGTTGGGCCAAATAGTCGTGCAGTTCCGTCGCCAGATGTTGTCGCTCACGTTGTCCGGCGAGATTCAATTCGGTGGCCAGGGCTCGTAGTTGTTCGCGCGACTGAGTCAGTTCCATCGTACGTTCGGCCACCCGCTGCTCCAGTTCAGCGGCCGACCGTTGGAGGTCTTCTTCTCTGCGTTTCCGTTCCGTGATCTCGTAGTTGATGCCGACCATGCGGACCGGCTGTCCCTGCTCATTGGCAACGATTGCACCGTGGCCGGCTAGCCAGCGTATACTGCCGTCGCGAGCGAAAACGCGAAACTCGGAGGAAAACACACCGGTTGTGTGTGCCAGATCGGCCGCCTCTTGTACGCGTGCCACATCGTCCGGATGAAGTGCGCCGAAAAACTCTGTCGAATGACGTAGGGGAGGGTCGGTGGCTCGGCCGAACAAGTCGTATTGTCGAGCATCCCAGGTCGTTTCACCGGTTACTAGATTCAGGTCCCAGGCGCCCATCCGGCCTGCGGCCATGGCAAGTCGAAGCCGTTCTTCGCTTGAACGAAGCAACTCGTCGGCCTTCGTTCGCTCGATACCCAGGGCCAGCGTTCTGGCCAAGGTTTGAGTCCACCCGACCTCCTCGTCGGTCATCCGATGGGGGTGGTCGAAATACAACATAAACTTGCCGAGCAGCTGCCCGCCGTAGGTCAGGGGAATGAAGGCCAATGCCTGCACGCCCTCGTGCCTGATGACGGCCTGCAGGCTGGGGGCGAGATCAGAGGTCGTCAGATCAGTGATAAAAAGGGGCGGAGGATTCCGCTGCTCTGCCGACCAGGGTGAATGGCCTTCGACCGCCTGCCGGTACTCGTCCGACAAGCCTCGCCAGGCTTTAAACCGCATCGTGCCGTCCTGGTCGAACAGCAGCACCGAGGCGCGGTCGGCAGAGACCGCTTGGATCATGGCCGTCAAGGCGGTTTCGTACAGCCTGGCCACCGGCTCGGCTCGATTGACCGCATCCGCCAACTCATACAGCATCTGCTGGCGATGAGTGAGTGCAAGCAATCGGGCCTCCTGTCGCTTGCGATCCGTCATATCGAGTCCCACGGCCACGATGTGGCTCAGGGCAGGTCCTTCTCGCACCCCGCCCACGCTCATGCTCATCCAGATAGCCGTGCCGTCTTTTCGGCGGTACCGCTGTTCGATGACGAAATCAGGGCCGCCGTTCACAAGCTGATGAAAGAGTTCCAGACCCTGGGCCCCCTCCTCGGAATCGGTGAGGTCCTGCATGCGCCGGCCGAGCAATTCGGCCTCCTGATATCCGAGGATGTCGCAGAAGCGGCGGTTGACGAAGAGAAATCGGCCGGTGAGATCGGTCTGGGCGACAGAGGCGGTAGCTTGACTGACGATCGCGCGGTACCGCGCTTCGCTGGCGGCCATCTGTTCCTCAGTTCGCTTCTGCTCTGTCGTGTCTTTCGCGATCCCGATGATCTGCTGGGCCTTCCCTTCAGGTGTCCGGTCGAACACGGAGGCGCGCATCACGATCCATCGGTAGGTGCCGTCGGCATGCCGGAGCCGGTGGTGGTGTTCCAGCACCTCGCCGTCCGCCGCCGATTGAAACCGGGCGAACCATTGCTCGACGTGCGGCAGATCACCCGGGTGCACGAGCCGGACGATCGGGTCATCCTGCATCGCCGTCAGTTGTTCGACATCGTACCCGAGCACCGATTTCAAACTGTGATTGATGTACAGGGTCCGTGACTGCAGCAGGTCGAACACAAATAGCAGATCGGGCGTGGAGGCGGCGATCCGTTCCAGGAACAGTTTACTGCGTGTCATGTCCGCCTCGGCCTGGCGGCGAAGGCGCGAGAGATCCAAGTGGGTCGCGACGCGCGCGATCAATTCCTGCGCGCTGAACGGTTTGACGAGATAGTCGTCGGCGCCTTCTCCAAGCCCCTCGACGCGGGACTCTTCGCCCGCCCGGGCAGAAAGCAGGATCACGGGAAGGGTACGAACGACGGGATCGGCCCGCAACGCTTTGAGCAGGCCGATCCCGTCAAGTTGCGGCATCATGATATCACTCAAGACCAAATCGGGCGGCTGCCGGCGAATCTCCGCCAGGGCCGCCAATCCGTCACCCACCGGCACGATCTCGTACCGGCTGCTCAACAAGCGCACGATGTACTGGCGCATGTCGGCATTGTCGTCGGCGACCAACACGCGCGGACGAGTGACCGGGGAACTCGCGGCCGACATGTCAGGCGTCGGGGTAGGGACCTGCGGCGTATCGGGAAGCCAGTGCAGCGCTTCTTGAATATAGGACGCGCCGGTCACGGAGCGGGACGTTGCCTGGTCGCCTGTGCCGATCTGGTCTGCAGGCAGGTGGGCTTTTCCCCAAGGGAGTCTCACCGTAAACGTGCTGCCTTCATCGAGCCGGCTCTCGACCTGCACCGTGCCGCCATGCAGGTGGACCACTTCTTGGACAAGCGCCAGGCCGATACCACTGCCTTCATGGGTCCGGCTCCGCCTGTTTTGGACGCGGTAGAATCGCTCGAAGAGGCGCGGGAGTGCCTCATCCGGGATACCGACTCCCGTATCGCTGACGACGAATTCCGCCCCTGCGGCGTCGTGTCGCATTGAAACCCGGATCACTCCTTGAAAGGTATGCTTGAAGGCATTGCTGAGCAGATTGAGAACGATCTTTTCCCACATGGTGCGATCGACATAGACCACTTCCGGAAGGGTCGGGCAATCGACCAGGAAGGTCACTCCTGCTTTTTCTATGGCGGAGCGGAAGCAGCTTGCCAAGTCTGCGCTAAAGGCGGCAAGGTCGGTGGGTTGATAACAGGCCTCGGTGCGCCCGGCCTCGATACGCGAAAAATCCAACAGGGTATTAACCAGCTTGAGCAAACGCACGCTGTTGCGATGAGCCACTTCAAGAGAGGGACTGTCCGGCCGGTTGCGTAGTTCTTCTTCGAGTGGCCCGAGCATGAGTGTCAGGGGTGTGCGGAGTTCATGACTGATGTTGCTGAAGAACGCGGTTTTGGCCCGATCCAGTTCGGCCAACGCCTCGGCCCGGCGCTGTTCTGATCGATAGGCCCTGGCATTGTTGAGGCCGATGGCGATTTGGGAGCTCAGCATGCGGAAGAAGTGGTGATAGTTGTGGTCGAGCGGTCGGCGAGGGCTGATACCCGCCACCAGAAGAAGGCCGCCCTCCTCCTCTGTGGTCGGGCCGATCGGCAGCAACAGTGCTTGTCTGGTCTGCTCTGGCCAGGCGCCACCAGGTAACAGACCGAAACGATCTGCCAGGTCCTCCAGCAAGAGCGGCTCGTCCTGGCGCATGGCGGCCGCGAGCGGCCAGTTGCCGCGACTCGCTTCGTCGGCGAGGTCCACAGTCATGTGCCTGGCAGGGCTCCCGACGTCCAATCCGACAGCGCCGGCCAGTGTGGCCAGGCGGCGGTCTCGATCAATGGTGTAAAGCAGTGCGAAGGGCACATCGGCCGGGTCGGTTGCGAGGGCTTGCAGGATTCGGACGCAGGCGTCGTCTTCGTTTTGTGCCGATCCGGATAGCGATGCCAGCTCACGCAGCAGACTGGTCCGCCGGTCGTTCAAGACGCGATAGGTGGTTTCCTGGACGATGTTCAAAATGCCTTCGACCGCTCCGCTGTGTCCCCGAATCGGGTTGAGGCTGTAGTCGAAGTAGCATTCTTCCGTATACCCGAATCGCTGCATCGGCAGCAGTTCATCGCTCCGCCAGTTGGCTTCCCCTGTGGCATGGACGCTTTCAAAATACTGTCGAATGGTCGGCCACAATTCCGGCCATACTTCACTGGCAGGGCGACCCAGAGCCCATGGATGTTTCCCGCCGACGACCGGGCGCCAGGCATCGTTATACAGAAGCCACCCGTCCGCGCCCCAATAGATCGCCATGGGAGATTGGGCCGTCAGGCAAACGCCAAGGATGGAGACGAGGGAAGGGGGCCAGTTTTCAATGGCGCCTAGAGGTGTGTGGCTCCAGTCGAATGCCCGGATGCGGGCACCCATCTCGCTGCCGGTCAGCCAGCTGAACATGTCGGTCGCCTTCATTGCCCCGCCCAAGGTTGTCTGTTGGTTGATGAGGGCTGGCCGATCATACAGCGCGGAGACTGAGAGGTCCCCCGGAAATCTCCTGCCAGAGAGAGAGCGAAAAAAACCCCGACGTACGAGGTGCAAGGCATGACGTACCGGTCAAAATGGCGCAAGTTCTGTAGCATGAAGGGGCGGTTGCACCCCACTAGTGAAACCCCTAGTGAGGGTATGGCCCGCTGAAAGGTGGCTCGAATTAGTGGCCTGGAGAAGGGCTGGGAAGCTCGGGTGTCGTGGTCTCCATGACACCAATAGCCTGTTGCCTGGCATCCAGCTTGATCGTCACCCGTTGACCGACTGAAAGGTGACCGAACAATTCAGGTTTAGGGATATGGAACAGTATTTCCTTGCCGAGATCGGTGCTCAGCCTGCCCTCCTTCTTCTCGAGGTCGAGCTGGAGGAGTTTTCCCGATACGGCCTCCTGCTGTTGCGAAGGCGCGCCTGCTGTCAAGAAAAGGGACGCCCCCTCCTTCCCGGCCCAGGCGGTCGGAAATAGTTTCGGTATCGTCGGAGGCGTCGGGATGGGATCACTTGGCTTCGGGGGTACAGTTGGGCCCGGTCCGGGATTCGGGACTGGCGCAGGCACGTCTTCGTGAAACGAAGTCCATCCCGTCAACAAGACGATTGTCAGTACGCCGCCGCCGATCATGGTATTGAACATCATGCCTCCTTTGTGTTTCCCCGAGGCCCAGCTAGGCCGTGCCACCGGTCGAACTCGGCACGGATTCCAAGACCATCTTGTGACAGAGTTCGGCGCAGCGGCGGCATTCTTTGGCGCAATCCCCACACATGGCATGATGGGGCGCATGTTGCTCGCAGACCCCGGCACACAGTTCACACATTTCGACGCAGAACGCGCAGAGGCGGACGGCAAAGGCGGAGGTCCTTCCCATCCACTGCGCCGCAAGGATGCAAATGTCCGCGCAATCGCGACAGAGCCTGATGCAGCGAATCATCAGGTCGCGTTCCTCCTCCTTGTCCGGCATTTCCATGCCGATCATGTCGTCCCCACAGGTATTGCAGATACGTGCACAGTCCAAACAGGCCTGAATGCATTCGAGGCGATGCTGATCAACTGATTGAATCGATGTGGCCATCTTCATGGTTGACCCTCCCAAGTAGTCTGTTAGCAAGACTATCGGACCCAGGATGTCTCCAGTACTAGGGAAACCTCTCGATGCGTAGCAACGTTGGACGGGCTAGGGGTATGACCAGCTGGGTATGCTCATTTCAATTGGGATAGGGTGTGCCACACTGTTAGTAGATGAAACGGGTAGGTCGGGAGATGGCGATGAAGCATGCCACCGTAGACACGGAAGTGGGGGCGGGAGGAGGCTCCAAGCCGGAGCAACCGGAGCACCCATTGCCGATACTCGTGCCGGGGCAAACCTGCTGGCGGATAGAACCATCGGAACGGACGGCGTTTCTCGTGGACGGGGAAGCGTACTTCAAAGCGTTTCGCGATGCGGCCTTGCGCGCAACGCATTCCATCACGATCGTCGGGTGGGATATCGATACCCAGGTCGACCTGGTGCGCGAAGCACATCCCTCGTCGGACATGCCCACGAGACTCGGGGAGTTTCTTAGGGCGCTGTTGCGCCGTAGGCGCAAGCTGCGGGTGTATGTCCTCAATTGGGACTACGCCGTGATCTACGCGTTGGATCGGCAATGGATGCCGACTGCCGAACCAGGTTGGCGCCGGCATCGCCGCCTCTCCTATCAGATGGATGATCACCATCCTGTCGGTGCGTCTCATCATCAGAAACTGGTGGTGATCGATGATGCGGTGGCCTTCGTGGGCGGACTGGATTTGAGTAAATCCCGCTGGGACACCAGGGCTCACCTCTCACAGGATCCGCGTCGCACCGATGCGGACGGCGCCTTCTATGCGCCATTTCATGACGTTCAGCTGATGGTGTCTGGCCAGGCTGCCTCGGCTCTGGGGGATCTCGCGCGCAGCCGGTGGTTGCGGGCAACAGGCCGGCGACTTACTCCACCGCCCAGACGCTCCGTCGAAGATCTGTGGCCGCCAACTTTGAACCATGATCTCGCGACGTGCCCGGTGGGAATCCTCCGCACCCAGCCCGGGTATGAAGAACTGGAGGAGATACGCGAGATTGAACAGGCTTATCTGACTGCGATCAAACGCGCGCGCCGGTCTATTTACATCGAATCGCAATATTTCACGGCTCAATCCATTAGTCGGATGCTCGCGCAACGGCTTTCCGAGCATGACGGTCCAGACGTCGTCTTGGTCCTTCGTCAACAGTGCGACGGGTGGCTGGAGCGCCGGACGATGGATAGTCTGCGGGCCCGTCTCCTCCACGAATTGGAACTGGCGGATCACTATGGCCGGTTGCGTGTGTATGCGCCTCTCGTTCCGGGAAAGCAGGGAGGAGTACCGGTTGCCGTGCATAGCAAACTGCTGATTGTCGATGACGAATTCGTCTGTATCGGTTCGGCGAATGTCTCGAACCGTTCCATGGGATTCGACACCGAGTGCAACCTGGCCATCGAAGCCTGTGATCAGGAGCGATTGCATGTCGCGATTGCAGCGTTTCGCAACGGCTTGCTGGCCGAACATCTCGGCGTCGCGGCGGACAGAGTTGCGGAGCAGTTTCAGCAGTGCGGATCCCTCGTAGGGGCCATTGAGTCATTACGCGGGGGCGAGAGGACGCTGGCCGATGGCTGTTTTGAAACGGGGGCCTCTTCCGATGCGATGGTGCCTGAGCATGCGTTGGTGGATCCCGAGCGCCCCATGGCTGCGGATCAACTCCTGGCCGGCGTAGGCTTTAGGCGGGAACGGACGCGGATCGTGCGACGTGCATTGGTCGGTCTGTCGGTCCTCGCAGGGATGGGCCTGCTCGCGGCGGCGTGGCGATGGACGGCCATGGGTCAACTGCTGGACCTTGAGGCGTTAGTGAATCACGCGCAAGCGGTGGGACGGACCCCGCTGGGCTTGTTGACCGTCATGGGCGGGTACGTCGTATGCGGCATTCTTGTGGTGCCGATCACTGCGCTTCTTGCTGTGACGATCGTGGCCTTTGGCCCCTGGCTCGGCGCCTTATCCGCGCTGGCAGGATCGCTCTTGAGTGCGATCACACTGTTTGTCCTTGGTCGGGCCATGGGATCCTATCGAATCAGGCGAGTGGCGGGTTCACGCGTCGATCATCTGAGCCGGCGGCTCGCCGAACGAGGTTTCTGGGCGGTGCTCCTCGTGCGGGTCCTTCCGATTGCGCCCTTCTCCGTCATCAATCTGGTAGCCGGCGCTTCCCCTGTATCACTGCGGAACTTTGTGCTGGGGACTATCCTTGGAATGTTGCCCGGCATCGCGATCATGGCGACATTCGTGGGGCGTCTCGAGGAAGCGATCCGGGAACCGAGTTGGCAGGCCTTCACGCTCGTGGGAATGGTCGTGGCGGCGGCCTGGACGGGTGTCTGGTATGTGTCCGGACGGCTACAGTCCGAACATCCGGCTGCGGCTCCGGCAGCCGCTGATTCCTCGATCTCCGCGCCATGACACCTCGGAAAGGATGCAGTCAATGCGCCTGCAGGTGGCCTCGTACAACATTCATCGCGGTTACGGGAGGGATGGGCGTTATGATCCGGACCGAATCCTGCGGGTGTTGCAGGAGTTGGACGCCGACATCGTGGCGCTGCAGGAAGTGGATTTCCCAGGCCAGGATCCCGATCAGATGATCACGTGGCTTGCCGTCAAGCTGGGAATGACTGCGATAGGGGGGCCGGTAAGAACGTCGGGAGGAGGGAAATATGGCAATGCCTTGTTGACGCGGTACCCTGTGAGCAAAGTCAGGCGATGGGATCTATCGGTGGGAACACATGAGCCACGGGGCGCTCTGGCGGCAGACTTGCTTTGCCAGGATGCCCTCATCCACGTGGTGACGACGCATTTGGGACTGTGGCCAACAGAGCGGCCGCTACAGGCGGAGCGGTTGTTGGAATTCTTGAATGTACAAGGGGAGGAGTTGACGATTCTCATGGGCGACCTGAACGAATGGCAAGTGTGGGGAAAATCCCTTCGAGTGCTGCGAAGGGTGTTTGGTTCACCACCCTCTCCCCCTACCTTTCCCACGGTCTGGCCCATGCTGGCGCTAGATCGAGTGTGGGTTTCCCCCCCTCAGGCGTTACATGATATTCATGCTCACCATTCGAGCGATAGCCTGGAGGCTTCCGATCATCTCCCGGTCAAGGCGGAAGTGTGGTATCAGGGAGTACGCCCCAACGCTCTGCGCTGATGTCGGATAAGAAGCGGGGTTACGAACCGACGCCCACTTCAGCAAGTTGCGGCCGCTCGATGTTATAGCGGCCTTGTCCGAGATAGCTCAAACGCAGCTGTCCCATACGACTGAGTCGATCTACCTCGGAGAAAACCTGATTCCAGGTGAGGGTCGGGCAGGCTTCTACCAACATGTCCAAGTCGCACTGTTGCATGTTGTCGAACGCATTCAGAATGGTAAGGGTCACGCTGTTGTTAGTCTCAGTCCCAGAGGAATAGTCTTCGCTCACGACCGGGCGAGCCGTTCTTCCCAATTTGGTGAACTGCCCGGCGCAGGCAGGGCAATAGGTGTGGGTCAGGCGATAGGCTCCGATGGTCAAATGATGCGTATCGAGATAGGCTTTTAGAGGGCCCCACTCAGGCTCCGTGCCGGGCGACTGGGTTTCGCCTCTCACGTTCTCACAGACGCAGCAGATGGGGATAAATTTTCTCGCCTCTGTCTTCATAACCCACCTCTCTTCTCTTCCGGAATGAGTTGCCGAGGGTCGACTAGTTTCGCACTGTAAAAAAAAATACGCTGCCCGGCCACTAGGTTCTCCCCTAGTTCTTTAGGCCCATGGATTGAGGGCCAAGAGCGGGTACGGACGATGGCTTGTTTTTAACCCTCATGCTGCACTTTACCTTCGAGGCCGGGCAGGACCGCGTCGAAGAAGGCGTTTTGAAACAGTGTGAGGACCAGTTCCCAGGTACTGGCTTGAGGGTTATCCACTGTGCCGGACAAATCGGTTTTGGTCGCTACTTCATCACGAGGAGTGTTCTTGAGCATCTCCGCTAAGGCATTGATTGTTTTCTCGTAAATTTGATTGAGCGCCCCTTTGTCACGGTCCTGTCGGGGATCATAGGCCGTCACATCCTTAAACAGAGGCTTTAAGTATCCCTTCACCATTCCATTCTTAACACTCATTTCGCTGAAGAGGGAAAACAGACCCCCTGCCGCATCGATGCCGCCGTACGCGCGCAACAATCGATTCAGCGATTTGACTTGGGTTTTGATAATTTTCACCGAAAGGTCGAAGTCCGGAGACTCGAGTTCCGGCCGAAATGCTCCTGCCACCTTCAAGGCTCCACTCCCCATCAACATGCCCTGGAGGGATACCCGCGCCGTACCTTCCGAGAGCTGGTTGCTCCAATTCTCCAGCTCCAGGTCTGTGCCGCTGATAAACATGCGATAAGTTGGATTCGTCGCCTCATTCACGAACCCAAATTCACTCCGTTCGATTTTTCCCTGATCGATTCTGAGCAGGAGGGTGGGATGATTCGCAGCCTTGGCAGCCGTTTGGCTCACTTGTTGCGCAGTACGTTGTTCTTGTGATTTTGCTCTGGCGGCATGCACAAAGTCGGCTTTTACGTCATGGAGGTTGAGCGAGGTCAGCCGAACTTCCTGCGCCGCAGGGGCCAATTCCACATGCCCAGTGGTGGTTAGCGAACCTTGTGTGAGCTGGATTTGACGTTGGGCGGTGAGCGGCAGGAGATCGGCCAGATTGATATCCCTGAGGACAATGTCGGCATCGATCCCCATGGAGGGTTCGGCTAAGAAATCCGCGCGTCCGTCAAGGTTGAGATGCCCTCCGTCGAAGACCTCGGCTTCGATGTGTACCGGAGACGGGTATTGCAAGGGTTTTGACCGCACATTCCGAATATTTTCCGCGCGAAATTGAATGTGGGTCAGTCGTAAAGGTTTGGACGTGGCGTTCTCCCGATATGTTATGGCCCCGTCCTTGATGGTGACTTCATTGATGTGCAACGGGTACAGGGAAAACAATGCTTCCTGCCAACTCTCCTTGTGAGAGGGTGCCTCCTTCAGCTCCTGAGCGGCCTGGGGGCGCGTGAAATGTATGACAGGCTGGTCAACGATGTGATCACTGACTAGGCGACCGGAGAGCAGCGCTTTCCAATGAATACTGGCATGCCATTTCGCGATGTGAGCCAGCGGTGGATCAGGATGCGTGTCCTGTAAGACGGTCACATTCTCCACGTCCACGGAAAGACCGATCGGGTGGAAATCGAGTGCGCCGATCCGAAATGTATATCCGGCGATCTGGCTGTTCAGCTGGCGCTCGGCATAGGCGCGCAACGGTTGATCGATGAACAGTAAGGCGACTCCAGCCAGGAGAAAGACACTCACACAGGCCACGACGACCCATCGCCACATTCCTCGCGGATGCATTCTTGAAAGCAGTGCGGGAGGCAAGTCCCGCGAATAGCTCGTGTGTCCACTTCCGGTCCGAATGGTCATGATCCTATGGCAGCCCCTCGGAACAAAGTAAGGCCAGGGAATCCCGCGCCAAGCAAATCCAATGGTAACGGATGATCATGCCGAACGGCTCTTTTTGGCTACTGGGTATGCCCCTGGTCCGTTCAATAAACTCATACGAACGACGTCTTGCCTCGCAGTCGCTAGGGTATTTCCGAGTTATGTCCGAGAGACGTAGGGTGGCACTGTTACGGGGAACGCTGGCGAGCCGAAAAACGTGAGTTGTGTCTGCCTGCCGATGGAAAGGGCCATACGGACGCGTCGCGTAAGGTCACTACCACAATTTCATGAATACCCGCGCCATGTCATATCAATCATGGCCGCACGTTTTGTGAGTGCGAGAATAGATGCCTCTTACCTGGAAAACATTGCTTGAACCGCAGACCTTCTGGAAGCTCTTTCAAGGGGCCTTCAACGCGTGGAGCAACGACAAGATTCCACGCCACGGAGCCGCGTTGGCCTACTATACCGTCCTGTCGCTGGTGCCCCTGCTCATCGTGATGATTGCATTCATTGGTGTCATATTCGGTCGCGAGGCGGCCCAGAAACACATTCTTGACCAAACCACCAACTTGATGGGGCCTCAAAGTGCCGACGCGGTCCGGCAAATGATTGAACATGCGAGTCAGCCGGCTACGGGAACGGTTGCTATGATGATAGGCGTGGCAACGTTGCTCGTCGGTGCATCAAGCGTCTTCGCTCAACTGCAGGACTCGCTGAATACGATCTGGGGCGTAGAACCAAAGGAAGGCCGCGGCTGGTGGGGCATCCTTCGCGATCGATTTCTCTCGGTCGCCGCGGTGCTGGGCACGGGATTCCTGCTGCTCGTGTCACTCGTTCTGAGTGCCGGGCTGGCGGCATTCGGTAAGTGGTATGGCGGATGGCTCCCGGCGCCTGAGGTCGTTCTCCAGCTGTTGGATATTGTGATGTCTCTGCTGGTGATCTCGGGTCTCTTCAGCTTGATGTTCAAAATGCTTCCCGATGCCCGCATCGCCTGGAGCGATGTATGGGTGGGGGCTCTGCTGACGGCCTTGCTCTTTACGATCGGGAAGTTCGCCATCGGCTTATATCTGGGAAAAACTGATGTGGGGTCCGCCTATGGGTCGGCAGGCTCACTCGTCATCATGCTGGTGTGGGTCTACTACTCGGCGCAGATCGTCCTGTTCGGAGCCGAATTCACGCAGGTCTATGCTAACGCACTCGGGTCCCGGATCGTACCGACCGACAAGGCCGTCGTGGCCGATCCATCGAAGGTCGAAAGTCTCCGACCAGCGCCGGAGCATCGGGGGCGAGAGTCAGCGGCCGGTGGACTGGCGCTGCGGCAGGCATCCCACCAACAGCCGGAGGAGAAATTGCCTTGGTGGGGGACCGTCCTCTTATTGTGGGTGGCGGTGACTCGTTTCCCCCGACGCTCTGAGTGACACGAAACGATAGATCTATGAATCGATCTACAGGGACATCCAAGACGCATCACAAGGAGAGGGAGAAGACACATGGCTGGAAAACACGAGACGAAGACGATTCAAGGTGCGGGCGGAGAGCCACATCAACAAGCAGGCGGAGGAACCAAAGAGCCGGTTCTGACGACGGACCAGGGCATCCCTGTCTCAGACAACCAAAATAGCCTCAAGAGTGGGACGCGAGGCCCGACGCTGCTTGAAGATTTCGTGTTGCGGGAGAAGATCTTTCACTTCGATCATGAGCGCATACCGGAGCGCATCGTGCACGCGCGGGGTTCGGCCGCGCATGGATTTTTTGAAGTCTATGAGTCTCTGGCTTCCTTGACGAAGGCCGACCTGTTTCAGCGCAAAGGTGAACGGACTCCGGTGTTCGTAAGGTTTTCCACCGTAGCCGGCGGCGCTGGTTCTGTCGATACGCCTCGCGATGTGCGCGGCTTTGCCGTCAAGTTTTATACCAAGACGGGCAACTGGGATCTTGTGGGCAATAATATTCCCGTCTTTTTCATTCAGGATGCCATGAAATTCCCGGACCTTGTGCACGCCGTAAAGATGGAGGCAGACAGCGGCTTCCCCCA
This sequence comes from uncultured Nitrospira sp., assembly GCA_964556305.1. Lineage (GTDB taxonomy): Bacteria > Nitrospirota > Nitrospiria > Nitrospirales > Nitrospiraceae > Nitrospira_A. Next base: position 47,861 of record CAZKVY010000003.1, on the reverse strand, counting down.
GGCGGCCAGCGCGCACGATACCTTCTGGGACTGGGCATCGCTGATGCCGGAAAGCACCCACATGTTGATGTGGGCCATGTCCGATCGGACCCTTCCACGTTCGTTTCGCATGATGGAGGGATTCGGGGTCCATACGTTCAAACTGGTCAACGAGAGAGGTAAGGAGACCTTCGTCAAGTTTCACTGGAAACCGAAACTCGGTCTGCAATCGACCGTCTGGGAGGAAACGCTGAAATTACAGGCGGCTGATAACGATTACCACCGGCGCGACTTGCGGGAAGCCATCGACGCCAAGAATTTTCCGGAATGGGAACTGGGCATTCAGACATTCGATCAGGCGTTTGCGGATAAGCAGCCTTATGACGTCCTCGATGCGACCAAACTGATTCCTGAAGAGCAGATTCCCGTACGCCGCATCGGGCGCCTGGTGCTCGACCGGAACCCGGACAATCATTTTGCCGAAAATGAACAGGTCGCCTTTTGTCCGGCCAATATCGTGCCCGGCATCGATTTCTCGAACGACCCGTTACTGCAAGGCAGGCTGTTTTCGTACCTCGATACGCAGAAATCCCGCTTGGGCACAGCCAATTTTCATCAACTGCCGATCAATGCACCGAAGTGTCCCATGGCCAACTTCCAACGCGACGGACAGATGCAGATGCGGGTGCCGACCGGCCGCGCCAATTATGAGCCGAACAGCCTCGCGTCCGAAGGGGAGGAAGGGGGGCCCCGAGAAAGTCCGGTCGGTTTCGCGACCACACCGGGAAGAAGCGATCGTGACGAGCAGGGTGACAAGCTTCGTGTTCGCCCCGAACTCTTTGCCGACCACTTCAGTCAGGCTCGTATGTTCTGGAAATCGCTCACGGACAATGAACGGGCCCATGTCGCGTCGGCGTTTGTGTTCGAACTGGCCAAGGTGAACCTGGACAATGTTCAGGCTCGCATGGTCGGCAGATTGAGGAACGTGGATGAGGGCTTGGCGAAACGGGTCGCCGACGGCCTCGGCATCGCGCTTCCGGCCAAGCTCCGCGCAGCGAAGGAGCCGATTGAGATGAAGCCGAGTCCCGCGCTGTCGATTCAGAAAAACATGCTGGCCACGTTGAAAGGACGGAAGGTCGGCTTGCTCTTTGCCGAAGGATCGAACGGTGGAGAGATCGATCGGATGGTCAAGCAGGTCGAGAAAGCCGGCGGCACCGTATTCCTGGTGGCGCCCAAACTCCACGGCACGAAGTTGGATAACGGCAAAGAGTTGAAAGCCGACGGCCAGCTCGCGGCATCACCATCCCAGTTATTCGATGCGGTGGCGATCATCCTGTCAGCCAAGGGGACCCAATTGTTGCTGAAAGAAGGGGCGGCAGTACAGTTCGTCATGGATGCCTTCGGCCATCTGAAGGCGATCGGCCACTCCGAAGCGGCAGGGCCGTTGCTGGACAAAGCAGGAGTGGTGCCGGACGAAGGTGTGACCGGTCTGACTGCTGCGTTTCTGGATGCGGCGGCCAAACGGTTTTTTGCTCGCGAACCGTCGGTGCGTACCTTGGCGTAATGCGCTACGTCGGCGCTCCCGTCTTCCACACATGACGGGAGCGCGCCTGGACCTTTCTGCAGTGCGGGGGGAGCTTATTCGATCGGAAGGAAACGACTGTTGCGTGAAGATCCGGAGGGTCGTGAGGGCCAGGGCCGGTATGTTCTCTGTGGTGTGCGATCTCCGTTATTGACTCACTGGACGATCGCACACCACGCGAGGAGGCCGATTCCGGGGTACTCGGAACTTACTGAACCGTGATAGAGCCATGCGTGTCTGCCATCGTGGTCCTCGTATCGCTGGATGGCCTGACAGAATACTTCACGGTGCCGACACGGCTGAAGCACAGGCCTGCGGTTTCGTTGCTGGCCAAAGTGGTGGAATTATCCACGCCCATTCCCATCGCTTTGGAGAATCCATTCCGACAGGACACATTGTGTTCCAACGGTCCGTCAATCGTGACGGTGACGGAATCCTGCCGCTGATTGATCCAGCGCACCTCGTCGCCCGCACGTACCGTCAACGCATCGGGGGTAATCGTGTCCTTGATGACGATATTCTTGACCATGCCCGTCTTCGTTCCCACATCCATCTCCGATCGCGTCTTCGTCGCGGTCGGTGAATTCGAGCAGGCGGCCAGTGAAACCAGCGCAAGCGCCAGTAGTGAGTGGATGACTGTCTTCATGGGGTGTCCTCCTTGGTATGATGAACTGTGAGAGTGAATGGCATCGTGTCGGCCAACTGATCGGTGACGCAGGTCTTCCTGCAAGGAAGATCCTGCCTGTCATGCCCACAGTACTGAGGGCCGTGACGTCTACGTACTCGGGAAACCCCCAGTATGCGTAGAGGGTTCGACTGGTTATTGATCCATACAGAACCTTCAGCGAACAGGTTTTGAGGTAATCGTACGATGAGAACTGTCTTCATGCCCGCGTCCCGCCTGTTCATGGGACTGGCGGTGCTGACACTTCTGCTGTTGGTGAGCGGCTGTGCGCTCTCTTTCGGATATCGGCATGCCGACTGGCTTATCAGCAGGCAGCTGGACCACTACCTGGATTTGACGTCGGGTCAACGGGGGGCCCTGAAAGCCCACTTGCAGCCCCTCTTATTGCAACATCGGGCAGAGGCGTTACCCCGATACGAACAGTTTCTGCAAGATTTGCATGCGCGTGTCAGCCGCGGGCTGACCGCTGCCGATATGGAATGGACGTTTGCGTCATACGACCGATTTCGGGAGGATCTATTCGAGCGGGCGATTCCAGAAGGGGGACAGTTGGTCACGCTGCTGAATGACAAGCAAATTCAACATCTCGAGCGAGTGTTTCGCAAGGAGGCGGCCCAAGCGGAAGACCTGACACAAAAGCCGGTCACCGCTCGTCTCGAGGAACGGACCAAAAAGGGAGTGGCGATGGCTGAAGAGTGGCTGGGGCCTCTCAGCCGCGAACAGTCCGGTCGGCTTCGCGATCTCATCCGGGCCCTGCCGGACAGCCAGCCCATATGGTGGCAGTATCGACGGCAGCGCCGTGAAGAGCTGGTGGCCCTGCTCCGCACCTCCACGTCGCCTGATCAGATCATGGGTGCATTACGAAAGATGTTCGTCCACGCTGACCAGACGGCCCCAGCCGGTTATCTCAAGATGATGTCGGAGATGCGCGCGGCCCTCACTCACCTGGCTCTGGAAGTCGATCGCATGCTGACACCCATTCAGCGGCGCCATGCGCTACTCTCGATTCAGAAGGTCATTGACGAGCTGCACGCACTCACGCGCAATTCCTGATTAAAAATGGACCACACCGAAAAGCCATAGGATCAGAACCAGACTCATCGGCACGCCAAGTAGCCATAATAGAATCGGCATAGTCTCTCTCCTTTATGTAAAGATCGCCTGAAATGATCGGAAGGGAGAGATATCGAAGGTGTGTTCGATACCTCTCGCCTCCCGATAGAGCGGACATTCCCGGACGGAAGGAAATGTGCGCTGCTAGCTTCACGATGCCGTGGAATGCTGGTACGCGCCACTAGGAGAAGCCCTTGAGCGAAATGTCTGCGCGGAAATACGGGAGGCGAAAATCCTCCCGTGTTGACGTGTAGTACTTAGGAAGGCTCAATCCCCGCGGCGGGGACGGTGTATTGTTCCTCAATGGCCGCGCGAATCAGCTTCCGGCTTTCTGCGGCTGATAGACCCGGTCGCATTTCAATCTCCCGGACCACCTTCGCGAGCGACTCGTCTTTGATCATCTCGTTGATCCAGGTCGAGTAGTCATGGGCTTCGAGGTGATACTGCCAGGTGTTCTCATCGACTCCTTCGCCCATCTGCATAAAGAGCAGGAGGTTTTGGGCACGCAAGTTCAACTGTCCCGCGGGGCCTTTGAAATAAAAGCTGCGATCCGGAGGCAGTTCGCCTTCCGCATACTTCCGCCTGTGTCGCCGTCGCTCGCTCGTGCCCGGGGCGACGTCCAACACCTCGGGAGGAAACGGTGAGGTTCGATCCCACATCAGGGTCTGACCGCGTTCGAGTTCAATCGAGGGCAGGGGAGGAGCAGCCACGCCTGCGGCGCGGCAAAATACTTCGATCGTCTGTCCCGGGGATTGTCCGAGTGCAAACACCAGATCCACGCTCTTCAGAATTGCCGGGTCGATTTGGTCCGGATGAACGGTCACGTAGAGCATGCCCGAGGAATCCTGCGCGAGACCCGGCGCCGTGGGGTTCCCTTCACGCGGCAACAGATGGTGCGTTTCGTCGATCAGGATCCAGTGTGGTCGACCGCTCGCCGTGCGAAGTTCCAGAATCTTATGGAGCAATCCCAGGAAAAAAGCCGGACGATCGTGTAGCGGCAGGCCGACCAGATTCACCACGACGTCGGTCTGCGGGTTCGTCAAAGCCGTGAGGATTTCAGTGAGGCTCGGACCGTTCTGGGCGGTGCCGAGGATGACGGCCTGCGAAACATTGTCATAATCCCCTTCGGGATCAATGATACACAGTTGGTACCCCTGTTCGCCGAGCCGCTCCAGGAGGCCGGTGGCGAGCGTCGATTTTCCGCTTCCGGAGGTTCCGGCCACGAGAAGGTTCCGGCGGCCGAAGGGGAGGATGACTTCCCCTCCATTAATTCGTCGCCCCAACAGCAGGCCGTGCCTGGACACCGTCTGTTCCGAGGCTGTCAGATCGTCCGACAGTAAGTCGTCTATGATTTCGATGACTCCGCGACCGTGATCCCCGGCGGTCGTACGGTCCGCGGTTTCCTTCAGCATCGGAACGGCATTGGCAACGGCCACGCCATATTCCGACAGGGCCAGCATGGCATGGTCATTCTCCCCATCGCCGATGGCGACGGCGTTGTGAGGCGAAAGTTCCAAACGGGCAAGGGCGGCCGTCAGTCCGGTGGCTTTGTTGACGCCATGCGGAAGCACCATGACCGCACCCTTGTTGAAAATGATGCGCAGTTCAAGTCCAAGGTCGCGGATGATGTCGAGAATAACCGTTTCGTAGGGGACGCGCGTGGCGACAATGATGTGCCCCAGGCTCAGATGCTGCACGCCGCGGCGTTGGACTTCTTCTAAAAAGGCCGGCCGGGGGGCGGCGGCCAGGAGCGTGATTTCCTTCGTTGCCGGCCGATAAAGCACCCCCCCGTTTTCTGCCACGACCAATTCGCACAGGGAGATCTGCGGGAAGATCTCCAGTAACTCCGGCAAAATCCGACCCGTGACCAAAATAAGTTTTCGGCCGGACGCCACCAGCCGCTCGATCGCGGCGACTGTCTCGGGATAGACGGCCCCATCGGACGCCAGGGTTCCGTCATAATCTGCTGCCAAGGCTAAGTAGCGCATTCGTGTGTCCTTTTCAGAAGATACCAGTACACATCTGCACACCCGGACTTATACAACCTTCTCTGTTCAGCGGGAGCTAGGAAGGAGCCTAGGGAGATACCGAGTCGGCGGACAGGCAGTTTCATGACACAAAAAGAACAGTCATGATCCCATGAGTGACAATAGTCGGACAGGCCTCATCACCGGATGGTGTGCGCTCGTATTGATCTCCGCATCGGTCCCTGGCTGCTCCACGGTTATTGCCCCAGCCCATCAGGGATCAGCGAACGAGTCGAGCCAACGCTGCGTGCCGGCGATGACGCAGCGCGTACGAACCGTGCCGGCTGCAGCGGACCAAACCTCCCGCAAACCTACGACCGAGGCCCGGTCGAGATTCAGTCCCGATGCCTTACAGGTGGCGCAGGTAGTTGGCGTCGTCCCCCTGCTGAATCACATGGCGGGCAACGGCGACTCGTTTGGACAGGATCCACTGACATTGCTGATGTCACGCCAGCGACTGACGGAACTCCTCCTGCTCACGGTCTTCGAGATAACGTCTGCGACGGCCGAGCTCACGTGCGAGCGAGATCGTGCCGATGAAGTTGCGGACCGCATCGATGAAATCGATGGCGCGCGCGTGAAGCGCTTGACGATTGCGTCGATTTTGTTTGGAGGCATTGCCGGCATCGTTTCGGGGGGGATCGGGCTGGCTGCCGGCGCAAGCGTCGGCGGAGAGGCCGCCGATGTGGCCGGGGGCGTCCTGGCTTCCTGGTTCGGGGTCTCGGCGTTGTTCACCCATTCGGAGGTTGAATTTCGTCACGATCGCAATGTCCTCCAGGAAATCTGGGAGGATCCGCCGCAACCGCATCTCTTCTCTCCCACCATCTGGCGGTATTTGCATCAAGCGCGTGATGAAGGTGGAAAGCTTCCTCGGGAGCAGGTACTCGAGTCATGGCACCAGGCGGGCAGATTGGGAGAGAACGGGTCATCCGATGAGCGGGACCGGCGCCGGTTGTTTTTTGGGACGGGCGGCCGGTATGGCGCAGCGGAATTACATGCGCGGGCCTCGATGCTGGAAGCATTGGAAGCCTCGATCCGAGTGCTCTATGAACAATTGGAAGTGCTGATGCGTGAGATTACCGAACAGACAGGCAACGTATCCTGACGACAGCGGAGGTGCGCGTCTATGTCCAAACACACAAGGACTCGGGATTCAGGCCTTTTCGCCCGCTTCGCGAATGAGGCATCGCGAGCGGTGGGAAGCGGCGCCGCTTTCGGCGCGGCCATTGGGGTGGTGTTGGGGTGGAGTCTGTCCGGGCCGCTGTTCAATTATAGCGATACCTGGCAGCTGGTCATTAATACAGGGACGACCATTGTCACCTTCTTAATGGTGTTCCTCATTCAGAATACGCAGAATCGTGATAGCGCTGCCACGCAGTTGAAACTGGATGAACTGATTCGGTCGACCCGCGGCGCCCACAATGCCCTGCTGGATTTGGAGAAACTCGGCACGAACGACCTCGAAGCCCTTCGAGCCCTGTATCAGAAGTTGGCCGACCAGGCTCGCCGGGAAAAGAAGGGCGGATGGGAGGATACGGATACGCCGGAACTGAACAGGGCGTAAGCCCGATCATGGTGTTGTGCCTTCCTTCCGCTTGACGGGGGCGAGATCGCTGATAGCAGGCCCGTTCAACACCTTGCCGAAGCAATCGAAACGCGAACCGTGACAAGGGCAATCCCACGTGTGTTCCGAATGGTTCCAGGCCACAATGCAGTTGAGATGAGGACAGACAGCCGAACAGGTGTGCAGCGCTCCGTCCGCATCGCGATACGCCGCGATCTTTGTGAGGCCGTCTCTCAACACCGCGCCCTGCTCGTTCGCGATCTCGTCCTCGCTTTCGACATCCCCCTTGGTCACCCAATCGGTGTATTGGGCCACCACATTCAATGACTCGCGCACAAATTGCCCCATCGCTCTCACCGGTTGGCGGGACGGATTATACAGAGACGCCCAGGCGCAGTCCCGACCCATGATCAGGTCTGTGAGCAGCAGGCCCGCAATGGTTCCATGCGTCATACCCATGCCGCAGTCGCCTGTCGCAATGTAAATGTTGTCGGCATCCCCAGGATTTCTCCCGATAAACGCCAAGCCATCGACCGATTCCATGACTTGCCCCGACCATCGATAGGTCACCGTACCCATGGCTGGGAAATGCTTCCGGGCCCAGGCTTCCAAACGGCCGTACCGGATTTCGGCATCATCGGCCTGTCCGGCCTTATGGTCCTCGCCGCCGACGATGAGAAGCACCTCTTCGCCTCCTCCCGGCACAGACCGCCGCTGAGTGCGGACATAGTGGTACGGGTCGAGGGTGTCCCACCACAAGGCCGGTTCAACAGCCTCTGCGGGTATCCTCGCTCCGATCACGTAGGTGATGTAGGCGGCCTGTTTGGTATGAATAGTGACCATGTTATTGATGGGCGTATTCGTTGCGACGACCACGGCGTCCGCCGTAACGACGCAACCTTGACTCGTCTCCACCCTGGCCTGTTTGCCGCTTTCCACCTTGGTCACATGCGCCCCGCTGAAGGCACGGCATCCTCCCTGCCGCAGGGCTCCGACGAGGCCGGCCAGGTATTTCAATGGGTGAAATTGCGCCTGACGGGGGAAGCGTAGGCAGGGTCCGTTTTCGGAGAGAGGTCCGGGAAGTTGCACGACATGCTCGACATCGGTGAGGCCCGCGCGCAAAACTGCCATCCATTCGTCCTTGATCCGCTGTGAATCGTCCGGGGAAGCGGCACAGAGATACCCGTCCACGCGCATGAAATCACAGGCGATCCCGGCTTCTTTTCCGGTCTTTTCGATCCAGTCGATGGCCGCTGTATGGCTTTCCGCAGCGAGGCGCGCGCCGGATCGACCGTGTAATCGTTCGATCTCCACATATCCGGCGTCGATCGCATTCGAGAGGTGGGCCGTGGTTCGTTCTGTCATGCCTCCACCCGGCTGACTGTCATCCAACAGGATCACGGATCGGCCTTCCTTCATCAAGCAGTAGGCCGTCGTGAGACCGGCAATACCGGCGCCGATTACGCAGACATCGGCATGAGCGCCCGTGGACATGGCCGGCAGTTGTGGGACGGGTTCCGACATCCATGGGGAAACTGTTTGTCCTGGTTCGTCATTCATCGTGAACTCCTTATGATGGCGTGCTGGCTAACGAAAACTCCTCTTAGAGAGAGATATGACGCCCAGCCTATCGGGAGGCCATGATCATGACAGCTAGGGAGGGGCCTAGTTGTCGGTTGCTCGGAGGGGGGAGATGATTCCTCCGTGTATGGGTTCAGTGCCCCGTACCTGAAAATTGAAATCCTCCATGATATGCCCTTACGACTGTAGCCCTTGTGCCGATTCAGCTTGTCGTCTTGATGGCTGTAAGCAGATAGACGCGACGATCCTCCTCGTCTGCGATCAATGCGGAGAACCGGTGTTATGTGTCAATTGTGTGCACCTGTGCTCGGCCTGTGTCCGGGCGACGGAGAATAACTCTCTCCCCAGAGCAAGAAGGTGACCCATGCCGCGCTCTCTTTGGAAAGGCTCGATCAGTTTCGGCTTGGTGAATATTCCGGTGGTGCTCTACTCGGCAGAAAACCGCAACAGTTTCGACTTGACCTTGTTAGACCGTCGAGACATGAAGCCGGTCGGCTTCAAACGCTACAACAAGGAGAGCGGCAAGGAAGTCACCTGGGACCACATCGTCAAGGGATATGAATACGACAAAAGCCGATACGTCGTGCTGACGGATGAGGATTTCAAACGCGCCAATGTGGAAGCGACCCAAACGATCGACATCGTCAATTTCGTGGAGGCCGAAGATATCGCCCCGACTTCCTTTGAGACCCCCTACTACCTGGCTCCGGATAAGCACGGGGAAAAGGGATATGCGCTCTTGCGTGAGACCCTGAAGAAGACCGGCAAAGCGGCGATTGCCACTGTCGTGATTCGTACCAGGCAGTACATTGCCGCGCTGATTCCGTGGAATGAGATGATCGTACTGAATACACTTCGGTATGCCAACGAGCTTCGTTCCAGCAAAGAGCTCGACCTGCCTGCCAAACACGCGAAGTCAGCGCAGGTGACGCCTCGCGAAGTGGACATGGCGATGAAGCTGGTCGAGGAAATGTCCGAGCCCTGGAAACCCGAACGCTACAAGGATACCTACCATGAGGATTTGATGCGACTGATCCAGAAACGGATCAAGGCCGGTAAGACGGAGGTGATCACAGCGCCGGGCAAAGAGGAGACAGAGGAGAAACCCGGCCGGGCCAAGGTGGTGGATTTGATGGCCCTCCTCAAGCGCAGCGTACAGCAGTCGGGTCACGCCAAGCCTTCTGCTCGTGGCAAGGAACGATCGCCTCGCCGTAAGAGTGCATGAGGACATTCACAGTGTAACGTTGGCGGAGGGCTGAGATGGTTGGGGGCAGCAAAGTGGAGTCGGAAGGTGCCAGGAGTCAAGTCCGCGTGGAGCAGAGCCTGACACTCGGGGCTCAAGTGACGAAAGAGGGGGTGCGATTTCGTTGCTGGGCGCCCCGGGCGGCCCGTGTCGACGTCGTCCTGGATCCTGGCAGCACCATTCATGCGTTATCCAGACAGGCCGATGGGTATTGGACCGGGCTCATCCCGGATGCCTCGGTGGGCATGCGGTACCGTTATCAGCTCGACGGTGGAGAGGTCTATCCGGACCCCTGTTCGCGTTTCCAGCCGGAGGGCCCTCACGGACCGTCACTGATCGTCGATCCGGATTCCTACCAATGGCATGACGAGCATTGGCCAGGGGTCGTCATGCATGGGCAGGTGATCTATGAACTTCATATCGGCACCTTCACCCAGGAAGGCACGTTCGAAGCCGCCATCGCCCGATTCGATGATCTGAAGGAGCTCGGCATCACCGTCATCGAAGTCATGCCGGTGGCGGAATTCCCGGGCCGCTGGAATTGGGGCTACGACGGCGTCGGGCTCTATGCGGCGGCTCATGTGTATGGGGATGTGGACAGCTTCAAGCGGTTCGTGGATGAAGCGCACCGGCGTGGCCTCGGGGTGATCCTGGATGTGGTCTACAACCATCTGGGGCCCGAGGGGAACTATCTGCCGCTATTCAGCGATGAATATTTCACCGACCGGTATCCCAACGAATGGGGAAAGGCGATCAATTTCGATGGACCAGGATCGCGGCCGGTACGACAGTTTTTTATTCAGAACGCCTGTTACTGGATCGATGAATATCACCTCGATGGACTGCGATTGGATGCGGTCCACGCCTTTCATGATGCCAGTCCCGTTCATATTGTCGCGGAATTGTCTCAAGCGGCTAGGCGAACGGCCGGGACTCGACCCATCATCTTGGTTGCCGAGTGTGAAGCGCAGTGGGTCCATACCATTCAGCCGGCGGCCATGGGGGGATGGGGTCTCGACGGAGTGTGGAGCGAAGATTTTCATCATACCGTCCGCGTGGCCGCGACCGGACGCAGTGAAGGCTACTACACTGATTACCGAGGCACAGCGCAGGAGTTCATATCGTGCGTCAAACGGGCGTTTCTCTATCAAGGCCAGCGATACCAGTGGCAGGGGAAACCACGAGGTACCGTGGTGTCGGACGAGCCTGCCGAAGGATTCGTGTTTTTCCTTCAGAACCATGACCAAATTGCGAATCAATTGTGGGGCGATCGCTTGCACCACAAGGTCGGTCCCGCGGTGTATCGTGCCTTGACGGCCCTGCTCCTGTTGGCACCGGAAACTCCCCTGTTGTTCATGGGGCAGGAATTCGCTGCCTCCTCGCCGTTTTTATTTTTCACCGATTTTCCGCCGAGCCGATTGGCGGAGGATATTCAGCGGGGCCGAAAAGAATTTCTGGCTCAGTTCCCGAGTTACGCCTCGAGTGATGCTCAGAATGCGATGGGGGATCCTTGCGCGGCTTCCACTTTCGAGCGATCTAAACTGAATTGGGCGGAACGGGATCGGCAGGCCGGCACCTTAGCCCTACATCGAGACTTGCTGCGTCTGCGACGCGAGGACGAGGTGATCGCGCAACAAAGGCGCGATCGGGTGGATGGCGCCGTTATCGGGCCCTCGGCGTTTGTTCTCCGCTATACCGGTGAACATGGGAATGATCGATTGTTGCTCGTGAATCTCGGCCCGGACCTGGATTTTCGTCCGGCACCTGAGCCCTTGCTTGCCCCGCCGATCGGGCATGCCTGGGCGTTTCGCTGGTCGAGCGATGCGCCGATCTACGGAGGTCCGGGAGTCATCGAGCCCTTGACCGAAACCGGTTGGAGGATACCGGGCGGCGCCGCCGTCCTCTATGTGGCTAGAGTGGAGCGACCTCAAGGTGAGGAAAGGTGATGGCGAAGCTGCAAGAAAAGGAAAGGCCATGAGTACGGTGCAGGCTGATGCAATGGTGCTCACGGTTCCTCCTGAGAGACTGCGCGATCATAACGCGTTTCTCGCCAGGGAATGGTTGGTGACAAACGGTCTTGGCGGCTATGCCTCGCAGAGCCTACTGTGCGCACCTACGAGGAGATACCATGGGCTGTTCGTCCCGGATTTACCTGCTCCCTGGGGACGTACGGTTATGATCCCTCGTCTTGACGATGAAGTGTTGGTCGATGGAGAGGCGCGGTTGTTGAGCGGCGTTGAATTTTCCGATGGGCGACTTGAGACCGATCTTCTCTCGGTCTTTGAGGGATTCAGCCGGGAGCGGCAAACCCCGGTCTGGCACTTCCGTCTAAAAGGCCGCCGATTGGAAAAGCGGGTGATCATGCCCTACGGCCATAACTCGGTGTATGTGGAATATCGCCTGCTGGAAGGGGAACCAGTCAGCCTTCGTCTTCGTCCATTCGTCACCTTCCGGATGTTGGATGCGAGACTGAACGATGCCCGCCGTCCTCCCTTTCCTCTTACTGTCGTCAATGGCCGGTACGACATGCATCTATGCGAAGGGGCTCCCTCACTAAAACTATGCCTACGGCCGCAGGGCGGGGTGTTCGTCGCGGAGTACGCCCTGAGCACCGGTATCTCCTATCGTGTGGATCGCGATCGTGGTTCGGAACATATCGAGAACCTCGCCAGCCCAGGATATTTTTCCGTGAAGTTGACGCAGGAGCAGCGCGTGGCCTTCGTGGCCAGCACTGAGTCGTGGGAATTGCTCGAATTCGAACCGGAAGCCATTTTTGAGGCCGAGGCGAAGCGGCTCGACACGTTGCTCTCACAACGGGCAGGTGAACAAAACGATGACGTTGAACGGTGCCTGACGTTAGCGGCCGATCAGTTTGTCGTCGCACCAGGATCCCGCTTGGAAGAACAGGCGTTGGCGCGTGCATCAGGCAATGAAACGCGGACCATCATCGCGGGGTACCACTGGTTCACGGACTGGGGACGTGACACGATGATCAGCCTGGAAGGCCTTACCCTGTGCACCGGACGCTACCAGGAAGCGCGGTCCATTCTTCAGACCTTTGCCAAGTACGTCAAGGATGGATTGATCCCCAACCTCTTTCCGGAAGGGGAGCGGATGGGACTCTACCACACGGCGGATGCCACGCTCTGGTATTTTCACGCGATCGATCGCTATTACCAGGTGACGAACGACCGCGAGACGCTGTTGGCCTTACTGCCGGTCCTTCAATCTGTGCTCGATCATCATGTCAAGGGAACACACTTCGGCATCGGCGTCGATCGGAACGATGGGCTGTTGCGAGCGGCGGCGGAGGGCTACCAATTGACCTGGATGGACGCCCTGGTGGACGGGTGGGTCGTCACGCCCCGTCGGGGTAAGCCAGTCGAGATTCAGGCGCTCTGGTACAACGCGCTCCGTTGCATGGAGGAGTGGGAAATGCTCACCGGGCAGGCCCGATCTCAGTGGAGAGATCTGGCGGACCAGGTGCAGCGGTCGTTTAACGAGCGGTTTTGGATTGAAGCAGATGGATATCTCTACGACGTCATCGACGGGGAACAGGGGAATGATCCGGCTTTTCGACCGAACCAGATTTTCTCCATCTCTTTACCTCACCCGGCGCTCCGGAATGACCGGTGGCGAAAAGTGATGGATCTGGTGACAGAGCGACTCCTGACGCCCGTGGGATTGCGGAGCTTGTCCCGCGACCATCCTGATTACAAACCGATGTATTTCGGTGATCTGCGCGCGCGTGACGCGGCCTACCATCAGGGCACCGTATGGGCCTGGCTGATCGGGCCGTTTATCGACGCCTGGCTCAAGGTCTACAAGGACAGGTCCAAGGCGCGGCATATGTTGGAAGGATTCCGTTCTCACCTCTTTGATGACGGCATCGGTACGGTGAGCGAAATTTTTGACGCGGAGTCTCCCTATCATCCGCGCGGCTGCATTGCCCAAGCCTGGAGCGTGGCCGAAGTGTTGCGGTCCTATCGAAATACGCGACCCGATAAGGAGAGGGTGTGACTGGTTGTGGGTGTTGCGCGGATCGGCACGTCGGGATGGCACTATGCGCATTGGCGGGGACCTTATTATCCCGCCAGCGTTCCACCGCGTGCGATGCTGGATTATTATGCGCATGATCTCGATACCGTCGAAATTAACAATAGCTTTTATCGCCTGCCTTCACCGAGTACATTCGAGAGTTGGAAGGACGCCACGCCTGCGGAGTTTTGCTTCGCGGTCAAGGGCAGCCGCTACCTCACACATCAGAAGAAACTTCTCGATCCCGGCCCGCCGCTGAAGCGATTGCTTGATGCGGCCGGCCATCTCGGTTCCAAGCTAGGGCCGATTCTGTTTCAACTGCCCCCTCATTGGCAATGCAATCCCGAACGTTTGGGTCGTTTTCTGAGCGCGCTGCCGGCGTCACATCGATATACCATCGAATGTCGCAACGTGACCTGGCACACTCCTCAAGTCTACCGTCTTTTGAAGGAGCACAATGTGGCCTTTTGCCTCTTCGAGTTGGGCGGGTGCATGACTCCCATCGAAGTGACGGCCGATTTTGTGTACGTGCGGCTCCACGGGCCTGGAAGCAAGTACCAGGGGGACTATCCACTGGCGACGCTGAAGACCTGGTGTCGGCGTATCCGCCAATGGACGGGCCATGACAAGGATGTCTACCTGTATTTCGATAACGATCAGGCCGGATATGCGGTTAAAAATGCGAGGATGCTGCGGGGGATGATTGATGACCTGTAATCGGACCTCCATGACCCTTCATGCTCGGGACGGCCGCCTTCTGCATAGCTGAGAGGAGCAAGATGAGCCTTCGCCAATACTGGAAAAAACGAAACTTCCGCAATACGCCAGAACCGAAGGGCGAGGAAATTCCCGCGGGCGACCGCCTTCGCTTTGTCATTCAAAAACATGCCGCGAGCCGGCTCCACTACGATTTCCGGCTGGAGTTGGACGGCACGTTGAAAAGCTGGGCGGTCCCCAAGGGCCCCAGTCTGGATCCGTCACAAAAGCGGCTCGCTGTGCATGTCGAAGACCACCCACTCGATTACGCTTCTTTCGAAGGCACTATCCCGGCCGGAGAGTATGGAGGCGGCACGGTATTGCTTTGGGATCGGGGCTATTGGGAACCGATCGGGGATGCGAAAGCGAGTTACCGCCGCGGGCGGCTCAAATTCACTCTGCACGGAGAAAAATTGCAGGGGATCTGGAATCTGGTGCGGATGGGACGCCGCCAGGAGGCGGGCAAAGAAAATTGGCTGCTGATCAAAGAACAAGACACGGAAGCCCGAAGAGGAAGGCAAAGCCAAGTAACCGACCGACTGACGGACAGCGTCGCAAGCGGCAAAGCTATTGAGGAGATCGCATCGGGAGACCATGCGGTCTGGCACTCGAACAAATCCTCAAGCCCATCCACAAAAAAACGGCATGCTTCGCGGACTGCGACGAAGGCTCCTGCCGCCGGCGCGCGGAAAGCTCCCCAGGAAGAGCGGATCGTTCCGCAACTGGCAACGTTGGTCTCGGCTTCTCCGGAAGGGGAGGACTGGGTGCACGAACTGAAATATGACGGATACCGGATTCTGTGTCGCCTGAAAGATGGCAAAGCCACGTTACTCACCAGAAACGGCCATGACTGGACTGCGAAGCTGCCTCATATCGCTGCGGCGATAGAGGAACTCTCCAGCCGGTCCGCCTGGCTGGACGGTGAGGTGGTGGCGGTGCTGCCGGATGGGCGCATCAGCTTCCAGGGATTACAGAATGCGTTTGATGCGCGCTCGGACAGCAATCTGCTCTATTACGTCTTCGATCTTCTTTATTTGAACGGATACGATCTGCGGGATGTCCCGCTCCTGGAACGGAAACGTCTTCTTTCCGCTCTTCTCAACAATCGACCGTCTTCATCCTTGATTCAGTACAGCGATCATATCTCCGGCAAGGGGGACGCAGCCTTTGCCGAGGCCTGCCGGAGCGGGATGGAGGGATTGATCGCCAAACGTGCCGATGCGACCTATCGATCGGGTAGAAACCGCAACTGGGTCAAGGTGAAGTGTGGACACCGCCAGGAATTCGTGATTGGCGGATTTACCGATCCTTCCGGCTCCCGGAGCGCCTTCGGGGCTCTTCTCCTCGGCGTCTATGACGCGCAGGGCAAGCTTCAATATTCCGGCCGCACGGGAACAGGATTTTCGGACCGTTCCCTCAAAGAACTACACGCACGCTTGAAGAAGGTCGAGCAGAAGCAGCCTGCCTTCGTCAATCCGCCGGTCGGTAGCGAGGCTCGCGGGGTGCATTGGGTCAAACCGACTCTGATCGCCGAAGTGGCCTTTGCCGAATGGACGAATGAGGGCCAGTTGCGGCACGCGTCGTTTCAAGGCTTGCGTGAAGATAAGGACGCCCGGTCAATCACTCATGAACGGCCTGTTTCGAGCCACTCTGCCCCAAAGACCGCCACGAAGGGACGAATGGCTCGTGCGCGCCGAAAACCTAGAGCTCAGGATTCATCGACGGTGCGCGCTCGATCGGCTGATGGCCCGTCGGTGGTCAGTGGCGTCTCGTTGAGTCATCCCGATCGGCTGTTGTTTCCTGAGCAGGGCGTGACCAAACTGACCTTGGCGCAGTACTACGAGTCCATCAGCGAGTGGATTCTGCCTCACCTGGAAGATCGCCCCTTGACGCTGGTCCGTTGTCCGGAAGGCTATCAGAAAGAATGTTTTTATCAGAAGCATGCCGGGGATCATATGCCCGATACAGTGGGCCGGGTGGAAATTCCAGACGAGACAGGCTCATCCTGGTACATGATGGCCGATTCGCTTCCGGCGCTGGTCGGGTTGGTACAAATGGGCGTTTTGGAGCTTCATACGTGGGGCGCTAAGCGAGACCAACTTGAAAGGCCGGACCGAATGATCCTGGACCTCGACCCGGATCCAGCGGTGAGTTGGCCATTGGTGATTGAAGGGGCTCAACTAATGCGCACGTTGCTCGAGGAATTGGATTTGGCCTCGTTCGTGAAGACGACCGGAGGCAAGGGGCTTCATATCGTGGTGCCGTTGCAACGTGCGCATACGTGGGATGAGGTCAAGACGTTCTCCAAAGCCATTGCGGATCATCTCGCGCAGGCGATTCCCGAACGATTTCTCGCAACCATGTCCAAACACAAGCGCAAAGGAAAGATTTTTATCGACTACCTGCGTAACTCCCGAGGCGCCACAGCCGTGGCGGCCTATTCAACGCGCGCCAGGCCCAACGCGCCGATATCGGTCCCTCTCGGGTGGAAGGAGTTATCGGTCGACATGCGTTCCGACCATTTCACGGTCGAAAATATCAGGGATCGACTAGGCCGATTGCGACAGGATCCATGGAAGGCCTATTTCACCACGAAACAACGCATCACGAAAAATATGGTGCGTCGGCTGAGTCCGTAGCCCGCACTATTTCGCCAGGGTGCTTTACTAGGGGACCTGGGGGGAGTGCTAGTAGAGTCAAACGTACGGGGCTGTTATCAGTGATCATGACAATCGGTGGAAGCATCGTTGAAGGCAATGCTGAAGCCAATCAGGATCACGACGAAAGGAGACCCGTATGGACGCCACGATGAGAACAATCCCCCTGGCCGGGAGAACCAGACAGACCCCTGCTTCTGTTCAAACGGACGCCTGCCGTTGCTTGCGCTGCGGCGGTTTCCTGGTCGATGAACGCTGCATGGATATCGGGGAAAGCCTCGGTGGATATTGGTTCATGGCCCTGCGTTGTGTACAGTGCGGCGATATCACCGATGAAGTCATTCTACGGAATCGATATGCGCAGGTGGCGGCGACGACTCAGGCCGAAGCCGTGCGGGCGGCCTGATTTAACGGATGGTGCGAGATCTCTTCGCCTAGAGAGATCGTCAGTTGGACGGGTCTGCTCAGTTGCGGACGGAGTTCAGACCGGAAATGCCATCGTGCTGAAGAGGGCATTTTCCGACTGTCGTGAATCGAGCCTGGTATGTTGGACGACGATACGCACGTTTGAGTCGATGAGGCTGGCATAGTCTGTATCCCGTGGAATGGGGGCGGGATCTTTCAGATCATTGAAGCGCACATGCTTTGTTCGGCGGGCAGGAATCTGGATGACATAGGGTCCGACCGGTTCGCGGTCGGCATAGAAGATCGTGACCTGCACCGTCGCATCCTGATCCGATGAATTGAGAATGCACATTGTTTCGTGACTCGTCATCTGGGGTTCCGGCCCATGGCTTTGGGACGGTATATACCCCTCCGCAATCACCCATCTTCGACGGCCGATCGGCTCCATAGGTTATCCTCGTTTAGTAGACCGTTTACGCGCTCTTCGCTTACACCACTTCTCGAATCTTGCTTTCGACCAATGTTTTGAGGATGCTCCAACGGTCATCCTGTCCTCTGGCTAAGGCCTTCGCGAACTGCCAGGCTTGCGCCGTGGTAATTTTCCCGGGTAGCGGCGGTTCCAACGGATCGATCACGGCCTGCACCACGGCCGGGCCCGGGACAGCAAAGGCTTCACCCAGCACGTCACGAACGTGGCGGGGATCTTCCACCGTAAATGCCGCCGCCCCGCAGGCTTTGGCAAACAGAGCAAAATCGATAGGCTGAAGGTCTACGCCATATTGCGGATTACCTTCGAATGCCAACTGCTCCCACTTGATCATGCCGAGCAAATTGTTCTTGAGGACGATGATTTTCACCGGCAGGGCATACCTCACGAGCGTGGCCAGTTCCCCCATCAACATCGTGAATCCTCCGTCTCCCGCGAAACAGACGATCTGTCGACCCGGATAGGCGATACCGGCTCCCAGACTATAAGGGAGACCGTTTCCCATCGAGGCGAGGGTACCGGATGCCGAAAATTCCATGCTCCCTTTGATCGTGATGTGCCGGGCTGCCCACGTGGTGACGGTTCCGGTATCGCAACAGATGATGGCGTCGTCAGCCAGGAACTCATTGACGGCGCGCACGACGACCTGAGGCTTGAGCGGTGCATCCATTCTGCTCCCGCGCTCCTCCATAAGTGCATTCCACTGCTGCATGCTGGCTTGCGCGGTGGTGAGGAACCCGCGATCCGGTTTCTTTTCCAGGTGAGGCAATAATGCGCGAAGGACGTCCCAGCAATGTCCAACGAGTCCGACCTCCACTGGATATCGCAGGCCGATGCGAGCGGCATCGAGATCGATCTGGACGGCCCGCGCTTGGCCTGGTTTCGGATAGAATTCCAGATAAGGAAAGCTTGTTCCGGCGATGATGAGAGTATCGCAGGCTTCGAGCACTTCCTGCGAAGGGGCCGTGCCGAGCAGCCCGATGCCGCCGGTGGTCAGAGGATGGTCATCAGGCACCACCGCTTTGCCGAGGAGCGGCTTGACGATCGGTGCGCCGAGCAACTCGGCCAGTTGAAGCACTTCTGCTCGAGCGCCTAAACAGCCACGTCCGGCCAGGATGGCAATTTTCGATCCCGCGTTGATGACGGCGGCGGCTTTCTCAATCAGGGATCGGGAGGGGAGAGGCAAAGGGTCACTGTACAGATCGCCGCTATGGCCTGGAATGTTGGCCTTGGATCCGTGATCTTCGACGGTCCAGTCCTGGATATCTTTTGGAATGGTGATATGGGCCACTGTCCGTCGAGAAATAGCTGTTTTGATCGCTTCATCGAGGACGTTGCCGACGTGGCTCGGGCTCATGACTCTTTGGCTGTAGGCGGCGACGTCCGCGCAGAGCCGGTCTAGGTCCACATCCTGCTGGTAGTGGGTGCCGATCAGGTCGTGGTACGTATGCCCCGTGATGGCGAGCACCGGCTGTCCGTCACATTTCGCATCGTACAACCCATTCAGGAGATGGATGCCTCCCGGTCCAGAGGTCGCGAGGCACACGCCCAACCGCCTCGTGAATTTAGCATACCCGCAGGCAGCCAAGGCGGCCGATTCTTCGTGTCTGACCAGGATCAATTTGATTTTGTCCTGCTGAATTCGCAATGCCTCATAAATGCCATTGATGCCGTCGCCTGGAAGACTGAAGATGGTGTCCACTCCCCACTGGATCAGCCGCTCAACCAAGATGTCCGCGACAGTGCTCGTCATCGTCAGTCCTTTCACTGATTAAAAGAGGGAGACAGTGCTGCGGCTTTTCGTTCTAAGCTCGGAAGCACCAGCTCTTGCACCAGGATCTTGATACAAGCGGCAATGGGAATGGCCAACAAGAGGCCGTAAAAACCTCCCAATGCCCCGCCGATGAACACCACGACCAGGACGGTGACGGCGTTCATTTCCATGGATTGGCTTTGCACCCAAGGCGTCAGTAGCCAACTCTCGATGAACTGCACGATGAGGTACGCGACAGAGGGCCAGACGACGACGGTCATGACGTCGAACGCCCCGTCGCCGGAGGAAAATCCGTCGAGGTATTTCAATACAATGGCCAATGGCCACCCGATCAAGGAGGCATAAGGAATGATCGTGAGAATGCCGGTAATGAGCCCGAGTAGGAACCAATAGCGTACACCGGTCAGAGCCCATCCGGCCGAATACAGAACGGCAGAGGCAAGAGCGATCGTCAAACGACCACGAAAGAAGCCGCTGACGGCCTGATCCATCCTGCGCAGGATATGGCGCGCTCGTGGGCGATAATAGGCCGGGATGTATCGTTTCAATTGCGTGAGGGCACTATCCAAGTGCCACGCGAAAAAGAAGAAATAGATCGGGATCAGCACCAACGCCAGGGTGACGTCGGCTGTGGTCCCGATCACGGCCCCAAGCACTCCGAATGCTTGACCGGTACCAGAGAAAATCGGTCTGAGGATTGAGAGGGGATCATCTCGGAGATTGGTGGCGATCGTTGAAAGCGGTTCCGAAAAATCACCCAGCGTCACATGGTACTGCTTGGCAATGCTCTGCAAATATCCAGGGACCCGTTCAGCGAAGGATTGCACCTGTTCGGCGAGCAACGGGCCCAGCCAGGTCACGAGTCCTCCCAGCATGAGGGCAGAGAGGAACAAGATGATAGAAATCGTCACAGGTCGGGGGACATGCCATGCCGACTCGGCTCGCCTGACCACCGGGTTCACCAGGTACGCCAGAAGCAGCGCGACGAGGACGGGCGTAAACACTCCTCGCAAGTAATAACCGAACCAGAGCAGAAATAGGATTCCGCCTAACCAGAGCAGATCACGTATCGGCGTGATTTCCCACAAATGCCGATTAGCTGCCGAAACAACCGGGTTGTCCGGACCAGGCAACCGCCCTGTCTCCTCACCCAACATATCGACATATCCTGGTTTCATGAAACGCTCTTCTCCTGCACACTGAAGTCTCTCTCTCATGCCGTACGAGAGGCGATCAGGGCTGGCCCTGCGTGGATCGAGAGGAGGTTCGAAGCGCTGCGGCTGCACGCTCGATCTGCGCATTGATTTCGCCACCGAGCAAGATCACCACTCCGGTCAAATACAACCACAACATCAGGACGATCACTCCGGCAATAGACCCATAGGCCGCGTTGTAGTTGCCGAAATGATCAACATAGACTTTAAAACCTAATGATACCCCCATCCAGAGCAGGACGGCGACGACGGACCCCGGTGTCACCCATCGCCAATCATGTTCAACATCGGGGCAGACGGCGTAAATGATCGCGAGTGCCAGCAACATCAGGACGATCGCGACGGGCCACTGCAGGACATTCCAGGTCAGCAGGAACAGCCATCCCAAGCCTACGATGTCGGCAATCCATTCGCCGATCCGTTCGCCATAGAGGACCAGCGTGATGGAGACGATGATGAAAGCTGCGAGCCCAATAGTCAGCAGCGCGGCGACGAGGCGAACCTTCCAAAATGGACGGGTCTCCTCCGCGCCGTACACGACATTGAGCGATTCCATGATGGCCGTCACGCCGCTCGAGGAAGCCCAGAGGGCTCCGAGAAGGCCGAGCGAGAGGATGTCGCTCCCGGTTCCGGTCACCACACTGTCCAAATACTTCTGCAGCAACGACAGGGCGTCTGCCGGCAGCACCGTCCGCAGGTAGGTCATCAATTCCGGCAGCACCTGTTCAAGCGGAAAGAGGCCCAACAATGCGGTCATGAAGAGCAGGGCGGGAAAGAGGGCCAGGAGGAAGTAGTACGCCAGTTGAGCTGCACGGCCGAATATTTCATCCTTCTGGCTGTCCGTCCACAGACGTTGCCCAAGTTCCTTCCATCCCAATCCGCCGAGCTTCCAGGGATTCCACCGCGGGGATGCACTGGTCAGCGACGCCGACACTCTGGCTCCTCTGGTTGTCTCATCAGAAGCGGGAACTCGCTTCGGCAGAAGCCCGGGCGCCGCTACCTGCTGTGGTTCCCGGGTGCGAAGCTTTCTCGTATAGATCCTGAGGGCGTTTTCCCTGCGAGGGAAGCGTGACCCCGAAAGACCGTGCGATCTCAGGGATCAACCTGCTCGCGAATTCGCCCATGAGGGCGCGACCCGCTTGCATCAAGGCTGCTTTGGCTTGCTCCGTATCCGGTCCCAATTCGCGGCCGATCGTTTCCCAGATACTTGTGCGGTGGCGTGGTTCAGTCCTGCGTGCCGTCTCGGATGGGTCGGGGTAGTAGTCGTAGACGCCTTCGGTACGGCGCGAAGCCTTTTTTGCCTGATTGTCAGACTCCGGCATGACTCTGGATGCGTGTGCGCCGGGGGGATAGTAGGCATAGACTCCGCTGCGTTGTGCCCGTGTACGGGCTTCCAAAAGACCGATGACATATCCGGCGCAAATGGCGCCTCCTACCATGAGCCAGGGATAGTCATCGACCTTGTGCACGGGATCCAAGGCTGCTTTCGTTTTGTCCACCATCTGCGTGACGCTTTGAGATCCTTCATCGAGCAAACGCGAAAATTTCATCGTGGCTCCTTCCGCCGTGTCCATAATGCGTTGTTCCAACAGTTCGAGCTTCTCGGCGATATCCAATCTCGTCTGCACGATATCTTTTATGTCTTGATCGATAGCAGCTGTTCTTTGATCCATTTGGCATCTTCCTTCAGTGAGTAAAAGGTGCGAAACGGCCAGAGCCGAAGCGTGGCTCCGATGGTGAGCAGACGAACAAAAAAGGCGGCACCTCCTGCGGCGGAAAGTAATCCCACGATTCCATAACAGGCCCACAGGGGGAGACCACTGTATGAATGAAGCACGTGCACGAGTGTCATCAAGAGGAACAGCGTAGCCAGCAACGCCAACATAATGGCGATGCCCGCATGCATGGCCCCTTTGACGACTTTTCCCAGCTCATGCTGCATTTCATGCCGGGCCAGCTGAATCTCCTGCGCAAGGAGTCGCCGAAGATCCTCAACCAGACCGGTCACCAACGAGGCGATCGAAATCGGATGGGGATTATCCATACATTCGTCCTCTTTCGTTAATCAGTCCTGGCGCGGGATAACAGGTATCCGCATCCCAATCCGAATAAAAGCGCCTGGAGCGGGTACCGTCGGATGAGCACTTCAAGATCCTCGACGACCCCTGCAAAACCCTGTTCTTGTAGATATGTGGAAGTCTCTTTAACTTTTCGTGCCACGCTCTCTGCCGCCTCGCCGGCTGGGCTGTTTTTGGGTAAATGCGAGCGGACCTGGTCGGCCGCGGAATCCACTGCCTCACCGGCCCGCTTGGCGATATGTTCTGCAGAGGATGCCGTTTTATGAACCGTCTCTTTGACCGTCTCGTTTATCGAGGACGCAGCTTGTTTCGCTCGGTCTTCCATGCTCTTTAAGTCCTGTTCCATCGGCTCTCCTCCATCATGCTTAGATCCGTAAAGTCTGTGCCCCTTCAACGACGCTACCTGCCCACAGCCTATCGGCGGAAGAATGGTCTTTGAACTGGGCAGAGCCCTAGTCCCGAAAGGAACACAGCCCTGTTCCTTGAGGATTGTTAGAGTGTGGGCGATTCCGTATGCACGCCGCGAGGCTTGGAAACCGGCGGGCGGTGCATCCGGAACGTCAGATCTGGCCGGACGCGTTTGGCCGGGAGACGAATGGTGATCGATCGTTTGCGCTGGGCGGAACGGTGCAGCGCTTCGATGATCTGCACATCGAGAAGGCCTTCGGTTCCGTTTGGTTCCGGCTGGCGGCCTTCCCTCACGCAACGTGAAAAATAGATGAGTTGTGGCGCGAACTGATCGCCCGGTTTAAACTTCCGCACGCTGGTCTTCCCTCCGATCGTGACGGAAGCGTTGAGACCCCCCACATATTCATAGGCCGGTTCCACCCGTACTTTTCCTTTGGTGCCCACGATTTCGTACGTGGCCGCATCGGCCGCGCCGAAACTGCAGGTGAAGGTTGCCAGACGATCGCGGGAAAATCGCAGGACGGCCCCGGCAGATTCTTCCACGGATTGAAAGCGTCGATCTGGCCCGTGCCCCATCAGAGCGGTGACTTCTGTGGGCTCATCTCGAAACAGGTAGCGAGCCGCATTGATGCAGTAGACGCCGATGTCGTACAGCGGGCCGCCGCCCAGTGGTTGCCGCAACCGGATATCCCCGGCCCGGACCTGTTGGGTGAAGACCGAGTTGAACAGTCGCGGCTCTCCCAGTCGACCCGATTGAACGAGGTCGATGGTGAAGAGATTGCACGGTTCAAAATGCAAACGATACGCGATCATCAGTTTTACTCGATGCTGTTCGGCGGCCCGTAGCATCCGGCGGCAGTCGAAACCGGTCACGGCCATGGGTTTTTCGCAGAGAATATGAATTCCTGCTTTCGCGGCACGTACGGCGTATTCTCGGTGGAGGCTATTGGGGAGTGCAATGTATACGGCATCGATTTCGCCGCTTCGCAGGCAGGCGTCGAAGTCTTTATAGGCATAGGTTTGTGTGACGCCGTAGCGTTTGGAGAGCAGACGGCGTTTTAAAGGATCGTCAGAGACGAGTGCGGTCAGCGTGGCGGAAGCCCCCGCGTGAGCAAAAGCAGGTAGAACGGCCATCTGAGAAATATGGCCCAAGCCGACGACGGCAAAACGCAACGGTGAATGGCTCACGAGATTCCGCTCCGATGAGAATCATGGAGGAACAGGTGGCACCGGCCTCGAATGCCACGTTCTGGGGCCGCGCGTACCCTGACCAAGATCACCCTTCTGACGAGGTGGCGACTGCGTCAAATAGAGGAATCAAGTCCCGCTCTTCTGTTTGAAAATGGACGCGGACAGTTTGCATCATGTCTTCAAAGAACTGGTCCATTGAATCGTCGTCGTCCGTTTCGGCCCGGTTAAATTCATCCATCATCGCCTTCACTTCCTCATGCTCGAGCAGAACGCGGCGAAGGACCGCGGTGCCGTGTGCATGGCCCTGCAAGCGAGCGTCCTTACCGAATAATGTTTCTTCCCAATCAAAATGATCATGCAGCCGCTGAAGAATCTGATCCACGAGCGGCTGCCGGGAATCCGCCTCCGTTGCAAGGTACACCTGGAAAAGTGCCAGTATATGGCGGTGGTCATTCTTCATGATCTTAATGATGTCGGGGGTCTCCTGCAGCGTCGGTCTGTCTTCCATGGATCGGCCTCCGCGTAATGTGACTCGTGCGACGCCCCCCTAACGAACGTCCTGTTTGAGCTGCGCGCGGGGACTCTGCTCTTCCAGGTTGACCTGACCCGTCGCGTTGGCGGTCCCCTCCAGCATAATGGTTGCAGTCAGGCCCTGAGGAGTCGATCGCACATGATCCGGCTGCTGGCGGGTAATCAAAATATCCATCGTGGTGCCGCCCGTTCGATGGGTTCCGTTGATCGTCTGCTTCAGCCGATCTACTTGAGAGGAGATGTCCACGGCCATCGCCTGCCGCAATTTAGCATTCAACTCGCGATCGACGAGTTGCCAGTAGCCGATGCGGATGGAGTCGATAGCCGCTTTGGATTCATTGGCCATTTGAAGATCGGGGACGGAGATGCTACGTCCCCCTTCTTCCAGACGAGGCGTTCCCCAATAATAGATCGTGCCTTTGAGATCGCCGGTCATGTCGATCGCCACCAGGGCTCGTCCATTGGCATCCGAGGCTGAAACCCGTTCGATGACCGCCGTGTCCGAGGCATTTCCCAGGAACAGTGATTGGTGGAACAGTTTGCTCTGCAATTGATGGGAGATTTGCTGGTATGACAGTGGAATCCGTGCCAGCAGGGTATAGGGCTTGCTATCGGAGGGGAGCGAGCCTGAGTTGACGAGGGCGACCGTGGGGGCAGCCTCGGTACAGGTCGTCTCATAAGTGACGAACGGCATCTCTTTTGCCGTTCCCGAAATCACCGTCTCCTGAGTGGTGCCCTTTTGTCCGCCGAGCACCATTTCTCGTGGATTTCCATACATACAGGCGCGGGTGTTCAGCGATGCGATCGGCATAGAGAGCGGGCCTCCCAGGTCATCCCAAATCCGTTGAAGCGGAATGCCAAATTCTTGAGGATGTACGGAATCAGCCAGCGCCGTCTTGATCTCCGGCAATGCGAACAGGTCGGGCATTTGCTCGGTGACCGGGACATTGAACATATTGCAGCGTGCATCACTCTCGGGCTTCGTCCCAACTGCCGTCTGTGTCGGTTCGAATCCGAATGAGAGGGCATCGCCGTTCTGAACCATCGTCAATTTCCCTGTGGCGTCGAGGGACGCATACACCGGATCCAGACGGCAAGCGCGTGAACTGCCTCGCGATTCGATATCACCCTTATATTCGGCATGGATGGCCACCAGACCGTCCTGGATATGAACGCTCGGCTGCCCGTTTCTCACAAACGTCCACCGAAACTCTTGTCCCAGCGGATGTCCCGCCTCCGTAATCCTCTCGGGAATGGCGTTTCGGATGGCGGTCTGAATTGGAGTGAGGTCTGTTTTGATTTGAACGGGCACTTGGGACACGGGCGCCCGGGAGTCCTCTTTGGTCTGGGCGGGGAAGGTGGGCACCGCGCTCGTGAGAGGAGGCGGAACGGGCTTGGATGGTGATGTTGGTATTGAATGACTGCACCCTCCCACCAGCAAGGCTGAGAAAAAGACAGGCAGAAGATGTGATGAATGGCGCGTCATAATAAACCTCCTAAACCTAAGCCTGGCGATGGACTCTAACGCCACCGCCCCCTCCCGTTTGTGATCACCCTGAATGCTTATTGAGCCTGAATCTGCAGATTGTTGTTCACTGTTCGGACACCGGCTACTCCGCGAGCCAGTTCCATAACCCGCATTTTTTGTTCTGCAGATTTGACCACTCCATTAAGAGTCACGACTCCGCGCTCCGTATCGACATCGATGCGTGAGAAGTTCGAGAGACGGTCCGAGGACAGTTTGGCCTGCACGGCTGTGGTGATCGACGCGTCGTCGATGCTTTGTCCGGCTGTCTTCCCGGTGGTGGACTGGCAGCCCACCAGGGTGATCATGGCGAGCGCGAACATGAAATGTTTGAGCTGTCTATTCATGATGACGGTTCCTTTTTGACATTGTTGGACGACATGCACGCTCTACCTAGCGACTATGGTCATGCTTACCCGCGCCGTGACGTGGCTTCTTCTGCCGTCTGTTCGGCGGTCTGCATGGTCTCATCCACAAAATCACGAGCGGCGCGCCCGGCCTTGCGCAAGGTTTGTTTGCCACCCTCGACATATTCCTGCCCTCGCTCCACGGCGGAGTCCCAGGCTGCGCGGCCCTGTTCTGTCGCCTCGTCCAGTTCGTCCTTCGCCTTGGAGGCATAGTCACGCAGGGTCGAGCGGAGTTCGTTGCCTGACTGTGGTGCTAAGAGCAGCGCGACTCCGGCGCCGATCAATGCCCCTGCCATGAATGCCGACCAGTTGGAATTGGAAGAATCGTCCGTGTACATGTTCAACCTCCTTCGACGGTGTCCGTTGATTGTGATGGTGAATTTTCTGCGTAGTTCCCGCGACGCCAATCACGTGTCCGGCGCGTGAGTTGAGACTAGCAGGATGTGGTGATCCTCAAACTAGGCATGGCCCTAGTTCAGGCATGTGGTAATGGCTGAGGTAGAGAATACGAGGCACCTTCGTGCCTAGGGGCTATTGGTTTGAAAGGTGTTATGTAAGGTCCGCTGAAGGGAGACACTCGATAATCTTATCCTAGCGAAGGAGTTGGGCGCAGGAAGGTCGTTCTCTTTCGATATTCCTCCAGAATCCATGACCAACCGTTTTTCGCTCCAACAGCTTAAAGGTGACAGGTCACAACTCGATTTGACGGAGCACTACCGATCTTTCGCGGTCCCCATGGTTTTTGTGCTGGGGCATTACGATCGACAATTTTCTTCTGAGTTGGCGGAGCGATACTGCAACACGATTCACGCCCCGTGTAAACGGCTGATATGGTCTGAACGGTCTTGGCATAACCCGCCCGTTGAGGAGGGGGGAAGAGTCACTACTGTGATGACTGACGACGTTCTGCCTCTAGCCGTAGAAGGATCCCAGTGAAACTAAAAGGTTCGGCATGCTGCGAACAAGGTTCTGTATAATTCTCGCATGAAGCCATGTTCCACAAACTTCTCTTGGGCTGTGTGCCTCGCATCGATGTGCTCCATCTTGAGCATGAACGGCTGTGGTATCGAGGCTTCTACTCTCGTGCCACCGTCTGATGAAAGCCGGAAGGTGCTCGTTATCGGACAAGTTGTCACGGTGCTGACCGGAGAGCGAGCACGAAAATTTCTCCCAGCTGTGAAAGAGGTCGAATTGATCGAGCAGACTGGAGGCGCTCGGTATCGCATCCCCGCGGATGGCAGCAATACGCAGTTCGCCGTGTTTATCCCGCCGGGACGTTATCAAATGACGCGGGTGAAAATTCATGAAGGCCCGTTTTTATCGATTGCAGATCTTGGATCCTCATTTTCGGTAGAAGAGGGGCCGGCGATATTTGTCGGAACCTGGAGATTCGGCGTGGAATCGCCCCGGTATGGTCGCATGGTCTTTGTCTCTCTGGTGCTGGAGGACCAGGGGCGCCTAGAGGCGGAAAATGAGATTCGTGACAAATATCCGGCGTTGATCTCAGCCCCAATGGTAACAGTACTACCCCTGCCGGCGGAGATGCAGAGCCGCCTGTATGAGGTCGCTCCCTATCCCCGGATTTCAAGGTATTTCCGGCGGCACTACTGGTGATCGCCAGCTGAACACATGCATGCCATTGGGGCGAACGGAAAGCCGATGCGGCGAAAGATGAATATGGGCTTCACGCTCTCGGATGTAGCGACCGAACATTGTTCCGAATGTCTGTCCCGGTCCGCACACCATGCTGTGAACAGTGCTCAGTGCAAAGGTGGGGAGGGTCAGACTAATCTTTGATGCAACAAGGAGATAAAAGGCGGGATTTCGTGGTGCGCCCGACAGGACTTGAACCTGTAACCTTCTGATCCGTAGTCAGATGCTCTATCCATTGAGCTACGGGCGCTTCTCACACTTTTGAGCCCGCTCGAAGACACGTTCCTTCGGAGCGGGCTCAAAGGGACAGCGCCCGTTATACAGGCTTGAGGGAAGAGCGGTCAAGTCTGTTCAATGGACATATTTTCTAGAACAGGCTTCGGCTTAACTCTCCCGATGGAGAACTTTCATTGCCACTTTTATCGTAGGCCGTTATCACAAAGAAATAGGTGGAGCCTATCGGCAGCGTCAAACGGGTTGAGGTGACATTGCCGACATCGAAGGCCTGCGTGCGCGCGCCGGACCTGGTGCCGACGTACACTCGATAGCCTTGCAGGTCCGCTTCGGTGTTCGCATTCCACATCACCGTGACGGTGCCGGTTGTGGTTCCCGACGGAGGTGGTGGCGGCGACGTGGCGCCTCCAGTGGGGGATGGCGGCGGCGGTGTCGTGCTGCCGCTGGCGAGGACGGAGAGCGAGACGGGGATGCGCAAGGTCTGCGATCCATTCGGCCCGCTTTCCACGATATAGACAACACCCGTGTAGCTCCCCACGTTCATGGCCGAGGTATTGACCGTCACCGTGATGGGATCGATTTCAGTCGTAATGGTCTGCGTGCTGCCGTAGGGCGGGTTTAATGCCGTCCACGACTGATTGGCGCTGATGCTATAGGTGCTCTGTTGCGTGCTGGACTTTTGGAGATTGAATACGCCGGTGGCCGTATTGCCCTTCGCGGCGGTGAGCGAAAGGGCGGCAGGGAAGGCCTGGAGCATCGGCGACAACGAACTTGTCGGCGGCGGCGGCGGTGGCGTCGTTGACGGTGGCGGGGGCGGCGTCGTCGACGGTGGCGGGGGCGGCGTCGTCGAGGGTGGCGGCGGAGTGGTTGATGGAGGCGGTGGGGGCGGTGGCGTGCTGCCGGCTGCGGTCACCGTGGTGGTTACGGGGACTCGCCATGTGTTTGAAACGCCGGGCCCTGACTGCCCGATGTAGATCACGCCGGAATAGGTGCCCGCTGACAGTCCCATTGCAGCAGTATTGACCGTGACGGTGAGCATGTCAGTTTCAGTGGAGATCGTCTGCGTGCTGCCATATGGCGGATTGAGCCAGATCCAAGATTGGTTGGTGCTGATGAAGTAGGTATGTTGCGCGCTATCGGATTTTTTGAGGCTGACTGTGCCGGTAGTCGTGCCTCCCTGAGCGACAGTGAGGGAAAGAGCACTTGGGGTGAATTGAATATTTTGTGCGAAAGCATTCGTTCCTCCCGCAATAAGGTCGCACAGCCACAACATCAGCATCAAGACCACAAGATGTCCCGCCGCATGTCGCCGCCTAATGCGTGGTGGATGCTGAATCGGTCTGAAATGCTGTGCGGTCATAGTCTGTACTCCCTTAGGTGATCTTCCTGAATTGAAAAATGGAAACAATTGTCGGTGAGCAACAGGCGTGCCACAACAGATTGCTTCGGCGTTCTTCTTAATTGATTGTCGGGAATCGCTCAGCGGAGTTCGGTGAGAATCCCGTCAGGATATCTTTCAGAGGCGAACCTAACGGATCAAACGCGAATAGGCAAGCAAAAATTTCACTCGCTGCACGTACCTTGCGTGGAAATCTCTCTCGTAGAAATGCTCTAGGAAATTTTTTCCGCCTGTAGGGTCGAGGCACTCCTGCGTACAAAATGGGAAGGCCTGTCTGCGTAGGACGAATCCTTTGGGTTGCCTTCGAACGAAGTCCTCGCAACGGCAGTCGATAGATCCGGCCGGGGCCGAGAAAGTTGTTGACCATGCCCGACAGGTAGGGTATCAGTGGGCGCGCTGTTCCGGCTGGGATACGTAGTCTCGCGGTCATGCGGACACGTCTTTGGCCCGGATGGTAAGGGAGTGCCTCACCTATGATCCCGTTGCGATGTCTGCTCTGTGCGATATGCGCATGCCTGGCGTGGTGCACCCCGGATTTAGCGGGAGCCGAAGTTTCCGGGGCGCCCTCTTCGTCGATTGCGCACGTCGATCTCAAAATTTCCGAATGGTTCAGCCAAGGTGAAACAATCTGGAGTCACAATGCGTCCGGTCTGGACGCCAATCTCGGGAATCCCAGTTCTAAACTGAAATACAAAGACACCGGCACGAACGTGACCGAGATTACGGGCCGGGTCCAGCTGAAGAACAAGATATTTTTCCGGGGCGCCTTCGGGTACGGGGCCATCGGCGGAGGCCGTCTCACGGATGACGATTTTCTCAGCGCCCAAGGAGCCGCGTCTCAAGGAGCCACGGTAAGCGGAGAACACCGCTTTTCGCGAACCTACAGCGACATCGGCGGGGACAATCTCTGGTACCTCAATGGTGATGTGGGCGTGACGGCGCATACCTTCCAGGATAATAAGGGGAGTCTGGGGGTGTTTGCCGGGTTACAGTATTGGCGGGAACGGCATGTGGCCACAGGGGTGACTCAAGCAGAATGTACGACCGCCTCATCGCCCACTTCGGCATTCCGCTGTTCTCCTGCCGGCACAGTTGGATTTCGCAATCAGGCAGTCATTACAAATACCACCACATGGTTCTCGGGACGCATCGGCGGAGAGCTGGAATATAAGATCGATCCTCGCGTCAGCGTCGAGGCGAAGGTGGCGATGCTGGTGTCCTATTTAAACAATGAGGACGTGCATCACCTCCGTACCGACCTCGCGCAAGATCCAAGTTTTAGAATGACCGGTCTCGGGATCGGTACCAACTCGGATTTTAACCTGCGGGTGAAAATCTGGGAGCGGCTCTATCTCACGGGCGGGTATCGCATCTGGTGGAATCGCGTGCTCGTCAATGATCAGTGGAAACTGTACGGCTCAGACGGGTCGACCGCCACCGCGCCGTTGACGCAGTTCCAAACGCTGAGACATGGACCCACGGTTGGCCTGACGTATACGTTCTAGTAGACGTTGCGGGCCTCTTGGAGGCGTGCATCTCGAGGGCGTCCATCGCTCCGGCCTCACTACAAAGCTCCACTATTCATCAGTACGCGTCAATCGGCTGATTGCACGGTCAAGAAGGAATCACGGGGGCCCGGCCAGGCCTGTCAGCGTGATCGGGAGGGACCAGTCTCTTCTTCGTATTCCATGAAGAGTCGCTTGGCTTCCGGGTGGAGAAGATGGGGCTGACCGTAGGGGATACCGGCAGTCCGGAATAACGGCGTCAGCTTTTCATTCGGGTGCAGGTAGCCGGCCCGCAGTGGAACCGACCGCTTGGTATGGCGGATGAGGGAACAGGGAGTCGGACGAATGGCGGTCAACCAGTCCGCAATATCCTGGGGATTACCGATGGAGGCGGACAGGAGTAAAAGACGGGCCTGCGACGGACAGAAAATCAAGGTCTCCTCCCATACGACTCCACGCTCCGGGTCAGCCAGGTACTGGGATTCATCCATAATCACCAACCCCAGCGTGTCTAACCGCACATCGATCTCGCCTCCGGCCGCGTCATAGAGGAGATTCCGCAAGATCTCCGTGGTCATGATCAAGAGTGGCGCCTGGGCATGTTCGCGGCGGTCGCCTGTAAGAATGCCCACCTGGCCCGGACCAAACACGCGAGAGAACTCGGTAAATTTCGTATTGGAGAGCGCCTTTAGCGGGGAGGTGTAGATGACGGTCCGATTTTCGCGCATCGCGCGAGCGGTCGCCTCGATCGCGACATAGGTCTTGCCGCTCCCCGTCGGCACGCTGACGACCACATCGGTCTCCGCGAGTTTCGCCAGTGCATCCACCTGCCAGGCATCCGGAACGAACGGTTGCGGCGGCGGCACGCCGATCCCTGACAGCCATTCATGGAGCGAGACCGGCGGCTCGTGATGTCCATGCTCTTCGGTCCTGTGCGGGCGCGACGTGGCGCGAACGGCTTCTCGAGACGGCGACTGAACGGGTCGTACCTTTTCTACAGGCGCCGGTTTCGGCGGTTGAATGTGTTGATCAATCAAGGTCTGCAGGTCGGACTCCAATCCTGGGCGATTTTCGGCGGAAGCCTGCAGGAGGAGGTCGACCAGTTTGCGTTTCCCCGAGCGAAAATGCCGGGTGATCCGTCCCCGCGCCAGCCGGTGGAGCAGGGAAACCGGTTGTTGCATCAACAGCTCTTCGAGTTCGTGAGTGGTCACGGCAATTCCTCCAACACCCCCCGGCGCATCGCCGCGATGGCGTGATCGGCTGATTCCGCCAGCGACGGGTGGGTGGATTTCAGGGTCTTCAACTGAGACAAAAACTCGATCGTGCGCGCAAACAGACGGAACATGTCGCCTTCCGCCATCGTGGTCAACCGGGCCAGTCCGATCCAGGTGAGCGTCTGGTCTGCAACCCAGCGTTCGGTCAGCGCGGCCACGTCGGCCCGCAACATCGGCGGCGCTTCGTGGGGCGCGAGGCTCTCCGCCAGTTTGCGAACCTGAAACAGCAGAGTGACGAGTCCGGTACTCCCGCGCGGAAAGGAGCCCGGGCGATCGTCGTCATGGGCGATGCTCGCCATGATGGCCGCGAGGAGTGGCGGATCGATAGCACCGAAGGCTTCAGCTCGAATCAATTCGGTGATGAGGAGGGAATGATCGATGCGAATCAGCCGCGCCCATTCGCCGTCTGCGGTGAGTTGCGCGTTGGCGTTGAGGTAGCCGAATCGTTCCAGGACGTCGATCCGCTCCTGGAATCGGTGCCACAAGCTTGTTTGGAGCGCTTGAATCGATTTGATATGGCGCTGGATTTCCTGGCGCACCCGCGAGGCGCGCGGGAAATCGCGCTGACAAGCCTGACGCGAAGGGCAGGTCGGGCAGGCGAAGTCACCCAGCGTTTGAATGATGGAACTGTCGATCGGGACTTCTTCGTGCTGATGCGTCAGAATCGGAAGGACCGGAAGCCTCGGCGGGAGGTCAGTCAGATGATGCGTCAGCTGGTCCAGCGTTTGCGGCGTGCACCAGGGATAAGCCGAAGTTTCCTCGCAGTCGAACGTGCGATCGAAGACCTGCGTCACGATGGACGCCGGGCATTCGTTCAGCGAGCCGCCTTCCCGCAGAAGGGTGACCATGGGAGCGTGTTGGCCCTTGCTGCGGTACTGGCGCAGGATGATCCCGCGTCCACGGGTGAGACCCACGACACGACCCGGCGTCAGGAAGTGCAGGCGCGCTGCGACATCGGGTGATTCCTGACGGGCGAAGGGACTGCGGGGTTTTTTTCGTTTACGCGCCTGTTCGAACACTTGCCACTGTGTAATCCAGTCGGAGCAGACGCGGGGGCCGAACGGCTCCATCTCGGCGCGCAAGCCGTCGAGTTTGGTTTCGAGCACTGCCGTGCGTTGGTTCAATTGAAACTGGGCGAAGCTTTTGGCGAGGATGGATTGGATCTGTTCGCGCGGGTGCGCCTTGAGTAGGTTTAACACCATCGGATAACTGATCACGAATTGGCTGTGGATGGCCTCCGGCTGCCCCGTGAGCCCCTTGGTCAGGACCGTGAGATCGATGTACGGAGACGGGGTGATGACGGCGAACCCGACGAGATCCTTCCCACGGCGACCGGCGCGGCCGGCCAATTGCTGAATTTCGCTCGCGGTGAGATCGGTGAAATCCCGCGCCTTGCGGATGCTCGATTGTGTAACCACCACCGTGCGGGCGGGAAAGTCTACCCCGGCTGCCAGCGTCGTCGTCGCAAAGACGGCGTCCAGCGACCCCGTGCGCATCAGTTCTTCCACGGCGATTTTCCACGATGGCAGATGTCCGGCATGATGCGCCGCCACGCCGATGCGTTGGACGGTCTCAATCAGCGGGTGTTCTGCGATGCTGGGAAATTGTTCCGTGACCTGCGTGAGCACACGGGCGATCTGTTCCTGTTGCGCTTTGGGCAGCGTGATCTGACTGCGTTCGAAGGATTGCATCGCTTCGTCGCAGGCCCGTCTCGAGGTGAGAAAAATGATCGCAGGGGTGAGGTTTCGTTGGCGGAGGGTCGCGACGAGATCAACCGGATGGATCGACGGCGGCATGCAATTTCATTCCCTTTGAGATGACCACCAATCCGGAATCGGTGACTTTGAATCGTTGACGATCCGCAACCGGGTCGAAGCCGATTACGGTTTTCGGCGGGATCACGACATCCTTGTCGATGATGGCGCGCCGGATGCGGGCGTGTTCGCCGATGACCACGTTTTCCATCACGACCGATTCGCGCACGTCGGCATGATCATGGACGCGCACATGCGGCGACAGCACTGAGTTCTGCACGCGCCCCCCGGAAATGATGCAGCCGCCGCAGACGATCGAATCCAAGGCAACCCCCATACGCCCACCCTGAAAATCCTGTGCGAAGACGAACTTGGCGGGTGGAAATTGCCCCTGGTAGGTGCGGATGGGCCAATGCTGGTCGTAGAGGTTGAACTGCGGGTCGACCGACACCAGATCCATATTGGCTTCCCAATAGGCGTCGAGCGTGCCGATGTCCCGCCAGTAGTTCACAGCTTTCTTGTTCTCGTCTTGAAACTTGAAGGCGTACACCCGGCATTCCTTGATCATTCGCGGAATGATGTTCTTGCCGAAATCGTGTTTGGTGCCTTCCTTGGCATCGCGAATCAGCTGCTCGCGGACGACATCCGTGCGGAACAGGTAGATGCCCATGGAGACGAAGGCCTGGGTCGGATCGCCGGGAATATGCATCGGCTTTTCAGGTTTTTCGTCGAAGCTCAAAATGCGCCGGTCCTCATCCACCGCGATCACGCCAAAACGGTTGGCCTCCGCCAGCGGAGTTTCAATCGCGCCGACGATCGCATCCGCCTGTTTCTCGATCATGAGGTTGTACATGTCGGCGTAGTTCATCTTGTAGATGTGATCGCCGGCCAGCACGAGCAGGAACTCGGGTTGATCGTTATCCAGCAGGAAGAGGTTCTGAAAGACCGCATCGGCGGTGCCGCGATACCATTCTTCGCTGATGCGTTGCTGCGGCGGGACCGACACGATGTATTCGCCGAGCTCGGGGTTGAGAATGTTCCATCCTGTCCGGATGTGACGGTCGAGGGAATGGGATTTGTACTGGATCAGCACGGCCATCTGCCGAAGACCGGAGTTCAGGCAGTTGCTTAGCGTGAAATCGATGATGCGGTATTTTCCGCCGAAGGGGACCGCAGGTTTTGCGCGCTGGTCGGTGAGAGGATGCAGGCGTTCGCCTTTTCCGCCGGCCAGCACCATCGTGAAGATCTTAGCCATAGACGGGCCGATTGTAGCAGGACGAGGGATGAATAGAAAGGATGCAGAATGATTGACTTCAACTCGGACTCGGATGATACTACGATTCAACGTGCGTTCCCGACACCGGGTCGGGCCGAAGAGAAGGAGCCGACATGAAGAAGCAGAATGGCCGTCCGGCAGTCGTGAAGCCAGCCATCGAGCCTGCCAATCCGATGATGGAAATGGTCTGGCGGCTGGAACGATTGGAGCGACAAGTGCAGCGCTTGTCCGAGCTGGTGCGGAATCACGCGGAGGATAACGACCGGCTCGTGCGGATCGTGGCGGAAGATCGCGATGTGATCCGCCGTGAACTGTTGCGAAAACATGAACATCGCGTGCGCGTGCGAAAGCACCTCCGCGACGTCAGTTCCAAAGTCGATTTAGAGCATTGAGCCGTGACCGTCGACGCGGCGGTCTGACCCCAGCCCTCGATGGCTACCTTTTCCACCTCTCCTCTCATTGGTTCCCCTCAATCCGTTCCGTCGACATCCCCGACGATAGACATTCGCGCCATCGTGCGGCGCCATGGGTCGGTCGCGGCCGTCGATCACGTCAGTTTTCAGGTACAACGGGGCGAGTTTTTTTCTATTCTCGGTCCGAGCGGCGCCGGAAAAACGTCGGTCTTGCGTATGGTGGCCGGCTTCGAAGACCCGGATGAGGGAGATGTACTGATCGACGGCCGCTCGATGCTCGGCGTGCCGCCCAATCGACGTCCCGTCAACCTGGTGTTTCAATCCTACGCGCTTTTTCCCCATCTGACAGTGTCGGAGAATGTGGCCTTCGGCCTGCGCATGCGGAGGGTTCCTGCCGCGCTCATCGATGAACAGGTTCAACACGCTTTGTCGATGGTCAAGTTGATCGGCAAGGAAGCGAGGAAGCCTGCTCAATTGTCCGGCGGCGAGCAGCAGCGTGTGGCCCTGGCCCGGGCGTTGGTCAATAAACCGGCCGTGGTCCTGCTCGATGAGCCGCTGGCAGCCCTCGACCAACAACTGCGGCAAACGATGCAGGTCGAGTTGAAGACGATTCAGGAACAGGCCGGACTGACCTGTGTCTGTGTCACGCACCATCAGGAGGAGGCGATGATGATGTCCGACCGTATCGCCGTAATGCACCAGGGTCGGATGTGGCAGGTGGGCACTCCTCGCGATGTATATGAGAACCCGCGTACCCTGTTTGTATCGCGATTCCTCGGCGTGTCGAATGAACTGCCGGGGCGATTGGGCAATGTAATGGGGGAAAATCAGCTGTTTCATCCGACGGATGATCGGTTGCCGGGCTTTCAGGTACGAACCGGTCCCGGAGAGGTACCCGGTCGTCCCGCCACGTGGTCGCTCCGGCCGGAACAACTCCGGATGTCACGCGATCGACCCT
This sequence comes from uncultured Nitrospira sp., assembly GCA_964556305.1. GTDB lineage: Bacteria > Nitrospirota > Nitrospiria > Nitrospirales > Nitrospiraceae > Nitrospira_A. The sequence goes on along the minus strand of CAZKVY010000003.1, from coordinate 10,150 downwards.
CCAGCCAGGATCCGGTGCTGCCCGGTGTGATCGAGAAGGTGTTGTTTGCCGGCAGCGAGACGAAGTATCTCATTCGAGTGGGACGCGAACATCTCTGGGAAGCCAGAGCCACCGGCGTCATGCACCCATCATTGGCAGCGGGTGATCCGGTGTTGCTTCAGTGGGCCTTGGCTGACGGGCGGGTGTTTTTGGAGTGACCATGCCGTCTGACGATGTCTCCCGCTCCTCTCCCTCTGTGAACGCCCCCTGCCGTGCCTGTTGGTTGGCCGCTCCCGGCTTGCTCTGGATGGCCCTGTTCTTCGTCGTTCCGCTCCTGCTGGTGTTTGCCATCAGCTTTGCCGCACGCGGAACCTATGGCGGCATCGTGTGGGAATTCACCTGGGCGAACTATCTCGATCTGCTGCATCCGCTCTACGGCAAAATTCTCGGCCAGTCGTTGTGGTACGCGGCCCTCACTACCGCGATCTGCTTCGTGCTGGGTTTCCCGCTGGCCTATGTGATTGCGCGCAGTCCGGCGCGTTGGCAACCGGTGTTGCTGCTCCTGGTCATGCTGCCGTTCTGGACCAATTTTCTCGTGCGCACCTACGCCTGGATGATCATGTTGCGGCATGACGGCCTGGCCAACAATCTGCTGCTCGCCTTCGGGCTGATCACGGAGCCGCTGGAATTGCTCTACACCCCGACGGCGGTGGTGATCGGCTTGGTCTATGGGTACCTTCCGTTCATGGTGTTGCCGCTGTATGTGGCGGTGGAACGGCTGGACCCTGTCCTGATCGAAGCGGCCTGGGATTTGTATGCCTCCCGCTGGGCGGTGTTCACGCGGGTGGTGGTGCCTCTCACCATGCCGGGGATCGTGGGCGGCTGCATCCTGGTGTTCATTCCGTCCATCGGCTCCTTTATTACGCCCGATCTCTTGGGCGGTGCGCGCAGCATGATGATCGGCAATTTGATCCAACACGAATACCTGGTGGTTCGCGATTGGCCGCTGGGGTCGGCGGTCTCCTTTGTGTTGATGGCGATCGTGATGGCCGCGGTGATTGTCTATTACCGTCAGACAAGCTCTGGAGACGGCCCATTGGAGGGGCGGTGAATCAGCGATCGGTCGGCCTCAAGGCCGTCAGTCTCCTGTCGATGTTGTTTCTGTACGGGCCGATCGTCGTGCTGGTGCTGTATTCCTTTAACGCCGCGCATCTCTCAATGGCCTGGAGAGGGGCGACGCTGAAATGGTATTTGGCCCTCGTTCATGACGAGGCCTTGCTCGCCGCGACCGCGAATAGTCTGTTCATCGCCCTCGTATCGACGATGGGCGCTACCGGCCTCGGCGGTCTGATCGCTCTCGGCATGGAGCAAATGTCGCACCGGCGGCAACAGCTCCTCGAAGGCAGTCTGGTGCTCCCGCTCGTCATTCCCGAAGTGATGATGGGTGTGGCGCTGATGTTGCTTTTTGTGATGTTCAAAATGCCGCTCGGCCTCACCACGGTCATCCTCGGGCACATTGTCTTCAATATCCCGTTGGTGACGATCATGATCCGCACGCGCCTGCGCAAACTCGACCCGCTGTTGCGCGAAGCGGCGGCCGATCTTGGCGCGGATTCCTGGCAGGTATTCCGGTATGTGACTCTGCCGTTATTACGACCGGCCATCTGGGGAGCGGTCCTGGTCGCCTTCACGGTCTCGCTCGATGATTTTCTCGTGACCTTCTTCACCGCAGGTCCCGGTGCCACGACCTTGCCGCTGAAAGTCTATTCGATGATCAAATCCGGCGTGACTCCTGAAATCAATGCGCTGTCCGCCTTGCTGCTGGTGGTCTCCATGATGTGTGTCGCCGGTTCACTATACCTGCAACGTCGCGAGGTCTGAGTGACTCCTGCTGTCCGAAGGATGGTGCTTTGGTGCCTCTGTCTGCTCTGGCTCACGGCCTGCGGACAAGGCTCCGGCGAAGACCGGACCGAAACGCGGCCCGTGTTGCACTACTTCACCTGGTCCGACTATGTGGGGCCGGAGATCATCCAGGAATTTGAACGGCGCGAGCACGTGAAGGTGGTGATCGATACCTTCAGCAGCAATGAGGAATTACTGGCGAAATTGCAAAGCGGAGCCACCGGATACGATGTGGCGGTTCCCTCGGATTTCATGGTCGCGATCATGATCCAGCAGGGGCTGCTTAGCGAACTGGATCAGGCAGAATTGTCCCATGCGTCGCAGTTGGAGCCGCATCTGCAAAACTTGCCGTTTGACCCCGAGCGCCGCTATTCCGTCCCGTATCTTTGGGGAACGGTGGGAATCGGGTATGACTCCGCTGCCATTCCGACACCCCCGGATAGTTGGTCGATCCTCTGGGATACGCGGTACAAAGGCCGCATCAGCATGTTGAACGACCAGCGGGAAGTGTTCGGTGCGGTATTGCGGTCGATGGGACAGTCGATGAACAGTACCGATCCGCAGGTGATTGAAGCGGCGAAGAAGCGGTTGTTAGGGCAAAAGCCCCTGGTGAAGACGTATACGAGCGACCACTACGATCAGCTGCTCGCCTCCGGAGAAGTGGTCCTGGCGCATGGTTGGGGAGGCCCGGTGGCCCGTGCCATGGCCGACCGGCCAACCATTCGTTATGTCGTGCCGAAGGAAGGAGCCACCATCTGGGCCGATTGCCTCGTGGTGCTCCGGACCGCCCCGCAGAAGCACCTGGCCATGCGGTTCATCAACTATTTGATGGAGCCGTCGGTAGCGGCACGCACGTCGGAACGATTACGCTTTGCGTCCACCTCCCGGCTGGCCCGGGAATTGGTGGCGGCTTCGACAAGAGAGAATCCAGCGGTGTATCCGCCTCTCGATCAACTGGGACGGTTGGAGTGGATGCGTGACGTGGGCAAGGGAATCCGACTGTACGATCGAGCGTGGACGGAGCTGAAGATGCAATGAATGGGACGATCGTCAATGTTTGAAATGCCGCAAAGAATCAGTATAATGCGTGCCCTGTCCTCGGTTCGTCGATATTCCCGCACCATGTGTGACGACATGTTCCATCACAGAGACGCTTTCACGAGTTGTGTCCGCGCACGGGCTCAGGGTTTGATCTGGTGTGTGGTTGCAATGCTGGGCCTGCTTCTGTTCGGAAGCGGATGGGCGCAGGCCGCGGAACCGTCCCCGGCGCCCGCTTCGATCGCGGCGGGTTCATTGGTGCCCCCGGTGGTGCGTCTGAATCTGTCGGAGGCGATGGCCCTTTTTCTCAAACAGAATTTGGATCTGCTCATTGCCAAGTACGGCATCGACTCCAGCAAGGGGCAACAGATTACGGCGCGGCTCTTTCCGAACCCGGTGGCGCAGATCGGGAACGTGGCCTCCTTTACTCAAGGCAATACGCTGGCGAAAACCGGCGCCCTCACCGTGCAGGTGCAGCAATTGTTCGAACTGGCCGGCAAACGCGGCTATCGAATCGAAAGCGCCGGCTTCGGCGTGCAATCGGCGGAAGCGGACTTTGAAGATGCCGTCCGGCAGCTGGGGTTTACCATCAAGGACGCCTACTATCGCGTGCTCGTGGCGCAGCGCCGGCTGGCCTTGGCGGAGGAAAACCGGGATCGCTTCGCGCGCATCCTGGACGTCAATACGATTCGCTTTAAGAAGGGCTACATTGCCGAGGTCGATCTGATCCGCATCCGGCTGCAGGTGGTGGACTTCCAATCCCAGGTGATCGAGTCGATTCAGGAAGGCGAGTCGGCACGGGCGGATTTGCGCCAGTTGCTTCGTCTTTCACCGGCTTCGAAGCTGGAGTTGACCACGGAGATGGACTATCGACGAGTCGATCCGGACATGGGAAAACTCCGCTTAGTGGCTCTAGATGTGCGTCCCGATATTAAGAGCAGACGAGCACTCGTGGCGCAGCGTGAAGCGGATTTGAAACTGGCCAAGGCCTTCCGGGTCCCGGATGTGACCATCGGCGCGGGGTATGCGGTGCAAGGCTCGCGCGGACCGGACAATCAGCAGATGGGCATTTTGAATCTCGGCGTGCCCTTGCCCCTCTTCAATCGCAATCAGGGCGGTATCGTCCAGGCGGAAGTCGGAGTGCAGTCGGCCCAGGCCGAACTCGACCGCACGGTCAACCAGGTGGAGAACCAGGTGGATGTGGCCTATCACAACCTCCTGCAGAGCCGCCGGTTGGTGGAAGCCTATCTAGCGGGTGTGCTGGAGGATGCCCGTTCGACGTTTACGATCGTGGAGCGCGCCTATGAACGGGGCGGCGCCACGATTCTGGATCTCCTTGATGCCGCGCGCACGTCCCGCACGATCCAACAGAATTTTATTGAAGCCCTCTTTTCCTACCAACGGAATCTGTTCCAATTGGAAAGTTCTGTAGGGCAGGAGATTACGTCATGACGTCCGGCGCAATCCCGGTCATCGGCGTGACCGTTGTGCTGTTCTTCTGCGCGTGCAGTCAGAAACAAGACCCGGCTCCTTCCCCGCCTTCCGCCTCATCCGAACCAGCTGCTGCTCCAACCACCGCCCCGTCTGCCGGCCAAATCGAAACGGCCGTCGTGGATTTCAAGCCGGTCCAACCGGAACTGGTGCTGGTCGGGAAGGTGGCCTATGGCGAAGATCGCTACTCGAAAATTTCCTCCCCTTTGCAGGGTCGGGTTGTGGAAGTGCGCGCTAAATTGGGCGACCGGGTCGAGGCAGGAGCCACGCTGTTGGTCATCGACAGCTCGGACATTACCGCCGCCTATTCGGAGTTCGTGAAAGAGGCGTCGGAGCTGGAGTACTCGACGCGAGCCCAGGAACTGGCGAAGGAACTGTATGCCACGAAGGCCTTAGCCCTGAAGGACCTGAAGCAGGCCGAAAATGATCTGATCAAGGCGCGGGCCGAATTCAGGCGGGCCAAAGAACGATTGTTGTCCTTGCGCATTCCCGCAGCCGAGCTGGAAAAACCGCTCGCGCAGCAACGTATCACTTCACGCTTCGAGATGAAGAGTCCCCTGACGGGAACCGTGGTCGAACGGGCCGTGACTCCGGGCCAATCCGTCGGAGGTGACGTCGGCCAGGTGTTGTTTACGGTCGCCGATTTGGACCGCTTGCAGGTGGTGGCGGATGTCTACGAACGGGACCTGGCGTTGGTGAAGGTCAGCCAGGTGGGGCGGATCAATGTGGAGGCCTACCCGGGGACTGATTTTGCGTCCGTGGTCGCGTCCATCGGCGACGTGGTCGATCCGAACACCCGCACGATCAAGGTGCGGGCCTGGGTCGATAACCGGGATCAACGATTGAAGCCGGAGATGTTCGCGCGACTCAGATTGGATATCGGAGATGCCACGGCGTTTCTGACTATTCCTAAGGAAGCGGTGGTCGAGATCGACGGGAAACATTTCGTGTATGTCGTGGAAGGGACCAATCGCTACCTGAAGCATGAAGTGACCGTGTCGAATGTATCCAGCGGGCAAGTCCGGGTTCTGGACGGCCTGACGCCGGGGCAGCGTATCGTGACCAAAGGGGCGGTGTTGGTGAAGGGACAAGAGGTAAAGGGATGATCAGGCCGGTGATCGTACGCCGCTGTCGACAAAGGCGTCCCGGAACAGCATGATGGTTCGAATCGTCGAACTGTCCCTGGTGCAGCGGTTTCTGGTCTGTGCGCTCGGATTCACTCTCCTCTTCGGCGGGTTGTACGCCTTTCAACAGCTCGATATCGTGGCCTATCCCGATCCCTCACCTCCCATGGTGGAGGTGATTACCCAATTTCCGGGCTGGTCCGCGGAAGAAATCGAGCGGCAAATCACGATTCCCATCGAAGTCGCGCTCAACGGGATGCCGGGCCTCACCGACATCCGCTCGCTCTCGATTTTCGGATTGAGCGATATCAAAATCTATTTCGATTTCAACACTCAGTACTTCTTCGACCGCCAGGAAGTCGTCAATCGCCTCTCGACCCTCAGACTGCCGCAAAATGTACAACCGGCCCTGTCGCCCTGGTGGGCCATTGCCGAGATTTACCGGTATCAATTGCAGGGAGACGGGAAGGCGAGCCTGACCGATCTCAAGACCATCCAGGATTGGCAATTGCGGCGGGAGTTCCGGAGGGTGCCCGGTATCATCGATGTGACCGCCTTCGGAGGCACGACGCAGGAGTATCACGTCGATATCGACCCGGGGAAACTCATCAGCTACCAGGTCAGTCTCGCCCAGGTCATGGAAGCCCTGACCAACAGCAATGCGAACGTCGGCGGTAATTACCTGACCGTGGGCGCGCAGAATTACAACATTCGCGGCCTCGGGCTGATCAACGGATTGCCCGATATCGAGAATGTGATGGTCGCCGAAAAAGAAGGTACGCCCATTTTCGTCAAGACGCTGGGGACCGTGTCTGTCGGCCACCGCGTGCGCCTGGGCAAGGTCGGCATCGACGACAATGACGACGTGGTCGAAGGGGTCATTTTGCTTCAGCGCGGGTATAAGGCGCTCTCCGTCCTGGAGAGCGTGCGGGAAAAAGTCGAGGAATTGAATAAGTGGAAGTTGCCGGAAGGTGTCAAGATTAAGACGTTCTACGATCGCACGGCCTTGATCCATACGACGGTCGAAACCGTCACCGATATTCTGATCAGCGGCATGGTACTGGTATTCGTCATCTTGTTTGTGTTTCTCGGTCATTTGCGCGCCTCCCTCATTGTGGCACTGACCATTCCGATGTCCCTCTTGTTCACCTTTACGATGATGGTGATGATCGGCCAATCCGCCAACCTGATTTCCCTGGGGGCCATCGATTTCGGCATCATCGTGGACGCCACTTTGGTCATGGTGGAGAGCATCTTTTTTCATTTGGGACATGATCGCCGGCTGGGCCTCACTGTGCCGCAACAGATCGTGCGGGCCGCCCGCCAGGTGGGGCAGCCGATTTTCTTTTCCACCGCCATCATCGTTGTGGCCTTCATCCCGCTGTTCACGATGACCGGGGTGCCGGGGAAAATCTTTGCGCCGATGTCGATCACGTATGGTTTCGCTCTGTTCGGGGCATTGCTCATGGCGTTTACGCTGGCTCCTGTCCTGTGCTCGCTGCTGCTGACCGGCGTGGTCACGGAACAAGACACGCGGTTCGTCAGTGCCATTCGCCGGACCTACCTCGCGGTCTTGCGATGGGCCCTGGCCCACAATATGAAGGTCATTGGCGCTTCCTTGCTGCTGTTGGTGGCGGCGTTCGGCGCCCTGCAGTTCATCGGCGGGGAGTTCATGCCGGCATTGGAGGAAGGCAACCTCTGGGTGCGTGCCACGATGCCGGTGGATATTTCTTTCGATGAGGCGGCCCGATTGACCGGAGAGATCCGGCAGATGTTCAGAAAATCGCCGGAAGTCGTGACCATCGTGTCTCAACTGGGCAGACCTGACGACGGAACCGATCCCACCAGTTTTTTCAACGCGGAATTTCTCGCCAATCTCAAGGCCCATAAGGACTGGCGGCCTGGTCTCACCAAAGATCAACTCGTGGAGGAAATCGAAGAACGCCTCAAAGTCATTCCCGGCATCATTTTTAACTTTTCCCAGGTGATTCAAGACAATGTGGAAGAGGCGATGTCAGGCGTGAAAGGGGAGAATTCCATCAAGCTGTTCGGCACCGACCTGAAAACGATGGAAGCGAAGGCGGCAGAAATCGAATCGGTCATGAAGGGTGTCCATGGGGTGAAAGACCTGGGGATCTTCCGCCTGGTGGGTCAGCCCAACCTGTTGATTCAAGTCGACCGAGAAGCCAGCGCCCGTTACGGGCTGCGTGTCTCCGATGTGAATGCCGTCGTGCAGGCGGCGGTGGGGGGGCAGGCGGTGACGCAGGTGTTCGAAGGCGAGCGGTTGTTCGATCTGGTTGTCCGGTTTCTACCGGAGTTTCGGCGGGATGCGGAGACCATTGGCAATATTTTGGTCAATACACCAGACGGCGCGCGGATTCCCCTGAAACAGGTGGCGACGATCAGGACTCAAACCGGGGCCTTCATCATCTATCGAGAGAACAATGAGCGGTATATTCCGATCAAGTTCAGTGTTCGCGAGCGCGACCTGGAGAGCACGGTGAAAGAGGCGCAGATGAAAATGGCCCAGACCGTGTCGCTTCCGGAGCGTTACCGGATCGAATGGGCGGGCCAGTACGATCAACTCACGGCGGAGCAGAAACGCCTGACGATGATTGTGCCGGTGAGTCTGGTGATCATTCTATTTCTTCTCTATACGACGTTTAATTCGCTCATCAACGCTTTGCTCGTTCTCGTGACCGTGCCCTTTGCGCTGATCGGGGGGATTTTTTCACTCGTGCTCACAGGAACGCACTTCAGCATTTCCGCGGCTGTGGGAGTGATTTCGACGCTGGGAGTAGCGATTCTCGGCGGAGTCCTGTTAATCTCTCGTATTGAGGATTTCCGGCGTAGCGGCCTGGAGTTGCGCGAAGCGATTCTTAAGGGCGCGGATGTTCAGATGCGTCCCATTCTGATGGCCACACTGGCAGCGGCCATCGGATTACTTCCGGCTGCGTTGGCGACGGGAATCGGGTCGCAGGCCCAGCAGCCGTTGGCGCGGGTGGTGGTGGGAGGAATGTTGACTGCGGCGGCGCTGATTCTCGTGGTATTGCCTGTATTGTATGAGGTTGTCCACCGGCGCACGACGCCGGAAGGACCGTCGGAAGCCGAACAGGAACCGCCGGCCCCTTATTAATGACAAGGCGTGTGAGAGGGATGTGATCATGAACGGAGCGGGGCAGCGGAGAATGCGTCAAATGGTGGTGCGAGGTCTGATTGTTGTAGGCCTGATAGGGATGTTTCCGCAGGCGGGCTGGTCTGCCGCCATGGTGTGGCCGGTGCAAATGCCCTATGAGGCGCCGCCCAAGCCGGAACCGGTGCCCGATGTGTCGGTAGCGCCCAACACCAAGGCCCTCACCCCCGAAGAGCTGCAGCGAGCAGAATCGCTGTTGCCCCTGTTGGAGGGAAAGCAGGAATTTTGGGCGATGGGAGAATTTGTTCATCTCGGGGAGTCGGCGTTGCCGGTGTTGACCAAGGCGCTCACGATGCCCGGTCCCCGCATCCGGTACAATGCCATTGAGACGATGTCGATGATCAAATCGCCTGGTGCGACGCCCGCTTTATTGGAAGCGGCGAAATTGGCCACCGAAATTCCGCGTATCCGTGAGCATGCGCTGCGGGTAGCCGTGCGGCTTGATCCCCAGCAGGCGCCCCCTACCATTGAGGCCATGGCCAAGGATCCGAACTCGGTAATCCGAAAGGCGGCGGCGTTCGAGGCGCGGTATGTGCGCCGCAAGGAGGTGATCCAGCCGCTCATCGATCTGTTGGGTGACGAAGAAAAGTTCGTGGCCATGTCCGCGGTCCAATCATTGTGGATGCTGACCCGGCACGAGACTGAGTTCCACGATTGGGATGCCTCCAATAAGCAGGATCGCCAGAACTGGGCTCAGGAGTGGATCGAATGGTGGAATCAGTCCAAGGAGACGTTTGAAATTCCTGATCCCAAGAGCCGCAAACAAGCCGGTTAACGTTGGCAGGGAAGAGGCGGTTGCGCAGCATCAAAAAGCCGTGGTAGGTACATAGGGCAGGGAATGAGTGCGCGGTCCGAAGCGGTCGCGTGTAGGCAGGGATACAAGGGTGGATCATGGCCATATTGGCAATTAGTAAACTGGGGAATCCGATTCTCAGGCAACAGGCGCTGCCGGTATCCCCGAGCGAGATAAAAAAGGCAGCTTTTCAACAGCTCATCGACGACATGTTTGAAACCATGTATGACGAGCCGGGTATCGGGCTGGCGGCCCCGCAGGTGGGACGGTCGCAGCAACTTGTTGTCATGGATTGTCCCGGCGAAGGCGGTTTTCCCAAGACCGTACTGATCAACCCGACGATTCGTTTTTACGGACCCGAGCAGCTTGAGGGCTGGGAAGGGTGTCTGAGTGTGGACGGGTTACGCGGCAAGGTGACACGACCGTCGACCGTGCGCGTCACGGGACTGGACCGCCACGGCAAACCGTTCGACTTTGAAGCCAGCGGGTTGTACGCGGTGTGTATCCAGCATGAGCTGGATCATCTCATCGGCAAGTTATTTATCGACCGCATGACCGACTTCTCCACGCTCACGCAGATGGATGAGTTTCAGAAGTATTGGCAAAAGGAACCGGCCAGTGTCATCTGAT
>CAZKVY010000002.1:0-148668 GCA_964556305.1 uncultured Nitrospira sp. | reverse complement strand
AACCTCAAGAATAGGGCACTCTATCACTTCCGAAATCAGAGTGTCAATGAATTCAATGTCGTAACGGACCAGGGATGGATTCGGTGAAGGGTGTACCGTACGTCCACGTTCTTACCTGCCGGGTTGAAGAGAGCGGAGAAGCCCGTCCACCTCGCGCATCATGCGGGCGGAGGGCTGTCTCCACTGAGTATTAGGTGCCCGCTGGCCGGAAATTTTGGTCCAGTTTTGACGTATCGGTTTCCTCACCGAGCTTCAAGAACGCCTTCATCTGCTTTTTGACGAGTTCACGGCCGCTTTCATCGCCGAGATTGACCTGATATTCGTTGATAACCATCACTCGCATGCCTTCCCACTTCTTCCAGCAGGGTTTGCAGACCTTGGCCTTAATTTCTGCTTCGAGTTTCCCGAGGAACAGCATATCAGTAATAGCTTCACCTGCCTGGCCGCAGGTGACACATTGCACATCCGCCATAGTTGCCTCCATAAAGTCAGCGAGTTCTCATTACATTGTAAGACGCGCCATTCTAGCATCCGTGTCGTTCAGAAAAAAGAGTGGGTCGTGTAGATTGACGGGCTCTCGGGTTCATGCTAAAAAAGCCTCCCCTCAAACTCCGAGGATCGTTGGCTGAATGTCGCAGCACGCAACAGGTGCCCGGATGGCGGAACTGGCAGACGCGCCGGACTCAAAATCCGGTTCTCGCAAGAGAGTGGGAGTTCGACCCTCCCTCTGGGCACCAATGAAGTCGAGCCTCAATGCAGCTCTTGACTCCTTCCTGGTATGTCCTGTTCAAACACAAACTGTTTCAATGAATGTCCCCGGAGCGCGAATGAATTGGGCTGTGGAACGCGCAACGACACCATATAGTGGATGTCACGGCCGAAAACCTCTTGACATGATATGGGGGTTAGCCTATAGTTCGCCCGAATTTGCTATGGAATACTTATGACTCGGTTAGTTTATTGTCGTCCATCATCAATCTCTTATCAATTCCAACTCACTAAGGAGGCAGCACATGCGTAACGTGTTGGCACTTGGAGCTGCGGTGCTTTTCATCAGCTCCGTTGGTGTTGCAGGCGCTCAAGAGCGTTTGCCACAGTCCTCGTCGGGATCAGGATTCGGTGTCGGCACCGGAGTCGGAGACGTGTCGGGCAACTCCGGCCGTACGGCCGCGTTCGATCGATCCGCGTTCATGGAACGCCTTTCCCAAGCGGAAACGGTGTTTGGACGCGTACTAGCCATCGATATTCCCGGTGGAAAGCTTCACCTGGAGACGGGTGGTAGCTCTCATGATGAAGGCCGCGCCGGAACCGGTGCGATGTCTTCGCTCACACTTTATATTGATGATAAGACCAATCTGGATCAGATGCGTGCGTTGAATGCCGGTGATGACATTTCAGTGCAGGTTGTTGAGCCGGTAAATCAACGGGCGGAGCAGGGTGTCTACGGCACTGGCCGTAAGCTCGTGAGAGAGATCTATCTATTCCGCGGTAATGAGAAGCTTGCTGGTTTTGGTGGTCTCGGCCAACGGCCCGCCCCCTCAACTGAGCGTGGCATCGAAACCAATTCTGCCACCAACACCGGTGGCCCGGTGGGCGGAGTATTCCCAGGAACGGTCACCAGTGGCGTAGTCACCACCACGGTGGGTGAGTTCACTGGAACCGCACCGTGCTGGAACTGTGAACCGCAGCCGGGATGGGGCTATCAGACCGTTGCTCCTGAAACCAAGGTGCAGAACAAGTCTGACTATGGGACTGATGGTGCCAAGCCCAATCTGCAAAAGGGCTGGACGAACTAAGAGTTAAGGCCATCTTGATGGCCGTTGTTGAGCGGGGTGCTTCGTAAGAGGCACCCCGCTTTGCTTTTCGTGCGAGCCTCACTGTTGCAACAGCATGGGGCGCTTGGTACCATCAGTTCATCACTTCACTTGAGATACTGAATGTCCGATTCACCAGCACACGTTTACCCGCCTGACGCAGAATTGGATCTTCGTGGGGTCATTTGTCCCTACAATTTCGTGAAGACGAAGCTCAAGCTCGAAAGCATGGCTCCCGGGCAATTACTTCTCGTTCATCTGGATGATGGGGACCCCATTCGCAATGTGCCTCGCAGCGTCAGTGATGATGGGCATGATGTAGTTTCGCAGGAGCGTGCTGAACAGTCTTTTCGCGTTGTGATACGAAAGCGTCTCGACGAATAAGTTGTCATTCGGGTCCCTGTGCTGCCTTCCCTCGCTCCTTCAGGCCCTCCACGATTACAGTCACCTGCGATGCACGGTTGTGAAATGAATCCCTAGCCAGGACCGTTCGGACTCGTCCCCTCATGACGTTCTCTGTGGATTTTGTGAGGTCCAGCGCCACCACCACTCGTCGATTACCGAATATGTTGGAGATGAGGGAGAGGAGATGGGGGAGCGTTTGTGCCGCAGGTAGAAAGATCATGGTTCGGGGCTCGGATCGCAGTGATTGAAGCCGATGCGTCATGTTGCGCAGCCCGCGGGACCAACGCCCTTCGAAGAGAAATGCGTCGCCGTCCAGGCCACACAGTGCAGCTGCCGCAACCACGACAGACGTTCCTGGAATCACCTCAATAGGGATGTGTTCCTTCGATGCCGCTGCGATCAACACCCTGCCGGGATCGTAGATCGCAGGCATGCCGCAGTCTGAAACCAAGGCAATGTGAAATCCTTCTCTGAGTCGTTCCAGCAGAACGGGCGCTTTCTCAGCGGCATTCTTCCGATCATAGGTCGTAACGACGGCCTGCACGTTGTGATGGGTAAGTAGCGCCTGGGTAGACTGAGGATTTTTGGCGGCAATCAAATCGACTTGCCGAAGCGTCGAGAGCGCTCGAACGGTGAGATCATCCGGATGCCCAATCGGTACCCCTACGATGAACAACCTTCCTGGTTCTGCTCCCGATTGAGCGCACGTTCCTTGACTCCGTTCTCGTCGCATCGATATAATTTCCAGTTCCAAAAAAAAGTGGCTTTGCGCTGAAATGTTGCGAGGATAGGGGCTATATGTCGTCGGTTTTCTTCATGCTCACGATGGGCCTGTATTTCGTGAGCACGGTGTGCTACCTGGCCTATTTGCTCCGGCGGGCTGAAACTCTCTCAAAGGTTTCGCTCGGCATTACGGCTGCCGGGTTTGCCACTCACACCGTCGCGCTCGTCGCACGGATGGCTGATTCCAGCCAGGCCCAACTGCCGACATTTCACGAAGCCCTGTCTTTTTTTTCCTGGATGCTGATTCTGGTCTTCCTTGCCGTAGAATTCCGGCGGCAGCTCCACGTTCTCGGCTCCTTCATCGTACCACTGGCGCTCGTGTCCCTTGTCACCGCGGCGGCATTTCGTTCGGATGAGGCGTCCACCCTGCAACCCGTCTTTAAAACGCTGTGGGTGCATGTAACCCTCAGTATGCTTGGAACCGTGGGTTTTGCCGTCGCCTTCGTTGCGGGGGTGATGTATCTCATTCAGGACGGGCTTCTCAAGTCTAAGCGCTTCAATGTGCTCTACGCGAAACTGCCCGCTTTGGATTATCTTGATCATTTGAATCAGCAATCGATCGTGATGGGCTTTCCCCTCTTGACCCTCGGCATCATCAGCGGCGCGTTTTCGGCGGAGATCGTTCGAGGATCCTATGTGAACTGGAACCCTGAGCAAACCTGGGCCATGGTGACGTGGGGCTTCTACTTCGCCGTTTTGGTCGGGCGCTTGACCATCGGATGGCGGGCCAAACGAGCGGCGTATCTCACGATCATCGGATTTGCCGGCGTCATTCTGACCTTGATCGGTGTCGTGCTGAAAAGTCACGGTTCGGTGTCCTGATGCATGTCATTGTTGTCGGGTTGAGCCATAAGACCGCCCCGGTCGAGATTCGTGAGAAGCTCGCCGTTCCTGAAAGTCGCCTCCGCGAAGCACTCAGTCGGCTGTGTACGTACCCGGGGGTGCGCGAGGGACTGCTGCTCTCCACGTGTAACCGCGTCGAAGTGTACGCCGTCGTCGAAGACTTGGAAAGCGGTTACGGGCGTGTACAGGAATTCCTGGCCGATACCCATCTTTCTCTTTCGTCGGAACATCTCACCCCGCATCTGTACTGGCATGCCGGCGACCGCGCCATCAGTCATCTCTTCCGCGTCGCGTCAAGTCTCGATTCCATGATCGTCGGGGAATCCCAAATTCTCGGTCAGATCAAAGACGCGTTCGAAGTGGCCCTGACGCACAAGGCTTCCGGGTTGTTGCTCAACAAAATCGTCAAAAAAGCCATTTCGGTTGCCAAACGTGTGCGGACCGAAACCAAAATTGCCGAGACCGCCGTGTCCGTGAGTTACGCGGCCGTGGAGCTGGCCAAGAAGATCTTTTCGAACTTAACCGAGAAGACGGTGCTCTTGATCGGGGCAGGCGAGATGGCGAAGTTAGCGGCCCGTCATCTTATTGCCAACGGAGTACGCCAGGTGAGGATCACCACGAGAAACTTCCAACATGGTTTGGAGTTGGCCCAGAAGTTCAACGGCACTGCTGTTCCATTTGAAGACTACAAGACGGAACTGGCCGGGGCGGATATCGTGCTCGTGTCCACCGGAGCGTCACATTATCTGGTCACGGCCGACGATGTGCAGCGGGCGATGCGACAGCGAATGAGTCGGCCGATGTTTTTGATCGATATCTCCGTGCCGCGCAACATTGATCCTGCGGTCAGACCGATCGACGATGCGTTCCTCTTCGACATCGATGATCTGCACATGCGGGTTGAGCAGAATCGGGAAGATCGATTGCGGGAAGCGGCGAAAGCCGAGCAGATGGTGCTGGAGGAGGTGGCCGTGCTCGGACAGTGGCTGCAATCGTTGGAAGTGACACCGACCATTGTTGCTTTGCGCGGCCGGACCGAAGAAATCAAGCGGCGAGAGGTCGAGAAGGTCCTTGCCCGACTGGCGCATCTGTCTCCGGAGGATCGAGCGGCCGTGGAAGCGCTGGCGTCGGCCATTGTGAATAAGATGGTGCATGGCACCATGGTGACATTGAAAGCCGAGGCCACATCCTCCAGTGGGGCGGCCTATGTCGATGCGGCCCGCCGGTTTTTTAGCCTTGAGGACGCGCCTGCCACATACCCGCCCGCACAGACGGATGTGCAGGATGTACCGGAAGAACACGGCGCCGGGAACGGTGCCAATCGATTTTCCGGTGAGTCATTGGTGCAGCATTCAACGAAGGAGCAAGGCCGGCGAGTAAGCTGACAAGCATCGCCGGTAATCCCCCATGAGCAGATTATCCCTTAGCGACGCCCGATTATTGGCAGTCGACCGATTTGATTGCGGGTTCCGATGAGTCGCGCGCTTATTCTCGGAACGCGGGGCAGCAAGTTGGCTGTGCATCAGAGTGAATGGGTTCAGGCGCGCCTCCAGGAACTGGTCCCCGGTGTCACCATCTCAGTGAAGCGCATCCAAACCTCGGGTGACAAAATCCTCGATGTGCCGCTGGCGAAAATCGGTGGCAAGGGGCTGTTTGTCAAGGAAATCGAAGATGCGCTCCTGAGCGGGGAGATCGACCTCGCCGTCCACAGCATGAAGGATGTCCCGACGGCTTTACCGGACGGCCTCGATATTCTCTGTGTACCCCCCCGTGAAGATGCGCGCGACGCGCTGATCACGCGGGATGGGTGCCGACTGGATGAGTTGAAGCCCGGTGCCCGCATTGGTACCAGCAGTCTGCGGCGCCAAGCCCAATTACTGCACCATCGTCCCGATTTTGTGATTGAGATGCTGCGCGGCAATTTGGACACGCGCCTGAGGAAATTACGCGAGGGACAATTTGATGCCATCGTGTTGGCCGCTGCAGGCTTGCGCCGGTTGGGGTGGGACGCAGAAATCACGGAATACTTGCCGGTGGAACTCAGCCTGCCTGCCATCGCTCAGGGAGCACTGGGCATCGAGGCCCGTCGTGACGATGTCTTCGTGCGGGAGTTGTTAGGGCGATTTGAGCATCAACCGACCCGCACCACCGTGACGGCGGAGCGCGCATTGCTGCATCGCCTGGAAGGAGGCTGTCAGGTTCCCATCGCGGCACATGCGCTCCTGGATGGAGAGAGCCTGAAGCTGGACGGCCTTGTGGCCAGCGTTGACGGCCGGCGGGTGATTCGGCAGCACATCCAAGGCCGGGCCACAGACGCGCATCAACTCGGTACCACACTTGCGGAACGCCTGTTGTCGGCTGGTGGAGACGTGATCCTCAAGGAGATCTACGGACGAGCGTGATGGTCATGACGACGCGCAAAGGAACCGTCTATTTGGTCGGCGCCGGTCCCGGTGATCCGAAGCTGCTGACGTTGCGCGGCAAGGAGTGCCTGGAGCAGGCCGATATCGTGCTGTACGATTACCTCGCGAACGAAGCGCTGTTGCAACACGTCTCCCCAACGGCTGAACGACTGTACGTCGGTCGACGCGGTCGCGGCCACTATCGTGATCAATCGGAGATCAATCGCCTGTTGATCGATCACGCCCGGGCCGGACAGCGTGTGGTGAGGCTGAAAGGCGGCGATCCGTTCGTATTCGGGCGGGGAGGGGAAGAGGCGGAGGCGGTCGCGGCCGCTGGGTTGGAATATGAAGTGGTGCCGGGTGTGACCGCGGCCGTGGCGGCTCCGGCCTACGCGGGCATTCCCGTTACGCATCGGACGCTGGCATCGACCGTGACCTTCATCACCGGCCATGAAGATCCTACGAAAGAGCGCAGCAGCATCGAGTGGACTCGCTTGGCAACTGTGCATGGGACGCTGGTCTTTCTCATGGGCATGACCAACTTGCCGAAGATTGTTCAGTGCCTTCGGACTGAGGGCAAGGAAGGTTCGACGCCTGTGGCCGTCATTCGTTGGGGGACGCGCGTGTCGCAGCGAACGGTCGTGGGCACGCTGGACGATATCGTGGAGAAAGCGGCGGCAGCGCATATGGAACCGCCCACCGTGATAGTGGTCGGAGAAGTGGTGCGTCTGCGGGCGCAGTTGAACTGGTTTGAGCAGCGTCCGTTGTTCGGGAAACGGGTTCTCGTCACGAGGCCGAAGCCCCAAGCCGCCGAGTTTTCCAATTTGATCCAGGCTCAGGGTGGTGAGGCGGTGGAATGTCCGACCATCGATATCGTCCCTCCGGAAGATTGGACCCTGCTGGATGCGGCTTTGGCTCGTCTGGCTACCTACAACTGGTTGATCTTCACCAGTGTGAATGGCGTAGGCCCTTTCATGACTCGCCTGCTTGGCACACAGCGTGATGTCCGTGCATTGTCCGGTCTGACGATTTGCTGTATCGGGCCACGCACAGCCGAGGCACTGGCTGCGTATGGCGTGCGCGCAGATGTGATCCCGGAACAATTTCAGGCAGAGGGCATCCTTGACGCATTGGCCGCGCGGCAGATCCGCGGAGCGAAGGTGTTGATTCCCCGTGCGCTGGTGGCTCGCGAACTGCTCCCGGAACAGTTGCGCGCGCAAGGAGCGGAAGTCGATGTGGTGCCGGTCTATCGCACGCTTCTTCCTGCTGTGGCACTGGATCGCCTTGTCGCGCAACTCGGAGCCGGCGAGATTGACGTGATTTCGTTTACCAGTTCATCGACGGTGCGAAACTTTGTCGGATTGTTTCGCTCGAAGGATGAATTGTTGCGGCTGATCGGGGAGACGACTGTCGCCTGCCTCGGCCCCATCACGGCGGCGACCGCTCGGGAAGCCGGCTTGACGGTTCACGTCATGGCGGCTGAGAACACCATCCCTGCGCTGGCGGAGGCCATCGTCCGACATGTTGAGAGTCCGCTCGATCGCCGGCCTGCGTCGGCAGCGAATCGATGATCGTATGGAGTTGATGGGCAAGATGTTCGTTACTTAACAGGGAGGATGCGGCATGGTTCCAGTCAAGTCATTCATGGTTCCGAAAGACAAGTTCATCACCGTGGAACGCGATGTGGATGTGCGCACGGCGGGCCGCGTCATGCGGGATCGCAACATTGGCAGTTTGTTTGTCACCAATGGCAAGGATGTCATCGGCATCATCACAGACACGGATATGGTTCGTAGAGTCGTGGCGACCGGGGCCGATATGACCAAGACAACAGTGGAGCAGATCATGTCGGCCCCGCTCGTGACGATCGAGGAACATAAGACGTTGTTGGACGCGAACGACCTGATGGCCCAAACCCATCTTCGCCATCTCGGGGTCACGAAGGACGGGCAGCTCGTCGGCATGATTTCGGTCCGCGATTTGGTGGTGTTCCTCACCAACTTGCCGAGGAAGTAAGCGCATGGCTTTTCCGATGCAGCGCATGCGTCGAACGCGGGAGACGGAGCCGCTTCGGCGAATGGTTCGAGAAACGAATCTGACCCCGGCTGACTTCATCTATCCGGTATTTGTCATCGAAGGACAGGGGCGGCGCGAACCGATCAGCTCGATGCCGGGACAGTCTCGTGTCTCCATTGATCTTCTGATTAAAGAAGCCCAGGAGGCCAAGGCGCTGGGTATTCCTGCTGTGATCCTGTTCGGCATTCCGGATCGAAAGGACGAGCAAGGCAGCTCGGGATTCGACCCGGACGGAATCGTACAACGTGCCATTCGCGCCTTGAAGCAGCAGGTTCCTGACTTGGTGGTGATTACCGATGTCTGCATCGATGAGTACACGAGTCATGGACATTGCGGCATCGTGCGACACGGAAAAATCCTCAACGACGAGACGCTGGATTGTTTGAGAACTATGGCGAAGACTCATGCTGAGGCGGGGGCCGACATGGTCGCCCCGTCCGATATGATGGATGGACGGGTCGCCGCCATCCGTGACGAACTGGATCGTGCCGGATTCGTCGATATCCCGATCATGGCGTATGCCGCGAAATTCGCGTCCTGCTTTTACGCCCCGTTTCGTGATGCCGCCAATTCCAGCCCGCAGTTCGGGGACCGCCAGTCGTACCAAATGGATCCGGCCAACAAGCGCGAGGCGCTCCGGGAAATCGATCTGGACGTCGAAGAGGGAGCGGATATCATCATGGTGAAGCCGGCCATGCCCTATTTGGATGTCATCAGCGCGGCGCGTGAGCGAACGCTTCTCCCCATCGCCGCCTATCAGGTGAGTGGTGAATACAGCATGATCAAAGCCGCCGCCCAGGCGGGATGGCTGGATGAGCGTCGAGCCATGATGGAGTCGCTGCTGTCGATCAAACGCGCCGGCGCCGAGATCATCCTGACCTATTTTGCCAAAGAAGCTGCCGCCCTGCTTCATCCACGACACCCATGAAGATTTCTCGCGGTCTCACGCCATCCATTTCACGGCCCTATTCGGTGGTGACCATAGGCAATTTCGATGGTCATCATCACGGCCATCGGGCCCTCTTGGATCGGGTGGTGTCGACCGCTCGACGCGCAGCCGGCACAGCCCTCGTACTCACGTTCGATCCGCATCCCGTCAAGATTCTAGCTCCCCAGGTGAACCTGATGTTTTTGACGACGCCGGAAGAGAAACTGGCCCGCTTCGAGGCCGCCGGTATCGATGAGGTGGTGTTTCTAGAATTCACGACGGCATTTGCCGGATTGACTCCAGCGCAGTTTGCGAAACAGGTCCTGTGCGACGGAATCGGCACGCGGGAGTTGTTCGTCGGAGAGCATTTTGCTTTCGGGAAGGGGCGGGCCGGTCGGATTGCGGATCTGCTTGAACTCGGAGCGCAGCTCGGGTTTCGAGTGCATCCGACGCCGCCCGTGACGATGGATGGTGAGGTGGTGAGTTCGACGCGGATTCGTCAGATGATTCAGGCGGGTGACCTGCACAAAGCTACTCGTTTTCTCGGCAGGCCCTACGGCATCGAAGGGACGGTCATTCCCGGCGCTCACCGCGGGAAGGAGCTTGGCTGGCCGACCGCCAATCTTCGCCTCCCTGAGGGACGGGTCATTCCGCCGGATGGGGTCTATGCGGCGAGGGTGCTCTGGCGGGGACGCGCCTTAGACTCGGTGGTCTATATCGGGACCAGGCCAACCTTTGGGGCTGGAGAACGATTACTCGAGGTGTCTATCCTGGATGAACGACTGGAGCTCTATGGCGAAACGATTCGTGTTGAGTTGCTGGGGTTTGTTCGCGAAGACCGGGTCTTCGCTTCTGCAGAGGCGTTGACCAGACAGATTGAGTTGGACGTGGATGCGGCCCGCGCCCAGTTGCGTGAGGCCGCATTAGACACAGTCTTGCCCCTCCAATCCCAGTCATGAGCGATGGCAGGTTCTCCCACAGCGGTGCATCACCCGCTTCATAACAAGGTTGTCCGGGCCCTCCGCGCGCGCGCATTACTTCAACCGAACCAATCTGTTTTGGTGGCCGTTTCCGGGGGGCCGGATTCCGTGGCCTTGCTCTCCGTCCTCCATCAGCTCGCACCGGCGTGGAATTTTTCGCTGACGGTCATCCATTGCAACTATGGGTTACGGGGGGCCGAGTCCGAGGGGGATGCCTCCTTTGTCACAGGTCTTTGCCATCGGCTCAACCTTCCTTGTCTCGTCAGGTCTCTCCACATTTCTTCACGTGAGGCGGGCCTTTCAAGCTCATTGCAAGCTCGTGCCAGGGAGCTGCGCTATCGGCTGTTCCGCGATCTGAGTGTTGCTCTCGGCGTAGATCGAGTGGCGCTTGGGCACACGGCGGATGATCAAGCAGAAACCGTGCTACTTCGGATGTTGCGAGGGGCCGGTTTGCGCGGCTTAGCCGGCATGCCGCATAGCCGCGGGCATCTCTTCGTGCGCCCCCTCTTGACCGTGACGCGTCGCGAGATCCTCTCCTATCTCGACACGAGGGGGTTGTCCTTTCGAACCGATTCCAGCAATGCGACATCCATCTATCTTCGCAATCGAGTTCGGCATGAGTTGCTTCCCGTGCTGCAGTCCCTCGCCCCCGCAACGGTCCGACTGCTGGCGCGACAGGCCGACCTGTTGCGCGAGGACGACCGTCTCTTGTCCCGGTTGGCGGCGCATCGCTTGGTGCGGGCGACGCAGAGTCGGGATTCAAAGCTGATTGTCCTGGATCGAGCGGCATTGCTGGAACAGCCGACAGCCTTGCAGCGCCGCATGCTGAGGCAGGCCATGCAGGCCCTATCGCCATCGAGTCGCGGGGCGCGTGGCGATGTGGTGCTTTCGATGTTAGCCTCCCTAGCCAGCAGGCGCTCGGGCGGTTCGTGGACGATCGGTTTCCTGAAGGTGACGTCCGAGCCGGGGCAGGTACGGATAAAGTTGGATTTGCCCCCGAGCTCGCATACAGGCGCGGTTCTTCACCAGGCATCTACAAGTCCCTCTCCCGCTGTCACGCTGTCCATCGTGCCCAGCACTGTGCCCTGGCCGCCAACCGGGGCCGTGATCCGCATCAATGTGGTGACGCGTGAACGGGGGCTGGCGCTGCTGAAAAAGCCTTCCTCGACAGCGGCTATTTTTGATGCCGAGCATCTGTCGTTGCCCTTGACGGTTCGATCGTGGCGCCGCGGAGATTATTTTTTCCCCGCAGGGATGGCCGGTCGACGAAAGAAATTGCAAGATTACTTCACAGATGCAAAACTGAGTCGGTCTATGCGAGAACACATACCATTGTTACTTTCCCGAGAGAACATCGCCTGGATCGTGGGGCAACGGATCGATGCCCGATTCGCGGCCACCGCTTCGACGACCCGATTTATTCTGGCTCGAGTGACGTATCCCGTGCGCCGGAAAGGAGTCTTGTAGGAATGGAACGCATTTTTGGTCGCCCCATTGTGACGCAGGAACAGATGCGGACTCGAATCCGTGAACTCGGTCGACAGATCGCGTCCGACTATGCCGGCAAGGAGTTGGTGCTGGTAGGGGTGCTCAAAGGAGCGTATGCCTTTTATGCCGACTTGGCGCGGGCCATCCGTATTCCGATGCGAGTGGAATTTATTGTCGTGACAAGTTATGGCGCCGGTAAGAAAAGCTCTGGTAAGGTGAAGCTGATATCCGATCTGACGGAACCCATTGCGGGCAAGGATGTCTTGCTGGTTGAGGACATTGTCGATTCGGGGTTGACGGTGCAGTATCTCATGAAGACCTTATCGAGACGAAAGCCTCGGTCGTTGAAGGTCTGCACGCTCCTCAGCAAACCGGAACGGCGACAGGTCGAGGTGGGTCTGGAGTATGTCGGGTTCAAGATTCCCAACAAGTTTGTGGTTGGCTATGGACTCGATTACCGGCAGGAGTACCGCAATCTCCCGTACCTCGCGGCGCTCGATCAGGAGGAGGAAGGGGAGCAGGAGTCCGCATGAAAGGTTGTTCCCCCCGCGGAATCTATGGTAACATTCTGCACGGTTAGATAATTTTCGGTCTGCCTAATATCCTCAAAGGAGAGGTGGATGAATTCACGCGTAAAGAATTTATTGTTCTGGGTCGTGGTCGGCCTGTTCATGATTTTGTTGTTCAATTTGTTTAGCGTGCCGACCCATGCGCCGGAGGATGAAGTCATATTCAGCGATTTCATGGCCAAGCTCGACAAGGGCGAGATCATGAAGGTCACCATCAAAGCCAATCACATCAGCGCCATTCTGAAAGACCAAAGCCGGATTCGGACGTATACGGCCGAATATCCGGAATTGGTGAAGCATTTGCGTGAAAAGGATGTGCAGATTGAGGCGCGGCCTCCTGACGAAAGTCCGTGGTACATCACTTTCCTGGTGACCTGGGGGCCCTTCATTCTGTTCCTAGGACTCTGGTTCTTCCTTATGCGTCAGATGCAGATCGGCGGCAACAAGGCCTTGTCTTTCGGTAAAAGCCGCGCTCGTATGCTGACCGAGGAGCGCAAGAAGGTGACGTTCTCGGACGTTGCCGGCATTGAGGAAGCTAAAGAAGAAGTCCTAGAGATTATCGAATTCCTCAAAGATCCACGAAAATTCCAGAAACTGGGCGGGCGCATCCCCAAGGGTGTTCTCATCGTCGGCCCTCCGGGTACGGGAAAGACTCTTCTCGCCAAGGCCATTGCCGGTGAAGCGGGTGTGCCGTTCTTCAGCATCAGTGGCTCAGATTTTGTCGAAATGTTCGTCGGGGTGGGAGCCTCACGGGTGCGAGATCTGTTCGAGCAGGGGAAAAAACACGCTCCCTGTATCATTTTCATCGATGAAATCGATGCGGTCGGCCGCTTGCGGGGCGCGGGCCTTGGCGGAGGCCATGACGAGCGCGAGCAAACCCTCAACCAGTTGCTGGTTGAAATGGACGGGTTCGACACGACGGAAGGCGTCATTCTTATTGCCGCCACCAACCGTCCTGACGTGCTGGATCCGGCCCTGTTACGACCGGGTCGTTTTGATCGCCAGGTGGTCGTGAACCGTCCGGATTTGCGTGGCCGATCGGAAATTCTGAAGGTCCATACCAAGAAAGTTCCTTTGGCCACGGATGTTGAGTTGGAGAAAATCGCTCGGGGTACGCCGGGTTTCTCCGGGGCAGACCTCGAAAACCTCGTCAACGAAGCGGCCTTGTGGGCGGCTCGTTTGAATAAGAAAGAGGTTGAGCTGATTGACTTCGAAATGGCGAAGGATAAAGTGTTGATGGGTGCGGAACGGAAGAGTATGGTGCTCACCGACGACGAAAAACGCACCACCGCCTACCATGAAGCCGGCCATGCGCTCATGGCGAAACTCTTGCCCGGAACGGATCCGGTGCATAAGGTTACCATTATTCCTCGCGGGCGGGCGCTTGGCGTCACGATGCAGCTTCCGACCGACGATCGTCACAATTACTCCAAGGATTTCCTCTATAACAACCTCGCGATCCTCATGGGCGGGCGCGTAGCGGAAGAGTTGGTGTTGCATGATGTGACGACCGGAGCGGGCAATGATTTGGAGCGCGCGACGGATCTCGCCAGAAAAATGGTCTGCGAATGGGGCATGAGTGAAAAGCTCGGTCCGCTGACCTTCGGCCGGAAAGAGGAGGAAATTTTCCTCGGCCGAGAGATCGGCTCAAAGCGCGATTTCAGTGAGCAGGTTGCTCTGGAAATCGACCATGAAGTCCGGCGCCTGGTGACGGAAAATTATGAACGTGCGAAGCGCATCTTGACCGACAATATGACCAGCCTGAAGGCGCTGGCCGAGGCCTTGCTGGAAAAAGAAGTGTTGGACGCACTGGAGATTGATCAGATCCTCATTCAGGGATCCTCATCACAGACGGTTCCTGCCTAAGTGTCGACTACCGGCTTCGCAGGGGTGCCGGGTTAGGTGCTCCTGCGAAGCAGATTCCTCCTGTGAGTTCCGGGCCAGGGGTTGGGAAAGCCTGCTACCCTCGTCGGTTGTTGCTCCTCATCGCCCTTCTCCCGTCGACTCACGTCATTCCATGCTGTGTCGTTCCTGATTGTATCTAAGGACTTTCTTTGACCCTCGGAACCCCATCGTCATCCCGCCATGTGGTGCTCACGGCGGGACCCTGCAAGATCACCATTGAATCGAATCCGCTCGTCATGGGTGTCCTCAATGTCACGCCTGACTCATTTTCCGATGGGGGGGCCTACGACACGATCGAACTGGCTGTGAGTCATGCCAGGCAAATGCAGGCCCAAGGGGCCGATATCATCGACATCGGCGCCGAGTCTTCGCGGCCAGGCGCACAACCGATCGCCGAGAGCGAGGAGTTGCGGCGGTTGATTCCCGTCGTGGAAGCAGTGCGGGAGGCTGTTTCTCTTCCCATTTCAGTCGATACGACGAAGGCCGCCGTTGCCCGAATGGCTATTCAAGCAGGCGCGGTCATCGTGAATGATATCAGTGCCTTACAGGGCGACCCGTTGATGGCCGGGTTGGTGGTCGAGACTGGCGTCGCAGTGGTGTTGATGCATATGCAGGGAACGCCGCAGACCATGCAAAAGTCGCCACGGTATGGGAATGTGGTGGAAGAGGTGTCGGTATTCCTGCAGCAGCGGGCTCAGGACGCGATCGCCCGCGGAATCAGGCCAAGTCAAATCATCCTTGACCCGGGCTTCGGTTTTGGTAAGCTCCAAGAGCATAACCTTCAAATGCTTGCGGAGTTTGAGGCGTTCCCGAAATTAGGGTATCCGGTGTTAGCCGGGATATCCCGTAAACAGTTTATCGGGAATCTGACCCGCCAGCCGGTTCATGAACGAGAATACGGTACCGCTGGAGCCATTGCGGTGGCCGTTTTGAAAGGCGCCCACATTATTCGTGTACATGACGTTCGAGCCATGAAAGATACGGCCACTGTCGTGTCAGCCATTTCCCGGCACGCGCGTTCTTCTGTAGAGGTATCCAATGCGTAAATTATTCGGCACAGACGGCGTTCGCGGGGTTGCGAACCTCGAACCCATGACCAGCGAAATTGCCATGCAACTCGGCCGCGCAGCCGCCCATATATTCATGCGGCGGGCAGGCAGACATCAGGTCGTGATCGGAAAGGACACGCGCTTATCCGGCTATATGCTGGAGTCGGCGTTGACCTCGGGTATTTGCTCGATGGGAGTGGACGTCCTGCTCGTGGGTCCCCTGCCGACCCCTGCCATCGCGTTTCTCACGCGTAGTTTACGTGCGGATGCGGGTGTGGTGATCTCTGCCTCCCACAATCCTTACCAGGACAACGGGATCAAGTTCTTCTCCAATGAAGGCTTCAAATTGCCGGACGAGTTGGAGGCGCGCATTGAACAGCTGATCATTTCCGATGAGATCAAACATCTGCGGCCGACGGCGGATGCGATCGGAAAGGCCTATCGAATCGGGGATGCCGAGGGACGGTATATCGAATTCGTGAAACGGTCGCTTCCTCGAGATCTCGATTTTCAAGGAATCAAATTAGTGGTCGATTGCGCCAATGGCGCAGCCTACAAAGTCGCCCCCATGGTGTTGCGTGAGTTGGGTGCCGACATTGAAGTCATCGCCAATACTCCTGATGGAATGAATATCAACGATCACTGCGGTGCCGTGCACCCGGAGCGTTTGCAGGAGGCCGTGCGTCGGCATGGCGCACACATTGGCATTGCGTTGGACGGGGATGCGGATCGAGCGATTTTCGTCTGTGAGCAGGGCAACATCGTGGACGGGGATCACGTCATGGCCGCACTGGGGCTCGACTTGCACAGCCAAGGACGGCTTGCTTCCCAGACGGTCGTGGGTACCGTGATGAGCAATTTCGGGTTGGAACTCGCCATGAAAAAGGCCGGCATTCAACTGATGCGAACGCCGGTGGGGGATCGGTATCTCATGGAGCGCATGCTGGCGGATGGGTATAACTTCGGCGGGGAGCAATCCGGTCACTTTATTTTCCTGGATCATAACACCACGGGAGACGGGTTGATTTCCGCATTGCAGATTCTCTCCTTGATGAAACGTACGGGGAAACCGTTGTCCGAACTCGCGAAGGCCATGACGGCCGTGCCGCAGATCCTCTTGAACGTCAACGTGAAACATAAGCCGGACCTGAACCAGATTCCGGATATTCAGCAGGCCATCAAGACCGCGGAAGCCACCTTGAATGGAAGTGGCCGCGTGTTGGTGCGTTATTCGGGCACCGAAGCGCTGTTGCGGATCATGGTCGAAGGTGAGCGCGATTCGACCATTCGCGAGGTGGCCGATCACCTTGCGGATATCGTGCGCGCTCGCATCGGGTAGCACCCGCTCCTTACCCCAGGCGTCGGATGCTACCGTCCCTGACGATCATCTTCATCCTCGGAATCGTCCTCGGCTCGTACTTCCTCTATTTCCCTCTCAGCATCGCGATGCTCCTCATCGCCTTGACCATTGCGGCAGTGCTGGCAGAGCGGCTTGAACTGTTCACATCGCGGTACAGTAGCCTCTTACTGGCATTTTTCTTCGGTGGCTGTCTGTATTGGACCCTGTTTGCGTGGTCGACGTCACATGTTCCGGTGCCGGACCGTCCTGGCGCTCTTCCCGTCAGTCTTGTCGGGACCATCGTTGAATCGGTTCGTCATGCCCCGGGCCGACTAACCGCGCTTGTGCAGGTCACCAGTAGCAACGACCCCGATCTCGCCACGCCGTTGCATCTTCGTCTGACCTGGCGCGACCCCGACCGCGATCTTCAACGCGGCCTGAAGGTCCGCCTGCGAACCCACCTGCACGCCCCGTCGGGGACGATGAATCCGAGAGGATTTGACTATGCTGCCTACCTGGACGCGCAGGGGGTAGATGCCGTGGGCTCGGTTTCAGGCGGAGGTGCCATTGAAGTGCTTGGTGCGAGTGGTGGGCTGGTATCGAATGCGATCTCCTCACGCATCGACACTTGGCGCAGCCGGGTGCGGAAGGCAGCCGAGACGTTACCGCAGCCGGGCCGTGGCCTCTTCCTCAGCTTGACCATTGGAGAACAAGGCTTCCTTGCGCCGGAAGTCCGCGAGTGGTTCATGACGACCGGGACGGTGCACATCCTCTCCATCTCCGGATCCCATCTCGGGCTGATCGCGTTGCTGTCCTTCGCGCTGATTCGGAAAGCCTGCCTCTTGCTTCCCTCAAGAGTTCTCCTGAGCCTTTCTCGATGGCTGATACCGAGCAGGTTGTCTGCGTTGCTCACCCTGGTACCGGTTGTGGGATATACGCTACTGGCGGGGGCGGAGACGGCGACGATTCGTTCGGCCATCATGATCGTCATCGGCTTGTGCACTGTATGGCTTGGCACATCGCGGTACCTTCTCCACGCGTTGGCGGCGGCGGCAGGGTTGACACTCCTGGTGCACCCTGCGGCTCTGTATGATATTTCCTTTCAACTCTCCTATGTGTCCGTCTGGGTGTTGGCGCTGGCACTACGAAGGGAGACAAGCCCGCACGAATTGTCTCCACACGTGAAAGGGATCACCCGACGAACCCTCTATTGGTTACAAGAGTCCGTGCGGCTGACGGCCTGGGTGACGCTGGCGACTTTGCCGTTGGTGGCCTGCTATTTCAATCAAGTCTCCTGGATGGGGCTTTTCGCCAATCTTCTTATGGTGCCGTTTGTGGGTTTCATTCTGTTGCCAGTCAGTTTGTTGTCTGCCGTCTGGGTCATTGTTTCTGAGAGCAGTTCGCTCCCCGGTGCGGGACTTCTTGAGGTGCTCGGGCAAGGAGTGGTTGCCTCGACGCAATGGTTGGCCGGTCAACCCGGGGCAGAATGGTTTGTGGCCGCGCCCACCGTCCCTACGATGGTACTGTTCTACCTTCTGGGCTGGGCGATACTGACTGGTAGGCCGGCTCACGCATCCCTGTTGTTGAAGCGTGCGATGGCGGCGGGCATGGCCGGTCTCGTTGTCTGGTGGTTGTGGTCTCCGCGTCCGTTCAGTCGAGAAGGACAGGTGCGGGTCACGTTTCTCGACGTGGGACAGGGAGATAGCGCCGTGATTGAATTGCCGAAGGGGGAGGTGTTGCTCATCGATGGCGGTGCGACCTACGAGCGGTTTGATATGGGGCGGAGTGTCGTGGCGCCCTTTCTCTGGAATCGCGGCATTCGTGCCATCGATCATGTCATTGCAACACATCCCCAATTGGATCATGCCGGAGGACTGGCCTGGATCGTGGCGCATTTCCAGGTTCAGCATGTTTGGACCAATGGCGTCACGCGGAGTGAGGAATTCTGGCGCAAGATCGAGCGCGCATTGGAGAAACGGCATCTCCAGGCAAACGTAGCAGAGCAGGGGAGACAGATCGTGGACGGCACAGAGTGCAGCATGGCTGTGCTGAACCCGCCGCCCGGCCGGGACATATCCTCTGCGGGGAAACTGCAATCGCTGAATAATTTGTCGGTCGTGACTGAGCTCACTTGCGGGGGGCAACGAATGTTGTTCACGGGGGACATTGAACGAGAGGGCTTGGCGCGAATGGCCCAATCCGGCCATCTGAGCCACATCAACCTCCTGAAGGTGCCACATCATGGGGCCGTGAGTTCCCTGAATCGTGGATGGTTGAACACAGTCCAGCCGGATATGGCCGTGGTGTCTGCCGGACGCCGCAACCCCTATGGTCATCCCGCGGAGGAGGTCATGACAGCATACGAGTCCGTCCCAACGCAGATATGGAGAACGGATCGGGACGGCGCGGTCTGGGCCGATCTTGACCTCCCCGGTCAGCATTTGACCGTGCACAGCACCAAAGAATGGGTGTTACAACCGGCGCTGGGGGCAGACTTCATGTGGACGATCGAGCAGGAAAATATTCGTCGCCTGTGGCGTCGTTGGAATTGGACCTAGGCGATCCTTCTGGCGAATCGTTCTCAGCTGGTATCGCCATTTCGGGGAAAAATCTTCTGTTTTCAGAGGGTCGAAATTGCCGGGTGTCCCGTTTTTCACCAGTGCGGCTGTCAATTCTGCCGATGCGCGAAAGGTCTGTTGGCATAAGGCGGCAATAATTCGCAACTATGCCGGGCCGGAGTTAAGGCATGGCACATGCAAATATTTCCAGCGTCTACTCCTTGATAGATTCCGGTGACGATTAACCTGTTTGCAGATAACTCTGCAGAGGAGATAGCACGGTGGCGGTATCGTGGGTGCGGATGAAAAACAGGCTCTGAGATGATGGCAAATCGATTGTTGTTTCTGGCCCCGACACCCCCTTCCGATTATCAGGGTGGCGGCGCTTTGCGGATGTTGCACCTGCTCCGTTTCTTGGGGAACCGGTTTCAAGTGGATCTGATCGCCCCGGCGGTTGATGGGTGGCAAGACGCACAACGCTTCCTACAGGGGGTCTGCGTGGAGACGACTTTTGTCCCGCCTCAAGGGGCTGGCTTACTGGATCGAATCGGCCGGGTCAGTCCATACGGAAAAGATCGGGCGTTGGCTTCGGTGGTACGTGAGCGATTGGCAAGTGGCGTCTATGGCGCGGTCCATGTCGAAAAGCTCGGGATGATCCCGTCTTTGCCGGCACAGACGGCGATCCCGGTGGTGTTGGACATCTGGTCTTACGGCCAGCCTAGCCCGTGGCAAATATTGACCGGCGGTGGAAGGGCCGGCCAGCCGAAGCAGTTGGTGCGTCGACTCAAAGTGGGATGGTATGACCGTTGGTGTTGGCCCATGACCTATTGTGTCACGGTTGTCTCCGAGGAAGACCGAATTCGTTGCGAGGGTGCGCATCCGGGGCAGCGTGTGCTGGTCGTCCCCAACGGTGTCGATTGTCAGGCGATTCGTCCAAAACCGGATCATGCCATGACGTCGCCAGTGTTACTGTTCACGGGCGACATGGGCGCCGAGCCGAATGTGGAGGCCGCAACGGTTCTTGCCACCGAGGTGTTTCCCGCCATTCGTCGCGAATACCCAAAGGCGGAACTGCGCCTGGTGGGAAGAAATCCTGATCCGCGGGTGGCTCGATTGGCCGGTCAGGGCATCATGGTTACCGGAGCCGTCCCAGACATGCACGTCCATTTGCGGGCCGCCACGATCTATGTGGCGCCGCATTTCACCGGCTCAGGGACGCGCACGAAATTATTGGAAGCGATGGCGGCAGGATTGCCGATTATCACGACCTCGCTCGGGATGGAGGGGCTGAAAGTGCAGCCCGGCCGTGATTTGCTCGTGGCTGATCAACCGACCGACATGATTGAATCAATCCAGACGTTACTTGCGAGTCAGCCGGATCGGGAGCGCTTTGCACAGGCGGCTCGCCACATGGCCGAGATCTGGTACGACTGGAGCCGGTGTCTCTGGCCGCTGGAGCCCCTCTATCACAATCTACTCGCACCGAAGGCTGTGGCCTGCTGAACCGTGTAACCATTCCAGTGCACTGCCAGTCATCGCGCCGAGATAGGATCTGACTCGCGCCTGGCTGGAGGAATTTGTTGTGTTCTCACAGCCGTCCACGTAGAATTTTCCACGGTGCGAGTCGTAGATCGTATGACGATGGAACAAGGTCGAACCTGACACGATGACGTTCATTCCGCACTCCAAGCCCTCGCTTGGACCAGAAGAGCTGCGCGCCGTCACCGAGGTAATTCGATCGGGCCACATTACCGCGGGGCCGGTGGTGGCGCAGTTTGAGCGGGGGATGGCCGCGTACATCGGGTTGCACGGCGGCGTAGCGGTCAGTTCCGGCACGGTCGCCCTGGAATTGGCCCTGCGCGCGCTCGGTGTCGGCCACGGCGACAATGTCATTCTTCCGAGTTATGTCTGCTCGGCACCCTGGCTCGCGGTGCAACGGGTCGGCGCCCAAGCCAGACTCGTCGATATCAATCCGACCACCTACAATCTCGACCCGCACAAAGTTCGCAAAGTCCGTACCAGTCGCACGCGAGCCGTGATCGTTCCGCACATGTTCGGCCTGCCGGCTGATTTGACCAATCTTCAATCACTGGATATTCCGTTGATTGAAGATTGCGCCCAAACGCTGGGCGCCATGGAACAGGGCCGAGCGGTCGGCAGCGTCGGGACCCTGACGGTCTGTTCATTCTATGCCACCAAGTTGCTCTGTACCGGTGAAGGCGGCATGGTGTTGTCGAACGATGAGGCGTTACTCGAACGGGTACGCGCCCTCCGGGAATATGACCAGGCGCCGTCCCTGAATGCGGCGGCGGGCAATTGCAAATTGACGGATTTGCAGGCGGCGATCGGCGTTGCGCAACTCAATCAGTTGGGGGAGTTTCTCGACAAGCGGTCGACGTTGGCCGCCGTCTATCGTGACACGTTACCGGCGGAGTTATTCACATTGCCTGTTGTGCCTGTCGGTCGAACGCACAGTTATTACCGCTTCGTCGTGCGATTGATGAAAGGGTTACAGTCGCCAGACGAATTCACAGACTATCTTTCCCGCCTGGCCCATCGCGGCCTGCAGTGCCGCAAACCGGTATTTCGTCCCCTGCATCGGTATCTCGACCTGCCGGACTTTCCCGCCAGTGACGAAGTCGATGAGTCTGCCATTTCGCTACCGATTTATCCTTCGCTGTCGGAAGAAGCCATCCGGCACGTTGTGCACATTCTTCAGGAAGAGCTTCGTTGACCGTGAGCGGCCCCGCCGAGATGTTCTGGCCTTGACCCTCGTCTGACTCATCGGCATGATGGGTGCGAGTTTCGAGGGGTGGTGTGAGGACGTCACATCGTTTCCAAATTGAATCCCGGAGACAATCGGTATGGTGCCTACCGTCGAGTGGAAAGATGGAGTGGTTCGGCTCTTGGATCAAAGCCGGCTTCCATCAGAGGTCGAATTTTTAGACTGTCGTGACTATCGTGCGGTCGCGCAGGCGATTCGGGAATTGAAAGTGCGCGGCGCTCCTGCGATCGGAGTGACCGCTGCGATGGGAGTCGCCCTCGGTGCACAAAGCTTGAATGTCGACGACTATCAGACGTTCGTGAAACAGGTCGACGCGATGTGTGATCACCTGGCTGCGTCGCGCCCGACTGCGGTGAATCTATTCTGGGCCATCGCTCGCATGAAGGAAACGCTGGCGTCGCTCAACAACAAGACGATCGCGGAGATTAAGCGTGAGCTGATCCGAGAATCGCAGGCTATTCTTGAAGAAGACATTGCGCTCTGCATGGCCATGGGGCGACATGGTGCGAATGTGATCGAAAGCGGACAGACGATCCTGACCCACTGCAATGCCGGGGCGCTGGCCACCGCCGGGTACGGAACCGCGCTCGGCGTGATCCGGGCCGCATGGGAACAGGGAAAACAGATTCGTGTCATTGCCGACGAAACCAGACCGGTCTTGCAGGGGGCGCGGTTGACCGCCTGGGAACTCATGCAGGACAGAATTCCGGTGACGTTGATCACGGACAATATGGCCGGCAGCCTCATGCGACAGGGGAAGATTCAGGTCTGCTTGGTGGGCGCGGATCGTATCGCGGCTAACGGCGATGTGGCCAACAAGATCGGCACCTACTCAGTCGCCGTCCTGGCCAGGGCGCACAATATCCCTTTTTATGTGGCCGCGCCGTACAGCACCATTGATCTGACTACCACGACCGGCGCCGATATTCCCATCGAAGAGCGGAATCCCCTGGAGGTGACAACCATCCACGGCAGCCATCCTGTCGCTCCGGCCGGCGTGGCCGTCTACAATCCTGCGTTCGACGTGACCCCGGCTTACTTGATTACTGGCATCATCACTGAGCGGGGCATCTTCAAGCCAGCAGAACTGGCCCGTGCGTTTGGGCCGGAGCGGGCAGCGAACACGTCCGGCATCGTCTCCTGATCAGCGCTTTGCGGGTGGTGAGGATTCTCGCCTGCACTTAGACTGCCGAGTAATCTCAGAGTCCTTTATCTTGCCAGCACTTCCGCCGCTTCTTTATAATGCCGCGAGAGTCTTCTATTGCGATATTTCTAGCTGAAGGAGCTGACGATCCATGAGTGAACGAACCCTTGCCATCATCAAGCCGGACGCCGTGAAAAAGGATGCCATCGGCGATATTATTAATCGATATGAAAAGGCGGGGTTGAAGCCGGTCGCCATGCGTCTGATGCACCTGTCCAAAACCACGGCGCAAGGATTTTACGCAGTTCACAAGGCGCGCCCCTTCTTTGACAGCCTGTGTACGTTCATGTCATCGGGTCCATGTGTGGTGTTGGTTCTCCAAGGGGACAATGCGGTAAAAAAGAATCGCGAACTCATGGGAGCGACGGATCCTGCGAAAGCAGAAAATGGAACCATCCGCGCGGCCCATGGAGCGAATATCGAATTCAATGCGGTACACGGATCCGATGCGCCGGAGACTGCAAAGTTCGAGATCGGGTATTTCTTTCCTGAAATGGAGTTGGTCGGGTAGGCGCACATTGAGCGCAGACTTTCCCCACGTCATGCAGGCTCGACGGCCGTTTCCTGGCCGTCGAGCGTTCATTTCTTTGGTGATGCTGCTAATGGCACTCGGCGTCGGTTGCGCCGGGGCGCCAGTCGTTCCCGTTGCTCAGCCCACCGAAAACCCGGGGATCGAGGCCGAGACACGCCTGTGGTACCAAGCGTCGACAGCCTTTTCTGACGGCCGGTATTCTGCCGCGATCCATCTTTATGAACGCTATCTGGCGACCTATCCCAAATCCCGGCGTGCGAATGAAGCCCATTGGGAATTAGGACAGTCGTATGAACAGATGGGGGAAGTCACGGGGGCGCTGAAAGAATACCGGATATTGGCCGGTCCGGAAGGTGCCCCGATTTCGACCCAGAGCGCCTATGCTGAACGGGCGCTGCATCGAATCGAGGCGTTGCGGAACCAATCCACCCTGTCTGCCGGCGCCAGATCCGGTCATACTGCGCTCTATGTGTCGTTCAGCAATCTCCCCCCCATGGCACAAGTGGAGTCCTGGATTCGGCAGCTGAGTGCACAGGGAGTCAGCGCGATTCTCATGGATGCGAGCTTGGAATCGTCGTTTACCAGGCCGCCTGCCCCGACCGGTCCTCCCCCAAGTAGCCCTTTGCCGAAGCTGCCTGCGGGCGCGTTGTTCTCGACGTCGCAGGGTCCCGTGATGACGGATTGGTTCAGCGTCATGGTGCCGCAGGCGCATGAACTGGGCATCTCAGTCTTTGCCGTGATTGATCTGTTTCACGCGCCGCTCTCCGACCACCGGCAGGAATCCAGGATGCTGCTCTATGATCCGACCAGGCGCAAGGTTCACACCTGGACGCAGTTCGATCTCCTCGCCCCGCCGGTTCAGCAGGAACTGGCGCAACTTTTGGCCGATCTGCTGAGGAGCGGGGTGGATGGCATGGTCTTTCGCGCGCGCGCGGAGAATAGTTTCGCATATGAGGTGAGCGACGGTGTGTTGCGCCAGTTTGAAACGCAGGTGCGTCAGCCGTCGGCCGAAGTGGCGCAGGCGCTTCGGGAGCGGATGACCGTGCGCCAGGATGCGGGGGCGTTGGCCTCCGATAAGACGCTCTGGCGGTGGGTGGGCTGGAAGTCACGCCAGGAACTCGATGTGCTGGCACGCCTGAAGAAATATTTGCAGAAAGCGGTGCCGCGATTGCGCATGGTGCTGGAGATTCACCCCGAAGCCTTGTCGAATCCCACATCTGCCTTGGTGAACTATGGAGAGGACGCCGCCGAGGCGCGTCGCCGGGGATTTGATTTATTGTTGGGGGGGCCGTCCCGCGAGGCGTCGGATGTGCGGACCTTTGGCGGGTCGTTCAAGGGTTGGAGTCGCGATGTGATTCAATCCGAGAAGGGGGAACCGCAAACCCTTCCGCAAGGCTGGGTGTTACTGCGGACACCGGCCGAGCACGGCGGCGGCATGTTCACGGGGCTGGCTCAGCAGGCGGATGAATTGCGTACGCCGGACATTCGCCATCTGGTGTTTGTGCCGGATGCGCCGGCACCGATTCCTTGACAAAGATTTCCACAGCTTTTACGATCGCGCACTTGTGTGTGGATCGCGTTTTATTCACGTAGGCCGCGCTTAGGCGGCCGCCAAGAGGAGTGCCATGATACCGTCCAATCTCCGTTACCACCAGGAACATGAATGGGTCCGCGCCGAAGGGCAACAGGCGACGATCGGCATCAGCCATTTCGCACAGGATGCGTTGGGAGATATCGTGTTCATCGATCTTCCCAAGGTGGGCGCCAAGGTAACTGCCGGTCAGCAGATCGGTGAGGTGGAATCGACCAAGACCACGTCCACCATCTATACCCCGGTCAGCGGGACCGTTGCCAAGATCAACGCCGATCTCAAGGACCATCCCGAGGCCGTCAATGCTGATCCCTACGGCAAGGGGTGGATGGCCGTGATCGATCTTACGACTCCGGCTGAAGTGGAGCAGCTCATGACCGCCGCTCAGTACGAAGAGTTTTTGAGCAAGCAGAAGCACTAAGGTCGGGTATCCTTTCACCATTGAATCGGCGGAGCATGGTTTGTAGCTGCGTATGATTCAATCGGCACTGGTTCACTGAGTCAATCGTATGTCGAAGCATCTCGCAATTCTTGGCGCCGGTCCCGGAGGGTATGTGGCAGCGATCCGCGCCGCGCAGCTGGGCGCGCGCGTGACCGTGGTCGAGAACCAGGCGCTCGGTGGAGTATGCCTTAACTGGGGCTGCATTCCGAGTAAGGCACTGTTGTCGGTCGTCGAATTGGGCGATAAGGCCAAGAAGGCGAAGGACTTCGGACTTCTGCTGAACGGCCCGGTCGCGTATGACCCCGCTGTGATGGTGGCCAGAAAAAATAAAGTCGTCTCCACGCTGGTGAAGGGCATTGCCACACTGTTTAAGGCCTGGAACATTGAGCATGTCGAGGGTACGGGTGAGTTAGTGGATGCCCGGACCATTCGCGTGACGAAACCGGATGGGACCACCATGCAGGTGGAGGCCGACGGGGTCATCATCGCCACCGGCTCATCCTGGCCGAACCTGCCGCTCTTTCCTATCGACGGGACCCAGATCATTACCAGCAAACAGGCTCTGGACCTCGCACGAATCCCCGCCAGCCTCCTGATCGTCGGCGGTGGAGTGGAAGGCTGTGAGTTTGCCTCCTTGTATAGCGGGCTAGGAACCCAAGTGACCCTGGTCGAACTGGTTCCGCGCATCCTGCCGCTGGAGGATGAAGAGATCAGTCAGATGATGGAGCGGGAGCTGAAGAAGCGGGGAGTAGAGATCCGGACCGGCGTCACGGTGGACCAGATCGTCCGGCAGCCCGACGTGGTGACGGCACATTTTCGCGACGGACTCTCGTTGAACGTAGAACAGGTACTGGTCTCGGTGGGGCGAGGGTTCAATTCTCGCGGAATCGGGTTGGAGAAAGCGGGGGTGCAGGTCGGTACTCGAGGTGAGATTGTCGTCAATGAACGCATGGAAACGAATATCCCAGGGGTTTACGCGATCGGCGATGTCGTCGGCAAGGCGATGTTGGCGCATGTCGCTTCGCAGCAAGGCAAAGTCGCGGTGGAGAATTTCATGGGCCACCCGCGCGCGATTGACTATGATGTCATCCCGACGGGCATCTTTACGTTACCTGAAATCGGACGTGTTGGACTGACAGAGCAGCAGGCCCGTGAACGCTGCGTGGGGGCGGGGAAGGATCCTCAGCAGGCCGTGCGGGTTGGGCGTTTTCGCTACGGTGGATTGGCGAAAGCGCAGGCGACCGGGGACATCCAGGGACTGGTGAAGGTGGTGGTGGATGCGGCGAGCGACCGGATTCTCGGCGTCCATATTCTCGGGGCGCATGCGACCGATCTCGTTCACGAAGCCGCGCTGGCGATGCATGTGGGCGCGACGGTCTCGCGCGCGGCCGGGATGATTCATGCGCACCCGACCCTGGCGGAGGGACTCATGGAAGCCATGGAAGATGTGCATGGCCATGCGATCCATCTCGCGCGAAAGCCGGCGACGTCATGATGCAATCACTGTTGATCAAAGTTTCGATGCTGGCCGTGACATTGGGATCGCTCATCTGGATCGCGTCGGTCACACCCGTGACGAAAGTCATGCCGGGGCAACCGCAACTGATCGCAAAACGACCAGTGGCCACGGTTTCGTCGCCGCCACCGGTGATTGCACCCACAACGAGGCCTGCCTTGACCAGTGCAAGTCACGAGGGGATGGCACCGAATCGACCGATGACGACGCCGATTGAAGAGTCTCAACCTGAACGGTCATCGCAGAAAGCTCCGCTCGACTCTCCTCCTACACGGCACACGGGTGCCCGGCAGGTTGATCTGAATCAGGCCACCCTGTCAGATTTGGAGGCGTTGCCCGGTATCGGCCCTAAGTTGGCGCAGCGGGTGATCGAACATCGCGACGAGAAGGGCCCATTCCGTACCGTGGACGACTTGCGACAGGTGAGAGGCATTGGCCGAAAGAAATTCGACCGATTGCGCCCCCACGTCCTTGTCACCAATACCAAATCACTGGCACGACACAAAGGAGCCCTGTGACATCGTTAGGGCAACAGTTGGATCTGATACTTCGAGGAATTGTTGAGGTTATTCAGCAAGGCGAACTGGAATCAAAACTCGCCCGCTCGATCAAAGAAAACCGTCCCCTTCGCATCAAGGCCGGGTTCGATCCCACGGCGCCGGATCTCCACCTGGGTCATACGGTCTTAATTCATAAGCTCAAGCATTTCCAGGATCTCGGCCATCAGGTGATTTTTCTCATCGGCGATTTCACCGGCATGATCGGCGATCCGACGGGGCGCTCCGAGACCCGCGTCGCACTCTCGAAGGAAAAGGTGCTGGAGAATGCCAAGACCTATGAGCGACAGATCTTTAAAATTCTCGATCCCGCAAAGACGCAGGTGGAATTCAACAGCCGCTGGATGAGCGCGATGACCGCCGATGGCCTGATCGAGTTGAGCGCTCACTATACCGTGGCGCGGATGTTGGAACGGGAAGATTTTCACAAGCGGTACACGGAAGGGACGCCGATTAGCATCCATGAGTTCATGTATCCCTTGATCCAAGGCTACGATTCCGTTGCGTTGAAGGCCGATATCGAGTTGGGGGGAACGGATCAAAAGTTCAACCTTTTGATGGGACGTGATTTGCAGCGGGACTATGGGCAGGAGGCGCAGGCAGTCATCACGATGCCGTTGCTGGAGGGAACTGACGGCGTCCGGAAGATGAGTAAAAGTTTCGGCAACTATATCGCGCTGGAAGATCAGCCGGCCGATATGTTCGGCAAGCTCATGTCGATCAGCGACACGCTCATGCACCGGTACTATGAGCTGTTGACCACGGAGGATTTGGCAGGGGTGAAGGCGGCGCATCCCATGGATGCGAAGCAAGGCTTGGCTGAGCAGATCGTCGCCCGATATCACGGGGCTGGCGCCGGTCGTGAGGCCAGGGCCGCGTTCCAGCAGAAATTTCAGGCGCGTGAGTTTCCGGACCAACCGGATGCGCACGTTGTTCTGACGCCGTCCGATGTGAAAGATGCGACCATGCCATCGATCGGTCTGGTTGATTTGATCGCCAAGACCGGACTGATTCCAAGCAAGAGCGAGGCTCGACGGTTGATTGTGCAGGGCGGGGTCGAGCTCGATGAGCAAAAGATGACCGACGCGAATGCCGCGGTACCCTTGGCCGTCGGCCAGGTGTTTCGCTTACGTGTCGGTCGACGGAAGTTTGCGGTGGCCGAGTACAAGGAGTGAGTCTCGGAGCTCTCAGTTGCCTTGACTTACCTTCGTCGCCAGCGTAGGATTCAGAATCTTTTCAGCCAGGGGCGGGCGTAGCTCAGTGGTAGAGTCCTTGCTTCCCAAGCAAGTTGTCGTGGGTTCAAATCCCATCGCCCGCTCCAAAATCACCTTTCTTTGGGATCTTCGTTCTCCATCTGCATTTTTTGAGCGCACAACTCCAGCAGGAATTTAGCGCAACTCAGTGATTGGCTTCACAGGCAAGTGTGGTTCGGTGGGAAGCTCAGTTCTGAAGTGCGACAATCATCCTACCTGTCCTCATCCAAGCAAAGTGTCGCGAAATAGAGGTGTCTGAGAACTTTGCGACCACGCAGGATGCGTCGTCTGTTTCGACAGAGGACCTCTGTCGTTCAGAAAGAAGCACGCCTGCCCTCAGACGAGGCCTGGCCAAGGCCTTACCTTATGCAAGTGCAGGCGGTCGTGTGAGTCCGTCCTTGTGTGCACGGATAAGCAATTTCTGGCGATTCGAGACCCCGAGCTTGTCAAAAATGCTGGTGAGGTGATGCCTGACTGTAATATTAGATATACACAGGCGATCTGCAATGTCTTTGTTTGACAGGCCTTCACTCACTAAGCGCACAACTTCCTGTTCCCGTTCCGTAAGTCCATCCACGCGTTTGAGTTGTGTGGACGTGCGGGGGACCAGAGAGGGAGCCCTCGTCTGGGGGCTGAAGCCTGAGCGGCTGTCTTGTCCTTTAAAGCTCGGAACGACTTCCTTGTCCGACTTGGCAAGGTGGGCGATCGTGGCGAGGAGCACTGAGGCGGGCTGCACCTTCAGGACGAGACCGTCGACCCCGGACGCGAATGCTTGACGGGTCTGCTCCACGTCATCGAATCCGCTCAGTAGAATGATCTTGATCCCTGGAACGGCACGCCTGATTATCTCGATAAGGTCAGGAATGGCGATATCACTTTCCGTGTCCAGGATAGCGATATCCGGGTGATCGGTTGCAAGGACTTGTTCCAGATTCGCTCTATGGGCCACTTGCCCGATGAACCTGATCCAGGTTTCTGCTTCAGCGATGCGCTGTAAACCGAGCCGTAGAAGATAGTTGCTGCTGACAATTGCCACCGCTGTTGTCCCGTCCGCGGTTCTGCTCATAACTCCCTCCCCATAGGCATGCCCCCAATTAGGGTATAAACTCCAGTTAGTTTATATACGTAACGTTGAAAATATTACGTAACAATAACTAGAGCATATAAATGATGGCAATTGCCTTCGACGGCGCATCATCGCACAGCTGCGGAGTATCACGCAATCGGTAAACGCTACGTCTCGATTGTTGTAAATCCTTGAGCAGCAAGGATTTGCCGAGATGCGTAGATTTTTATCTACGGACTATTCGCATGTTCAAGAATGTGCACTGGTCGATGTACTAGTGCTGCTCCTGGTGTCTTTCCCGACGGGTGACTGCTACTTGCGGAATCGTTGGAGAAAATAATGCTTCTATTTCCTCCTTGCCGGGCTTCGAACAATGTTGTACGGCCGTCCGGCACAAATGTACGAGAGCCCGGATTTGTTGTGTGGGGGAGCGTTACGGCACCAATGTCCGATGCAAACCGACGAGTAAATCTTTAAAAGAAGTGCACGTTCATGGGACTCAGAGGGCGAAGCTATGTTAAATGCCTCCAGTTT
Organism: uncultured Nitrospira sp.; assembly: GCA_964556305.1. Lineage (GTDB taxonomy): Bacteria > Nitrospirota > Nitrospiria > Nitrospirales > Nitrospiraceae > Nitrospira_A. The sequence goes on along the minus strand of CAZKVY010000002.1, from coordinate 118,049 downwards.
TGATTCTCACGTCACAGTGCCGCTATCGGAAGGCCCCTGCGCCGATCTTCGTTGGTACGCTGTCAGCACACGTTCCCGCCATGAAAAAATGGTGCGGGACCGACTGGCCGGTATTGGTGTTGAACCGTTTCTCCCCTTGACAAGGACGTTGAGCCAGTGGTCGGACCGAAAAGTCTGGACCGAGAGCCCGCTTTTTTCCGGCTATTGTTTCGCCAGGTTTTCACTCATGAACAGTCATGCCGTTCTGCAAACGCCGGGCATTGTTCGGATCGTAGGTTCGGTCATGCCGGAGCCCATTCCTGACGAAGAACTGGAAGCAATCATGAAGTTGGCGGAAAGTGCCCGCTCCTTAGAGCGGCATGATTACTTGACCGAAGGGACTTGGGTGGAAGTGGTGCGAGGTCCTCTGACAGGCCTTCGAGGACAGTTACTGAGAAAGGGAAGCCAAGATTGTCTTGTCATTCGCGTGCACCTCATCCAGCAAGCCGCCACCGTCCACATTGATGTAAGGGAAGTGATCCCACTGCAATGAACCCTCCACTCGTCTTTCTCGTCACATTTCTTGGATGAAAGACAAGAAGGTCCAGGAAGCCACCATGGCGAAATCACAATTTACCCAGGATCAAATAATGGCCGTTGTTCTGGAGATAAATGCGGAGCATACGCCAAAAGATCTTGCAAGAAAGTATGGCATCTCGAGGTCCACTTTGTATCGGTGGCGGGCAAGGCTTGCGGACAGAAGAAAACCCTTGAGCGATCACCTTCGTTCATTAGAGATTGAAAACAGTCAGCTCAAAAGCAAAATTGCCGAGCTGTCGCTTGATTACGCTTCACTTCGGATAGCCCTGGTAAGGGATCTGTGAAGGGTGCTCTTTGTCGCACTCTTGCTTGCCCTGCAATGATGGAACTGCTCAAGTTCGGAGGGCTACAATGCGCTTGTTATATGCCGTAGTGGTTGGATTATCGGCGGCTTTTTTAGTCGGGAATGCATTGGCGCAGTCACAGGCCAATGCGCCGGCGTGGACCGGGATTCAAGTTGCGCAAGCACCGTCTTCCTCGGGTGGCCTCGGCCTTGGGGATAAGGTGATTAATGCTACATCCCCCACGCAAGTGGTGGAAAAACTTTCAAACATTGTCTCTGATGAATACACCATCGGGGCAGAGGATGTGCTGGAAATTACTGTGTGGAGAAACCAGGATCTATCGAAAACTGTTCAGGTCCGCCCGGACGGTCGATTTTCCATGCCGGTTATACGCGACGTTGTCGCGGTGGGCAAAACACCCTCTCAGCTTGCTGATGAAATCACTCGTAAGCTCAAAGAATATGTCCAGAATCCGGTCGTAGCGATCAGCGTGAAAGAGGTGAATAGTTATAGCATTTTCGTGCTGGGGGAAGTGGTCAAACCCGGCAAATACCCCCTCAAGAGCAGGACCACTTTGCTGCAGGGAATTACCATCGCCGGGGGCTTTACGCCGGTTGCGGCCAGGAATCAGGTGGTCGTATTTCGATTTGGGGAGAATGGAACAGGGATGCAAACCCTGACGTCCAGCTACGATGACATTGTCCTTCGCGGGGGCATCGGACAGAACTTAGAGCTTCGGGCCGGAGATACGCTGGTCGTTCCCAGCGAGGCCATGGTCGTGTTTCCCGGTCATCCACAGTGATATGCGAGGCAGTACCCTTGAGAGTTATGCAATTCGCCACGCCCAACATCGTCCCAGCACTCATCTTCCTTCTTGGCATTGGCCTGGTTACGTTGTCTGGGTGCGGCTCAGGAACTATCGTTGAGCGGGAGTATGCCACTCCATCAGGATTCCTGCTTGGGCCGGAGGATGTGCTCGATATTACGGTGTGGAAAAACCAGGATCTCTCTCGGTCCGTCGCCATACGACCGGACGGACTGATTTCTCTCCCAATCATTGGAGATGTGCAAGCGGCGGGGGTAACGGCGGATGCGTTAGCTCAACGGATTGCTGAACGCCTGAAACAATTTGTCGCCAGCAGTCCCGCGGTCTCCGTCAGCGTCAAGGATCTTAACAGCTATTCCGTCTTTGTCTTGGGAGAAGTGGCGAAACCGGGCAAGTATCAGCTGAAATCGTACGTCACCATTCTGCAGGCGATCTCCATGGCTGGAGGCTTCACGGAGTACGCCAAGAGAAATAAACTGCAGGTTGTCCGAACGAGGCCAAACGGAGATCACAAGCTTCATGAAATGCATATTCCCGTCCGATATGACGATGTGGTGGCCGGGAAGGGCGAACCGGGCAACCTGGTGCTGCTATCGGGTGATACCGTCGTGGTTCCGTAGATGCCTGAAGGGATATGCATTAAGAGTCTGGTTGGCGACGTTGTTGGTCTCTTGGATCGCCACTGACTTCGGCCGACTCGGCCCCCGAGTCGCCTCTGCCGAAACCCGGGTCATTCCGTCGGTTAGCCTCTCGGAGCGATACGACTCCAACGTATTTTTCGCCCCGGCTGGGTCGGTTCCAGGACTCAAACCGTGGGATTTTGTCACGACTGTGACCCCTACAGTGCAAGTCCTCGACAAAACTCGAGAGGTCGAAACCACTCTCAATGTCGGCGGCAGCGGCAACGTTTTCGTCAATAATTCGAAACTGAATTTTTTCTCCGCCCAAATCAGCGGCTCAGTCAAGTTGGACGGGTTGGTCGGACAACTCATTCCCGGCTTGAAGCTCAGCATCTCCGATTCGTTCGCGTTCACGCCGGAACAGCCGAGTTTTGTTCCTGCGGGAACGACCCTGCCCACAGACAATGTGTTTGCGAGGGGCATTCAAACGGTGCGTGCTAATCAGATTACCAATGCCATCTCTGTCGTCGCGTCGTATCCCATCTCTCAGTCACTGAGCGTCCGCGGCGACTATGTGTATTCCATCTTTCGGGTAGGAGACATCATTTTTGAGCAATCTACTGGTGTTCCGGTGGTGTTTTTCGATACCGACTTTCAGCGCTGGTCCATCGGACCAAGCTACCGGTTGCCGCACGGAGATCAAGTGAGCCTCAATTTCCAGACGACGACCGCTGATTTCAGGCAGAAAGGCACTGCTGTGGGGCAATCCTTGAATCAAAACATCACGGCCCGAGGTCTCGAGGGGGAATACACGACGGGCACTAAAAACTGGTCGGCGGTCTTAAGTGCCGGAGCGACCTTTCTCGAGGATGGAAGCGGGGGGTTGTTTTTCTTTTCGGGAAAGTTGGCTATGTCCAGGCAGCTCGACCCATTCACGCGAGTATCAATGGACGTATCCAGGCAGCTCGCTCCCGCATTTTTTGGCACGAGTGGAGCCCTGATCAGTACGGTAGTCGGGGCGAGTATCAGCCGAGGTCTCGGCGATTCTTTCTCCGTGACCGGGAGTGCAAATTATGCCCTTAATCAGGCTGTGCCCGTCGAGGTTGTTCGGTTTGAGACATACTCAGGTACGGTCCTCTTCAACTACACAGGATGGCGCGACATCACACCGTCCATGTCCTATCAATACACTCATTTTGAAGTAAGCCAATCGGGTTTCGGATTCCTGGTTAACCGCAGTGTGGTCCTGTTGTCGCTTACGACAAAGTGGAAGTAGTACATTCTCACGAACTCCAACGGATTGTCTTACCAGCCGTTTCTCGCCCGAGAGGCTGTTAATCGACGCATTCGACCATCGAATCGCTCGAGAAAGAACCGCAGACATGAGCTCATCGACTGAAACCCTCACAGCGGTGCCAAGAATTCGCCTGAAGCCATCCAATGGGTGGCGCGCGCTGAATCTTCGTGAATTCTGGCAGTACCGCGAACTGCTCTACTTTCTCAGCTGGCGTGACATTAAGGTCCGATACAAGCAAACAGCCCTGGGTGCTTTGTGGGCCATTCTGCAACCCTTCCTGACCATGCTTGTATTCAGCTTGTTTTTTGGGAATTTGGCGAAGATGCCGTCGGACGGCATTCCCTATCCCATCTTTGCATTTTCGGCCTTGGTCCCCTGGACGTTCTTTTCCAACGGACTCACGCAGTCGGGAAACAGCCTGATACAGAGCGCCGGCATGCTCAAGAAAGTGTATTTCCCCCGCTTGATTGTTCCGATCTCCAGCATTCTCTCAGGTGTTGTGGATTTCCTGTTCGCCTTCCTGGTCCTCATCGGACTGATGTTCTGGTATGGAATCGTCCCGACAGCCAATGTCGTGTGGTTGCCTTTTCTCCTCCTCTTGGCGTTTGGAACGGCTTTGGGTGTGGGGTTATGGTTGTCGGCGATGAATGTACAGTTTAGAGATGTACGCTACACGATTCCTTTTCTCGCTCAGTTTTGGCTCTTCGCCACCCCTATCGCCTATCCCAGTAGTTTGCTCTCGGAACCCTGGAGAACGATCTACGGCATCAACCCTATGGTAGGGGTCGTCGAAGGTTTCCGGTGGGCGCTTCTCGGAACTGCAACTGCTCCCGGCCCGCTCATCATCGTGTCTGCATTGACCATGCTCACGATCCTTGTAACGGGCATGTTCTATTTCCGGCGAATGGAAAGCACCTTTGCCGATGTGGTCTAGAAGGGCTTCATGAGCAAATTAGCCATCTGCGTCGAATCACTCGGTAAACAGTTCAGAGTCGGGACAGCCACCGGGTCTTACAGCACCTTCCGGGAAAAGCTGGTGGAGCTCGTATGGGCGCCATTTTATCGGATTGCCGGCCTTCTGCGTCGAAATCGGCAGGATGCAGGGACTAGCGAGGATATCCTCTGGGCGTTGAAGGACGTGTCGTTTCAAATCAATCGTGGGGAGGTCGTCGGCATCATCGGCCGGAACGGCGCCGGAAAGAGCACGTTGCTGAAGATCCTCTCCCAGATCACTGAGCCGACCGAAGGCCACGTGGATCTGTATGGCCGGGTCGGCTCCCTGTTGGAGGTCGGAACAGGTTTTCACCCGGAGCTGACGGGACGAGAAAATGTCTTCTTAAACGGCGCCATCTTGGGGATGTCTCGATCGGAGATCGAGAGGAAGTTCGACGAGATCGTCGCGTTTGCTGAAGTGAAGCGATTCATCGACACTCCCGTCAAACATTATTCCAGCGGCATGTGTGTTCGTCTGGCCTTCGCTGTTGCCGCCCATCTTGAGCCGGAAATCCTGATCATTGATGAGGTGCTTGCGGTCGGGGATGCGAGCTTTCAGAAAAAATGCCTCGGGAAGATGGAGGGAGTGGCAAAGGAAGGACGCACGGTCTTGTTCGTCAGTCACAACATGCTGGCGGTTCAGAATCTGTGCTCGCGAGTGATCTGGCTGCACGATGGAAAGATCGTACAAGATGGAACGCCGGCCGATGTTGTCTCAAGCTATCTGAGGATGTCCGCGTCGATGCTGACGGAACAGGTGTGGAACGACGCGACTCAGGCCCCTGGAAATCACAAAGTCCGCCTCCGCAGGATCTGCGTGCGGGGGTGTGATCGCGACAGGCCGGACCAGCTCAGCATCGATCAGCCGTGCGAAATCGAGGTCGAATATTGGAACCAGCGCCCGCAGGCCGTGCTCCATGCCACCCTCCATGTATACACAGAACAGGGAATTCTCGCATTCACCACCGGGTCGGCGGAACAAGCCGCCATGGAAGAGGGCGCAATGCCTGCGGGGCTCTTTCGCAGCGTGTGCTATTTGCCGGCCAACTTGCTGAATACCGGCGTCCACAGGATCGTGCTCCTGATCGTCGAAAACCGAAGCAGGGTGACGTATCGCCTTGAAGACGCCCTCTCCTTTGAGATGGTCGAGCTCAGTAAGCGCCACTTCGGATGGCAAGGTCGAGAGCCTGGCGCCGTTCGCCCCGTGCTCAGATGGACGACCAGCCAGGTCCAAGCGGGCGAACCCGTCAATATGACGCCCCTGGCCAATTGATCAGTCAGAAACTTCGGCTGTGCCGCTGCCGCGCAATATGGATCACGTGATTCTTGAGTTCCCCTGCCAGGTGAATGCCGGAACCGGGTTTGCCCGTACAGGGTATGCTCATGCGGATTACGCTGCATCTTTGGCGGGATTTGGTACTCCTCGCCATCTTCGCCGCTGTGATGGGTGGATCCTCGAACGTCAGATTCCTGGCACACCATATCGAGATGCGATCGGCCCCTATCCGTTGTTCAGCTGCCGGGATTGGTCTCAACTTGCCCTGGACCTTGACGAAATCGGAACGGATCTGGTCAGCCTCATGGTCGTGCCTGCTCCGTTTGACGGGTATTCCCGTCCGCTCCTTGAACAGTGCTTCGCGCAGGTAACTCCGTTTAAGTCGCACTATGTGACCGACCTTTCGCAGCCGCTGGAGAAGATCGTCAAGAAATCTCATAGGCATTCGGTGGCGCGCGCGACGAAAAAGGTGGAAGTGACACATTGTGTAGAACCGGTCGCGCATCTCACGAAGTGGATCGAATTGTTCGATGTGCTCGTCAAGAGGCATCACATTACGGGCATTCGCGCCTTTTCCCCGGACGCCTTTGCCAAACAATTGGCGATTCCCGGCATGGTGATGTTTGAGGCACGGGCGAACGGGGAAACCGTCGGACTCGATCTGTGGTATACGCAGGCAGATGTCGCCTATGGACATTTGGTGGCATTTAGTGAGCTGGGGTATGAATTACGCGCGTCGTACGCCACCAAATGGTTTATGCTCAATCACTTTGCCGGGAAAGTGAGATGGGTGGATCTGGGAGGGGGCGCCGGCGTGAGTTCGAACGCGACCGACGGCCTTTCTATCTACAAAGACGGGTGGAGCACCGGAACCGTCCCCGCGTATCTCTGCTGCCGGATTTTTAATCATTCTCTGTACGATTCATTGTCCTCGGCTTGCGGGGCCAGCGGCAGCAGCTATTTTCCGGCCTATCGAGCAGGCATTCCGTTCTGATGACTCTATATTCATGAGGGTGCCGTCGGGACGGCATAGCCGCCTTGCCGCCCATCTGAATCCTAGAGACTCTGAATGCTGCAACGTTTCACGCGCCATGGGCCGTCGCACCACTCCCAACATCCTACCTGCCGGACAGTTCAGCGAAGAGTAGCCGTCAGATGCGGCGTGAACGGCGGGGGCCTGATATACAACCGTAAGGAGGCCGGAAGGAGGATCCATAATGTCGTCCCAAGTGTCTGTTGATGTAGGCAGATCCCTGCCGACCGTTGAAGAGTGTATCGCCTCAATCGAGCGCGACGGTTACTGTTACCTGCCGCAAATGTTCTCGTCCGAACAGGTGTCCATGGCGCTAGGGCGGATTAAGTACTGGTTCGACAATACGCTGTCGTCCCAATCCGAGCGGATGCCGTATCTCAACAAAGACCAATCGATGGTGTACAACCTCCAGAGCAAGGACCTCTTTCTTCTTCGGATGGTGCTCGGCTGCGAGCTCATCGAGAAGGTTCTGATGCATTTTCTGAATGACCGGTGGTTCACCTCGATCCCGGCCGACGCGCCCAACTATATCCTGCGATCCTTTCTTGCCCGAAGCAGCAATCACCAAATGCCGTTGCACATTGACTCGTTCATCCCCTATGCGGGTCCCCATGTGTTCATCATGCAGTGCTCGATCCCTCTGGAGGATCAAACGGAAGACAACGGTTGTACCGTGCTGATTCCAGGCTCTCACCTCTCGGGGAAATACTGTTCGCAAGACGCTTTCCCTTCCGCCGTGTCAATCAGGGCTCGGGCGGGAGATCTCGTCTTCTGGGACAGTCGAATCTGGCATGGAGCCCGTCAAAACACGAGCGGAGGGACGCGCTGGGCCATGATCGCTACATTTTGCCGTTGGTGGATTAAGCAAGCCTTCGACATCCCGGGCAATCTCCCCCAAGAACTCTATGATCAGTTGACCGAACGCGAAAAAAGCGTGCTCGGGTACTGTTCGGTTCCTTATGACAACGAAAAGCATGGCATCGATATGAAGCGGAGCTATTCGTTGCTGCCTCAACAGGTGGTGGATTACCGCAGGTAAGCACATCAGGACAAAGAGGAAACGTACTATGTCAAAAGATCTTACAGTCACGTATGTCTCGCATGCTTGTCTCCGAATCGACGGCGAGTTTGGCTCGCTGCTCTGCGATCCCTGGTTTTTGAATGAGCCTGTGTACGACTATGCCCTCTGGAAGTTTCCCCCGGCGGTGATTCCACCCGAGGTCCTGCTGAAGGACCTTGATTATCTCTACATCACACATTCGCACGAGGATCACTTTCATATACCGTCGATCAACCGTATCCCCCGTGACATCCAGGTGTTGCTCCCGGAATATGCCAACCGGCCTTGCTTGCGCGCCCAACTGGTGGAACGCACCATGCGGGAAATGGGATTTCATCGCATCAGGAAAATTCAGCCGTGGGAAACGATTCACCTTGGCGGAATTACGCCGTTTACCGTCGTGCCCTCGGCGAAATCGCGCGCTCACGATTGGGAGAATTCCGGCTTCGTAATCGATCATCCCGGAACACGTCTTATCAACATGAACGACAACTGTGACGACGAAGAACTCTGTTCGGAGATCCACTCGCGCTGGCCGACCTTTGAAATCGGCTTTGTCCAAACCTCCAGTGCAACGGTATTTCCTGCCTGTTACCGTATGCCGCCTGAAGCCAAGGAGGAAGCCGCCCGGAACAAGTGTGAGACGTTTACATTGCACAAACGTTTAATCGAGATGCTTCATCTCCAGCGCATCGTCCCTTTCGCAGGTGACTTCGGCTGGTATGACGATCGCTACTTCGCCCACAATTGGCAGGGCCGGTCTACGCCGAAGATTCTAGAGAATTGGATCCGCGATAATTATCCCGACCGTGATGTCGCCACGCTCTATCCATCCGACACCTGGTCCATCTCCACCGGTATTGTTCGTAATCATCCCGATGTTGATTGGGGGCAATATCTGGACTTCGTCAGAACGTGCAAGCAGAAACTTCAGAAGAAGGTGGATTACTACAACGCATGGATCGATGCATCGGACCGGACTAATCTGCTTCAGCGTTCGCGTCTGCACACGGAGACCATCAACAAGCATATTACGCAAGATGGCATTGTTTTCAGCGGCCGTTTCCGCGTCATCGTCGAGGGAGACAACTCGAACTTTTCATTTGTGCTGAAAGCCAATCCTCAGGATGGATTTGTCATTGATTGGGAAGATGCGGCACCTGTCGATCAGTCGATTTATGTGCCCGAGCGCCTCTGGGCGGCCATCCTGGAAGGCAAGATCATGTGGGGCATGTATCAATGGACGACGGAGATCAAGGAGCATGTGCCGTACAGACTGGATCTTGGCCGCTTCTGGTATTGGCTCGAATACAATCTCGACTTAGGTAACAAGAATTCCCAAGCCATCATGAACCCCAAGTTGTTCCCATATTTGACCGGCCCGACGATTCGGCCGGAATGGGGAACGATTGAATTCGAAGATGATTGGGAGTTCCCATGGCTCAATCGAGAAGTGGCTTCGGGGCAGGAGTCGGCTCACCAAAGCGCCTAGGTCCCGTTAGAGTCCGCAGATAGAAACAGCTACTCCTTGCGCAGTGCCTGTGGCCGACCCAGGGAAGTGGCGCCGCTTCCGGCGGCGCCACTTATGGTCAATTAGGCGCTCCGTCCGTCATTCTCTAGGCGCCGACAGACGCCTCATCATCTTGTGTGGAGTCGTAGCATGGGTAGACGAGACAAACGATTCATTTTCGTCGTGTCGACTTCGGGTTCAGTGATGAACCAAGTCCTGGCAAGCGATTGTTTGCGCGCCGTGGTCCATTCTGTGGTCGCGGATCGACCATGCCAGGCTGTGGCGGAAGCGCAGGCTTGGGGACTGCCCGTGGCACTGTTCGACGAACGCTCGCCGGAAGCCTTCTGTGCTCGATTGACGCAGTACATGGAGGACCACAACATCGATTACGTGCTTTCTTTTTACACCCAGTTCTACAGCACAGCCTTCCGGGATGCCTATCGGGACCGCATCATCAATTTTCATCCGTCACTGTTGCCGGCGTTTAAGGGAATGGATGGATTTGGCGATGGGGTGGCCTATCACACGAAGATCATCGGGACGACGGTGGAGTTCATCAAGGATGTGATGGACGAAGGCAAGATCATCATGCAAACCGCATGCACCGTGGATCCAAGATTGAGTCGCGCAGCGTTGCGCCACCGTATTTTCGTTCAACAATGCAAGACGCTTCTCCAGGTTGTGAAGTGGCTGATTGAGGACCGTGTGCGGGTGGATGGCGACCAGGTGACAATCGTCGAGGCCGGGTATCATGACCTCGAGTTTGTGCCGGCATTGGAGTGGCGAGAAGCACTCGATCTCCAGGTGGCGCTTCCTTCTGTAGTGGCAGGCACCGCCACTCTGGTGACAGGTCGGTGACTCGCTATGCCTAATTCGATCAGACCGGACATTCGCTCCGATCTGACGGACGGAGGTGTCGCGCCATATTCATGCATGGTCTGCGGGGCAGAGGAATGGGCCGAGCTGGTCGACCCGCACCCCCGTCAGTCCGTCCGGGTTGACGGAGTGATCGAGCCGCGGCCGCTCAGGAGGCGCCAGTGCAGAGGCTGCGGGGTCGGCTTTCGTATACCCAAGGAAGACCTGGAGTTGCTGTACCGGCAGGACTTCGCGTTATACAGCAACCGACCAGGCGCCGATGCGTTCAATCGTCAGCGGCATCCGGCGGTGGTCGATCTTATCGCTAGCTCGATACAGCCTCTCCGGCCTCGTCGAATTCTCGAAGTCGGATGCGGAGACGGCAGCACGTTGAGCGTCATACGGGAACTGTGGCCCGATGCCGAAACCGTGGGCTTGGAGCCATCCCGTCTTGCCGCAGAAGCGGCACGAGCAAGAGGCCACCGGGTCATAGAGGGGATGGCGGAGTCGTCGTTGGATGAGCGGGCCGAGCAACAATTCGATCTCATCTTTAGCATCCAAGTCATCGAACACACAGCAGACCCGGTGTCCTTTCTAAGAGCGCAGACCGGCTATCTCGCAACCGGCGGAGTCGTGGTGACAATTTGCCCCAATGGGGCGGTGCCCCATGCAGAACTTATCCATGTGGATCATCTGTTCTCGTTTACCCCTTACCATCTCGCGACCGTCACGGCCCGGGCTGGGCTGGTCCGTCTCTGTGGGTGTGAATTCTTTCTTGATGAGGCCTGCGAATTCAATCAACTCGTGGTCGCAGGCAAAGCCTCGGATTCCAAGCCGGCCGAAATCGGCAGGATGTCCCCAATCGGGAAGGATGAGGTGGATCGGCTGGAACAGGCGCGGAACGAGTATCTGCGTCGCTGGTCCTGCCTTGAAGGCGAACTCAGCAAACGGGTCGGACAGTGCGGGACCCTCATCTGTTTTGGTACCGGCGGTTGGTCTGCCAATTTAGCGGGGTACGCGCCGGCCATATGGAAGCGTGTACGAGCCTCTACGGTCGATAACCCCGCGACACCCACCTACATGAATAAACCCGTGGTCGAATACACGAGCCTGCATAAGCTGGAGCCGGACGCCGTCATTGTGGCAGTCAATCCTTGTCGACAGGATATGGTCTCCCGACGACTGCGCCGGGACGGGTATCGCACCATTCAGTGGAACGATCTGATCAAGAGATAGACTCGCGCTTACGGCTTCGGTGTCCTGACGAAAGGGGAGAATTGATGCAGGCCATGGCTTCCGCCACCACTACTCTTCGAGCTACTTTCAATGATCAGGGCTATGTCCTCGTAAAGAACCTCATTCCTGATGCAATCGGGAACCGGGTGTTGGAGGATCTGAGGCTCGCTACCGCACAGCTCTTGCAATCCCGTGGGCTCCTCACTCCGGAGCTCGATCGTGGGGAACTATTGGAGTTGCTCAAGGCGGTGTTCAGTTTCGACCTTAACCTGTATCTCAGCATTCTGCGCTTGGGCAGCAAGTTGCAGTCGGTCCATGCGTTGGCCTTGCACGAGCGACTCATTCACCTGCTCAACGATTTGGGCTGCAAGGCGAGTGTTCTGCCCTGTGGAGTTGCTATCCATCTCGTGGCCGACGAGTTAAAGATTCCGGGTGGGTACTTCGGATGGGGTGCGCACCAAGACTGGTCGTCGGCTCAAGGCAGTTTGGACCAACTCGTGTTGTGGACGCCGCTCATGGATGTGGGCAAAGACTTCTATCCCGTCGAAATCGTACCTGGGAGCCACAAGTTGGGCGTGTTACCCGGAGATCGGCAGAATGCCAATAACAGGGGGGCATTGATTACCATTCAACCCGGCATTGTAGACGAGAAGGACTTTGTATCCGTCGAGATGAAACGGGGTGATGTCCTGATCTTTTCGGGACTTCTGGTTCATCGGACCGGTACCGGGACTCGCAAAGGACTCCGCATCGCCTGCGGGGCGCGGTTCGACAACCTTGAGGAGCACACGTTTGTCGAACGCGGCTATCCTTGTGCCTTTCGCCTTCACGCGGAAACGCAGATCTTGCATCCGGGCTTCCCCACTGCCGATGAGGTGCATCGGCTGTTTCCGTAACCAGCCACACGCGACAGTGCATACACCCAGTTGAGTTGAAGGAGGTGGGCATGAAGACATGGGGAGATTTGGCCATTTTCGGAGGGAAGCCGGCGTTCGAGAAACCACTTCACGTGGGGTACCCCAACATCGGAAATCGCGCCGCTCTGTTCGAACGCATCAACGACATCCTGGATCGACGATGGTTGACCAACATGGGACCGTACAGCCAGGAGTTTGAGCGACGTATTTCGGAGATGCTCGGGGTCAAACATTGCATCGCGATGTGCAACGGCACGGTCGCGCTGGAAATTGCCATTCGTGCGCTCGGCCTTACCGGGGAAGTGATCGTTCCCTCCATGACCTTCATTGCAACGGTGCACGCGCTCCAGTGGCAGGAGGTCACGCCGATTTTCTGCGATATCGCACCGGGTGAGTTCCATCTGGATCCGGAGAAAGTCGAGGCTATGATTACGCCGCGTACAACGGGAATTATCGGGGTACACCTCTGGGGGCGCCCGTGCCACGTCGAGGCTCTGACCCGAATCGCCCAGAATCGCGGATTGAAACTCTTGTTCGACGCGGCTCACGCGTTCGGCTGTTCTCATAACGGACGCATGATCGGCAACTTTGGTAATGCGGAGGTGTTCAGTTTCCACGCCACGAAGTGTATCAATACATTCGAAGGGGGGGCGATCGTCACCAACGACGATGAACTGGCGGAAAAAATCAGACTGATGACCAATTTTGGTTTCGGGGGCACCGACAAGGTTATCTACATCGGGACAAATGGGAAGATGAATGAAGTATCCGCCGCGATGGGAATCACCTCTCTCGAGGAGTTTGAGACATTTATTGAGTTGAACCGATCAAACTATCAAACCTATGTCAGGGAGCTGACGGGGATTCGCGGACTCAGGCCGGTCATGTACGATGAGCAGGAGCGCAACAACTACCATTACGTTGTTCTGGAACTCGACGAAGCGGTAACCGCCGTGAGCCGTGATCAAGTGGTGGACATTCTCCGCGCAGAGAATGTGCTCGCCCGGCGATATTTCTATCCGGGCTGCCACAATATGGAGCCATACCGGTCGTACTTTCCATTGAGCCAGCTGTGGTTACCGGAGACGGAACGTATGGCCAAACGGGTGCTGGTGCTGCCTACCGGCGCAGCCGTGACTGCGGAGAGCATCAAGATCATCGGACAGATAATCCGATTGGTGGTGGGGAGCGGTCGGGAAATTCGCGATCGACTCAAGCACCTGCTTCCACTGGTCGAGCGACCGGTCGCGCAGGAACCGGATCAAGAACTACCCGCAGAACTTGAGGCCGTGCCACGGTGATGAAAACACGGCACATGCCGGCGGGACGTGGCGCCGGGTGAGGATTGGTTTACGCCATGGAGCGGTTTATCCCGGTATAGGGGTCGGCCTGCCCCTTTCCCCGAGGAGGAGCAGAGGGCAGGGCGGACGCCAAGAGGCAATCCAGAGTCGCCGCCACTCGAGACGTTCGTTACTACCTCATATTGTTCTGTAACTTGACGGGCCCTGTCATCGCGGAATTCTCACTCTGCCTGCAGGATAGACCGACCGCGCCATGCTGTTTAATTCGCTAGAGTTCCTGTTTCTATTCCTGCCGGTGACGGCGGCGGTCTTCTTCCTGATTGGCGGATTCGGCCGCCCTCGATTCGCCATTGCCTGGCTCGTCGTCGCTTCGGTGTTCTTTTATGGATATTGGAATGCCTCCTATGTCCCGCTGCTGCTCTTCTCCGTGGTGTTCAATTACTTCGTGGGAGAGGCATTACAGGCTGAGAAGAAAAAATGGATATTGACAGCCGGGATACTGGTCAATCTTGGGTTACTAGGATATTTCAAATATGCAATGTTCATTGTCGAAAATCTGCGGTTTTTGCCGATAGGCGATCTCCATGTGATCTTACCCATAGGAATTTCATTCCTGACCTTTGAGCAAATCGCCTATCTCGTAGACACTTACAGAGGCCAAATACCTCAAAGGGATTTCGTCCGTTACTGCTGGTTCATAACATTGTTTCCCCGGTTGATCGCGGGCCCTATCGTCCGTGCCCGGGAAATATTGCCGCAGTTTGGCAGGCGGTCATTCGGGTGTTTCAACACGACGTGGTTCGCGACAGGATTGACGATATTCGTTATCGGTTTATTCAAAAAAGTGATCTGCGCCGACCACGTCGGCTCGTATGCGACACACGTATTCAAGATTGCTGAGAGTGGCACCGCAATCACGTTTTATGAAGCTTGGGGGGGAGCGCTGGCATTCACGTGCCAGATCTATTTTGATTTTTCGGGCTATTCCGATATGGCCATCGGCATTGCGCGCATGTTCGGCATTGTGTTGCCGCTCAATTTCAATTCCCCCTATAAAGCCAGCAGCATTATTGAGTTTTGGCGCCGTTGGCACATGTCACTGTCGCGCTTTCTTCGAGACTATCTCTATATCCCCCTCGGGGGTGACCGCAAAGGAACAGTCCGCCGGTACCTGAATTTAATGATCACCATGCTTGTTGCCGGTTTGTGGCACGGTGCCGGGTGGACATTTGTTGCATGGGGGGCATTACACGGGCTCTACTTGTGTATCAATCACGCCTGGCGGGCAGCGCGTGTGAGTTTGGGCCATGATCTCAGCCGGACAACCTGGTGGGGGCGTGGAAGCGGGAAAATCGTGACCTTGGGCGCCGTTATCGTGGCCTGGCTTTTTTTTAGAGCCTCAAGTTTTTCCGGTGCACTGAATATGTTGGCCGGTATGGCGGGTATGAACGGATTAGGCGGTACTTCTACGAGCCTCCTGGGGTACTTGATAGCACCATTTCTGTTACTGGTCTGTCTCATGGCGCCGAATACGCAAGAATTGGTCGGCCAGGTTGAAGATGAATCTCTTGAACAGTCCGGCGGCGTGAGGCCACAAGTTCAGCCCCAGTTCCTGTGGCGGCCCAATTTGAGCTGGTCTATCGTGATCGGGCTGATGTTCTTCCTGGCAATCGTGTCTTTAACGGAAGAAAACGAGTTCATCTATTTCAGATTTTGAACGTCGTGGTGGAAGTGACCGCGCTGAACAGAACGAGCGAAAGCCAGGAACACGGGGTGTATCTCGTGGGTCTCCTGCAGTGCGTTGTCTTTGCCTATCTCATCACGATGCTTTTTGTTCACACTCAGAAGATGGTGATTCTAGAGCGCGATTATCCGATGTGGCTCAACGCCAAACGGGTTGTAAGTTCTGCCTCACCAAGCCGGCAGGATCTCATTGTCATCGGAGATTCGAGAGCCAAGGCTGGGTATATCCCCAATCTGGCTGAGAAAAAAACGCTCAATCTGGCGCTGACCGGCCAATCACCTATCGAAGGGTATTACCTTCTCGTGAATTATCTGAAGGGGCACCCGCCGCCTGAGAAGCTGTTGTTGAGCTATGCCCCCTATCATCTCACTATGGTCGATGTCTTCTGGGAAATGACGGTCAAGTATGACTTTCTGACTTACGATGATTACACCGAAGTCTGGGAGACGTCCCGTCGGCTAGAGGATAAGACTCTTGGCGAGAAGAGTCTGAGATGGCAATACTTCTTCCTGCCCAGCAAGTACTGGGGCAGCGTGAGGCACGCCGTTAAGGAGCGAAGGTGGAGAACGAACGATGAGACCTATCGAACTGTTGTCAGTAGTAACGGCCATTTTTACTATGGGAAAAAATCCGGCTCAATGGACCTGAATGAAGAGGCGGAGCTGAAAAAGTTTGCGACATCTCGCTTGTTGGATTCTTATCTCACTATGCTGATCGATCTTGCGCAATCAAACGGAATCGAGGTGTTCTGGTACACCATGCCATTTAACGATGAATCATGCAAAAACCTGCCGGAATCGTTCACCAGAGATTACGACGCGTATCTTTCCGCGCTGGAGTCGAACAAGGGCGTAAAAGTCATCCAGAAGATCTCATGTCTGCCCAACACACTGTTTGGTGATAAGAGTCACTTATACTTGGGTGCAGGCGCCAACACGCAGGCGATCCTGAAAGCCGTGTTTGACGCCTCTGCGATACGCCCCCCTATCCTAACCTCACCTGCGACATGGACCCTATCAAGAGCGACTCCGGCGCAAAAGCCGGGAGAGCCGGAGCTTCCTATGGGTCAGTTCAAATTCATCGGAATACATGGCGGCGTGAGGCGATGAGAGCCGGGTTTGCCGAGCGGGATATCACACCTCCACGCGGTATGGAAATGCCCGGTGGATCGCGCCGGGCAGTCCACGAAGGACCGGTTCATGATCCTTGCAAGGTGCGTGCAGCGGTATTCGACGACGGTTCTGAGCCGGTTGTCCTGGTGAGCGTCGATGCCGTCATCGTGCCTCGAGGACTCGTGCAATCTGCCAGAGCCCAGATCAAGGCCTGTTGCGGTATCCATCCGTCCTCGGTGATGATCGCCGCAACCCATTCCCACAGTGCGGGTCCGTTAGGCTTCTATGAGCCTGGTCAGTTCGATCGTGCAGCAGAATGGATCCAGCGGCTCGCGTATGAGCAATCGGCCTGCGCGGACCCCGGCTACCTAAGGCATGTGAGAGAGCAGATCGTATCGGCGGTGTCCGAGGCATGGGACAGTCGCATGGAAGTCGAGTGCGGAGCGGCGAAGGGGTGTGAATCGAAGGCCGCGTTCAATCGCAGATTCCGTATGCGAAATGGACTAACCTACACGTTTCCGGGGCAGGGCAACCCGGATATCGTTTCGCAGGCAGGCCCGATCGATCCTGAGGTAGGCGTCCTGGGAGCATGGGACAGCGAGGGTCGTCTCCGGGGGTGTGTCGTCAATTATGCCTGCCATCTGACGAGCAAGCCCGGCGGTACCTCTGCAGATTGGGTGTTCTATCTTGAGCAGGTCATCCGCGCAGGTCTTGGCTCCGAAGTTGTGGTTCTGTTCCTGAACGGCGCCTGCGGCGACATTACCCCTGTTGACACGATGGGGCGATACCAGAACCAGATCGGTGAGAAGTGGGCAAGGCGCGTCGGTGCACGTGTCGGCGCTGCAGCGATCAGCGCCCTCCTGGATGCGGTTCCTGGGACATTGGCTCCGCTATCGACTCGGGTCAGGCAACTCAGCATTCCAAGGCGGCGACCGAGTCCGGAGAAGCTCGAACACGCCCGCCGGCTACTTATGAACAGTGGCATACAAGAACAGACTGTCGAATGGTATTTTGCGCGAGAAACAGTCCTTCTTGACGCCCTCTTGCAGCGAGAACCTGAAGCCGACGTGGAAGTTCAAGTCATGCAGATCGGTCCGGCCGTGCTGTCGGCCTGTCCGGGAGAGCTGTTCTGCGAATTGGGCCTGAAGTTGAAAGCGTCCAAGCAGTTTGCATTTGTATTTCCCGTTTCCCTCGCCAACGGATTTTGCGGATATCTCCCCACCATTGAAGCGATGAGTGCCACCGGCGGTGGTTATGAAACGCGATTGACGAGTCATTCCAACCTTGAAATCGGGGCGGGTGACAAAATCGTGAAGACCCTCGCGGAAATGGTTGCTGATCTGACTCCGGGTTCTATCCCGCACCTCCCCTGTCCGCCTCGTTTCATAAAGGCCTGGAACTTCGGCAACGTGCCGGCCGAATGCTGACAAATTCCTGCCGGGCCGGTGCGAGTCGTGAGATTCATCGAGAGCACGTAGAAACTGCGGACTAGCCCTCTGGCGATCCAGTGAGGTGTGGGGTGCGAATCAGTGTGGCAGGCGGCATCGTATTGGGTCTGTTGCTCGGAACGGCCTGCATCGGTTTGTATGCATGGCGGCACCAAGACACGTCGGATTTTGTGACCGACCTCATCATGGTGCCGATGCGCGACGGAGTGAAGTTGCAAACGGCTGTCTGGCGGCCCATCGGGGAGGGGCGTTATCCGGTGGTCTTGAGCCGCGGATACAATACGACGGGACCAGCCTTCGCTAAACCGTTTGTCGATGCAGGGTATGCCTATGTCGGGCAGGCAACCCGTGGGCATGCAGGCTCGGAGGGAGAGCACGGTGTCGCCGATCGCTTCTTTGCCGACGCACGTGACGGATACGACACGTTGACCTGGATCAGCGAGCAACCATGGTCCGACGGCCGGATTGCCATGTACGGCAAGTCCTACTGGGCTGGAACACAGTGGCTGGTCGCGGTCGAACAGCATCCGAATCTGAAGGCCATCATCCCGCAAGTGATGAATGCCGATGTCTGGCAGTGCGGCTACCGGTGTAATGGAGCATTATCGTTGGCGCTCACAGCCGGAGGAAGAGCCTATAGCAAAGACAGCATGGCGGAAATTACCGCTCTAGGCTTGCAGAATTTCTTTCGCCATCTCCCGCTCATCACCATGGACAAGCGAGTCGGAGGTACTCGCCTTCGCGGCGCCCATGAACTGTGGGAGCAGTATGTGAGCCATTCCACGTTCGATGAGTACTGGCAGGCAATCACCATTCGCGGAGATGGAGAGGACGGCAAGTATCGAAAGATCAATATTCCCGTTTACCTTATGGGCGGATGGTACGACTACTATGCAGGAGCCGCTTTTACCAGCTATCAGCAGCTCAGGAAGGCCGATCCCACGAGAGATGTGCGGATCGTCGTCAATCCCTCGGACCATTTGAACCGGGTGGTGAGCGGCCGGGAATTCGGGGACCATGCCGGAAAGAACGAAATCGCCCTTGCCACCAGATGGTTGGATTACGTGATGCGTGGGGTCGACAACGGAGTGGGAACCGAACTTCCGATCAAGATCTTCGTCATGGGTATTAATGAGTGGAGATATGAGCGAGAGTGGCCCCTGGCGCGGACCCGGTATACAAAGTATTACTTCCACGCCGAGGATGGAGCACGCCTTGGGATACTTGACACGCATCTCCCGGGCAACGAGCCACCGTCCCTCTATAAGTATGATCCCGATGACCCGGTTCCGACATTAGGCGGAAACCATTCCGTCATCGATGGCGAGGTTGCGTCGATCATCCGGGCTGGCACGGTGGATCAACGACCCAATGAAGGGCGATCCGATGTGTTGGTGTGGTCCAGTGCGCCCCTCGCGCAACCGATGGAAGTGACCGGCCCGATTGTGGTCAAGTTGTTCGCATCATCTTCGGCGCCCGATACCGATTTTGTTGCCAGATTGATCGATGTGTATCCGGATGGGACCGCCTATAACCTGACCGAAGGCATTCTCCGCGCGCGTTTTTATCGCTCCATTTATAGGGAGCCGGAGCTCCTGGTGCCGGGAACCATCTACGAATTTACAGTCACACTGCAACCGACGAGCAATGTCTTCCTGGCAGGACATCAAATCAGGCTCCATGTTACCAGCAGCAGTTTTCCTCTCTGGGACCGGAACCCCAATACCGGGCACCCTCAAGGGATGGATACCGAGATACAGCCTGCTACGCAACGGATCTATCATGATCGCGCGCATCCTTCGCACCTCGTACTGCCTGTGATTCCCGCCTCCACCGATTCGACCGCTACCCGACTACCCGGTGGAACGGAGGTGGGCTGACCATCATGGTGTTTGAAATGATGAAGCAATCAGGCTTGTATGAGCGCATTGTTCGCCCGCTGGTCTGGGCTCCCGTCTTCGCGCACCGCCGGTATCGAGCGGCGAAGTGCGCGCGCTTGTTCGAGAGGCTGGCGATCGAGGACGGCAAGCTCCTGGCTCATGTCCGCGCGCAAAAGGAGCATGAGTACGCGGGAGAGCGGTCGCCGCTCGTGAGCATCACCACGCCGACGTACAATCGAGGGCGATTGGTCGAGGAAAGCACCCTGCCGGCCGTTCTGGCGCAGAGCTATACGAATTTTGAATGGTTGATCGTGGGCGACCACTGCACCGACGATACCGTGGAACGCATGGCGACGGTGAAGGATCCGCGGGTGTCTTTTTATAACCTGCCGACGCGCCCTCAGTATCCGAAGAACAAAAGGAAGCGGTGGATGATCGTGGGCACTCAGGCGAACAACCTCGCGCATCAGATGGCCAAGGGCCCATGGATCTCGCATCTCGATGACGACGATGTGTACACCCCGGATCACATAGAACAACTGTTGACCTGTGCATTGACCGGGAATCTTGAGTTTGTCTGGGGACGGTCTCGAGTGGAACTCCAGCCCGGTCAATGGGAGGAACGGGGTGCGGCTTTCGGTGCGGACGGAAAGCCCCCTGGATATGTGTCCCATTCCACTGTGCTGTACCGGAAGTACCTCGACCAGGTCTTTCCCTATGATCCGCAGACCCCCCTCAAGCTCAACATGGGAGGCGACGCGTTCCGGTGGAAACGAATGGTCAACGCCGGTGTTCGGGTCGGTTTCGTGGACCGTGTTGTGACCTTGATTCCGCTGCGTCCTGGAGAGGCGGTTCGTACCATTTCGCTCCTCGACTGACCGGACCGAGGTCTCGCCAGGATCTTTCCACCGTTTGCTTCTAGAGAGACGATCTCGTCGGCGCTCGCCGGTCGGACCAAAGGGACCGCTTCTTGGCCATCATGCATCACCCTTGTCTCATTATCGGTGAAGTGGGGCAAGCCCACGATGGAAGCCTGGGATTGGCCCATGCCTATATCGACGCGATTGCCAACGCGGGGGCTGACGCGGTCAAATTCCAGACACATATTGCGCAAGCAGAAAGCACCCCCGGTGAGCCCTGGCGGGTGAAGTTCAGTCGCCAGGATGCCACGCGTTACGATTATTGGCGACGCATGGAGTTCTCAGAAGAGCAATGGCAAGGTCTTCGCACCCATGCGGCGGATCGTAGGTTGCAGTTCATCAGTTCACCGTTTTCTCTGCCGGCCGCTCAGATGTTGCAGCGTGTGGGGTTGGATGGGTGGAAGGTCGCATCAGGAGAGATTACCAACCGCCCGCTGCTTGAGTTCATAGTGGCATCCGGCATCCCGATCCTGCTATCGACGGGCATGAGCGCTCTGTCGGAAATCGACGAGGTTGTCGGGTTTTTGCAGACACATCAGGCGCCCGTCACCCTGCTTCAGTGCACGACGGCGTATCCCTGCCCACCGGAAAAGATCGGCCTGAATCTTATTCCGATGTACCGAGCCCGTTACCGCTGCAACGTCGGACTGTCGGACCATTCGGGGACGATCTATGCCGGCCTGGCAGCAGCGGCAATCGGGATCGAAGCACTCGAAGTCCACGTGACCATGAGTCGAGAGATGCCGGGGCCTGACGTGCCGGCGAGTGTGACCGCCGATGAACTCCGTCAGCTTGTCGAGGGGATCCGGTTCATTGAGAAGATCCGAAATCACCCTGTCGATAAGGATCAATTGTCGGAAGAAATGCGGCCGCTCAGGCGCCTCTTTACCAAAAGCGCCGTGGCGATGTCGGACCTTCCTGCGGGAACGATTCTGTCATCCGAACATCTGACATTCAAGAAACCAGGTACAGGGATTGCCGTCGACCGAGTCGGAGAGATTCTAGGGCGCAAGCTGCGACGGGCGGTACCGGCGGATACGCTCCTTTCGCAGGATGATTTTGAACCATGAGCATCCCTGTTCTCAAGGTCCAACCCGGGCAGTATCGCATTCTCAACCTCGAGCCGGAAGGCTACTGCAGAGAAGCACGTGCGGTTCTGGAGCGGTTAGGCGAGATCAGCGACGGGCCGCTGTGCCGGCGCGAACTGCTGGAGCGCATCTCAGCCTATGACATTCTGATCGTGCGGCTGCACCATCAGATCGATCAGGAAGTGTTCGAGGCGGGCAAGAATCTGAAAGCCATCGTGTCGGCGACAACCGGTCTCGACCATATCGATCTTGTGACGGCAGAGGCACGGAATCTTCCTGTCCTCAGCCTGAGAGGTGAACAGACATTTTTGAGCACCATCACCGCGACGGCTGAGCATACCTGGGGATTGTTGCTTGCCCTTATGCGCCGCATTCCTGAAGCGATCGATTCAGTACAGGCTGGACTATGGAATCGAGACGCGTTGAAGGGCCACGATTTGGAAGGGAAACGGCTCGGCATTGTCGGTTTCGGGCGCTTAGGAAGGCAAGTTGCGATGTACGGATCGGCTTTCCGGATGCGTGTCGCCGCATATGACCCTTTCCTCGACACGTGGCCGACGGCGGTTCTTCGGAAACCGTCTTTGCTTGAGTTGCTTGCAGAGAGCGATGTGTTGACTATTCACGTCAATCTTCATCCGGGTGCCGTGAATCTAATCGGCAGAGCGGAATTGGCCGCACTTCCCGGAGGCGCTGTGCTGGTGAACACGTCGCGAGGGCAGATCGTGGATGAAGCAGCGCTGCTTGATGCCCTCGATTCAGGACGGCTCGGCGGAGCGGCGCTGGACGTGCTCGCGGATGAACGCCGTCACGACATCCGTTCAAACAATCCGCTGCTGATCTATGCCAAGCAACACCGTAATTTGCTGATTACTCCTCACATCGGAGGAGCGACTCATGAAGCTATGTGTAAAACCGAAGTGTTTATGGCTCATAAACTGACTCAATTCCTTCACCACGTCCCGGCCTAACGGAAACCGGATCGGAGTCATTATGCGGAAAGTCTGTGTCGTCATCACTGCTCGGCCGAGTTATTCCCGGATCAAGACTGTTCTTCAAGCGATCAAGTCTCATCCGGATCTTCAACTCCAGCTCATCGTTGCGGCGTCGGCCCTGCTGGAACGTTACGGAGAGGTTGTGAACGTCATTCGCGCGGACGGCTTTCAACCAGACGCGATCGTCTACATGGTGCTGGAGGGCGAGAACCTGATCACGACCGCGAAGTCGACCGGTTTGGGCGTGGTCGAACTCGCCACGATTTTCGACAATATCCGGCCTGATGTCGTAATCAGTGTCGCGGATCGATTTGAAACGATCGCGACAGCCATCGCTGCATCCTATCTCAACATTCCGGTGGCGCACGTCCAAGGCGGGGAAGTCACGGGATCGATCGATGAGAAAGTCCGGCATGCGGTAACGAAACTCTCCATCCTGCATTTCGTCGCCAACAGACAGGCAGCAGACCGGGTGATCCGCATGGGAGAAGACCCGGAGATGGTCTTTATCACAGGCTGTCCTTCGATTGATCTCGCCGAGCGTGTTCAAGGCTCCATGGAGAAGGGCTTTGACCCTTTTGCGGCCTATGCCGGAGTCGGAAACCGATTCGACGTGCGCGACGGCTATATGGTGGTCATGCAACATCCCGTCACCACCGAGTATCGCGATTCCGCATCGCAGATTCACGAGACCATTTCTGCCGTCAGGACGTTGAACCGGCCGACCTTCTGGTTCTGGCCCAATGTGGATGCCGGCTCGGATCAGATCTCGAAAGGCCTGCGCCAGTTCCGCGAGGCCGGGGAGACTTCGCAGATTTATTTTTTCAAGAATATGACACCGGAGGATTTCCTCCGGCTGCTCGCCGGCGCCCGTTGTCTGGTGGGGAACTCCAGCGCGGGGATCAGGGAGGCGTCGTATCTCGGTCTTCCGGTTGTCAACATCGGCAATCGTCAGCAGGGGAGAGAACGAGCGAGGAACGTCATCGACGTCGGATATAACGCTGCCGAGATCGTGGAGGCCACCGAGAAACACCTGGCCAATGGCCGGTATCCATCCAGTCCTCTGTATGGCGACGGCAAAGCAGGCGAGCGTATTGCGCAAATCCTGGCCCGGGTCCCGCTGACCGTGGAGAAGAGGATTGCATACTGATGGACAGGACCCAGAAAGTACTGGCGGTGATTCCGGCTCGGGGCGGCTCGAAAGGGGTGCCTCGCAAGAATATCCGTACCGTCTGCGGGAGGCCGCTGATTACCTATACGATTGAACATGCCCGCGCGGCCCAGCATCTGTTCCACCGTATCATTGTGAGCACGGATGATGAGGAGATTGCGACGGTGGCGAAAGAGTATGGGGCGGAGGTGCCATTTCTCAGACCGGCGAATCTGGCTCGCGATGAATCACCTATGATTCCCATGCTCCAACATGCGGTCGAGTTCATTGAAAGACAGGATGCGGTCCGTATGGATTGGATTTGTCTTCTCCAGCCGACGGAACCGTTTCGTACCCTCTCAGACCTTGAGCAGTGCCTCAGTTTGGGGACTGCGGGAGGCTGTGATTCCGTCATCAGTGTGGTGCGGGTTTTCGCCACACACCCTATCTTGATGAAGCGCATTGAAAATGACGTCCTCCTGCCGTTTTGCGTGGAAGAGCGGGAAGGCACCAGACGGCAGGATTATCAGCCGGCAGCGTACATGCGTAACGGATCGATCTATCTGACCAGGCGAGACGTCTTGATGGAGCAGGGGTCCATTTGGGGACAAACGATTCGTCCTTACGTGATGCCTCTGGAACGATCGGTGAGTATCGATACGGAGCTCGATCTCAAGCTGGCCGAACTCATGATGTCGGAGCAGATCGCCCTAGAACGAAGTGGAAGCCTCTAACATGTGTGGTATTAGCGGATACGTCGGATCAGAGCGGGTCGTTTCGGATCGCACGATTCAACTCATGACCAGGCCGCTCGCGCATCGCGGGCCGGATGGAGAGGGAGTATGGGTTGAATCTCACGTGGCACTTGGTAACCGGCGCTTGGCCGTGCTCGATCTGTCCTCGCGCGGTCACCAGCCGATGATGAGTCACGATCGTCGTTACGTCATGACCTACAACGGAGAGGTGTATAACTATCTCGAGTTGAAATCTGACCTTGGGAGGTCGTTCGAAACAGGAACCGATACGGAAGTCGTCCTTGAGGCCTTTGCCCGGTGGGGGGCCGAGAGTTTCCACCGGCTGAACGGAATGTTCGCTTGTGCGATCTGGGACCGTCTGACCGAACGATTGTTGTTGGTCAGAGATCGTTTCGGGGTCAAGCCGCTCTACTATGCCGAAGTGGACGGTACGCTCTATTTTGCGTCGGAGATCAAATCGCTCGTAGCAGCCGGCGTCCCCTTGGAGCCGGACCAGGACACCTGGTTCGCCTACCTGCGGTTCGGTGCCTATGATCACGGTTCCAGTACCTTCTTCAAAGGTATCAGGCGGGTTCCTCCTGGCCATTATCTCTCCTGGCAAGACGGGCGTATTGAGCTGCATCGCTGGTATGACCTTCCGGAACGGGTGAAGTCCTCCTGGCCGGACGAACGCCCGGACAGCATCGTCGGCGAGGAATACCACCGGCTCCTCCAGGATGCCGTGCGTATTCGGTTCCGCTCGGATGTCCCCGTGGGGGTCTGCCTCAGCGGTGGCCTGGATTCCTCGACGTTGGTTGCGCTGTTGAAGGAGCTGTTCGGTTCGGGCCAGGATATCCAGACCTACCACTTCGCCTGTGGTGACGCCGCCTACGATGAAACACCCTGGGTCAGGCAATTGCTCGCGGAAACCCGCTATCCGCTCAACATAGCGTATCTCGCTCCGGCTGAGATTCCCGACCTCGCCGAAGAGGCGATCCTTTCCCAAGAGGAGCCCTTCGGGGGATTTCCGACCTTGGCGATGATTCAACTCTTCAAGCTGGCCAAGAGCTCCGGAACAACGGTGTTGTTGGACGGGCAGGGCCTCGACGAACAGTGGGGAGGGTATAGTTACTACGCACAGGGCGCAGGGACTGCCTTATCAGGATCCATGCCCGTCCAAGGCTCTCTCAATGGGTCGACCAGCCATGGGTGTCTCTCAGAGGCCTTTACCTCCTTTCGGCCTCGGCCGGTCTATCCGGAACCCTTTCAAGGCCGGCTGTCGAACCTTCGTTATCGCGATCTCCGGTATACGAAACTCCCACGCGCGTTGCGTTTCAACGATCGAGCCTCCTCGCAAGCATCCTGCGAGTTGCGGGAGCCGTTTCTGGATTACCGGTTGGTTGAACTGGCATTCAAACAGCCCGACCATCGCCTCATCCGCCACGACCAGCACAAATATCTCCTCCGGCAAATCGTTCGCCCACTCCTGCCGAAAGACTTTACGGAGGCTCCGAAACGGCCCGTGCAGACACCACAGCGCGAATGGCTGCGAGGGCCTCTCCGGGACTGGGTGGAGAGTTGCCTGGCGCATGCAAGCATCACCCAGAGCGGGTGGTTTGACAACGCTCGTCTGCATGAATCATGGGAGCAATACCTCCGGGGCGAGAGCGACAATTCTTTCTACGTGTGGCAATGGATCAGTGTCGCGCTCAATCACCATCTTATTGAATCGATGAACGCGGCTCACAAGACTTAGATCGATTCGGATCGCCCCGTTGCCTGTTCACCCCTCGTGCCCTTCAGCGACACCACTGAAACAGTCTGATCAACGTGAGACAGATCAGGTGAAGACACAGAGAACCGCCGTCATTCTTGCAGGATCCGAAGGCCTCGGCCTCGCTGCCGCGCAATGCCTCGGGGAGGAAGGACATCGCGTGGTCCTCTTCTCGCGCTCCAAGGAAAAGCTTGAGGCCGCGCGGACCTGCTTCATCAAACGCGGTCACGACGCGCTCATTTTTCCCGGAGATCTGGCTTCATCCGACGATCTCGAACGGTTGTTCGGTTTTGTAGATGAGCGCTTCGGCGGCACCGACATCCTGGTCAATAACACAGGTGGTCCTCAGCCGGGAAATATCCTCGATCTGCCCGATGAGGCCTGGCGTACAGCATTCGAAGAGCAGGCCATCTCGCTGATGAGAGCAATCCGGCGCGTCGTACCGGGGATGCGTGCGCGCCGATGGGGGCGCATCATCACCATCGCGTCCCTGTCTGTGAAAGCTCCGATCGAGGGGCTTGATCTTTCCAACTTCATGCGCGGCGGGCTGGCTGCAGTGCACCGCACACTTGCCCGCGCGCTTGCTCCGCATGACGTCAACGTCCATATGGTATTGCCGGGCTCCATTATGACTGCCCGGTCGCGCGCATTGATTCAGAAAAGGGCGGATACCCTGAAGACCTCTTTCGACGAGGCACTTTCCACCTCAATCGGGCGCATCCCCAAAGGGCGCCTGGGGACGCCGGAAGATGTCGGCCATGTGGTCGCCTTTCTCGCGTCGGAACGAGCCGGCTATCTCACCGGAAATTTCATCCGGGTGGACGGCGGCATGTATGCGGGGCTTGACTGATGCTGACACCTCCGTTCACCGCCCTCATCAAGCATCTCGCTGCGGGTTATGCTTCGCTCGGGCGTCCGGTCAAGCTCGCCCCGCTCACTTTTGAGTTTCAAGTCAGCAACAATCTGTTCGCATATTCGACGACCGGCGGGCGGTTCCTCTTAAAAGTGATGGCTCATCCCCAGGCTCTCTACGGACAGAAGGATGTCGCCGAGCGGCTCGAGGTCGTGGGCCAGGCGGTATTCGAGCTCCATCGTGCCGGCCTCCAGGTTGAAGAGATCGTTCGTGGTGACGATGGCCGCTTCGTTCATCGTTACCAAGGTCATCTCCTGCGTCTCTATGTGTTCAACGACGGCAGGACATATGCCGACCCGGAATTGGACCTCCGATGCAGTGCCAATTCGCTGCGTAGACTTCATACCGAAGGACTGGGTCTCCTCAGTGATGAAACCAGAAAGAGGATGAGGGGATTTAACAAGGCGTATCCTCTTCGTACGACCGCGAGCGAGGTGCCCGCGCTGTATAGATTTCTTAAGGATCAAGCCCCGGTTCGCCAGGCCTATGCCCGGATTCTCGAGCAGTGGGATACTGTCGAGTGGGCCGTGGAACGAACGCTCCGTGATCGCCCCGTTTCGCCGCTTGATGAGTGCCTGGTCCACACGGATTTCCACCCGCGGAACGCGCTATTCCATCACGATCGAGACCAGGCGACCATGATTGATCTCGACAACATGATTATCGATCAGCGGCTGCCTTGCCTGGGGTTTAGCATTTTACGTTTCGCCTTTTTACAGCGCGAGCGGAGCCCCGAGGTCCTGCGGAAGGCCATTGCAGTATTTGCCGAAGCGGAGCATCGGAACCAGGAATTTCTTGATGATTTGCACCATGCGATGGTTGGTATTGAAATCGAAAAGGTGTTGCGGATCCTTCACCGGGTGAGCACGACGGGTGAGTATACCGGTTTCATCGACAACATCTGTCCGCTGCACCTGGCAAACATCAAATTTCTCAATGCGAGTGTCGTCTGTGCGTGAGGGACGGATCGCCCGAATCAGTTGGGAAGGAACGGTCTGGTACGCCTTGCCGGAGGGAACCGATCTGGTGCTCTTGTCCGGATCGCCGCTCGAGGGGTTGACGAGAACGGACAGGCGTGTCGCCGTGGAAAAGGTCCGGTTCCTGCCGCCTGTCCCTGCGACGAAACTGATCGGGATCGGGGCCAATTTTCCGGGGGAGGAGCCGCTGGGTCCTGATCTCTATCCGTCTTTCTTTATTAAACCGCCGTCATCGTTCACGGGTCACCTGACGACCGTCGAGCTGCCCCATGTCTTTCGATCGGTCGTCGCAGAAGGAGAGCTTGGGGTGGTCGTGCGGCGGCGATGTCGGGACCTGACTAAGAACGAGGTGCCGGGTGCCATTCTGGGGTGGACAGTGGTCAACGATCTTTCGGGTCGGGACAGCACCCTCCGTGTGGTTCCGCCTGCCGTGAAGAAGTCTGCGGATGGGTTCGCGCCGATGGGGCCATACCTGAATCTCGACTCCACGATCCGTCCGTTCACTCTCCTCACACGGCGGAATGGAGAGGTCGTCCAGCAAGGTACGACCGCAGCGATGAGATTCGGCGTGGTGGAGTGCCTGGTCTACGTATCAAGCATCATGACGCTGGAACCCTACGATGTCGTTGCCCTTGGCACCCCGCCTCCCAAGCCGGCATTGGTTCCGGGTGACGAGGTTGCCGTCGAAATTGAAGGAATCGGACAGCTGGTGAATCGGATCGCAGCCTGCGGAGCATGCGGGCACTTCACGGCAAAGACCGTGTGAAGGGGAGACGATGAAAGTATTGTTTGCGGGACTCGGTTCAATCGGCCAACGGCATGTCCGGAACCTTCGCGCGCTGATGGGCGAGCATGTCGAGATTCTCGCCTACCGGGCCAACGGCGACAGCCCTGTCCTCAACGCAGACATGACCGTGAAGCAAGGCGCGACCTTGGAGTCGACGTATAACATCCGATCCTTTTCGAATCTTGATGACGCCTTGGGCCAGAAACCGGATGCGGTGTTCGTGACGAATCCCAACAGCTTGCACCTGCCGGTCGCCCTGGCGGCAGCCAGGGCGGGATGTCACCTGTTTATCGAGAAGCCCCTCGCCGATACTCTCGACGGGGTCGAGGAGCTGATAGAGACGGTCGAGCGCAAGAAGCTGGTGGCCTTTGTGGCCTATCAATTTCGTTTCCATCCGGGATTATGTTGGATCAAGAATCTGCTCGAAGAACGCCGCCTCGGGAGGCTTGCTGCCGTCCACATCGTGAACGGGGAGTATCTTCCGGACTGGCATCCTTATGAAGACTACCGGCAAAGCCACGCGGCGAGGAGGGCGCTCGGGGGAGGGGCGCTCCGCATTCAAACGCACGAGTTCGATTATGCCTTATGGCTGTTCGGAATGCCTCGCCGTCTGTATGCCGTCGGAGGACACCTCAGCGGGCTCGAACTCGACGTCGAAGATTCCGTCAGCGTCCTACTGTCCTGTGAGGATCGCGGCGGAGTCTTTCCGGTGCACATTCACCTGGACTATCTGCAGCGGCCTCCGCAGAGAGTCTGTGAAGTGATCGGCGATGCGGGGAAGGTTCACTATGACTTTTATAGCAATCAGGTGGTCTTTCATGACGTGAAGTCACGAACGACCCAGCAGATCCAGTTCCGCGGGTTTGAACGTAATCAGATGTTTGTGGATGAACTCCGACATTTTCTTGCCTGCTTGCGGGGCGAGATGCAGCCGATGGTAGACCTACGGGAATCAGTCCGCAGCCTCCGGTTCTCTCTTCTGGCCGACGAGTCGCTTCGTGCCGGTACCCCCGTGGACTTCGCACCAGATCAACGGACCACGCTTACCGACAACCATTGAATCCTGGCGCTTCAACCGAACGTTGAGCCGTCTCCGGTCCCCTGTCTCCACGAAACCTGGAAGTCATTCCACGACATGATGTCGACGATGCTCCAAGAAACAACCGCGTTCCGCTGTCCCGTATGCTTGGCCCAGGAAACGGCCGTCGTCCGGCCGTACCGGAGCGGAACGACGCCGTCGCAGGGTCCGTTTTCCGGACTCTCCATCCGATCGTGCAGACAGTGCCAGGCCGCCTTTGCCTGCCCATTGCCTCAGGAGAACGAGCTCGAAGCGTTTTACGCTGAAACTTATCGGGCCGAACGGGGACAGAGCGACGACGACGCTCGCCCCAATGCCTGGGATGGCGGCTCCGTGAGGGCCCGCGCGCAGGTCGAATTTGTCCTGGAAACGCTGAAGTTAGTGGGAAGTTGGCTCGACATCGGGGCCGGCCATGGGCTGCTGCTTGACGAAGCCCGCCGGCAACAGGTTGCCAGAACAGGAGCGATCGAACCCGACGTGCGCTGCGGCAGGCAGATACAGGAAGCAGGGCATCATCTGTATGCAAGCCTCTTCGAGACGAAGACTTCCTGGGATGTGGTGAGTTTTTCCCATGTTCTGGAGCATTTGACGAGACCCCGTCAATTCCTGAAGGATATTCAGCGCCTTCTGACGAAACAGGGACACGTGTTCTGCGAAGTGCCGAATGAGACACAGTTATCCGAATCGCCGCTGGACCTTCCCCATCTGCTTTTCTTTACGCAGGCATCCTTGATCCGGCTCTTTCAGGAGAGCGGCATGACTATCGTTGCCGTGTCGAGTTGCGGGCGGAGGAGGCCCGAAACCAGATGGCGCAATATCATGAGAGAAGGCGCCCGGCGCGCCTCACAAAAACTGTTCAATCAACCACCGCAGTGGATTGATCGGAGGGTGCATCCCCACTTTCACTATAACGAAGACCGGTCAGCGGGCGCCTGGCTTCGCCTGTTGGCGAGAAAGGCCTGATGGATCCGAAGATATTGGCGCTTATACCGGCCCGGGGCGGCTCTAAAGGCGTTCCTCGCAAGAACATCCTCCCGATCGCGGGAAAGCCACTGATCGCATACTCGATTCTGCAGGCGCTGGCGTCCAAACGGATCACGCGAGTCGTGGTGTCGACGGACGATCAGGAAATTGCCCAGGTCGCGCGGGAATGGGGAGCCGAAATCCCGTTCATCCGTCCGGAGTGGTGCGCAGGAGATGCGTCACCGGACATCGATGTGTTTCGCCATGCGCTGAACTGGTTTTCAGAGCAGGAAGGGTACTCACCCGAGCTGGTGGTTCACCTTCGCCCGCCGGGGCCCGTTCGCCGCGTGGAGCACATCGACGAAGCCATTGAACTCTTGCTGTCGCACCCCGAAGCGGATGCGATCCGGTCGGTGAGTGTGGCCCGTCAGACACCGTACAAAATGTGGCAGGTGAACCCGGCCGGTCAGTTGCAGCCCGTGCTTCGGATAGAAAACGTGCCGGACTGTCAATCGCTCCCGCGTCAACAGCTGCCGATCGTCTATTGGCAGAATGGATACGTAGATGTCATACGGCCCCGCGCCATTCTTGAGAAGCAATCCATGTGGGGAACATGCGCGCTGCCCTATATCCATAACGAGGAATTGCTCGAAGTCGATTACCCGGAGGACATCCCCGCAGTTGAACAGGCTCTCCATCGGATGCAATACGGGGACGAGCGTACCCTCGCACAAGGGATGCGTCACCCAGTCTGACCTACATGACGCCGGCGGCCCTGTATCCGCCGCTCTGCACGATTCGACTCTCTGACCGCCCATTCTCATGTGGATTGGAACGCGGTTATCATTTTGCCCGGCGTCACAATCGGCCACGGAGCCGTGCTCGCTGCGGGCTCGGTTGTCACAAAAGACGTCCAGCCCTATGCCGTTGTGGCCGGCAATCCGGCAAGACTCATTCGTTATCGTAATGCCCAGTTGAAGCCCGCCTACAGTGACAGTCCTCAGGCAGAAGGCCTGTACAAGGGTACATAAGCTCGAGGCGATGCGTCCGCGATCTTCGGATCCGCGGATGAGGTCGCCGGTGAAGTGAATGGACCATCAGTTCACAATCAGCCGACACACTTATTTTTACAAAGGAGGGGTACGATGAGCAGCACTGTCCAGATAGGGAAGTTCTCCGTGGGTGAGGGGCAACCCTGTTTCATGGTTGCCGAGATCGGGATTAATCACAATGGAAACGTCGAAATCGCCAAGAAGCTTATCGACACCGCGGCGCTTGCAGGCTGCGACGCCGTCAAATTCCAGAAGCGGACGCTTGAGATTGTCTATACGCCTGAGGAACTGAGCAAACCTCGCGAAAATCCTTTTGGGAAGACCAACGGCGATCTCAAACGCGGGTTGGAATTCGGGCGCGAACAGTACGGCGAAATCGATCGTTATTGCAGAGAGAAAGATATTCTGTGGTATGGGTCCTGTTGGGATGAACCCTCTGTCGACTTCATGGAACAGTTCAATCCGCCCTGCTACAAGATCGCCTCAGCGAGTCTGACCGACGACAATCTCTTACGACACCACCGGAGTTGCGGCAGGCCGCTCATCATCTCGACTGGAATGAGCACCATCGAGCAGATCGACCATGCGGTCGAAGTCTTGGGGACCAATGACCTCATTATTCTTCACTGCACGAGCACGTATCCCTCGTCGGTGGAGGAATTAAATCTGGCGGCTATCCAGACGTTACGCGAACGGTATGATGTTCCGATCGGCTACTCCGGCCATGAAGTAGGCCTGGCCACCTCGGTTGCCGCGGCGGCACTGGGAGCCTGCATGATCGAGCGCCATATCACGTTGGATCGGGCGATGTGGGGCAGCGATCAAGCGGCTTCGATTGAACCACAGGGCGTCTGGCGTTTGGTGAAAGATGTTCGTGCCATTCAGAAGGCCATGGGCGACGGTAAGAAATGCCTCTATCCGAGCGAGGTCCCGGTGATGAACAAGTTGCGTCGAGTAGGCCGCTGATCCATCCCGGCGTTCGAGAGGAACCCTGATGATTTCAGACAATCCCGTCGATGTCAGCGTCCGCGCTCGGTTCGACCTGTCGGGCCGAGTTGCGGTCATCACCGGAGGGGGAGGCCTCTTGGGTGCGCAACATGCGGACGCGATCGCGGAGATGGGAGGAACTCCGGTCCTGGTTGATATCGACACGCGTCATGCGCAGGAAACTGCCGCGCGCCTGTCGAAAAAATACGGAGTACCGGCCGTCGCGCTCTCTGCAGACATTACGCAACCGGAGTCGATCCTTGGAACCGTCCGGCAGGTGACCGACCGGTTCGGCCAGATCGATATTCTGATCAACAACGCCGCCCGCAATCCGAAACAAGAGCAACTCAAGGGCGCGAAGGAGGGCAGTTCCAGACTTGAAGAATGTTCGGTGGCGAGCTGGAATGAAGACCTTGCCGTGGGGCTCACGGGCGCATTTCTCTGCAGCCGGGTGATCGGTCAGGACATGGCGAAGCGCGGCAGGGGCGTGATTCTGAATATCGCGTCCGACCTTGGCGTTATCGCCCCTGATCAGCGTATCTATCGGCGTGCGGAGCTGCCGGATCATCAACAACCGGTAAAACCCGTCAGCTATTCTGTCGTCAAACACGGGTTGATCGGATTGACCAGATACCTCGCTACCTACTGGGCCGAACAAGGGGTTCGGGTCAATGCCCTGTCTCCGGGAGGTGTCTACACCGGGCAAGACAAGGAATTCGTGGCTCGTCTGACTCACCTGATTCCCCTTGGACGGATGGCCCGCCAGGATGAGTACAAGGCTGCAGTCGTATTTCTCGTGTCGGACGCGTCGTCCTATATGACTGGCATGAATTTGATTATGGATGGAGGCCGTACTGTATGGTGACCACAATTCGAGTGCTTGCATTGGACATCGATGGGGTACTAACGGATGGCACCGCGTCCCTCTCCGAGTCCGGTGATGAAGACAAACGGTTTTGCTTCCAGGATCTCGACGCTGTGACGCAAGCCAAACGAGCCGGCCTTACGGTCGCTTTGGTGACCGGCGAAGATACGCCATCCGTCGATCGATTGATGCGTCGTTTCAATTGCGATCTGGTGCGGCGGGGCGCGAAAGAGAAATTGCTCGCGCTGGAAGGGCTCGCGCGCGAGTTGAACGTCCGGCTTGATGAGTTCTGTTATGTCGGTGACGGAGATCGTGATGCCTCAGCGCTGCGGCATGTCGGGCTGGGACTCGCCCCCCTGAATGCCACACGTTCAGCCAAAGCCGCCGCGCATCGCATCCTGTCGAAATCCGGTGGAGCTGGGGCCGTCGCGGAAGCGTTTGGCCTGATACGCCAGATCCACATGCTCGAGGAAAACGCAAGTGTCCTGGAAAAAGACATGTACGCGATCGTCAAGAACAGCCTCGAAGCACATCAGCGTCTCTTGGATTTGTCGTTGCCGACGCTGGTGAAAATCATGCAGGCCTTCGTGCGGACCATCCGTTCCGGCAACAAGATTCTTCTATTCGGGAACGGCGGCAGTGCCGCGGATGCCCAACATGTGGCCGGTGAATTGGTCGGCCGCTTTTTGCGTGAGAGTGAGCCCTGGCCGGTCATCGCTCTTACCACCGATACCTCGATTCTCACCGCTGTCGGCAACGATTGGGAGTTCGCCGATGTGTTTGCCAGGCAGGTCCGTGCCCTGGCCAAACCGGGGGATCTCGTGGCAGGCATCAGCACGAGCGGGCGATCCGCAAACGTCATACGTGGATTGCAGGCGGGGCGGGCGAAAGGGGCCGCGACGATCGGGTTTACCGGCGCGAGTGGGGGGAGCCTTGTGGAGCATGCCGACCTCTGTTTCCGTGCACCGGCCGATTCGACGCCGCGCATACAAGAATTGCATCTGCTCGCCTGGCATACGATCTGCGAGATGGTCGAACGGGAACTCCTGCGAACTGTCTGAACGTGATGATTCATCCAGGAAGTCTGTTTTCATGAGCATCATTATCGGTTGCGACAGTTTTTTGGCCTTGCGTAACGTACGGACCGGCGAGCTCGGACGCTGGCTGGCCGGAACGAAAATACAGGTCTGGGTGGATCCGAATAAGTTGCCTGGTTCCCTGGCCGCCCGGCCGGAAGGGACAGTCATAGAGGCTCTTGAAGAATTCGAGGTTCGACATGATTCGGCACTGGACCGGTTGCATTCCTCTGTGGGGTTTGTGCGAAAGTGTTATCAGGATCCGTCTACCATGTGGGCCGACTTCCTGTTCAGTTGTTATCGCCACAACAACACAAAACCGTTGCGCCGGGTCGCCAGCATCAGCCGGGCGGCCGGCAGGTTCGGGCGGTTCTGGCTTGCAGGACGATGCGGCCTGGCTGAACGCTCGCGCGCGGAATTCGCCCAGACCTTGCGGAAACATCCGATCACTGAAGTCTACCGACGACGATTGCGGGACGCGGGGGCTACCGTCGTTGCGAGTTTTTCGCCCGAGGGGGCGCGGGAGATGGCTCTCATCGAAGCTGCCAACTCACTCAGTATTCCTACTCTCGTCATGATCCGCTCCCGCGACAATCTGCAACACAAGATTCCCTATCTCCCTTTTGCCGATCTGTATCTGGTGTGGTCGCAAGTGGCGCGAGATTGTCTATTGGCCATGTATCCGGAAACATCCCCCGGTCAGGTTCATGTCACGGGCGCACCGCAATTCGACCACCATCTCGATCCATCGCTTCGTCTGACACGTCAGGAGCTGTTCTCACTGATCGGACTCGATCCAAACCGCCCCCTGATTCTCTATACCATGGCGACGCCCACGGTTATTCCTCATGAGGTTGCGATAGCGCAGCACCTGGCCGATGCCGCGCACGCAGGCCGGTTTGCACGCGGGGCACAGCTGCTCGTCCGCGGTCATCCCAGAATGTTCGGGTCAAACCTCAAGCTCCTGGAGAGAGAATACCCGGAAGCCCGCAGCTATCCACGTCCGACCGATGTGCAATATGGAGGGGTGGAACATGAAGCCCATCTCGTGCGGCATATCCTCGACGAGGAAAAAATGCACCTCTCCCTCCTGGCGAACCAAGACGTGCAAGTGAATGTCTGTGGAACGATGACCATCGACTCGGCTATTTTCGACAAGCCGACGGTCAATGTGTACTACGATCAACTTCCAGGCATCCCTGAGGCGCTGTCGGTGCGGCGCTTCTACAAACGCTCTGATACAAAGCAGATGATGTCCTATGGCAGTTCACGGTTGGCCGATGATGGAGAGCACTGTATCGACCTGATCAATCGTTACCTGGAGCATCCATCTTTGGAGGCCGAGGGGCGCCGGCGGGCCCGTGCCGAAGATTGCGGTCCGCTGGACGGCCAGGCAGGCAGACGCACGGCCGAATTTCTAAAACAGCTGAGCAAGCACCAAGCACCCTCTACGCAAGCGTATGACTACACAACAGAATCTCGATCAACGGTATCTTGAGTTCGCGGCGAACACGCGTCGGGTCTTCGAGCGGTTTCCCCAACTTGAGCCGTTGCGTCAATTCATCTTCAGGGAGTTGCTGGTCCAGCCGAGACCCTTCGGCTGGCGGGAGTCCGCGAAGCAGTGGCTCCGGCCTCTGGTCCGCCGCGGCCACAGTGCCGGAGTGTTCCGGCCATGCGATATTCTGATCTGGATCGAAGGAACCCGCGAGGTGATTCGTGAATCGTTGTTGCCTGTATTTCATGAGCTCACCTCCCGCGGCGCGAATGTTCAACTCGTCTCGATGAACGGTCCCGCTGATCTGCCTCCTTCTTGTGTGACGCTTCGGTTCCCGAGCGTGTTCTTTCTTCCCGCCTGGACGAAACAGGCCTGGGAGGCGCTTTGTCAGGCGGAGAAGAATCTGGCGCAACCGGCGCTGGCCCGTTGGTTCTTCAACGCCTGCGCCGATGTACAGGGCCTCTTGAATGAAGTGGATCAGATTCTGGATGCCACCAGGCCTCGTGTGGTCGTCACGGCCTCCACGCAATTGATCGGCGGAGCCGCACTCTTGGTCTCCGCACAGGCCAAACAGATGCGAACTATCCTCCTGCAACATGGTGTGTTGCAACCGTTCTATATCCCGATGCTGGCCGACCGGATGTGCACCTGGGGACGGTCCTCCAGTGAAACGCTGACCAGCCTGGGCACGGATCGCCAACGGCTGGAGGCGCTCGGGAGCCCGAGACACGATGCCATGCGACCCGCCCCCAAGGGCCAGGCAAAGCAGCAGTTGCTCAGGAGTCTGTCGCTTGAAGACAAGTTAACCATTGCCTTCTTCTCCAATGGCAACGATCTGTCCCGGAATGGATCGGCTCCGGGCGAATGCGTGCAATGGCTCGAGGCTGCAGCGGAACGATACCGGGGCCGGATCAATATCATCGTGCGCCTCCA
This sequence comes from uncultured Nitrospira sp., assembly GCA_964556305.1. Classification (GTDB taxonomy): domain Bacteria; phylum Nitrospirota; class Nitrospiria; order Nitrospirales; family Nitrospiraceae; genus Nitrospira_A. The sequence goes on along the minus strand of CAZKVY010000002.1, from coordinate 80,294 downwards.
TCCGAACGAGGATGGATCGCTCTATCGTCCAAACTCGCATCTGGTGATCACAAAGGATTGTCCTGAGTTTGCGCTCCTCTTGGATGGTTGTGATTGCGTGGCCTCGCTTTGTTCCACCGCCATGCTGGACGCGTTGCTGTACCAGAAGCCGGTCTGGCACTTTCACGCCGATGGTTGGCCGGAGTTGGCAACAAATTGGCAGGAAGGCCTGGCTCAACGAATCGGGTCAGCGAATCACCTTTGTGCCATGATCGAGCAGGCGCTCCAGGGTAAGGCACTGCAGGATCATTCACCCCACCTGGCCGAAACGGTGTTTGTCAATCACGGGCGAGCGACACAAGCGGTCGCCGATTTTCTCGTGACCCAGGCTGATACCTGTGCCGTCATGTGATCGAGTCACTCCATGACTCGTCGAAACAACTTCCGATGAATCAGGGATTGACCAGAGTCATACGGGGTCCCTACACGGCGTTCCGGCTGTTCCTGGACCGCATCTGTATCCCCGTCTGGCTGCGCTGGCTGGGGGTGACCTGTGGCCAGGGCTGCTCCTTCATCGGACGGCCGATCATCACTTTGGCCCCGGGTGGAACCATTGCGCTGGGAGAGGGTGTGCGTGTCTTCAGCCGCGCGAATAGCAATCCGGCCGGGCTACCCCATCCGACGATTCTCGCAGCACTGACGCCGGAGAGTGCCATTACCATCGGGAAAAACACCGCTATTTCAGGCGCATCGATCGCCGCGCGAGTGAAGGTCACGATCGGTAGCCATGTCATGATCGGGGCAGGGGCTTGTATCTGGGACACCGATTTTCATCCGGTTGATCCTTACAAGCGGCATCAACATCCGACGCGTGACGCACGTTGCGCCCCGGTCGTGATCCACGATGACGTGTTTGTCGGCGCTCGTGCGATGATTTTAAAGGGTGTAACCGTTGGGTGGGGAGCGGTCATCGGCGCCGGCGCGGTCGTGACGAAAAACGTCGAAGCCGGCCAGGTCGTGGCAGGCAACCCGGCCGTGGTCGTCGGGTCGTCGCTTCGTAACATTGAACGGGTGAGGGAAGATTCATGAAGATCGTTGTAACCGGCTCAAGCGGCCTCATCGGTTCGGAGGTGGTGAGGTACTTTGACGCCCGGAGATGTGAACCAGACGCGACTCAGAATCTAGGATGGCAACAGACAAGGTGTATTGTGACGCGCCGGACGGTCTGGCGCTGATGGAATTCTTGTCGCGTTGAGAGTACGCCATAACATGCGATCGTGGTGGCATCCGCTAGTATTATGCAGATCGAAGTGATCGTTGTAATAAAGTTTTCTCTTTATCATGTTTGAGAGCAAGATGCCTGAACGCACCCTTCTCCTGTCGTGGAAAGTTCCTCCGGACACATCGGGGTCTGCCATTATCGTAGGAAACCTTGCAAAACAGTTTGCAAATGAAGAAATGGTTCTTGCCGGGGAGCGGCCATACCAAAAGCCCGCTGTTGCCTGGAAGGATGAATGGCCTGAAATATGCTATCTGACCACCGCATGGCCTGATACCAAGCGTGGGGCGCGATGGTGGCGCCTGCTCCAGTTTCCAGCTTTGGTCTTACGCTGCTGGCAGACCGTTAAACACTACCGGTGTACAAGAATGGTGGTGGTCTTCCCTTCTGAGGAATATCTTATCGCCGGGTATGCGACCTCTCTACTCAGTGGTATCCCAATGTATGCCTATTTTCACAATACCTATGTGGAGCAACGACGACCAGGCAGTGTCCATTTTCGATTTGCCTCATGGGTGCAGGCGAAAATTTTCGCTCGAGCTGTACACACGTTCGTTATGAGCAAGGGGATGGAGGAGCTTTATCGGGAACGGTATCCGCAATTGCGATGTTCGCCTCTGGTGCACTCCTTTAACGAAGATATCCCAGAGTTTGTGCCGCCTGTATCACCTGGAATTTCACCTCGTTTTGTGATGTGTGGAAATGTGAATGAGTCTTGCGCGGATGCCGCTATTCGTATGTGTGCGGCCATTTCGCAAATCGAGGGCACACTGTCGATTGTTTCTGGGACGCCCGAAAGCCATCTGAAAAGCCTTGGAATCCTGAATGATCGAGTGCACTACAAGACTGTCTCACGCGATCTTGTTCTCAATCAACTTCAGGAGGCAGAGGTTGTCCTGTTGCCTCATGGTTTTACCGGAGGGTTGTCCGAGGACGAATATCGCACGATCTTTCCAACCAAAACGATCGAAATGCTGATCTCTGGCCGCCCCATCCTGGCCCATGCTCCCGCAAACAGTTACCTAGCGAGGTTTTTGCGGGAACACGATTGCGCGCTTGTGGTGGATGTCCCGCAAGTGGAAGCCCTTCTCGAAGCTATCGAACAGTTGCGGAGCGACGCAAGCCTTCGATCCCGTCTTGTGCGGAATGCTTTGCGAGTGGCTGAAAAATTTCGAGCGGCTCGTGTGGCCTCAACCTTACGGTCTTTTTTCAATGCACATTCAATCTAAGTGGCCGCGTGAGATCGGTTACAGTGGTATGACCGCTCCTATAACGTCAACATCAGGCGGGCCGCTTTCTTACCCACAGGTGACAGGCAATCCGCCCATGTCGATTTTTGAGAAGGGTCTGCTTGCCCTCATGATCGTCACGCTGCCGCTTGAGTCTCATATTCTCATCATTCCCGGTTTTAGTATTCAGTTTGTTATTTTTGGAGTGGTAGCGGTCTATATTTCGATTCGACATTATGGAGTCCTTTTGCGGACCATGGGGCATCCGCTTTTTCTGGCCTCCTACTGCTTTCTTCTGTACGCGGCCGCAATGGAGATCACGGCCCCGCACGCAGACCTCAATGTCCTCTACCGGTTCGGACAAATGATAGTGGGCGCGATTCTGATAGCCTCAGTAAGCCGTGATGTACGGGCGCTAAGGATCGCATTCTCGGGATATATTGTGGCCGGGCTTTGGCTCTCTGTATTGCTGTTCCTGACGTCTTACGGCGCAATCCAGCAAACAGATGCTTCGAGTTTCGACGAAGCCTCGAAACTTCGCGCGGAGGTGTTTGCAGAGAGTCCCATCCGCGCAGATTTGAACAGCATGGCCTTTTCAGCCGGTCAAGGCGCAGTCGTTGCCATTGCATGGGCATTGATGGCGCCGACCGCTTTTTTACGGAATGTCTTGCTTGGATCAGGGCTGTTCTGCCTCGTGGCTAGTTTTTTGCCTCTATCACGTGGCGGAGCTGCCATCACACTTATTTCTTGTGCAAGCGTCCTATATGGTGTTGGGATTCGGGGTGCGAAGTCATTGCTCCTTGTAGCAGTATCGGCAACAATCTTGTGGAGTGTGGTTCCCCAGGCAGTCTGGTCTCGGATGTCATTCACCTTTGAGGAGAAAGAGGGGAAACAGGAAGGAAGGGCCTTGGTGTATCAGGCGGCAATTGATCATTTGCCGGAGTATTTCTTCACAGGAGTTGGAGCTGGAAATTTCTGGTCAAGTTGGGGAGCCAAGACGGCGTTCAAAGGTACAAGTTCGCGTGTTAGCGGATCTCATAACAGTCTGTTTCAGGTCACACTGTACTGGGGAATCGGAGGACTCCTGACGTTTTTGCTGATTTATTGGCAGGCATATCGTTGTTTACCGCGTCGTGGCAAGTGGCAAGTCGCCTCATTATGTCTGCTTGGCATTGGCGTATCCATCCTATTGTATTCCCAGGTAGTTCACACTATATATGCGAAAGAGTTCTCCATAGGCTTAGGTCTCCTCGCAGGTTCCAGTTGTTGGATTTGGCCAACCGGTATCGCCCCGAAGTAATCCTGACATGTGCTTCTCCCGTTGAAATTGCCCTCTCTGGCTTCTCAGAAGGGCGACGTCATCTTACCTTAATCAAGGATGGACGGCTTCTCATGATGTTGTTACGCCAGTCGACCCATCGAATGATCATCCGGCATGATCCAGACATCGGATTTTTATTCGTTCCTAATCTCCGTGCTCGTATTCCCAATGAGGTAGGTGGGTACTATGTCAGAACCAACTCCTTGGGGTTTCGTTCGGACCATGAGTTTCGTGAAGCACGCGCGGACCGCCCCAGGATTCTTTTTTTCGGCGATTCCTATACTGCCGGAGATGGCTGCAACAATCATGAACGGTTTCCGGAGCGACTGGGCAACGCGCTAGGTGCGGAGGTTTACAACTATGGGATGTCAGGCACAGGCACTGATCAGCAGCTCCTAATCTTTGAGCGATTCGCCCGCAGTGTGGAAGCAGACTTGATCGTCTTGGGGATTCAGGTAGAAAACATCCAGCGGATCGTGGCACCTCATCGGGAATCTATTGATAGGGTGACCGGAAAACGCGTCTGGGTGCCCAAACCTTACTTCACTCTTGACGGAACCCGCCTATGTCTCAACAACGTCCCAGTGCCTCTAGAGCGGGAAGTTGTTGATACAAGGGATGAGGCCTCGGATGGCCATGCACACTGGCTCGACGGCATTATCCAGCTCTATCGAAGGTCGCCGTGGTTTAAGAAAGCGGGGCAGAATTTTGAAGCTCCCTTCCGAAAAATCCGAGGGCACATTCTCAAACGGACAAGGTTTCAGCCATACCCCGGATATACATCAGCAGATCACGATGCGTGGAAACTAATGCGGTCGATAGTTGAGCGATTTCACGCCGATGTCTCACCGGTTCCGCTGCTAATCGTACCGATTCCGAATTATTATTTTCACCTGCATGGAATCAAACCGCTGTATCAAGATCTCTTCAACAGTCTGGAGGCGCCGGACCGGGGGCTGCACGTGACCGATGTGACTACACGTCTGGCTGCACTGCCCGAGGAGATACGAGAGCGTCTCAGCTTTCGCCACGACAGCCATTTTTCACCATTCGGCCATGAGAAGGTTGCACAGCTGCTGATGGAAGATATTCTGGCGCGCGGACTTCTGCCTCAACCGGCCAAAAACAATCCTGTGAGCCGGCCTCTCCAGACGGTGCCGGTCAGAAAGCCGGCATACATCCTGGGACTGTCCTGCTTCTACCACAACTCCGCCGCTGCGCTGATCAAGGACGGCGAGATCATTGCCGCCGCGGACGAGGAACGCTTCAGCCGCATTAAGAACGATCGTGGGTTTCCGCATCTCGCGGCCAACTATTGTTTGGAGGAGGGAGGGATTCATCAGAGCGACCTTTCGGCGGTCGTGTACTATGACAATGCCTCTCTCACGTTCGAGCGCATTCTGCATACCTTGCTGACCATTGCACCGAAAGGGGAAGAAGCCTGGTTGCGCGCGATCCCCTCCTGGGCTCGATACAAACTCCATCTGCCGCAACTGATCCGCCGCTCTCTCCGCTATGACGGACTGATCCTCAATGAGATGCACCACCGTTCTCACGCAGCCAGTGCGTTTTATCCTTCGCCCTTCAAGCGCGCGGCGCTCCTGGTGGTTGACGGGGTCGGGGAGTGGGCGACTGCCTCGATCGGTGTCGGGACGGAGAACGGCCTTCAGATACTTCAGCAGATGTGTTTCCCCCATTCCCTGGGACTCTTGTATTCCGCGTTCACGCAGTTTACCGGTTTCAAAGTCAACGAGGGTGAATACAAAATGATGGGGCTCGCCCCCTATGGTGAACCCAAGTACGTCGACACGATCCTCACAAACCTGGTGGATCTGAAGGAAGACGGCTCACTGGAGTTGAACCTGGAATACTTCGCGTTCCTATCAGAACCGACCATGACGAGGCCACGGTTCGGCGATCTGTTCGGAGGCCCGGCGCGGAAACCGGAATCGGTGATTACTCAGCGGGAGATGGACATCGCCCGTTCGATTCAGGTGGTCACCGAGGAGGCAATCCTTCGCATGGCCAGGCACGCCCATGAACTCACAGGTGAAAAGTACCTCTGTATGGCGGGAGGGGTTGCGCTGAATTGCGTCGCCAACGGCCGGTTGTTACGAGAGGGTCCGTTTGAGGATATCTGGATCCAACCGGCAGCCGGTGATGCCGGCGCGGCGTTAGGGGCGGCTCTTGACGCCCATCATAATTACTTCGACCGCCGACCTTCGTCCGTCGGCAAAACACGTTCACCGCAAGGAGGCTCCTACTGGGGGCCGGAATTCTCTGACCACGAGATTCAAGGATTTCTGGATACGCACGGGTTTCCGTACCGCACCCTGTCCCGCGCCGAGCGCGCCGGTACGGTAGCCGGTCTCTTGGAAGAAGGAAAAGTGGTCGGACACTTCTCAGGCAGAATGGAGTTTGGTCCACGTTCCTTGGGAGCCCGCTCTATTTTGGGCGACGCCCGCAACCAGGACATGCAGGTGACCCTCAATCTCAAGATCAAATACCGGGAATCCTTCCGTCCCTTTGCCCCGACGGTGTTGGCCGAAAAGGCCGGGGAATATTTTGATTTGGACGGGGAAAGCCCCTACATGTTGTTGGTAGCTCCCGTCCGGGAAGGCCGGCGCAAACCGGCGCTTCGAGAGGCTGGTAACAGCAATCTCCTATCGATCGTCAAACAAACCCGAAGCGACCTCCCCGCCGTGACGCACGTGGACTACTCGGCTCGTGTTCAGACCATCCGGCGGGAGGATCATCCGCTTTACTATGAAGTTATCGAAAGCTTCGAGCAACGGACCGGTTACGCGGTCATCGTGAATACCTCCTTCAACGTGCGTGGCGAACCTGTCGTGTGCACTCCCTATGACGCCTACCGTTGCTTCATGCGAACTGAAATGGACGTACTGATTCTCGGCAATTGCTTGCTCATGAAAGGCGAGCAACCAGGATGGCCGGAAACGAAGGGGCATTTGGAAAAGCAGGATGGTTCCTTGGACCAAACCACGCCTGACGGATTCATGAAAGGACTCCGACAGATTTATCAACGACAGTTTTTGCCGATCGCTCTGGCATTGTCGGGACAGCGCTTCACCCGGATTTCAACGGCGTGGACGCGAGGTGCTACCAATTGGACTGATGTCACCGATGACCAGTCTCCCAAGGCGATCTTCTCCATCCCCGCTGGGATGGACTCGCCCAATTCAAACGCGGAAAACATGGCTCGAGCAATCACCGAATCCTGGACGCCCGGGCCGATCACCGATGCCCTGCAGCCGGTTCTTGTCAGCCTGCTCAAGCTCGGTCAGGAGTTCGCGACGACGGAAAGCCTCGAAGAGGACGTGTCGGATTCCGTGTATGTGATGTTCTGATCGAGCAATAATCCCCCGCCGCCAAGGGATCTGAAATTCAGAGTTGCGAAACATGAAACACCAAGGCGGGCTACGGAGCGTCATCGGATCCGGCGCCTTCCAGGACTTGAAAACCAACCACTCAACCACGACTTTCTATGAATCGTATTCGGATCGTCCACATAACGGATACACTGCATGCCGGGGGCATGGAGCGGATGGCCGTCAATCTCGTGAATTCCCTGCCTCGAGAGCAATACCTTCCTTTCTTATGCACAACGCGAGAAGCGGGACCTCTGGCCGGGGAAGTCGCGAACGACGTAGCGCATCTCAACCTAAAGCGACGATACCAGTTCGATCTTTCTGCGGTCTTTCGTTTGGTTGCCTTCGTCCGTGCACATCACATCCAAGTGCTACATGCCTACAGTGCCTCGCTTTTTATAGCGGGATTAGCTTCTCTCTTTCCTCCCTATCCAGCCGTGATCTGGCATGACCATTATGGTTTCCTATCGGTTAAGGAGCGTCCGCTGTGGTGGCTCTACCCATCGGCCGCTAGGCGGACCAGTGCGATCATTGCGGTAACCCAGGCGCTGGCAGAATGGTCGAAGGCGAGAATGGGTTTACCAGACGAGCGGATTTGGTATATCCCCAATTTCGTCTGTCCTCCTGAAAGAAACGGCAGTCTCCTTGATTTGCCTGGAGTAACAGGCCACAGAATTGTGTGCGTGGCACAATTTCGACCGGAAAAAGATCACATCACCCTCCTGCATGCGATGAAGTATGTGATCAGGGAAATACCAACGGCGCATCTTGTTTTGGTCGGTACCTCTCCTTCCCCCGTACGTCTAGAACTCATTCGAGAAGAGATGCTAAAGCAGGGGCTTGATCAGAGCGTTTCCCTGCTCGGCCAACGCAATGATGTGCATAATATTCTAAGAGCCTGTGACATTGGCGTATTGAGCTCAGTCTCGGAGGGGCTTCCCCTTGCACTTCTCGAATATGGAATGGCGGAATTACCGGCGGTGGCAACCAATACTGGACAATGTGCTGAGGTGCTGGATGAGGGGAGGGCTGGTATCCTGGTCCCTGTGAGCTCACCGGAGGAATTGGCCAAAGCCTTGGTTGCCCTGCTTAAGTCATCCGAACGACGTCTAAAGATGGGGAGGACATTTCACCGTCGTGTTCAAGAACGCTACAGCCCGACCTCTGTTGTGAAACAGATTTGTCAGGTCTATGAAGCGGTGTTGGATACTTCCACCAGACGGTCTGCCAGCCTTGGCGGAAAATCTCCCTGTAAACTCGTTTTGTAGTGTGTGGAAAACATCAGTCATTCAACCGCGACAAGTCCCAACAAAGAGATTCATCGAGCATTGAATCGTATGAATCCACTTAGATGCACCCGATCAACACCGGCCGCACTGATAACTAAGCTTATACCGGGCCCTCGGTTTCGTCAGAGCGTACAATCTGTTATGGGGAGTGATCTCTAAATGTGCGGAATTGGCGGCTGGTTGGGCTCCACCTCGGATGGCCCGAGGCATGCAGAGGATATGGCGCGGGCGCTGAGGCATCGTGGACCGGACAGTCAGGGGGTTCGATCCTGGCCGGACGCGACCCTCGTCCATACGAGACTCAGCATCATTGATCTCTCTCCGACCGGCGCTCAGCCCATTGCGAATCAAGACGAAACGGTGTGGGCCGTCTTCAACGGTGAAATTTACAATCATCGTGACCTTCGCCGCGAGCTCGAGTCCCGAGGGCATGTATTCAGAGGGCGCTCGGATTCCGAAGTTCTGCCGCATCTGTACCAGGAAGAAGGTCCGGGGTTCGTCTCCCGGCTGCGCGGGATGTTCTCTCTGGCGATTTTCGATACTCGTGCAAAGACGTTGCTTCTGGCTCGGGATCGATTCGGCATCAAACCCTTATTTTATGCGCAAGCATCGCAGCGGCTGGCCTTCGCCAGCGAGCTCAATGCCCTGCTTACCTTGCCGGGGGTTGATGACCGGCCTGATCGGCAAGCCATCTTCGATTTCGCCGCCCTCCTGTATATTCCTGCGCCGGAAACCTTCTACAAGGGCATTCGGGCGCTCCAACCCGGTGAAGTATTGGAGGCGAGGCTGAACCAGGGCGATGTATCCTGGAAAACGCGAACTTTTCATCAGTGGACTATCAATCCCGATCCGGCAATTACGGCGGCGCAAGCCATCGATCGAACAGATGCCTTGCTGACGACTGCTGTTCAGCGGCAGATGGAAAGCGACGTGCCGCTCGGCGCGCTGCTCAGCGGAGGTATCGACTCGTCCCTCGTCAGTGCTGCCGCTCAAGAAGCGGCGAACAGGTCCCTACACACCTTCAACGTACGGTTCTCCGAACAGGAGTACGACGAGACATGGGCCGCAGTGGCGGTTGCCCGGCATATCGGCAGCGACCATACCACCTTGGACATGGATGAGGGGCGAGGCACATGGGATCATGTCACCGGCCTTCTACAGCACGCCGGCCAGCCTTTCGCCGATACCTCGCTGTTTGCAGCTCATGCCGTCTGCCGGCTGATGCGACAACATGTGACAGTGGCCCTGTCCGGAGACGGAGGGGATGAAGCATTCGGGGGCTATAACACGTTTTGGCATATCGCCAGGATCGCGCGCCTGCAACTGTTGCCGGCGCCCCTGTTGCACGCCGCATCCCTTTTATTCACGCCCGCGGCCCGATTGGGGCTGGTTCCGCACAGGCTGCTGCACCGGCTGCGAGAGTTCGAGAATGCCGACGATATCTCCGTGATGCAGAATCTGTTTTCCTGGACCCGTGAAGACGAACACCGTCGTCTCTGTCTCGATGAAGGGAAACAGCTGCCCATCCGGCGACTCTTCGAACCGAAGCTTGAGATCCGTCTTCCGCGAGGCGCCTCTCGCCTGGAGCGATTGTCCGCGGCGACCACAGAAACCAATCTTCGACTGGTGCTTGCCAACGATTTCCTCTTCAAAGTCGACACGGCCAGCATGAAGGAAAGTTTGGAAGTGCGAGTGCCGATGTTGGACGAAGACCTCTTCGCGTTCGGGCTCACACTTCCGCATCGCCTCAAGGTGAGCGGCAGGACATGCAAGCTGGTCTTGCGCGGCGTGGCCGATCGGCGCCTCCCGCCGGCGGTGGCTCGGAAGCCAAAGTGGGGCTTCTCCATTCCGATCGACACCTGGGTCGATGCGTCCTTCAAGGCGCGCGTGAGGGAGACACTTCTCGGGCGGGAGAGCCGGCTGCCTGACGTGTTTCGTCCAGAGGCCTATCGCCCCATCATCGAGACCTTCTGTGGCGGACAGCTCCATCCCGACATCTCGCGGCAGGGGCTGCACCAGAGGGTGGTCATGCTCCTATCCGTCCACCTCGCATTACGCACCAAATCTCATCCAACAGCGCTTGACTAGTGCGGTGACAGGCGGGATCGGCGGAAGGTTATTAGGGTGCGGCCTAAGACAGCCCGGAAATTAATCTGACCTGAATTAGATGTGTCGGGCCCAGTTCTCTCCCTCTGCTTCTTAATGCCGCTGTGGTCATAGTGCCAAGCGGAAATGATAGAGCTTTTCCCTCCGACCGAGGGAGAAGGACATCCCGATGCGTGTTGTTTCATTGATGTATCACGACATCTTCGACTTTGATGCGCTCGAAGGATTTGGATTTTCAGAAGTCGCCGCAGACCGATACAACGTGAAGCGGTCGGAATTCCAGGCTCACATGGCTGCATTGGACCAACATCTGACCAGCGGGGTTTCGCTGGCTCCTGATGTCTTGCGGACCATGCCTGCAGTGGCCCCCGTCATGCTGACTTTCGACGACGGCGGATTGAGCGCCTATACCATCGTCATGGATGTGTTGGAGCGATACGGATGGAAGGCGCATTTTTTCATTGTGACGGATTGGATTGGAAAGCCGGGCTATCTCGATGTCCATCACCTTCGAACACTGCGAGCGAGGGGGCATGTCATAGGAAGTCACTCCTGTTCGCATCCGTCGAGAATGGCATCCATGAGTTTGGAGGCCATATCTCAAGAGTGGGTCGAGAGTGTGGCGCGGCTATCTGAGGTCCTTGGGGAGGAAATCACCACGGCTTCCGTTCCGGGAGGTGATTATTCTCCGCTGGTCGCGCTGGCAGCGGCGGCAGCCGGGATCCAAGCATTATTCACGAGCGAGCCCGTTCGTACGGTCCAGCGCGTGGGAACCTGCATGGTCTTCGGCCGATATGCCGTCCTGTCGCGGCAGAGAGGGGATCAGAACATCCGCTGGGTGAAGGGAGAGACGGCGTCTCGTTATAGAGCGTATTTGCTGTGGAATCTCCGGAAGGCGGCCAGGCGGGTAGGCAGGGAAGGGTATCTTCGTCTGCGCCTGGTAGTTCTATTCGGTCGGTACTATTGGAGGCGGAATTTCCGTGCCGTGAGGAACCGGGGAAATTTGTACTTATAGGCGAAGCGTATCAAAGGGGATCCAGATGAAGATTGGTCTTATTGGCTGTGGGGAAATCGCACAAGCGCACGCACACCATATTATGCAATCGAACGACGGACACACGATCGTCGGCGTCTGTGACATCGACACCACTCGAGGGCGTCGCTTTGCGAAACAGTTCGGCATCGGCGGGGTATATAGTGCGCTCGACCCGTTCCTGGAACAGCATCGTCCCGATGTCGTGCATGTTCTCACTCCCCCTCAGACCCATGCGGCCTTGGCCTCGAGGATGATGGAGGCCGGTTGTAATGTGCTGGTTGAAAAACCCATGGCGATTTCCACGGAACAAGCCGACCATATGATTGCAGTAGCCAATGCCAATCGCGTGAAACTCTGTGTCAACCATAACCTGTTGTTCGATCCTGTGATTCTCCGGGCCCGTGCTTTGTTATGCCAAGGGGCGATTGGAGAGTTGGTGTGTGTGGATATGCATTATGGCTTCAATGTCGATGAAGCATCGGGGCAAGAATGGGTCAGTGGCCTTCCGGGAGGAATACTTCAGAATTTGGCTCCTCACCCGCTCTATCTTGCTCTAGAGTTCATCGACGATCCCATCCACATTCATGTTTCATCATCGACCGCAGGAACACTGGGGCCGAACACACAAGAGGAAGTGCGCGTGACGATTGAAGGCAAGCACGTCATCGGCACCGTGGCCATTTCATTGCGCGCGAAGCCGAATATTCATGTTCTCCGTCTCTCTGGCACCAAGGCCATTATCCATGTGGATTTGGCCAGTAAACTTCTTTGGGTGGAACGGCTCCGGGCGCTGCCTCGTGCGATAGCCAGAGGGGTCATGAATGTGGAAGTCGGCGCGCACTTGCTGGGCGGGACGTTCGCCAATGCCATGAACATGGTTCTAGGTCGACTGACGTCTTATCAGGGACTGGGAACACTCATTCATAAATTTTATCGAAGCATCGAGACGGACGCCCCGTCGCCCGTAACGCGAGAGTCAGCCCGCCGCGTGGTCGACGTCTTCGACCGGATCAGGGCGGAACTGAGCGATCCTGTTGCTCTGTAATCCCTCCAATTTTCTCAACTGCAACCGGAGAATCTTCACATGCGCGTTTTAATGATTCTTGCGAATATGGGTGACTCTGACCGGCCGGCCATCTGGGCCCAACGGCAGATCGACTCGCTGAGAAAGCTGGGTGTAGAGGCCGAGATTTATCTATTTAAGAATAGACGATCTGTGGGAGGCCTCCTGAGCGGAGGAATGATGCTGCGCCGGTTGGCTCGTGATTTCGACGCTGACCTGGTCCATATCCATTTCGGTGCTGCGCAGGCCGTAGTAGGGGTTCTGTTCGCCGGTAAGCCCGTCATCATTTCCTTTTGCGGAAGCGATCTGCTCGGCAACTATGATTCCACGGGTCTGAAAACCTGGTCTGGATGGTTGTCCGGCATCCTGTCGCGGGTAGGAGCGTTTGGCTGCCGACGCGCCATTGCGAAGACTCAGGAGCTCAAGCAATCACTGTGGCCGCCTTGGCTCCGTAAGAAGTGTGACGTGATTCCAAATGGCGTAGATCTTGACCTTTTTCGTCCCATCCCGCAGGACGAAGCCCGGGCTGCCCTGGGATGGGATCATAAGGCTCCCGTTGTGCTGTTTATGGATCGAAAGGGCGCGTGGGTGAAAGACCCGGCTCTGGCGCATGCCGCCTATGATGAGGCAAAAAAAATCGTAGGGGACATTCGGCTGTATGTCATTGAGCATGAGTCCCCGGACAGGATGACCTACCTGTACAATGCGGCCGATGCATTACTGCTGACGTCACGCCATGAAGGCTCTAATAACACTATTAAAGAGGCGCTGGCTTGTAATCTTCCCGTTGTCGCCACCGCCTGTGGAGATACGCGGGAACGACTACAGGGTGTGCGTTTGTCGTACGTCTGCTCACGCGATGCGCGCGAGCTCGGAGATCGACTTGCGACGATCGTGACCGCACGAGAGCGAAGTAACGGCCGGCAGAATGTTCGCGACTTGGCGATCGATCGCGTCGCCCTTCGGATAAAAACGCTCTACGAAGAGGCCCTGGTCGGTCGTCGAGAGCGTGGAACACTGAGGGTACATTGCGAGTGATTCTCCGTCTGTTCCCTCTCACCCGAGACCTGGTCAGAGGCTGGTGAGCCGTATAAGGTTTCTGCATTGTGTGAGAGGTGCTGTTGAATGGTCCATTCACTCTTTGAACGTGCCACACCCATGAACAACCTATCACCAATGAGTATTGCATCGACGGCCTGTACGCTGGACGGGTATGCTGCGGCGCTGGTGAGGAGCGGGAGACGGCTGCTGCCCGGATCGCCTGGTACGTTCTGGATCAGGTACGAGTCGTATGCCATGATGCGAGTCCCGACCTTTGCGCTGACGCCACCTTCCCGGGATGAGCTACGACACGTTTTGCGAGACAGTCGGTCTGCCGTGGCGAGTTATCTGCTTGAACCGGACGAGACCCATCCGGCAAATGCCTGGTTGTACGTGTGCCACGACAGATCCTACCGTTTGGAGAATCTCGGCGTCGCAGGCCGGCGGGACGCCAGACGGGCCGCGAGGAGCCTTCGGATAGAATTTGTGGATTGGCCGACGGTGATGTCTCATGGCTTCACGGCCTTCAGCGAGACCCGCACGCGTGTGGGTCTTTCAGATGGTACGGTCGAGCAATTCCAGAAGAGGTTTCACCAGTTCTCGCTCAATCCCTTTCACTGTGCCGTCGGGGCATGGCAGGATGATTCCCTGGTGGCCTTCATGACGCTGGTCGTCGTTGACGATTGGGTGGAGATCGAAGGCAGCTTTTCGGCCGATGGCTCTCGAACCTTATGCCCGAACGACGGTCTGGCTCACTTCGTTCTGAGTCATTTTCTGGTCACGCGTCGCTTTAATACGGTCAGTTACGGTCTCAGCTCCATCCAGGAGGCGCATCAAGCAGAAGGGCTGCACAACTATAAAAAGAAAGTTGGCTTCGACGCCCAGCCGGTGCATAGAGCATTTATCCTGCATCCACTCCTGCGGCCTTTTGCCAATCCGCTTATGTTACGCGGGGCGAGAATGGTCACAAAAGTGTTGCCGCAGAATCGACCGCTGAAAAAAGCCAGCGGCATGTTGATGACGCTGCTGGAGAACCGTCCCGCTTCCTGAATGACGCAGGAAACAGTACCATGAACCTCGCAATGCAACCTGATCACTGCCTCCTGTGTCATCAGTCCGGACGAATACGGTCCGCCGGGTTTCGGCAGGGCTACAAGCAAGTCGGGCGGGATCCACTCACTCTCTCCTGGTGGGAATGTGGAGTCTGCTCAGGGTGGTTTGTGTGGCCGGTTCCAACACCGTCAGAGATTGAATCCCACTGCAACCGTGCCAGTTACAATGATCCTTCCCGGGCCAGGGTAGTTTCAGAAGGCAAGAAGTCGCTTCATGAGCGACTTTTATCTCAAATAGGAAAGTGGACGGCGCGCGGGCGGCTTCTCGATGTCGGGTGCAGTTTTGGAGAGTTCATGCTCTTGGCTCAAGTTGACGGGTGGGTACCAACCGGCTTCGATCCCTATGGACCAGCCGCCGCGTCGGCAGCCCAAAAGGGGTTCGATGTCCGCTGCGAATGGGTCCTGGAAAAGGCCGATTACCCTGACAGTCACTTTGCTGCAGTGACTGCTATAGATAGCTTCTACTACGTATGGAATCCATTTCAGACTCTCAAGACGTTCCATGACCTCCTTCTACCGGGCGGGGTGCTCGCAATGAGAGTCACCAACAAGCATGCCATTCTAAACCTGGCTCGTGCTCTATCTTTGCCTGGAGAGGGGAGGAATGCACGGTTGACCGCAATCCTCAAGGGCCAGTTTCACTCGATCGGCGTCAATCGTCTGGGAGAGATCTTGCGAGGGATCGGGTTCGACCGGGTTGAGATCGAGCCGTTTGCCACGACGGCCCAGTGGAACACGCTCAGTTTTGGAACCAGAACCGCCTATTCCGTGGCGCAGGGGTTGTATAAAGGGACATTCGGGAGAGTCAATTTGTCGCCGGGAGTCTTCATCTTCGCTCGAAAGGGTACAACCTGACGTAGAATATTTGGAAATCTTCGTCCGATTCCGACCGGGTGCACATCGAGTTCAGATGTTCCTAGTGAAATAAGATGGAGCTGCTGCTTGAACTCCCGAGGCGAGACCTACTCAAGCATGAGAATTGGTTGCATCTTTGCCACCGGCGGCTCTTGGGCTGCCGGTGGCACGTGGGGCCGTTGTTGGTTCCTGCCTCAGGATAAAACCGCCGAAGGCAGTCGGTTCTGGTTTAAGGAGTGCCTCCTGGGAGGCCGGGCCAGCCGCCTACCTGCGACGGGCTGGCAATGAGTGTCCCCGTCCCGTTCCGCACATCGGCTACGACGCGGGCATCGACCGTGTCGCGTGGTTGCGCGCCAGACCGGCTTAGCACATTTTCATAGGCTTGTAACGCACTCGTCGTTGTCACCTGCGGGTATGGATAGCGCGATGCTTGTACCGGTATTCCTCCATTGTCACCCCAGATGATATCCGTTTCGGGCGATGTCCCGGTTGGCCGCGAGCGCCCCACGTTATCGAGGACATAAATACCGGATTGCGAACTAAATGCGAGGCCTCCGATGGTGCGGATGACCTTGTAGCCGAGGTTTCTTAGTATGGCCGATGGCCCGTCCTTCCAATAGTTTCCTACAAAATTGATCCTCACCGGACCATATACGGGGTTGATCTGCGCGCTATTCCCGTTGCCGTTGTAGTCCACGTTGTTGACGAAGTCGATATCGCCGGACGAGGCTTCGGGGAACCGGATGAAATTGTGTGCATTGAGCGTGCGGATCACGGAAACCTGTTTCGCCTTGAAGGCGAGCAGGAGCCCGCGACTCCCGCAATTCACGCAGCCATGGAGTGCCTCCGAGAGAATGCTGTCCTGGATCGTCACGCGGTCGGTCCCATACATGACAGCAAACAGATCGTCGGTCCCCCAGGAAATCGAGCAGTGATCTACGATGATGTCCGTGGTCCCAGACCCGTTTTCCCGGGACAAGAGAAAAATGCCGTTGGCACTCACCCCGCGCTGCACCAAGGACGCCGGGCCGGGCCGGACCCGGAGATGGCGAATAATCACATGACTGGCCCGCACCGTGATCCCGCCGTCTTTGAGCGTCACTGGCGCGGTGCTCCCGTCGATGGTCAGGTAATCATTGCGAACGAGGATATCATAGGTTCCTAGACTAATGATCCCTGGCACCGTGGTCCGGCAGATGCGCGGGCCGGTTTCGACCTCGGCACATTGCCTGAGACTACCGGGCCCATTGTTATTTAAGTTCGTCACATCGATCACCCGTCCGCCACGTCCGCCTTGCGCACAGCGTCCAAAACCTTCCGCACCCTCAAACGCGGGCGGCGCACCGTTCGGGCAGGAGCCGCCTGTCGAGGTGGCCGGCGGCGGTGGTGGCGGCGTCGTTGACGCAGTTGCTGTGGTGGATGTGGGGGTAGTCGTGGTCGATGTCGGTGCAGTTGATGTAGTGGTGGTCGGAGAAGGCGGAGGAGGGGGCGGGGTAGCGGTCGGGGCGGTCGCTGTTGAGGATACTGCAATCAGATTGCTTCTGGCCGCTTCGGTCCAGCCGTCATTCAAAAAATAGCGAAGCTGGTAGGTCAAACCATTTTGGGTAGCGGGAGCCGTAATGGTTAAGAAACCACTGGTTCCGCTGGGAACATATTTTAACTTCACGGTTGTAGCCCCGCTCGAGGGCTGAAAGTTCAAGAACAGCCCCACCCAATCCCTGGTTGAGTGAGTGCTGGGGGCCTGCCAGGAGAATGTAATACTCTCACCGGGTTTCACCGTGCTCGGTGAAGTGACCACTCTAAATCCATTGATCGATGTGGTTTGGGACAGGCCAGTTGTTGGGGCATACAGCGCAAACAGGAGCGAAATCAAGATAGTTGCCTTGAATGTTTTGAAGAGCTTTTCCATCGGTGTTCCTTCCTGGGAGACGACCCTTTTAGTTCCTGCTAGTTCCAGCCCAAGGATGTCCTGGAACCATTCGGCCATATTTGGCAAGCGGAGTTGAACAATGCCAGTTACATGCCACTGGCAGTATCAAGTTTTTTCATGACTTTACGTGAAGGGGGCAAGAGAGAACTGTATGGAGTTTCTCTCAGGGAACACTACGACGCGAGTAAAGCATTGTCATCATGGGGTTTCCTGAGCGGCAAATTATGTACGCGTAAGAGTCTGAGGGCATCCCTCAAACTGGGTTCAAACGAAACTGCGCAGCGGTTAGCAGCTACTCAAGACACCAGTTGGCATCTTGTTGGAGTGGGTGCAGGCTCACGTAACGATTGTTTTTTTTCACATGCCACTTGAGAAGTCAACCAAAAATTCTCCGATCGAGATCTCAGTGATCGTCCCTTGCCGGAACGAGGAGGAGACGATTGCCGATTGCGTGAGGTCGATCCTTCAACAACTCCCGGTGGCGGGTGGAATGGAGTTGATCGTTGCAGACGGACTCTCGACCGACAACACGCGCGAGGTCCTTACGCAAATGGCCCGGAACGACGCGCGCCTCAGGGTCATCGATAATCCCGGGCGGATCGTGTCCAGTGGGTTGAACGCCGCTTTGGGGGTCGCGCGCGGCGCGATCATCGTACGCATGGACGCGCACACGCTCTATGCCCCTGACTATATCCGGCAGTGCATCACCGCGCTTGAGCAAACCGGCGCCGATAACGTCGGGGGCCCTGCGCTGACGGCCGGAGAAGGTTATTTCCAGAGAGCTATTTCAGCCGCCTATCACTCTCCGTTCGCCGTGGGTGGAGCACGATTTCACAATCCCGAGTACGAAGGTTTTGTCGATACCGTTCCCTACGGATGCTGGCCACGCAGGGTGTTCTCGGAGATTGGTCTCTTTGATGAAGAATTGGTCCGCAATCAGGACGACGAGTTCAACCTTCGGCTCATCCGTTCAGGCGGCAAAGTCTGGCAATCACCATGCATCAAGAGCTGGTATCGGCCGCGGGGGTCGCTTCGGGACCTGTTTCGGCAGTACTGCCAGTATGGATACTGGAAAGTCCGCGTCATCCAGAAGCATCGAATTCCGGCCTCGATCCGCCATGTGATTCCCGGTCTGTTTCTGTTGTCCTTGGCGGGGTTGTTTCTTCTCTCCTGGTGGTGGCGTCCCGCTGTCTGGGTCTTGGGCGCCGTGGCCGCCCTCTATGCCGCCGGTACTCTCGGAGCGTCGCTTCTCACGGCCGCCAAGCGCGGGTGGAAACTGCTTCCTGTGCTCCCCATCGTGTTTGCCACCTACCATGTGAGCTACGGGGTCGGCTTCCTGCGCGGTCTGTGGGATTTCGTCGTCATCCGCAGGGGCGCGCAACAATCATTGGCCACACTGTCGCGGGGACCCGTAGCACGGTAAGTAACGTCCGACACCTAAGGGATGTGGGCCGATGAGTCCTACTTTCGAAAAAGTCGATTTGCCATTTCCAGACTGGGGAAAAATTCTGGGCACGTTCGAAGATCGGACGATCTTTCAGTCGCCGGCCTGGCTGGCATTCGTCTCCAAGACTCAGAGGGCTGAGCCTATTTTGGCCCGCCTTCGTGACGAAAGCCGGACGTTGGGCTACTTCAGTGGACTGATCGTGAAACGATTCGGCCTCAAGATTCTCGGCAGTCCGCTGCCTGGTTGGACGACTTCTTACATGGGCATGAATCTTCTACCTGGCGTCTCGCGGCGTTCCGCCCTCGAAGCCCTCCAGCGATGGGCGTTTGAGCAGTTGAAGTGTGTCCACATTGAAGTGATGGATCGCAACCTGCTGCCCGAGGATGCCGACGGCCTCGGATTTGAGTATCGCCAGTTCGGGGGGTTTGAAATCGATCTGAGTAAGAACTTAGACCAGCTCTTGTCCAACATGACCGGGGACTGCCGACGCTGTCTCCGTCGAGGGAAGGAGAGCGGGATGTTCGTCGAGGAAGCACACGATGCTGCCTTTGCTGATGACTACTCTGCCCAGCTTCAAGAGGTGTTCCAGAAACGATCGCTCGTGCCGACCTATGGCGTAGAGCGGGTGCGGGAATTGATCAGGTGCCTGTCGGACACGGGCCAGTTGCTTCTCTTACGCGCACGGGATCCTCAAGGCCGATGCATCGCCACGGGGATTTTTCCGGCAATGAATACCACCATGTATTTCTGGGGAGGAGCCGGTTGGAAAGAGTCGTTGGGCTACAAACCGAATGAAGCCATTCACTGGCACGCCATGCAGTATTGGAAGGCGAGAGGTATCCGGCGATATGACATGGGAGGAGGTGGGGAATACAAGCGGAAGTACGGAGGTTCCGAGATCATGGTTCCATGGGTGCGGAAGTCAAAGTATCCAGGTCTGGCGTCGCTTCGCAACCTGACCAAACAGGTGGTCGCTTGGCGCCAACGGATGGCGGGTCGGGTGGAGACCATCTCGGACCGGCCCCGCTCACCAGGCGGAGGGTCTGGTGAGCAGAGAGCCACGAGGATCGTGAAGTCCTCATGACCTTCATCTGGCGGTCACCGCAGATGGTTCCGCCGTCCTTATGAAAAAGGTTCCGTGATCATGTGACGGCTCGATTGTTCTCATCGGGATCTGAGGGTTGTCTTGTTTCGCCAACGACCGCATCAGTCTCGTTTCTCATATCTGGAACTCGAAGTAAAAGAGAGATGTTACCCTCACGATGCATCACTCATTCAATAAAGGAGGACTCTATGTTTGCTCTTCGAATTGGAATTCTCATGGGTGTGTACACGATATTGACTGCTAGTCTGGCAATGGCAGATCCGCCATTTTCGGTACCGGTAGGGCCACCATTTACGCCACCCGGACTTCTACGTGCTGTACCAATACCCTCAACGGAGGTGATGTTCGGCTTGGGTTTCGCCGCCTTGGCCTGGATCGGACCCAAGATTATGAGACGGCGATAACTCCTAGGCTGCTGATACTTTGCCATTGCGGCTGCGTAAATTCCAATTTCAGCCGCTGAGCATCTTTGTCGGCGTCGCCACCTTCTTATAGGCTGGCAAGCCGACACATTGTTACTGAGCAGGATACGTAAAGCCAGCACGGGTAACACCAGGCCGTCCGGCACAGGTTCCACTGCCGGACGGCTCCCGCTGTCGCATTCGTTTCCGTCATCCCATCTTTCAATTCCCCGCATGAACATGAACATTAAGTACCAGGGTCAAGCTGAATGGGGTAGGACATCTCTACGGTGTCTCCAGTCCGGTAAGGGGCGCCTTTCCGCATGGGGCACCGTGCTAGCGACCATCAGCCTCGCCTGGACCATCGTTCTCTTCCTCTATTGGCCGACGGTTCAATCGCTCGTTGATGCGTGGATTGCATCGAGAACATTCAGGCATGGGTTCTTGATATTGCCCGCTACGATGTATCTTCTCTGGGTCTATCGCGAAGGCTTGTCAGGGATTATGCCGACTCGTAGTGCGCTCGGAGCGACCCTGAGTGTGTTTATCACCTGGAGCTGGTGGGAGGGGTACGCTGCAGAAGATGTGTTGTGGCAACAGGTTTCTCTGGTCGCTATGTTTCCTGCGCTCCTGTTGACCTTGTGTGGCACGGCTGTCTTCCGTGTTCTGTGCTTCCCCCTTGGACTGTTGGCCTTTGCCTTGCCGGTAGGAACCGCGATCGAAGGGTTATTACAGGACTTCACGACCACTTTCCTGGAGTTTACGTTGAATGCCGTTGGAGTCCCTTTAGTTCGCGAGGGATACTTCATAACCATTCCCTCGCGCAAATGGGAAGTGGCCACAGATTGCGCCGGGCTGCGATATGTGCTCCCGGGACTTGCGCTGGGGTACATGTATGCGGCGATGGTTTATCGCCGGACCTTGCGGCGTGTGGCATTCCTCATTCTTTGCGGCATGCTCCTGATCCTGGCCAACGGGGTCAGAGCCTTTAGCATCATTTATTTCGACTTTGTTGGACTGGCCGAAGGCACGGATCACCGGGTGTTCAGCTACCTCGTGTATGGGATTACGATCGTGTTGCTGGGATGGATAGGAACGTTCTGGGCTGACGACACCAGTGAGGAGGCGACACCCGGATGGGTCCGCCATCTTGGGTCAGCCTGAATCGTTTGGGGAGACGTCGTTGCCTATACAGGATTGGTTTGATGGGTGGCATGTGAAGTAGTGGTTGAGCTTGGATAACGCAGACTCTTTGGCCAGGTTGAGTCGATAGTTGGTTGATTTGAGAGTGCGACAGGGCGGAGGGGGAGTGCTGTTTGGAGTCTATCTCACCTATCTGCTGCTTTTTGCGCTGACGCCCTTTACGTTCCATGTTCATCCATCGGAATCTCTTTTCACTCACGCTCAACGCGCATTCGAGGGGCTCGATGGTCTCTCGAGGGTGATGCCGTGGGACGTTTGGACCAACCTTCTCCTGTTCGTGCCGTTCGGTGTCTTGTTTCCGTCGCTGCCTGTCGTCGCCACGCGGCCTTTGGCGAGGAGGTTGCTGTTAGGCACCTTGTCGGCCTGTTCGATGAGCGCGATGATTGAATGCTTACAGGTATTGCTTCCCCGACATCCCTCGGTCAGTGACATTGTATTCAATACCCTGGGGGCATTCGCCGGAGGGGTCGGTTACGCCGTTCACCGTTTGAGTCGCACGCCTCGGCAAACCGATCATCACGCTCTCAGATCCGGAACGTCGTCGGGGCTTCCGCTTGTCAGTTATGCCTTAGCCTTGGGCCTTCTGTTCGGCGTCCCGTTTCCCCTCGCCAAGGATTTTTCCGAGTGGACCTCTGAATTCGATCTCTATCTCGGAGGCCAAGATGTCGTAGAGAGGTCCTGGAGCGGAGAGATTTACCTCATCTCTCTCTACAATCGTGTGCTTCACCATGCGGAAGTCAGAACAAATTTCTCTGCCGGTCCACATTTCGGATCAGGCTCGCCGCGGGTGGAGGAGGGGCAGCGCTTCCGCTATGATTTTTCTCGCACCGGTTACGCTTCCGAGACCGGCATCGATGGTCCCGCAGTGCCGATTCACCTTGGGATCAAGGATTCGTCGAGGATCGAGTGGCTGACTCCGAACGGTCTGGCGGTTCGAGACACTCGGGTGAGTCTCTTCTCGCGGCCCATTGTGAGTCCTTCCGCGGGCCGGTTTTTTGCCCATCGTCGTTTTTCTGTAGAGGCCTGGGTTGTGCCTTTGGATCCGCAGGACTGGGGGACTGCACGTCTTGTCTCCTATTCGACCAATCCTAAGCGCGGGGCCTTCGCGCTCACGGAGTGGAAACAGGAGGTTACCCTGTCCTTGGGACCCTTTCATGGGGAGCACTGGACCGCCGGGGCGGCAGGTTTCAAGAACCAGGTATCGGGAACAGTCCCGCGGCACGTTGTGGTCACCTACGATGATGGTTTGGAAACGTCGTACGTGAATGGGATCGAAGTCGAACGGAGGCGGCACCGATACAAGAATGCATCGTTTGACAGGCTCATCGGCCTTTTGGGAGAGCAATTCGCGTGGCCCCTGTACTCCGCTTTCACATTCCCGCTCGGATACTTCGCGTTTCGAGCAGGCACAAGGCAGCTCATGCCGAGCCGTCCCAAATGGGTGTCATGGGCCGTTCTTACAGGAAGTGTTGTGTTTCTTCAAAGCGTTCGCAGTCTTACCCTCAATAGTCCGATTGACACCTCTCTTCTTCTCGTGGGAGCAGGTACGGTTTTGGTTTCATCGGTAATTGCGCCCCATCTCGGCGATCACTTTAATCCTCGCTAACAGCGATCTCTTGCGGGCCGCACTCCGGTGCATCACTCGTTCCGGGTGATCATCATGCCCACACATGCGGAAGGATCCACCATGACACAATTCTTACCGTTTCATCTTCCTGATATCGGGGAGGAGGAAATCGATGCCGTCGTCTCGGTTCTGCGGTCCGGGTGGTTGACCACCGGAGCAAGGGCCAAGCAGTTTGAGCAGGATTTTGCGGCCATGTTGGGGGCCCGATATGCAATCGCGGTCAATTCCTGCACCGCCGCTCTCCACCTTGCCCTTGAAGCTGTCGGGATCGAGGAGGGCGATGAGGTTATTCTCCCCACGATGACCTTTACGGCAACAGCCGAGGTCGTAACCTATTTCAAAGCCAAGCCTGTCTTGGTGGACTGCCTTCCGGATACGCTGAATATTGATCCCGACCAGATCGAGCGAGCCATCACGCCGAGAACGAAAGCCATTATCCCGGTCCATTTCGCAGGACATCCCTGCGACATGGACCGCATTTCTGATATTGCGAGCCGCCACGGGCTCCGTGTCATCGAAGATGCGGCCCATGCGCTCCCGGCTCGCTACCGAGGAAGACTCATCGGCACCATCAGCGACTGTACCTGCTTTTCCTTCTATGCCACGAAAAACATCACCACCGGCGAAGGCGGCATGATTACGACCGACAATCCCGAGTGGGCGGAACGAATCCGGACCATGAGCCTCCATGGGCTCAGTCGTGATGCGTGGAAGCGATACGACGGTCACGGGTCATGGTTTTATGAAGTCCTCTCGCCCGGCTTCAAATACAATCTCACCGATATTGCCGCAGCTCTGGGTATCGCACAGCTCCACAAATCCGATCGTCTCTGGAAGACACGTGAGCGGTATGCCGGTCTTTACGACGAAGGGTTTCGGGATCTCCCTGAAATCGTACTGCCCACCGCGGAGGCCCATATCCAGCATGCATGGCACCTGTATGTCATTCGGCTGGACCTCGAGCGGGCGGGGATCGGACGAGACCGGTTGATTGAGCACCTGGGGAAAGAGCACATCGGTTGTAGCGTCCATTTTATCCCGCTCCATCTTCACCCGTACTACCGCGACACCTGGGGTTATACCGCCGAGCACTTCCCGGTCGCCACGGCTGCCTACCAGCAGATCGTGTCGCTGCCGCTCTACCCCAAGATGACCGAAACCGATATCCAACGTGTCATTGCAGTCGTTCGCACACTCATTCAAGGTTCCCGACGATGATGAAACGAGCCATTGATCTCTTCGTTGCCGCGATCGGCCTCTTGGCATTATCGCCGCTGTTCTTGCTGATTGCCCTTCTGGTCAAGCTGGACTCTTCCGGGCCGGTCTTCTTTGGGCAGGTTCGGATCGGTAGACGGTTTCGTACGTTTCGAATCTATAAGTTTCGTACGATGATCAGAGACGCCTCGTCGAATGGAGGCCAGCTGACGATTGGAGAGGATGTTCGCATCACTCGAGTCGGCCGGGTCTTACGTCGGCACAAAATCGATGAGCTACCTCAGCTGCTGAACATCCTGCTGGGCGACATGAGCTTGGTGGGCCCCCGGCCGGAAGTACCGCAGTATGTCGGAATGTTCAAGACCGACTATAGTGAAATTCTTTCCGTGCGTCCGGGGCTCACCGATCTGGCCTCGGTAAAGTATGCCGACGAAGCGACGATTCTGGCCGGGGCACGTGATCCGGAAGACGAGTATCGGACAGTCATTCTTCCTGAAAAAATCCGCTTGGCCAAGCTGTATGTCCGCCATGCCTCATTAAGATTTGATCTGGCCATTATCGCGCAAACCCTCTTCCGATTGACTGGCCTGCCTTTCGTCCTCTGCGAGATACCTGAACTTCAATCTTCGCAGGCACACCCGTTTGCAGAGGTCGGCTCCAGAACGATCGCATGGTTGCTTCGATGGCGGAGACCTCTCATCGTCGTGGTGGACCTGGCCCTCATCGTCTGCGCCAACTATCTGGCGTTTTTGTTACGTTTCGACGGAAGCCTCTCGGGGTCTGAGACGCAACTGTTTGTTCAAGTCCTTCCCTGGCTCGTGGCCATAAGGGGAGGTGCCTTTATGTTGTTTAGTCTCAACGAAGGGCTCTGGCGATACACGGGGATATGGGATTTGCAGCGGATTGTCAGTGGCGTCTTTCTCAGTACCTTGGCCGTCTATGGCCTCGTCTATTGGGGGCTCGGGTTGACCGCATACCCTCGTTCGATTCTGATCATCGACAGCGTCTTGCTAATCGGGCTTGTCACCGGGATCCGGCTGCCGTCCCGATTGCTGGGAGAAAAACTCGTTTACCGTCACAAAAAGAATGTGCTCATTATCGGGGCGGGGCACTCGGGCGAGCGGATCGTGCGGGAAATGAAAACGAACAGTTCCTCCCGGTATCAACCGGTGGGCCTTATCGACGACGATGTGTCCCTTCGCAACAAGCGGATTCATGGAGTCAAAGTCCTCGGAACCCGCAACGACTTGCCTCGACTGCTCGCTGAGAAGCAGGTCGTCGAGGTAGTTCTGGCCCTGTCGAATGCCAAGCCGGCACTTCTAAGAGAAATCATCTCCGCGCTTGAGCCGTTCAAAGTCTCAATCAAGACCCTCCCGAATCTGTCGGATCTTCTCGCTGATCGTAGCGCAGAGAGTCAGATGCGCAGCGTGTCTATGAACGATCTGTTGCCGCGAGCCGTTGTGAACTCACAGGCCGAGGCAATGAGACACATGATCAAGGGGAGGCGCGTGTTGATCACGGGAGCCGGCGGCTCCATCGGTTCCGAATTGTCGCGACAAGTCGCCGCCCTGGGCCCGGAGTCGCTGGTCCTCTATGAACGCCATGAAAACAGTCTGTACCTAATTGCCAAGGAATTGGATGATCAGGGATTTGGCTCATTTGTGCATCCGGTCCTTGGCGATGTTACGGATGTCTCTCGGCTTTCTTCCACCGTGACCAAATACCGGCCGAGCATCTTCTTCCATGCCGCTGCACACAAGCATGTCCCGCTCGTTGAACTGAATCCGGCGGAGGCCCTCAAGAATAACTGTATGGGGACACGAATGGTTGCGGAGGTGGCCGCCCGGTTCGGTGTGGAGCGGTTCGTCCTTATTTCCACGGACAAAGCTGTGAACCCATCGAGTGTCATGGGGGCCACCAAACGCGTGGCGGAACTCATCGTTCAAGGGATCGCCCGGCAGAGCAAGACGCGTTTCATCACCGTCAGGTTCGGGAACGTACTCGGGAGTAACGGAAGCGTTCTTTTGCGATTCCAGGAACAGATTCGGGCAGGGGGTCCTGTCACGGTCACCGATCCAGGCGTGCGGCGGTACTTCATGCTCATCCCCGAAGCCGTGCACCTGGTATTACAGGCCGCTTCACTAGGGGAGCAAGGTGCGACGTATATATTGAATATGGGAGAACAGATCAGCGTTTTAGACCTTGCGAGAAACTTGATCCGCCTGTCTGGATTCGTGCCTGGCCAGGAAATCCCTATCCAATTCGTTGGGTTGCGTCCTGGGGAAAAGCTTGCTGAAGAACTGGTCGGAGAAGGGGAGGCCACTGAGCCGTCCCCGATCGAGAATATTCTTAGAATTCGCCGCATTGCTCCGATTGATTTTGACAATCTGCAGAACAAGGTGACGGCTTTGGAAGCAGCCGCCCGTCTGAACCACACGACCTGGGCCATCGATCGGTTACGGGAACTGATTCCAGAGTTCCACTCTCCCGGAGAACTGGAGAGCGTGCCTGTTCCGGGTACGTCTGCGGTAATGGAGGATCTCGGCGTTTCCCGGAAGACAGACTCTCTGGTGGAGTCAGGTGCAACTCCTTCGGTATGATCGCTCGCTGAAGGCTTCTTGATATGCGCCTGATGCTGTGATCCTGATAATCACGGCAAGTAACAAATTGGACACGGCGACTGGATCGAGCCGTTGGAGTTTGAGATGACCACATTCGATACTGACAGACAGACCGATCAGCCGCATTCGGGGCTTCCCCGCGATTTCTTGAGTGTAGCGAGACATCAAAAATGGATCATCGTCGCATGCATCCTCTTATCCGTCGCCGCCGCTGCTACATACTGTCTCATCGCCACGAAGTTATATCGCTCAGAGACCATGATCCTCGTCGAGGATCAGAAGATACCCGAAAACTACGTAAAGGGGGTAGACGAAGGAAATCTCGAACAGCGCATCTTTGTGATTCAAAAGCAAGTACGGAGCCGGGCGGTACTGACAGACATTGTGAACGAATTTCACTTGTATCCGGACCTTGTGGAGAAGGAAGGGCCCGAGGCGGCCGTCTCGGCGCTCGCTAATGGGATTATGGTGGAAATGGTCGGCAAGGGGCCGCGCGGCAATTTTGTGGGTCGTAGCAGCCTGGACGCCTTTACGGTCTCCTTTATCCATGAGAGCCCCCGGACCGCCATGGAAGTGACCGCACGCGTGGCCGCAAGATTTATCGAGCAGAATCTGAAAACCCGTGAACAGACCGCCGAGGGCACGACAGAGTTTTTTGATGAGGAGGTGCTCAGAGCGAAGGCGGAACTTGAACGGAAAGAGAACGAAATCAGTCAGTTCAAATCGCAGCATGTGGGAAAGCTCCCTCAACAGATCGAATCGAACCTGCGTGCCCTCGACCGGCTCCAAAGCGACCTGAAGTCCAGCACTGAAAGCTCACAGCGACTGTCTGACCGGCTGGCGCTGGTAGAGAATGCAATTCGAGATTATCAACGGTCCGGCACCCCAAACCTCTCTCTCGTCCCTGGATCGGTAGAGCCGGATCCGCTCTTTCGTCGATTGAAGGAATTGCGAGAGAAGCTCGTCAAGTTACAGGCTGAATTCTGGGACACCTACCCGGACGTTGTTTTGACTAGAGATGAGATGCAGGACGTACAGCGAAAACTTACGGAGCTATACGGTCCTGATATTCTTAAACATGGTGAGAAACCGGTTGACCCGTACCTGCAGGATTTGAGAAGGCAGCAAATAGAAACCAAAAGCGAATGGGAGCTGCAGAACAAGCGGCAATTGGGGTTGCAGACTGAGAAGCGGGAGATTGAGCGACGGATCGAGAAGGCCCCGCAAATTGAGCAGGACTTGTTGATCCTCGAACGTGACTACGACAACATGAAGACCAACTACCGGTCGCTTCTGGAGAAGCGCCTCAATGCCAGGGTGGCGGAAAACCTTGAGAAGCGACAGAAAGGTGCTCACTTTCGAATCCTTGACCCGGCGAGTTTCCCTAGAGTGCCTGAGTCTCCCAATGAGCGCCGGATTATGGTTTTTGGGCTCCTCTTTGGATGTGCGCTTGGGGCGGGGCTTGCCTTGATCCGGGAGCTCTCGACACCTCAATTTCGTCGTCCTGAGGATATTGAGCATATATTGGGACCGCAGTTGCTCGCGGTAATTCCGGACTTCGCCATTGAATATAACCGCCTGAGATGGCAGCGGTACTTCCCGACCGCTCGTTCAGCAGCTAGTGTGCCTGCGGAACAGAGTGCTGTTGTGGGAGACCTCGCGCTGGTTCCATCGACTAACTTGAATCCTCGGCGCCGCCCCCAGCCATGGAATGATGATTTCATTGTGAAATGGATGCCGTACTCTCTTGTGGCGGAGCAATATCGGGTTGCCGCGACGCGGCTCGCGTTGCAGAAGGGTAACGGAGATTCGACCATCGTGGCTGTCACCAGCGCAGTCAAAGGAGAAGGAAAAACCACGACGGTGATCAATCTCGGCTATACATTTGCGCGGGATTTGGGTCTGCGAACGCTCTTACTGGATTGCGATTTTGCGGTTCCGATGCCGGACCGTTACGTTGACACGGTCGCCAAGTGGGGGCTGGCCGATTGCCTTACAAACGATATACCTCTCGAGAGTTGTTTCTCAGAGTTTGCTGATGTCCCTTGTTGGGTAATGCCGGTCGGCAATGCGGATGTGTCTATAAACGAGTTGTTGAAAACGGAGCGCCTGCCGAGCATCCTTGCTCAATTGCGTGAACGGTTCGATATCATTCTTGTCAACACACCACCCATTTTCCCTTTGGCGACCATGAATGTCCTTGCTAATTACATCGATCATATGGTGCTCGTTGTGCGCGCAAATTCAACTCCTCATCAGGTCGTCAGGCGTGCGCTGAAATCTCTCGGCACGCGTGTGCCGTTCCAGGTGTTGCTCAACCGGGTAGGCAGCGATGCCTTGCCTTCCTATGTCTATGGTCACTCCTACCCGCAAGCGAAAGTCCAGTCGACGTAACTGTGCCCGCAAACGCTTGGGACCCGGACGGGTGAACGTGAGGATGAGCTGGAGAGTGTCTGTTTCAGCTCACTCTGTCGAATGGCTCGCCCTTAAAAGCCTGTTAGGTAACCCAGTCTTGGAGATTCTGCTCTTGGTCGTCTGTTGCTTCATGGCTTCACCCTGACGCGGAAGAAGTGCATCGCTAAGACCTTCTGCTCCTTCGCATCCGCTCCAATGGTTCTGTTCTCATATGCCTTGCACGCCAGCTGTGGAGAAGGCCCGGTTTCCTTGGTCTCGGATCTGACAAGTTCAGCTGGAAGCGGCTTCGATCCCGCTCGTTAACGTGAGCCCCCAGGTTGTGAGAAGAATGGCTCGGCTCAAGTGTGGGAGATCGACAAGACCCTGAGCTTCCGTACAATCAGGGTTCTGCCAACCGATTCTGGTTCACCGACACTTAGATCTCATCACGATGGGCAGCGATGATTTGACGATTAGGGGAACAGTTCCTGCGATCGTTCTGCGCGTTCAATTCTGCGCAGCCCCGATTCGCTGGGTCGGCTGAAAAGACTCGGCATCTTGACCAACATGGCGCCCCAGATATCGTACCAATCGCATATTGGCCTATGAACGTATCCGTATGTGGCAAGGAGGATGTACCATGAGCACCGAAGGCTTGATCGTTAGGACATTGGAAGGCGAGGAGTGGGGCTTTATCAAACGGTTGATTATGGATTCGGTCACCAGGCAAATCCGACATGCGGACGTTGTTCTGGCGGATACAGGAAAAATCGTTAGAGTTCCCTGGGAAAGCTTTGAATTCCAAAACGATGACATCAGGCTTGGTTCTGATTTTGGCGAGCTGAGCCCAAGCTCAATGGAATCTGAGGTCGAGATGGCGCACACGATGGCAATGGACTTATGGCCGTGAGTTCGCCGTTCCTTTTCAGATCGGTTCGAGACCTGACAATCAGCCGATTCGCTCCTTTCTCGACGCGCATATACCCTTCCGATGTGTGGATATTGTGACGCCGCAGAGGGATGCGTCCCGCTGATTCATGTGTGGCAGTGCGCATGGAGCTGATCGACGCCGCAACGATGCAAGAACCTTTCATCCACCCTTCGGCTCTGTACACCACGATCCACGGTGCACGCTTTTCCCATAGAGCGATATGGGATTGAGGAGCAGCCATGCCGCCCTCCCGTCTTAGTGCTACTGTATTGACGAGCATTGCTAAAGATCTGCAAACCGGTGTGACGGTGAAAATTGTCTGCCGGCGGTATCATGTTTCGCCGCAGACGGTCTATCGCTGGCGGAAGAAACTCAGCGCACAAGGAACCAGTTCCATCGAACGCCTGCGTGACTTGGAAAGTGAAAATCGTAAATTGAAGCGAAAGGTCGCTGAACTGTCGCTGGACTATAATACGCTCAGGATAGCGTTGATTTCCCAGGCCAAAACCGAATGCTAACCCCCATATTCGGGAACATTCGTTGCGCTAGAATACTCGCCCCGTCAGTACCCGCAGGGATCTTCTTCTCCGATCCAATCCCCAAGCCACTCCCCTTGGACACTCCCTTTTACAGCTTTCGGTCCGCTCCGCCAGAAAATCATAGCGATAAAGAAGAGAGTGTAGCTCTCACAGACCAGCCTTTGCTCATTCCCTATGACTTGGGCTGGTCCATCCCCGGAATACATTCCGTCGGCATGAGTTCGCCGCCGTGGAAATGGGAGACTTGCTTCCATCTCTGTAGAACGGCGGTACTGTCGAACGTCAGCAGATATTCTTCACACCAGGTGCCGGGCGCGGTATACCGGTTGCCGGCCTGTTGTTCGCGGATTTCATAGACCCACACCGTCTCGCCCTCGTCGCTCTTACGAACCGCTTTCGGCGCCCCCAGTTCCTGCCTCACCTCGGTTTGTGTCGCCCTCCCTTTCACCGAATCCAGATAGGCCGCTTCTCTATTTTGAAAATGACTGCATGCGGTGATGCCGATGAGCATGGCTATCAGGCCGAAGGTCCATGTAGGTTTCATGATTGTGCCTCCGATTCGACGGTGATTCGGTCTGTGCGGTCTACGGGGTCATGCGGGATTGTACACTCATAAGATGGATCCGTCTCCTCCATGCGCATTCTGCTCGCGAGCCGATAGGTCGCTGGGCCGAACGTTGGGGATTAAGCGCGAGGAGGCGAGAACGTCGTCTGGAAAGGCTTGGCGCAGGGCAAGGTTTTGGGTGGTTGAGGAAAGGGAAACTAACGGCGCGAGCGGGCGCACCCCGAGTGTGAACTCAGATCATGGGCTGAATGGAGAGAGGGGAGGTGCGGGGGAGATCAAACCGCTTTTTTTACCAGACCCGACCGCAGACAGCGCGTGCACACGCGAATACGCAAGGCCGACCCGTTCACGAGTGCTTTCACGCGTTGCAGATTGGGATTGAAGACGCGCTTGGTCTTGTTGTTCGCGTGGCTGACGTTGTTACCGGTCTGATGCTTTTTCCCACAGAGATCACAGGCAAATGCCACGGCCCTACTCCTTTGTTGCGGCGTCTTTCAACGACTAGTCCTTGAATGGGAAGGGATGCTACCATAGCGCCAGGAGACAAGACAAGCTGCCGGGGTGAATTCTCGTTTCAGGATACCCTCTTCCGCTCGCGTCGCGCTTCATTCCATCTGAGGTCATGTCTATGGATCAGGTCACGCTTATCGGATTGCTCGCGGGCACCCTTACGACGATTGCCTTCATCCCCCAACTCCAGCAGACCTGGCGCACACGCTCCGCGCAGGATGTGTCGCTCGGGATGTTGTTGACCTTTACCATCGGCGTCTTTCTCTGGTTGGTCTACGGGCTGCTGCTCGGCGCGCTTCCGATCATCCTCGCGAATCTGGTGACCTTGGTCCTGACGCTGGCCATTCTCATTCTAAAGTTACGGTATCGCGCCTAGCGCCCTGCTGATAGACCAGGGCCGAGCAGGGTGGGTCAAGTTTCACCTTGACAAGATTGACCCGGCTCTCCTACAGTTTGCTTCGTTTTCAGACACCTTGGGTCAAGGGAAGAGGGTGCAAAACCCTCGCGGTCCCGCCGCTGTAAATGGGGACGAAACCCGTATGTGCCACTGTTCGCGTCGCCGAACGGGAAGGCGCGGGGAGTAGGATGAACCATGAGCCAGAAGACCTGCCCAGGGAGAGACCCTTTATTCCCTCGTGGGCTGGGGAATAGGCGAGGATGATTGTGCGGGTGCAATCCTCAGGGTTCCATGTTGGCCCTGGGGATTTTTTTATTTGCGCGCCGTTCGAATCAGTTTTCTAAGTCGGTTCTTCGTCGGATGTATCGGAGTCGTCTGGTATGTCTTCCTGCCTTGCCTTGCGCTTGCATTGGGAGATTCCCCTGGAGAGGACACGGTGATGAAACGCCGCCAGCAGGGCATTCTGACCGGCATGCCGTTCATGGCCAATATCACCCCGCGCACGTTCATCGACGACGCGGGACGAAAGCTCTATGTCGCCAAGGCTCCCACGCGGGTCGTCTCGCTGGCGCCGAGTATTACCGAGATGTTGTTTGCGCTCGGGTTGGACGAACAGGTCGTGGGGGTCACGGACTTTTGCAATTTTCCTGCGGCCGCTGCCGCCAAACCCAAAGTCGGATATAGCAATCCCAACCTGGAGTCTCTGATCGCCCTGCAGCCAGAACTGATCGTCGCGCCGCTCGAGTTTCATCGCGCTAACGTGCTGGCCAAGCTGGAGGAGCTGAAGATTCCGGTTCTCCTGCTTGAAGCCACGTCGCTGGAACAGGTGTTTGCGCATATTCATACCTTGGGGCGAATCTTTGATCGGTCGACGGCCGCCCATGCAATGACTGCGGAGATGCGACAGCAGATGGCCGAGATCAGTCGTCGAACCGAAGGCCTGACGCGTACCCGGGTGTTGTACGTCATCAACAGCCAGCCGCTCATCACGGTGGGACCCGGTAGTTACATCCATCAGATGATCGGTTTGGCCGGGGGAATCAATATCGCCTCCCAAGCGGCCACGGCCTATCCGAGGCTGACCATGGAAACGGTGTTGAAAGAAGATCCCGAAATCCTGATTTTCCCCAGAGGGTCGGTGGAGACGGTGCCCAGAAGCGAGCAGGAAGCCTGGCGACGCTGGACTACGCTGACGGCCGTGCAGCACAATCGTCTTCGCGAAGTGTCGGCGGATGCGCTCAATCGTCCCGGCCCGCGCGTCATGCAGGGGTTGGAAGCGTTGGCCAGAGTCATCCATCCCGAAGCGTTCGTGTCTGAATCGACGACGGCCCAACCATGATGCCATCCGCCGGCCACCCCACGTCACCTTCCCCTATGCTGACATCGCCCTCGCCGACTCTCTCGCCGAATCTCATGGGATCCGGTGTTCAAACTGCCATAACCGATCGGCCGTTTCATGGGGCGATCCTGACGCGCTCGCGCTGGTTCGCCGTCATGGGTGCCCTGGTGCTGCTTTCCCTCGTCCTCGTCATGCTGTGTTTGCAGCTTGGTACGCAATACATCGGCCTGGGAAACATCTTCGGACTGTTGTCGTCCGCGCTCTTCGGGGCAACCAGCGAACCAGATGCGCTTCGGACGACGGGAGTCATTCTGCTGCAGGTTCGGCTGCCGCGCGTGTTCCTGGGGTTTCTGGTGGGCAGTTGCCTGGCAGCCGTCGGCGTTGCGCTGCAGGCGTTGCTGAGAAATCCGTTGGCCGATCCCTATGTGCTGGGAGTGTCGAGCGGGGCGGCGCTGGGGGTGGCCATCGCCGTTCTATTCGGGATCGGCACCACGGTCCTCGCGCTGTCGCTGTTGCCTGTGTGCGGGTTTGCGGGCAGCCTGCTTGCGCTGTTAGTCATCTACCGCATGGCGGCGTCCTATGATCGACTCCCGATCCATTCCGTACTGCTGGCAGGCGTCATCCTCAATGCGATTTTCTCCGCCTTGATCATGTTCATCACCTCCATCATGGAGCCGAACCGGTCGTTCGGGATGATGGCCTGGCTCATGGGGTCGCTGACGGCGCCTGCCTATCCGGTGCTGAGCGCACTCACGGCCTATTTGCTCGTCGGCCTCGTCCTGCTCTTAAAACAGGTCCGGGTACTCAACATTCTCGCCTTAGGTGAAGAGCCGGCCCGG
Organism: uncultured Nitrospira sp.; assembly: GCA_964556305.1. Taxonomy (GTDB): domain Bacteria; phylum Nitrospirota; class Nitrospiria; order Nitrospirales; family Nitrospiraceae; genus Nitrospira_A. Next base: position 45,532 of record CAZKVY010000002.1, on the reverse strand, counting down.
TCGCTGGGCATCAATACTGAACGGACGAAACGCGTCATTTTCCTGCTGTCCGCCCTGATGACCGGGGCCGTTGTGTCTTTCAGCGGCATGATCGGATTTATCGGCATGATCATTCCGCATGCGGTGCGTCTGGTGGTGGGCGCGGATCACCGATTGCTCTTGCCGGCCTCTGCCTTGGTCGGGGGAATGTTCCTGATGGTTGCCGACACCATGGCCCGCACCTTGTTCGTCCCGTCGGAGGTCCCGGTCGGCGTGATCACGGCGTTAGCCGGCGGTCCGTTCTTTGTCTACCTGCTGGTCTGGCGAAAGGATCGACTGGCATGAGCAGCGAGCGCGGCGAGTATGCCCTTGCCGAGACCGGAGCAGGTGTCGGCCTGCGCGCCGCTCAGGCCTACGAGCTGCGCGGGGTGCACTTCTGTTACGGCAGTCCCCGCGGACTGGATGTCAGATGGGTGCTCCGGGATGTGACGTTGCAGATCCGGCCGGGCGAGATCCTCGGGATCGTCGGTCCTAACGGATCGGGTAAAACCTCTTTGCTGAAACTGTTGGCGAAGCTTGCCGCACCTCAAACAGGGGACATCACGTTGTTCGGCTGTAGCCTGGCCGGTCAGTCTCAGGAAGACACGGCTCAAACCGTCGCTTTTGTGCCGCAGGAAAGCGCGCAGCTGTTTCCGTTTACGGTGGCGGAGACCGTATTGATGGGACGTTTTCCGCATCGGCAGCGATCGCGCTGGAGTCTGGGTTTTGGGTGGGAGGATCAGGAGGACTGCCAGGCGGCCGCGCAGTCCATGGCGACGATGGACATTGCGCATCTCGCCGCGCGCCTGGTGACCGATCTCTCCGGCGGTGAGCGCCAGCGAACCATGATTGCGCGAGCCCTTGCCCAGATGCCCCGCGTGTTGCTGCTGGATGAGCCGACGGCGTTCCTCGATCTTCAGCATCAAATCGATATTTGTGCGGTGCTGCGCCGCTTGCGCGATGAACGGGGCCTGACGGTAGTAATCGTCTCGCACGATTTGAATCTAGCCAGCCAATATTGCGACCGCGTCGTGATGTTGAAGGACGGCAGGGTGTCCGCCGTGGGCACTCCATCGGAAGTCATGTCAGTCGAGATTCTGCATGACGTCTATGGTTGTAATGTGCTGATCGATCCGCATCCCGAATCGGGGCTGCCACGCATCACGCTGCCGGGTCCAACTTTGCGGGTTCACCGTTAGGAACGGAATGTTGCGGGAGGGGTTCGTGCCCGGCTCCCCCGTCTATTGAAAAGGGCACGTACTCATTGTGGAGAGAAGTGTCAGGAAGACGCCGTCAGCGTCGGGGAAGATGGTGCAAATCCATCACGGTGCCGCCACTGTAAGCGGGGAGTGACCCTGCCATGCTGCCACTGTGTGTTTAGCACATGGGAAGGCGCAGGGGAGCTAGGATCCGTAAGTCAGGAGACCCAACTGACGGTTGTTTCAACTGATCCCTTCGAGCGAAAGGGAGAGGCAGCATGTTGTCGACTGTCAGGGACTGGTCCGTCCGTGTGATCCTTGTATGTGTGATTAGCGCGTCGCCGGTGTGGGTGGCGCCGGTATCAGCCAATGAACCGGCCAAGGCTGAGCCCGCGAAGTCCGATCCAGCCAAATCCGATCCGACTGCAGAGACCGACGAAGTAGTCCAGACGGAAGAAGTCGTGGTGTCGGCCACCAAAACTCCTGTGCCGGTCAGTCAGGTGACCAGCGCCGTGGAAGTGATCACGGCGCAAGACATAAAAAAGCAAAATATCCGGCATGTGGCCGACGCTCTCCGGTTGGCTCAGGGACTGGCTGTCTTTTCGAGCGGAGGACCGGGGACCGAGGTCAACGCACGAATTCGGGGAGGTAGTTCAAGCCAGACGCTGGTACTCATCGACGGCGCAATCGTCAACAGCGGCACGCTCGGCAGTTACGATTTTTCCAACCTGACCACCGACAACATCGAGAGGGTGGAAATCCTTCGCGGCGCGCAAAGCATGTTGTGGGGATCGGATGCGATGGGCGGCGTCATTAATATTGTCACGAAGAGAGGCCAGGGGCCGCTCTCCGCGACCGGTTTTCTCGAATATGGATCGTTCGCCTCCCTTCGAGAGGGCGGCACGGTCTCCGGGAAAACAGGCATTGTCGACTACAGCCTGTCGCTCTCCCGCTGGGATACGTCCAGCTTTTCGGCCGTGAATTACCGTCGTGGCGCGACGGAGCGGGACTCCTTTCGCAACTGGCAGGGATCGGGCCGAATCGGCGTGGACCTTCCGCATGACGGCCGTCTCGACTTCAACATGCGTTGGATGAATTCCGATACGCAACTCGACAACGTCTCGGCGACCTTTCCGGCCGATGTGTACGGGTCGAAGATGCGCAGCCAGCAGTATGTGTTCAGCGGGAGTTACGAGCAGCCGATTACCGGGTGGTGGTCCCAAAAACTCACGCTCGCGCGTTCGCAGGAAGCTTCTCTGTTTCTGCCGGGGACCTTGCAACGGAGTCTCGTCGATGGATTGTTCAGCACGCCGTTCGGGTCTCCGAATGAAACCCGCGTGCTTTCCAATCGCCTGGAATGGCAGCATAACTTCCAGATCACGAAGCTGCTTTTACTTAGCGCCGGGTATCAATTTCGGGAACAGCAGGGGGAAAACGACACGGGACTGATCAACCGCGTCCTGAGTTCTCACGCGGGATTCGCGCAGGCACAGTTCAACCTGTGGGATCGGGTCTTCGCGACGGCCGGTGTGCGGCATGACAGTTACAACGTTTTTGGCGATGCCACTACTTACCGTCTCACCGGCGGGTACTACCACAAGGAAACCGATACGAAACTTCGAGCCAGCTATTCCACCGGCTTCCGGGCGCCCAGCATGAACGAGTTGTATTTCCCGAATTTCGGCAATCCCAATCTCGGGTCGGAAAAAAGCCAGAGTATGGATGTCGGTATCGATCAATATTTTCTCTCCAAACAACTGAAATTCACCGGAGGGTTTTTCTGGAACCATTACCGGAACTTGATTATCACGACGTTTGATCCCGCGTTTTGCGCGCCGTTCAGTACCTTTGGCTTCTGTCCGCAGCAACTGGGAGAGGCATCCACGAAGGGATGGGAAGCCGGCCTGTCCTACACCTATTCCAGCGATCGGCCGTTTCTGAAGGGTGTGGTGGTGCAGGCGCAGTATACGAATACGATCACGCGTGACCTGGAGACCCAGACTCGTTTGCCACGCTGGCCGACCGATCAGTGGAGCGCCTCGGTGAGTTATCAACCGATCGACCCCTTGTGGATCACGGTGATCGGCCGGTACGTCGGGTCGCGTTTCAATACCACCGGAGATCGGCAGCAGCTCCCGGCCTTCGATGTCTGGTCTCTCGCGGTAACCTACGATGTCACCAAGCAGATGCAGGCCTATCTGCGAGCTGAGAATCTGTTCAACGAAAAATATGAAGAAATCGCCAGCGCCGGCACGCCGATCCGGTCGATTTTCGGCGGCGTCCGGGTTACGTTCGGCGGGAAATCGTAATAGACCCATGGCAATTGCATTGTGATGGATCATCCACGACTCGTCATCGCCGGCACCCACAGCGGGGTCGGCAAAACCACCGTCACCCTGGCGCTGATGGCCGCCCTGAAGGCCAGGGGGCTGGTGGTGCAACCCTTCAAGGTCGGGCCTGATTTTATCGATCCCGGTCACCATCAGCTGGTGACCGGGCGGCCCTCGCGTAATCTGGACGGGTGGATGTTGAACGAGGCGGTGAATCGGTCGATCTTTTCACGCGCGTCGGCCGATGCCGATCTGTCCATCATCGAAGGCATGATGGGCCTCTTTGACGGGAGTTCCCCGACACAGGAGCAGGGCAGCACGGCCGAATTGGCCAAACAGCTCCAAGCCCCTGTGTTGCTGGTGATCGACGGCAGCGCCATGGCGCGCTCGGCAGCGGCCATGGCGTCGGGATATGCGAGATTCGACCCCGCACTTCCTGTTCAGGGAGTTCTGTTTAATCGCGTGCGGAGTGAAGGGCATTACCGTCTGTTGCAGGAAGCGGTGGAGTCTGAGACGGGGCTCGCAGTAGTCGGGTATCTCCGGCCTGAGGCTTCTCTCACCATTCCGGATCGGCATCTCGGTCTCCGGACCGCCATAGAAACGGGGCACTGTGATCTGTACGAGCGGCTCAGGCAATCAGCCGCAGAGACCATCGATCTGGACCGGGTGGAAGCACTCGCCAGATCAGCCGGAGGATCTTTCGCAAAAGATCCTCCGGCCACCGCAGGTCGGCAGGAACCTGTCCGCATCGGCCTGGCCTACGATGCCGCCTTTTGTTTTTACTATCAGGACAACCTTGACCTACTCGGATCCACCGGAGCGGAGATCGTAAAATTTTCGCCCTTGCACGATGCGTGTCTGCCGGAGGTGGATGCGTTGTATTTCGGCGGCGGATATCCCGAACTCTATGGAGCGGCGCTGGAAGGTAACGTGAGCATGCGAGCGGCAGTGAAGGAGTTCAGTGACGGTGGCGGAACAATCTATGCGGAATGTGGTGGACTGATGTATTTGACGCAAGCCATTCGTGACGGGGAGGGCGGGCGGTACGAGATGGTCGGGATATTTCCTGCCGAGGCCGTCATGCGCAAATCCGGCATGACGCTGGGCTACCGCACGGTCGAAACGGTGCGGACCTGTCTGCTTGGTCCGGCCGGCACGTCATTGCGCGGGCATGAGTTCCACTACTCCCTCCTGGATCCGAAGGGTGACTTGGAGTATGCCTGCACGCTGGCAGATGCCGCGGGCAAGCCGGTCGGCCGAGATGGCCTGATGATGGGAAACACCCTGGCGTTGTATAGTCATCAGCATTTCCTCAGCCGTCCGGAAATAGTGGTGAATCTGGTTCAGGCTGTGCGACAAGAGAAGGCCGCTCGCCAGACTGTGAAGAAGGGACTGAGATGACCGACCGGGATGACCATACCGCCAGGATGCAACGAGTAAAGGCGTCCGTCGATCGGCGCATCGAGGCCGCCCAGGAAGAAAAGGGCCTCCTGATGGTTTACACCGGCGCGGGCAAGGGAAAAACGACCGCCGCCTTCGGCATGGCGCTGCGTTGCCTCGGCCATGGCATGAACGTGGCCATCGTGCAGTTCATCAAAGGCGCCATCGATACGGCCGAGGAACGTATCCTCACGTCGTTCGGGGATCGCGTGACCTTCCTCCGCATGGGAGAAGGATATACCTGGGAGACGCAGGATCGTGCGCGAGATACGAGATTCGCCCAGGAGGCCTGGAACAAAGCGTGCGAGTTCATGGCAGATCCCTCCTACGCGATGGTGATTCTCGACGAGTTCAATATTGCGCTGAACCACCACTATGTGGAGGTGGCGGAGGTGTTGCCTCGCTTGCAGGCGCGACCGCTCATGCAGCATGTGGTCATCACCGGTCGAGGGGCTCCGGCTGAGCTCATCGACGCGGCGGATCTGGTGACCGAAATGAAACAGGTGAAACATCCCTTCCGGAAAGGGATCAAGGCGCAGGCGGGGGTGGAGTTTTGAAAGGGCCGGTGAGCAAGACCTGCGAGCATTGCCGACAGCCGTTCGAATGCGTCGGATACCAATGCTGGTGCGGGAAGATCGGGATCACCGAGGCGCAGATGGACTGGATTGCGGCGCGGTATCGAGACTGCCTCTGCCCGGCCTGTCTCCAACAGGTGGCGGATGGGACGCTTGGACCAACGGTGACGTCTCCGGAGATTCAAGGGCGATAGCGTATCGAGAGCTGGTCCCTGCTGTGCATCCTGCAACGCAGGCCGGCAGTGAAAGGATACAGGAATGCGAATCACCAAGGTCTATACACGAACCGGCGACGCGGGCCAAACAAGACTCGCGGGGGGGCAACAGGTTTGGAAGGACTGCTTGCGAGTCGAAGCGTATGGCACCGTCGATGAACTGAATGCGTCCGTGGGATTGGTACGGGCGATGAATGCCGAGGGTGGAGGCGTGTCTCCGGCCTCCACGCAACTCGAGGCAGACCTGCGCTGGATCCAGAATAAGTTGTTCGATGTGGGAAGTTTGCTTGCTACCGCGCCAGGCCAGAGCTTTCCGAACATGCCCACAGTCACGGCCGGCGATGTGACCAGGCTCGAGCAGATGATCGATCGCTGCCAGGAGGACCTGGCCCCGCTCAAAGAGTTTATTCTGCCCGGCGGAGGCAAAGTCTCCGCCACACTGCATCAGGCGCGAACGATCTGCCGGCGGGCTGAGCGCGACTGCATCCGGCTGAGCCGCGAAGAGGCAGTTGCGGCCGAGCTCAACAAGTACCTGAACCGGTTGAGTGATGCCTTGTTTGTCATGGCGCGCTGGGTATCCAAAACGCAGGGGGAGCCGGAATTTTTGTGGCAGCGTGAATCTGATGCCTCGACCAAGTGAGTCGATGACGAAGCGACGGCGTTCAAGGTCCCGCCTCATTCTGGTGCTGGGGGGCGCGGCCTCTGGGAAGAGCGAGGCTGCGCTGGAGCGGGCGGGCAGCCACACACCGAAAGCGTTTGTCGCGACGGGGCAGGCGCTGGATGGCGAAATGAAGGCGCGTATTGCGCGACACCGTGCGACCCGTGCCGCCGAATGGGTGACGGCTGAGGTACCGCGCGATCTAGCGGCTTGGTTTCGCTCTGAGGGATCGGGGTATCGTACGATCGTGGTCGATTGCCTGACGCTCTGGCTGAGCAATGTCTGCGGGCGCCGTATCGCGGGCGTGGATATGATTGCTCGGGTCGACGAGGTACTGGAGGCCATTCGCCGCACCCCGGCGCGCGTCGTCCTGGTGAGCAATGAATTGGGATTCGGGCTGGTGCCAACCAGTCGCAGCGCGCGCGCCTTCCGCGATCTCGCCGGGAAGGTCAATCAACAGATTGCCGCCTCGGCAGACGAAGTCTATGTTGTCATCAGCGGCCAGTTGCTCAGGCTCAAGTAGAAATAGGGAGATACCATGACGCTCGATGAGGCGGTGGGCCTAATTCAACCGGTGAATCGTGGCAGCGGGGCGAGCGCTCAACGGCGTCTGGATCGGCTGACCAAGCCCCTTGGCAGTTTGGGGCGGCTGGAGGAGATGGCCGTGCACTACGCCATGATCACGGGCGACGTGAAGCCGAATGTCCCGCGGGGCGTCGTGTTCACCTTTGCGGCTGATCATGGCGTCGCGAGGGAAGGCGTCAGTGCCTACCCCAGTGAAGTCACGGCGCAGATGGTCCTGAATTTCCTCCGCGGCGGTGCCGGTGTGAACGTGCTGGCTCGGCATACCGGAGTCGAGGTCCGGGTGGTGGATATCGGCGTGGCCTACGATTTCGGATCCGTGCCTGGCCTCATTCAAAAGAACATCATGCAGGGGACGAATAATCTTTTGCGGGAGCCGGCCATGTCGCGGGCACAGGCGATACAGGCCATGCAGGTCGGAATTGAGCTGGCGGAAGAAGCTGCGCGGGAAGGCATCGGGCTCATCGGTACGGGCGAGATGGGCATCGGCAATACGACGCCCAGTGCGGCAATTACCGCGATTATGACCGGTCGGCCTGTTGCCGACGTGACCGGCCGGGGAACCGGTATCGATGAAGCCGGTCGTGTCCATAAGATTCAGGTCATCCAGGACGCGCTGGATCGGCATCACCCTGATCGGGCTGATGCGCTCGACGTGCTGGCCAAGGTGGGTGGGCTGGAGATCGCCGGTCTGGCGGGACTCATCCTGGGCGCGGCCGCGTCCCGGGTACCCGTGGTGTTGGATGGATTTATCGCCGGCGCCGCTGCATTGATTGCGGTAGGTCTTCAACCACTCTGCCGCGACTACGTGATTGCGTCACACCGATCGGTTGAACGGGGCCATCAGACGATTCTGGAATATCTGGCCCTGAAGCCGCTGCTCGATCTGGATCTCCGGTTGGGCGAAGGAACGGGGGCTTGTCTCGGGATGGGGCTGGTGCAAGCCTCGATCAAGATTCTCACCGAGATGGCGACGTTCGATGAAGCTGGTGTGACCGAACGTGACTGAGTTGGCCGCCATGACCAGACCGTTTGTCTTCGCCTGGCATTTCCTGACGGCGATCCCGATCAGCCGGCAGCACCATGTGCCGACGGCGCAGGAGTTGGCCGCATCGATGGCCTGGTATTCCACCGTTGGATTGTTGATCGGCGGTCTGACGGCGCTGGCCGACTATGGCTTGCGGTTGTGGGTGGCGGCGGAGGTCGGCAACGCGTTGCTGATCGTGCTCCTTGTGCGGCTGACCCGCGGGTTGCACCAGGATGGACTGGCGGACACGGTCGATGGATTGGGCGGCGGCCGAACCGTTGAAGACCGTTTGCGTATCATGCGTGATCCACGCGTTGGCGCGTTCGGCGCGACGGCTCTGTTTCTCTCCCTGCTGTTGCGATACGCGGGATTGCTGGCGTTGCCATCAACGCTGCGGCTGCCCGTGTTGCTCTGCATGCCGGCGCTCGGTCGCTGGGCCATGGTCAGCCTGGCTTGGGCCTCTCCTTCTGCGAGACGTGTAGGCGGGCTGGCCGCGGCGTTTCTGACTCACTTGTCCTGGCAGCACGTGATGCTCTCGACCCTCGTGATGGGCGCCGCGTTGACGATCACGTTGGGAGGCAGCGCGGCGGTGGCGACGATGGGTATGGGGATTCTGTTGCTTGTCCTGATCAGGCAACGGTGCCTGACCTTATTCGGTGGTGTGACGGGTGATGTCCTCGGGGCGACGAATGAATTGGTCGAGATCCTCTTCCTCTTGTCGATTCCGTTGTTGGTGACGGCCCGATGACCGGCGTCGAATTGGCGTTCGCAGCCGTGCTCGATGTTGCGGCGGGGGATCCGCGCTGGTTACCCCATCCGGTAAGGGGCATGGGCGCCGTCATAACCTGGGTCGATCATCGCATCCGCACTATCTGTCAGAGTGAGCAGGCCCTCCAAATTGCGGGGGGCATTCTGGCGCTGGGTTTGCCGGTCGCCGTCTATGCGACTGCCACCTGGGTGATTGCGCAGGTGACGGCGATCTCCCCCGTGCTTGGAACAGTGGTCGGCATCGGATTGGCCTATACGACCCTGGCAGGGCGGGATCTGTTTGACCACGTGCAGGCGGTGCTCCGTGAATTGGAGGCAGGCAACCTTTCCGGCGCTCGTCAAGCCGTGGCGATGATCGTGGGCCGTGACAGTGCGGGGCTGACGGAGCCCGAGATCGCCCGAGCCACGGTGGAAACCATCGCTGAAAGTACGTCCGATGGCATCATTGCGCCGTTGGTCTATCTATCTCTGGGCGGGGCGCCGCTCGCACTGGCGTACAAGGCGGTCAATACGCTGGACTCCATGATCGGTCATCGCGACGAACGATATGAACATTTTGGCTGGGCCTCCGCCAAACTCGATGATGTGATGAACTGGGTGCCCGCGCGATTGGCCGGTGGCTTCATTGCGTTGGCGGCAGGGATCTCGACCGGCCAGTGGCATCGCATCCATGAGAGTTGGTACATGCTTCACCGCGACGGAGACAAACATGCGAGCCCGAACAGCGGCCGGCCGGAAGCGGCTATGGCCGGGGCTTTGGGCGTACAACTCGGTGGAACAAATTATTATGGCGGCGAGGCTCACGAGGCTCCGCTCATCGGTGACGGAACTGTCGACATCACACCAGAGCATATCCGCCAAGCCTCCCGGATCATGATCGTCACCTATGGTCTCGGGCTGTTCTTCGCCTTGCTCTCCCTGTGGGTATCATGACACGAGCGGCCCATGGCGGCGATGTGTATGCCGCGGCGCGTGAGCTCGGGCGAGAGGTCCGGCACGTGTTGGATTTCAGCGCCAGCATCAATCCCCTGGGGCCGTCCCCTGCGGTGTGGCGCACGATCGGCCAGGCGGATGAATGGCTGCTCCATTACCCGGATCCGGCCTGTTGGGATCTTCGGCAGGCGCTGGCAACGTTTTGGGACCGTTCACCGGACGAGTTTCTGATCGGCAACGGGTCGACCGAATTGATCCATCTGCTTCCCGCGGCCTTGCAGATCCGGCATCTCCTAATTATCGGCCCGACTTTTTCCGAGTATGCGGCGGCCATGGTTCGCGCCGGCGGACGGATCAGCAGCGTCCTGGCCGCGCGCGCGGACGGATACCGACCTCCGCTTGAACAGGTCATGGTCGCTTTGGAGAAGTTACGGACCAAAAGAAGCAGCGTGCCTCCCATTGATGCGGTAATGCTGTGTAATCCCAATAGCCCGACCGGGCAACCCTGCGATGTCGCCATGGTCAGGAAATTGGCTCGCCGGGCGGCCCGCCTTGGACAATGGTGCATTGTGGATGAAACCTTCGCCGAATATTGTGAACAGGTCTCGATCATGCCGGAGGACCTCCCTCCACGGACCATCGTGTTACGAAGCTTCACAAAGTTTTATGGTCTGCCCGGACTTCGTGTGGGGTACGCCGTTGCAAGTTCCAGGGTCATTCAACAGATCGGGGCTCAGCAGCCCCCCTGGTCGGTGAATATGCTGGCTCAACGAGCTGCGCAAATGGCCTTGCGCGATAGGCGGCACAGTCAACGAAGTCTTCGCTTCATGGAGCGAGAACGGTCGCGTTTTGTGAAAGGACTGGCGCAAATACCCGACTGTTCGATGTTTCCCTCTGCGGCTAACTTCCTGCTCGTGGAATTGCCGGCGAGGCTGAAATCTGCGCGGCTGGTTCCAATGCTTCGACGGCAGGGCCTTCTGATTCGCGATTGTTCGCAGGTACCGGGGCTGAATGATCGTTCGATACGCGTGGCGGTTCGGTCGCGCGCCGACAATGATCGCCTCCTTGGGGCCCTGGGGGATATCCTCAGGGACATGCGCGCATGAGCGGGGGGCGAGTAGACCGCATTTCTACTCGGCATTGGGTTGCCTCTGACACGCTCATCGTGGATCTTGGCGCTCGCATGCGCGTGTTGTCCTCGGCGCCACGAGGGGGAGGACTTCGAACGGCCCGGTATATCCTGAATCATCAGGTCCCTCCAAATCCGCCAGGGGCAGTCGCACGGAAAAACTGGGAACATCCATCCCGTTACCTCAGGCGCCTAGCGGAGAGGCTCGACGTGGAATCTGACTGCGTCGGCCTCATGACGGCGGTTCCGATGACCCAGCTGGTGGCTCATCGAGAAGAGCGAAAGGGGCTCTGGGTGGAGGGTTTTGCCACCGTGGGGGTCACCAATGCCGTGCGGGCAGGAGAGCCTGTTCGGCAAATGCAGGGCGAACCGAGCGGAGCGACGGCAGGAACGATTAATCTCATCCTGATCACGAATGGATGTCTGACGGTCCCTGCCATGGTCGGCGCGGTTCAGGTGGCAACGGAGAGCAAAACCGGAGTCTTGCGAGATCATGCGGTTCCCAGCTGGACCGGTCTTGCCGGCGCGACCGGGACTGGAACGGATGCCGTCGTTGTCGCCTCCGCCCTACGAGGCAACGGTCCCTGGCATCCGTATGCCGGTACCCATACGGAGATCGGTTCAATGGTCGGCCGGGTCGTTGCAGAGTGTCTCCTTCAGGGGCTGGCCCTGTCAGCACAGTGGGCCGATAGGCATCGGAGCTGAACCTCGAGCATTCTCATGAGCCATCCTCCTCGCGCCAAAGCCATCGCCATTCTTGGAACCGGGTCCGATGTCGGGAAAAGCCTGGTCACGGCCGGCCTTTGCCGGCTTCTCCATCGTGCCGGAATCGGCGTGGCCCCTTTCAAGGCGCAGAATATGTCCCTCAACTCATTCGCCACGCCGGAAGGCGGGGAAATCGGGCGCGCGCAGGCGATGCAAGCCGAGGCCTGCGGGATCGCTCCCCATGTCGACATGAATCCCATCCTGCTCAAGCCCGAATCCAACGCCAGATCACAAGTGGTGGTGCAGGGGAAGGTCTTGGCGACCTTGGATGCCCGGGCGTACTTCACACGTGGACGAGACTCGGAGCTGTGGCGCGCAGTGCGGGAGAGCTACGAACGGCTCGCCGCTCAATACGACGTGATCGTTATCGAGGGGGCCGGCAGCGCTGCCGAAGTCAATTTGCGCGATCGCGATCTCGTGAACTGGGCTACCGTTGAACTGGCGGATGCCCGGGTGGTGCTGGTGGGCGATATCGACCGAGGAGGCATCTTCGCTCAAATCATCGGGACCCTCGACCTGATTGCGCCGGAGGAACGCGACCGCATCTGCGGGATCGTGATCAACAAGTTTCGGGGAGACCAGACACTCTTTGCCGATGGCGTCCGCTTTCTCACAGAACGAACGGGCATACCCGTCCTGGGGGTATTGCCGTATCTCCGCGATCTCGCATTAGATCAAGAAGACAGCCTCGACGTAGGCGCACGACGGCAGGTCGCGTTCAGGGCCGATTGCGTCAACATTGCCGTGCTGCTCGTCCCGCACATGAGCAATTTCACGGATTTTAACGCGCTGTCTCAAGAAACAGATGTGGCGTTGCGATATGTCGCAACACCCGAAGAAGCCGCCGGCGCTGACGTGATGATACTTCCCGGTTCGAAGACGACGCTGTCCGATCTGGAATATTTGCGCGAGAAGGGGTTTGAACGTCTGTTGCATGAGCATGTGCAGCGCGGAGGGGAATTGATCGGCATCTGTGGTGGGTATCAAATGTTGGGCCAATCGATCGCCGATCCCGATGGGGTCGAGGCCGGCGGCCAGGGTACCGGTTTGGGCTTTTTACCGGTCAACACCGTCTTGGCACGGGACAAAATTACGGAGCAGGTCGAGGCGCAGGCGCTGCATTTTGATGGATCGAACGCCTTGCCTGTCCGAGGATATCTCATTCACATGGGCAGAACGGATCGTGCCGGCCTTCGGCCTTGCTTTCAGCTGCTGGGAATGCGGGGTGGAATGGCAGATCACGGCGGAGCCACTCCTCGCGAGCAAGCATCCCAGGATGGCGCGGTGGGGCCCGACGGGTTGGTGTGGGGGACCTATATCCATGGGCTGTTCGATCAGCCGGTATTTCGTCGCGCCTGGTTGAACCGGCTTCGCAGCCGCAAGGGATTGTCGGTGGTGCCTCTTGAATGCTCCCAGCGCGTGAATGAGACACGTCTGAATGCCATGGACCGGTGGGCTGATCACGTTGATCAGCACCTCGATCTCGCTCCTATCCTCGCATGGCTCCGTTAACCTGATCGGGCCTCTCTCGAACTTTCTGCCGTCGTCACCCCCTCAGTATTTTTGACACTTCCACCGTCAAGCGACCAAACTTTGGCGCTCCGATCGAATTCTTGAACAATTGAGCGCCCGACGCAGGCTCACTGATCATAGTGGGTATAGTTGGTCGTCCACATCTAATCATCCGCAAAATCGCCGACTTCATTTCATTCGCCTCTGCTCCTTCACGGAATTCTAAGTAATTGTTTTGTTTGGCACCGAACGTGCACAGGGCAGGCCGGGGCTGCAGGGGCTGACGAAACCGTCACGCGGCCTGAAAATTGTCAATGGCTAATTTTGCGCTATCTTTGACAGAGGCTTGGCTCAGTTAACGCAATCGATTCCTCAGGGGCGACATCGAGATCGGCAGGAGGAGGGGGCATGGCAAATCATTTTATCGGCACAATCGTGGTGGCTGTCCTGGCGGCGGCCTGTATTGGAGTGCCCGTTCCCGCGTCGGCCAATACCGAGGTGGAAACGGCGGAATTACTCATTAAATTGCTGCAAGTTGGACGTGGTGTGCTGTCGGAAAACCAGGCCACGATCAATGACGCCAGCAAAGGTGACAAAGGCTTTACCGGGGATTACGTTGCCAACCAGGTTATCGACCGGTTTCGCAAAGCGACCAAGATCGACCTGAGCCGCCCGGCCACCGTTCCTCAGGCGCCGCTGTTTCTCGCCATGGTGGAATCGGAGAAAGAAGTGATCGATGAGGCGCAGCCTGTGATCAACAAGCAGGGTGTCGGCTTCAAAGGCATTATTCCCGCTGTCTTCGCACGCAAATCCGGCGAGCGCTTCTATCGCAAGACCGGTATTCGCGTCAAGCTGACGAGCATTGATTATCGCTTTCCCGGAAACCGGCCGGATGATTTCGAATCCGAAGTGTTACGGATTTTCGCCGACACGCGCCATCCCAAGGGACAGCCGTATAGCAAGGCCACCATGATGGACGGGAGACCGGTGCTGCGCATGATGGATCCGGAATATGCCGCGACCACCTGTCTCAGCTGTCATGGAAATCCCAAAGGCGAACGTGACGTCACGGGCGCCAAGAAAGAGGGCTGGCACGAAGGCGATCTGGCCGGCGCCATCAGCATTGTCATTCCTATGAAGTAGGCACCACGGCGGATTCAACACGTGTCTGTCGCATATTTTAGCCGGTTTGAAGGGGGGATGGATTCATGAGCAAAATTGTTGTGGTCGATGATTCGTACGCCGAACTGCAGTTGATCGAAGGGTATCTCAAGTCGGCCAATCATACGGTGGTGTCCTATCCGAATACCGACAAACTCGAAGACAAGTTGGCGCTGGATAAGCCGGATCTGATCGTGTTGGACGTGGTCATGCCCGGACGCAACGGATTTCAGGCGTGCCGAGACTTAAAGAGTGATGACCGGTTCAAAGGGATTCCGATCGTCTTGTGCACCTCCAAGGGACAGGAGAGCGATAAGTTTTGGGGGCAGCAACAGGGTGCGAACGGCTATGTGGTCAAGCCGTTCAAAGCCGAAGATTTGGTCGCAGCCGTGAAACGGGCACTGAACTAACTCATGAGCGACGTTCCACTCATCCAGTCTCAGCCCTCCACTTCCTCCCCGGCTCAAAGATCCTCTGGTTCATCGAGGTCTTCCGCCGCACCGACCGAAGGCGTGCTGCGCATGTGCGTATTGACGCTGGGAGGAGAGCTGTTCGCCATCGATCTTCGCCATGTCAGTGAAGTGTTCGAAGTCGAATCCGTGACCGCCGTACCTAGCATGCCCAGCTATCTGACGGGAGTGACCAACCTCCGGGGAACGGTGATCACTTTAGTCGATCTGCGCGGTAGCCTCGGCTTGCCGATGAGTCATACGGCGCTGCCGTTCGCGGTCGTGATCCGTCACGGCGCGAGGCAAGTCGGTGTGCTCGTTGATCACGTGCCGGAGATTCATACAGTTGCCCGCGAGCACCTCCTGCCGGCCATGCAGGCGGGACCGGCGGGTGCGCGACCCTGTGTGACGGCAGTGCTTCGTTTAGATCAACGCCTGGGGGGCGTGCTGGAAGTCCCGCAGGTCTTCGCGCAGGTAGATGGTGGGAGTGCGACGTTGTCGGTCGTGTAAGAGACAAAGCAATGACGGTTCGTGGGCCCGCGCGACCAGGGATTGTGCGACCGGCCTTCGAGCGTTGAGAAAGCAGTAACAAGGAGGAGCGCACCATGATCGGGCAAGGCGTCACGAATCGATTCCAGGACATGAAGACACGATCGAAGCTGCTGCTCAGTTTCGGTCTGGTGAGTTTCATCATCTTGATCATGGCCAGCGTCGGCGTATTCACCCTGCGCCAGCTCAGTGCTCAATCGCAAACCGTGTACGTGGACTATACGGTGCCGCTGGCCGAATTCGCCCAGATGGGAACGGCGCTCACCAAGCATCACCAGATCTTGCTGGACGTCGCGTCTGCCACCAAACAAAGCGACTTCGCCCAGGAGATCACGAAACTTCCTCCCTTGAAAGCTGAAATCGACAGAGCCGTGAACAACTACAAGGGCACCAACTTGCGGGTGTCTCGGTCTGGCCGCGACGAAATGAAAGACCTCACGCTGTTTGAACCGGCCCTCAAAAAATACTTTCAGGAAGCCGATGGGGCGCTCAGCGCGATGGCGGATAGCTTCGATCGCAATACGTTGACCTCTGCACAGGCAGAGCAGATGCGAGCCCTCGGCGTCCTGGCCTTGACGGTGAACTTGACGCCGTCCTTCGAGAATGCCGTGAAGCGCCACAATGAGCAGGTGACCAGCATTGAAGCGGTGGCGAAAGATTTGAACGACGACGCCCAATCCCTGGCGGCGAGCGGTACCTTCATTCTCGTGGCCGGTGGTCTGGTGGCCGTGGCGCTGGGATTGTTCGTGGGATATATCCTGGCGACCTTCTTGTCGCGAAACATTACGCATATTGCCAATGTCGCTACGCAAGCGGCCGGCGGTAACCTCCAGGCGCGCGCGAAAATCGGATCGCACGATGAGCTGGGACAGATGGCCACGGCGTTCAACGCGATGCTCGATCGTATTACGGCTCTGGTGTCCACCGAGGAAGAGCGCGACCTGATGCAGAAGCGCTTGATGCAATTTCTGGTACTCGTCTCTGAAGTGGGTAAAGGAGATCTGACCCGTCGAGGTGAGGTGACGGCCGACATGTTCGGGAACCTTGCCGACGGTTTCAACCTCATGATCGCCCGATTCGGACAATTGTTAAAACAGGTGCGTGAAGCCGCCGACCGCGTCAACAAGTCGGCCGGTACGTTGCGGGATTCAGCCGGACAGATGTCCGGAACGGCCCGGGCACAAGCGGAAGAGTCCGTGCGGACGCTGGGCGCGGTCGAACAGCTGGCCGCCGGTATGCGTCAGGTGGCCACCACCGCCGGGGCCTCGTCGGATTCCGCCAAGCAAGTGTTGTCGGCGACGGAACGCGGAAACGTCGCGGTGCAGGAAACGGTGCGCGACATGCAGAGTATTCGCTCCGCGGTGCAACGCATGTCCAAGCAGGTGAAGGGCCTCGGTGACCGTTCTTTGGAAATTTCCCAGATCGTGTCGACCATTCGTGATATCGCCAACCAGACGAACCTTCTCGCGCTCAACGCCGCCATCGAAGCGGCGGGCGCCGGTGAGGCCGGTGCGCGATTCGCCGTCGTCGCCGACCAGGTAAGAAAGCTGGCGGAAAGCTCCACGCAAGCCACGCGTGAAATCGCGGACCTCGTCAAAGTGATTCAAACGGAAACGCAGGATGCGGTGGTCGCGATGGAACATGAAACACAGGCCGTCGAAGCGGGATCTGCGTCCGCCCTCCGCACCGGTGACGTGTTCGCTGAAATTTCAGATATTGCGAAACGGTCATCGGAACTGGCGCAGAATATCGCCAGCGCGGCCGTGGATCAGACCTCATCGACTGAAAAAGTCGGTCGCGCGATTAAGGAGTTCACCGGCGGCGCGGTAGCGACGCAGAAACAAACCGACTCCACGCGACTCACGATCGAGGATATGGCCAAGCTGGCCGAAGGCCTCAACTCTTCAGTCGCCCAGTTCAAGCTCGCGTAGCAGAATTCTAGAAGAGCGGTGACCAGTCTCCGCTCGGATGTGAAGTAGGGCTATGAGCGCTGATTTTGATCGCGACCAGCTGCTGGACATTTTCGTGGCCGAAGCCGGCGACGACATGGAACGGTTCTGGAAGGCATTACACCTGGAAGGGAAGACGCGTCCCGAACCGGGTGATGTCGCAGGGTTCCACACCGTCGGCCATAAATTGAAGGGCGCAGCGCTGCTGTACGGGTTTCCGGGTCTCGGCCAACTGGGTGCCTTACTCGAAGAGATGCTGGAACGTGTTCAGGAGATTTCTCCGAGTCAGTGGCCGGGCGCCTGTGATGTGATCCGGGATATCGTCGCATCCTTTCGCCATCAGGTGACGAAGATCGGGCGAGGGGAAGGCGAGGATGCTTCCGTCGTGGACGGGTTCGTTCAACGGTGCGCGCAATTTATGCGGGCAGCCTCTGAGAACGACGCTGCACATTCTTCCCAGACAGCAACCCAGCCGGCTGACGAGTATCTTCTCCCTGCGATGGATGCAGAGGTCCTTTCCTATTTTGCTCCTGAGGCCGAAGAATATCTCAGTACGATTCAAACCCTTCTCCAGCGTTTGGAAATCAATGTGTCGGATGCTGAGGCTATTCACCAACTGTATCGTGTTGCCCATACGCTCAAGGGCTCGGCCTATACCGTCGGATTTCAGGTCGTGGGTGATGTGGCGTTGCCGATTGAAACTTGCATGATCGCCGTTCGAGAGGGCACGGCCGTCATTGCACCTCAGTGGATTGCGGCGATCCGGCATGCGGTTGACGTGATGCGTTCGTTGATGGCCCGCGACCCGCAGCAGTTGGCTAGGCTGCGACAGGATGTGCCCTGCATCACGACGATGCTCCGTGAGCTAGAGCAAGGCATGCTACAGACCCAACAGTCGGAGACGACCTCCGTGCCAACCAGAAGCGCACCGGTCCAGGAAGTGCCTCCCGCTGCGGTCGTGCTCGCTGAGCCGAGCGCTCCCTCCGCAGCGCATTGTCACCCAGGCGAACTGTCGGAAGCCTATTTGATTCCTTCTTTGGATGCCGAAGTCATTTCCTATTTCGCTCCCGAGGCGCAGGAATACCTGGAAAGCCTCGAGACCGACTTCTTGCGAGTGGACAAGGATGAAGCCAACCCCGACATCATCCATCAGTTATTTCGCACGGCCCATACGTTGAAGGGGTCGGCCTATACTGTCGGATTTCAATCAATCGGCGACTTGACGCACCACATCGAAGACTTTATGGGCGCGGTCCGCGAAGGCCGTCTGAAGTTTCTTCCCGGCCATACGGACGTGCTTCTGCGTGCCATCGACGTTATTCGTGCCTTGATGCGGCGCGACCCCTCGCTGCTCAGCCGAACGAGACAGCGGTTCGCAGCGTCACTTCAGGAATTGAAAGGGTTGGGAGAAGCCTCTGCGCCGGGAGTCCAGGAGCCTGCCGTGTCTTCGTTAACCGAAGCGGTCGTTCCCCTCGGCCCGGGCGAACCTGAGACGGCAGACTCGGGTCTTGCGGGCGAGGGTAAGGCCGGAGAAGAGCGCGAGGTGATCCGGGTCAGCCGGGATCGCTTGGAACGACTGCTCAATCTGGTGGGCGAATTGGTCATCGATCGCGGACGTCTCGAACAGCGGTTGCGCACCCTGGATCAGTTGGCGACCCAGGTACTAGCCAATAAGAATCGTCTCACCGATGCCGTACGGACGTTCGAAGACAAGCATACGTTCTCCTTTCAGCCTTCCCCTGCATCGCAGGGAGAATCAGTGCCCCAAGCGTTTCCCGGTGTCAGCGACTTCGGGAGTCTGGAATTCGATAAGTACGATGACTTCAATATTCTGGCCCGTCGAATTAGCGAGGTGACGGCGGATATCAGCGAATCCATGTCCCAATTGTCAGGATCGATCCACCGCGCCCAGGACGACATGGGATCACTGCAGCAGTTGACGCTCGGCATGCGTGATGAAATCGCACGCGCGCGTATGGTCCCGATCGGCACTCCATTTACGCGCTTCCGCCGTGCGGCGCGCGAAATGGCTCGGGCCACGGGAAAAGAAGTGAATCTGGTTACCTCAGGAGAACATACCGAAATCGACACCGGCGTCGTCGAGCGTTTGGTGGACCCGTTGGTGCATTTGGTGAGAAACGCCGTCTACCACGGCATCGAGCCGGCGGCGGTTCGTCGGATACAAGGCAAGCCGGCGGCAGGCACGATTTATCTCCACGCAGCGCATCGAGGCAACTCGGTACTGATCGAGGTCGAAGACGATGGCGCGGGGCTCGACATCACCAAGATTAAAGCGAAGGCCGTCAAGCTCGGACTTGTCAGGCAGGATGTCGCAGAAACCCTCCCCGAGAGTGAAGTCATCAAGTTTATCTTCCTGCCCGGATTCTCGACCGCTGATGCCGTCGGCGACCAAGCGGGACGCGGAGTCGGCATGGATGTGGTCAAGCGCGTCATTGAGACGATGAATGGCCACATCGAAGTGGAATCGGTGCGCGGGCAGGGCACCAAGTTTACGATGCATTTGCCCCTCACTCTGTTAATCGCCACAGCCTTGCTGGTGCGGGTTGGAAAAGAGCGCTATGCGATCCCCCTCCCGAGCGTGCGCGAAGTGACCATGTCAACGGCGTCGACGATCCAACACATGGGTGATAGACGAGTGGTGCAAATCGGCGACGAGGCCATCGAGGTCTATCCGCTGGGAAGCCTCATTCGACGCGAGGCCGGGACGACGGATGGAGTTTCTCCCGTTGTGATCGTCCGAACGTCAACCGGCGCGCTGGGCTGTGCGGTAGACGAATTGCTGGGCCGGCAAGAAATCGTCATTAAGTCGTTGGGTGGACTGAAGCCGTATGAGCGGTCCGTATTTGGTGGCGCTACGATCGATCCGGAAGGACGTGTGGTGCTGGTGTTAGACGTCAGCCGCCTGACTACGCGCGAGTACCAGGACACCCTGTCGACTGCGCGGGCTCCCGCCATAGCGTCGATTGAAGACGCGACGGGGCTCAGCGAGGCAAGTTCGGATTCCCGAGCGCCGTTACCCCTTCTGTTGATCGACGACTCCCTCAGCATCAGAAAGTTTGTGGGCCGCATGCTTGAAGCTGCCGGGTATACGGTGGAAACGGCGGTCGACGGCGAAGAGGGCTGCCGTAAAGCTATGGTGCAAGCCTACCAACTCATCATCACCGATCTCGAAATGCCAAAGCTGAACGGCTACGAAGTGATCCAAGCCCTACGGGCAAGACCTCAAACCCATGCGACGCCAATCCTCGTGATGACGACGCGGGCCGGCGAAAAACATCGCCAAATGGCCGTGAGTGTCGGCGCATCGGGCTACATTGCCAAACCGGTCGAGGAACGGGCGTTGATTCAGGAAGTGCGCAAATGGACCGGTGTCGGGGCGCGGGCCGAAAAATAACAAGGTTTTGCCGACTCCTGCCGTTGCTGGCAGTATGAAGGGCAGCTATGGGTCTTCGTGGACAACGGGCAGTCACCATATCGAGCTCTCAAGCGGTCAGATTTCTTGTGACGTTCATCGGCGGCTCCTCCGTTGCTCTTCCTGCGCATTGGGTTCGGGGCATCGTGACGCCCGCCTCGGCCGGGCCTGATGGGCTCGTTACATGGGCCGGCATGCAATACGAACGAACCGATTTGGCCGCCCGGCTCAAAATCATCTCTGGCGGTCTCTCTCACGATACCCGACTCATTCTGTATGGCAATGAAGAAAAGGCTCGATCGTTTGCGGTGGATAAGGTTCTCGGACTGCTGGACGTCGAGCGGGCGCTGATTCATCCGTTACCCCCTCAGTTCCGGGGCAAAGAGCGAGAACGACTGTTGGGATTTTTTGTCGATCCATCGTTCGTTGCGCTGATCGCCAATCCATTTTGGGCCCTTGACCTTCCGCTCAGGCCGCAGGCGTTAGAGATGTTTGCCGTCCGTTCTTCAGAACGCAGGCCGCTAGAAAGTGAGTCACTTCATATTCCTGCGGTTGCCATGGATGAGGCGCTGTCGATGTCAACGGGCCGTATGAGTTAATCGTCGAAGGTCATCATGCTACGTTCGCAGTTACGCAGGCAGTCACAAGGTACGGCAGGAGGCGCGACCCACGCGCGAGTCCAAAATATGGTGGTGTTTTCAGTCGCCGGGCAACGGCTGGCTGCCCGGACCGAAGAGATCGGCGGCGTTCTGCCCTGGCCCGGTACCACGCCGGTTCCCAGTGATACGCCGCTCGTCACGTCGCTGGTCCGGTATGAGGAATCGTGCCTCCCGGTGTTCGATCTTGCGGCAAAATTTAACCGAACGATGCGCGAAGAGAATTCGTTATGTCTGATCGTCAAACATGTTGATGGTCCTCTCGCGATTTGCATCGATGCTCAGGTGCCCTCGCTGCATGTGGTGCCGCGCTCAGAGTTACAGTATCAAAGCGGCCTCGATCCTGATATAGCCGGATCGTGTGTCGCAGGCGAAGAACAACTGCCTCTCATCAATCTGGCAACTTTAGGGGTCGCGTCAAGGCGTTCTACTTGATGCATCCGACATCGCGTAGGGGAATGATATGCCAAAGATCTTGATTGCCGATGACAGCATTGCGGTTCGCAAGGTGGCCGAGCGACTTTTGACTGAGGCCGGAATGGGCGTCACACTCGCGGCGAACGGATCGGAAGCTTTGGCGATGTTGGCAAAAGATCGTCCGGATCTGATCGTCTCCGACGTGATTATGCCTGACAAGAGTGGTTATGAAGTTTGCGCATTCATCCGCGGGCAGGCCAATCTGGCTGATCTTCCTGTGCTCCTGATCAGCGGCATCGTCAACGACGAAGTGTCCAGGCAGGCCGAATCCTGCAAGGCCGATGGTGTGTTGAAGAAGCCCTTTCAGGGATCTTCCCTCAAAGATCGCGTGCTGGATTTGCTTGCGAAGCGTCCGCACAAGCCTGCGCCGGTCTCAGAACCGGACCATGCCCCAATCGCCGAGTCACCGGTCATGACGGAGGTCGCGCCTGCGCCGGTGCCGCCGATGCAGGAAGTACTCGCGCCAATCCCAGTGGTTCAAGGGGACTGGCAGCAACCGGTTGAACCGGTGGCGATCGCGATGGACCTGCCCTCCGCGGTGCCGGTGAGATGTGAGGAATGTCTCGCTGAGGTTATTCCTGCCCACCAGGCCTCTGCTGAGCCGAGTCCTGTGGTGCAGGCAGATGATCGACATCAGGCGATGCTGGCCGAGCGGGATGCTCGAATTACTGAACTCGAAGAGCAGCTGGGCTCCGAACGCAGGAACAATCAGGAAGCGCGACAACAGAATCAGCTGGTGTTGTCGGAGCATCGCGAACAGATCGCTGCCGTATCCTCCCGGGCACAGGCGCTTGAACAGGCCCTGACAGAAGAGCGCGCTCACCGGGATGTGATGACTCAACAGCTAGAAGAGCTGTCGAGGCAGGCGCACCGATTGAGCGAGGTCGAGGCGGCATTAGTCGAAGAGCAGCGGCGCGCCCAACTATTGGCGCAGCAGGTCTCGGAGGGGGCTCGTCTCGGAGCGCGCATCGTGGAATTGGAAGCTCATCTCGAAGCCGAGCGGGAAGCGGCCAACCAGCTCGTCAGCCAGATTACGAGCCTCGAGCATGTCGAGGACCGCATGCGGGAGCTCGAACGGGTCCTGGCGAGCGAGCGGGAAGCGGCGATGGCTCAGCGTCACGAACGTGCACAATTGGAAAAAACTGCGGCCATGGTGCCGGTATTGGAGGAGGCGGGGGAGAAGGCTCGAGCCCAGGTTGCCGAACTCGACGAGGCACTCGCGGCCGAGCGCGAAGCCGCGGCCGCCCTGTTGACGCAATATAAGCAGATGGAAGAGAAGGCGCAGCGTGTGGAGGAATTAGAGCAGGAGCTGAGTGCCGAACGCGACCACTCCATGCAATTGGGCAAACGCGTGGCAGATGCCGAGCTGATAGCCGAACAGTCTACGCGACGATTTGAAGACCTGGCGAGAAAACTGGGCGAAATCGCGGGACTCGCCTCGCAACTCGGAAACGCAAAACGCTAAGAGGCCGTCACCCGTCCCCATACCGGGCGAGTGCATGTGCCATAGGCAGGACGCACTGTGTCGTCGGAATCAGAGCAAACCCAGGACGATTTCCAAAAAGAACTCATCGAGCTGTTCGGGCAAGAGGCGCAGGAATGGCTCGTTCAGATCCACGCGGCCCTGGTTGAGCTCGCAAGCCTGCCGGATTCGGATCGGCACACCCAACTGATCGACGCAGTCGTGCGAGGTATTACCAGTCTCGGCGGCTCCGCAGCCACGGTGAGTCTGCCTGATGTCGAACGGGCCACATTCGCGCTCCTGCCGTTCATCGAGACGATCAAAGACCGGACCACGGCGACGAAGCAGGATTTTCACACTGTTCGAGAGCATTTTCGCATCCTCATCTCATCTGTGAGGGTGGCCACCGGAATCACGCTCGACATCGAACCTTCGCAGGAGTCGGCGTCCGCGCCCGAACCGGTTCTCGAGTTTCTCACCCTGTTAAACGCACTGCATCAGCTACAGGATGAACTGGCGGTGCAGGGGAGCATGTCCCGTAGCCTCATCGCGCAGGTTCTGCAACGTGTGGAGCAGGAAGCGCGGCAAGGAACCGGCCAGATCCAGGTCGCTAAGTTTCAGGAACTGCTGATGACGGTTCATCACATGGATGCTCAATGTCTGGGCGCGCTACGACAAGAATTGCCCGGTATCGCCCTGCATCTAAGCCGGCTTCGAGCCGGTGGACTGGCCATCCTGTCTTCCGACGTCGGATTCGACGCTCCGATCCAAATGGTCGCAGGTCTCCAGGATATCGCCAAACAAACAAATGCCACGCCGCTCGTGACGTTCCTCACCGGTCTGCAGAATTTCCTCACATTGGTCGTCCAACGCCGCATTGAGATTGCGGCTCATCGGGTCCAATCGGTGGAGACGCGCATTTTGGCCGTCGCCAGCATGGTCGAAGAGTGGATTGCCGACGGACAAAAAGAGGTGGAGATGATGAGTCGGCTCGTCCCGTTGACCTGAGGACGCCACCCCGCCACCGGGAGGCCGGTCAAGACCTTCCGCAGACGTCCGGTCGAACAGCGGAGGATGCTCGCCCTGTGCGCCATGGCGCACCGGCCATGACCCTGTACCAGCGAGATTGGGGCGAGCGTTGATCGCGACGGACGTATAGGCCCAGGCTTTCCAGACAATGCGAGCGAGAGAGAGGGAATGGAAGAGAATCACTACCGGCAGGCCGAGGAGATAGTGGCCAAGTTGGCTGCCTCCGTACAACGGCAAGACGCCGTGGACCTCGCCGACGTCACGCATCTCGCCGATGCCATCGTCGCATCGTTGCAGGCCAGCGACCAGTTGGTCGTTGAGGCCCTCTCCAGTCCTTCCGGGCCTCCGCTGGTGACCAATCTCATCAATGTCGGAATCCTCGCCACGAAGGTCGGTATCGGCCTGGGATACTATGGAGGCGAATTACACCGGCTCGCCTTAGCCGGATTGCTGCATGACATCGGGATTTTTGCCGTGCCGCAACATCTCCTCACAAAAACCGGACGGCTGACCTCTGAAGAACGGACGTTGATCGAACAACACCCTCGTCTTGGTTCCGAAGTGATTAAGCGTGCGGGACCGGATTATGCGTGGTTGGCGGAAGTGGTGCTGCAAGCGCACGAGCGGGGAAAGGGGCAAGGATATCCTCTTCGCTTGAAGGGGCGAGAGATCAATGAGCTGGCGCAAATTATCGGCCTGGTAGACATCTTCGACGCGCTGGTCAGTCCGCGTCCCTATCGGCGGCGGATGCTGCCGCATGAGGCCGTGCGTGAGTTACTCACTACGGAACGCACCGCGTTTCCGCGCGAAATCATGAAAGCGTTGGTCGAACAGTTGTCCGTCTATCCGCTCGGCACCAGGGTACGAGTCAGCAGCGGAGAGGAAGGGGTGGTGGTACGTATTACAGCCCGGTATCCCTCTCGTCCGGTATTGCGTGTCCTGGACCCAGAGAATGCGCCGGATTCTGGACCTCCGCATCTACTCGATTTGAGTCTCTTGCCGCATGTATCGGTGGTAGATACCGTCGAGCCGCCGGCCTTGGAGCGTGTCACATTCGAACCTGCTGAATCTGCCACGACAGCGCCTGCTCCGCCGACAAACGTCTCGGACCAATTTGCGGCCTTGCTGGAGAGCCTCGATGCCATTGCCGGCGTCATCCAGGCTGCCGTAGATCAGCCGACGGCAGCGCCGGGGTCTGCCCAGGGGGCCGCAGAAGCCGAGCCAGCTGAAGCAGTCGAGCCGATGATTCCTGTACGCCGAGAAATTTTGGGATTGTTCGTCCTGGAAGCACGAGAATGGCTCAATCAGATTCAAACGGCGTTGGAACGGCTGGACACCACCAGTGAGCAGGCCCGTCGTGCGCAATTGGCCACGATTTTATGGCAGAGCGTCAACAACCTCGCACGTTCCGCAGCCACGGTCGGGTTGACGGCGGTGGAGAATATGGCGACCAGGCTGTTTCCGCTACTGCAGGCGGCGGCGAGGCATGAGAGAGCTGTGGCTGTGCATCACGTGGCGTCGCTTCGAGAGGGACTGCTGGAGATCAGTAAAACGGTCCAGGAGCTTCGGGCGGTCGATGAAAGTCAAGCGACGGGGGACGAGGTCGTTGAGCATCCGCAGACGGCTGTTGAGGAGTCGAGGCCGCCAAAATTTCAAGATCCGCAGGGTCCTATCGAGATTGCTTCCCATACCGTCCCGCCCTCGCACAGTTCTCCGCATCCCGGGCCCTCGTCTTCCATTCTTGATGCCTTGCGGCAATTGCATGTGGCGCGCGGACGGTCGCTTGAGCCCGTGCGCGATGTGCTGGAGACGGTCATTCAGCGAGCCGAACGGGAGCTGGCGGAAGGCGCTGCGGTGGTGGATGCGCGGACCATCGGCCGTCTGCTGCAAGAGTTGGATGATTTGGATGAACGCTTTCTGGGCCACATGCAGGCCCGGGTTCCGTCGGTCATCGCGACGCTCGGCCGTATCGCACGGGCAAGCGAAGAGCGCGTGCTCCCGCCTCAGGCTTTGGAGCCGATTTTTGACGAAATCGATGTGCTATTCGAGGCCTCCGAACGGGTGTCCGCAGCGAATATCAGTGTCTTCCTTCAAGGTCTGCGGACATTCCTTCGCGTGACCGCGCAACACAAGCCCGCAGCCATTCGTGAGCGGTTGGCTGCCGTGGAAGAGCGCCTGGCCACGCTTATTCCGCTGGCTCAGCAATGGGTTGATGTCGGGCGCGTGGAACGGGCGGCCATTTTTGATATTCTGCCCATGACCTAGGGCCTATGCCCCCTCACAGATCCCATCTCCATTCCTTCTGAACATCGTTCGTACCCACGCCTAATCCCTGGGCAGTTGACGTCCGCGCCCTCGCTGTCCGCGTGCAAGCGTTCCATCCACATGGTTGCGCACAGTCCGTCCACAGTTCCTGTGGACAGGCGGTAGGAGCCGGCTCGCAGCGGCCATTCGGGACGAAACATATCTCGTCGAATCCGTACAATTTCTCTTGCGGTTGGGGTTGGGATTGTACGACCATCACGGCCATGCCAAAACTTGTCTCTATCAAACAGCAGGAAGGCCACGATGCGCGCGCGACGGCCTATATCAAAGCCTACATGTTATTTCCTGCCGGTATTCTCGGCCTGATCTCCATGATCGGCGGGGTGGGCGGGTTAGGGTATCAACTCCTTGCCACGGACACCTATTCGTGGACAACGTTCATCCAAAGTTCTGGCCTGTTGTTGCTCGGAGGGGTGCTGGGGTGGTTACAGACCACATATCATCGCTGGATCCTGGCCAATCGTCCGGAGGTGTTTGCCGAACGCATGCGGCAGCCGGCGCTCAACAAAGCTGGTCGGCCCAAGCGGGAGAGTGGAAAAAGTCAGGAGTCGCCCAGCGGCTCGCCATGGGCTCCCGGCGCCTACATGGTCGGCCTAGCGGTTCTGCTTGCCGGATCGATGCTTAGCGTGCTCTATGGTGCGGTGCATCCGATCGCGGCTTGTTTTCTGCCTTGGGCCGGATTCTTCTGGGCCAAACTCTTCTTCTGGAAGACGCTGCTGAAGACCTGACGAGAGGGGTGAGTCCACTACTTACGGCGAGGCTTGCGAGGTTTGGCGGAAGATTTGGCTGCTTGCTCCAAGGTCGCGAGACGTTCCTCCAACTCGCGGACTCGTTGGCGGAGTTCAGGCAGTTGAGGAATCACCGCCTGTGCTTTGAGAAAGGTGGTGTGCGGCATCACCGGCGCGCCGGAGACGATCTGATTCGGTTCCAGGCTTCTGGTGACGCCGGATTTCGCCGCGATCATCACCTGATCGCCGATCTGCAAATGATCGGCTAAGCCTGCCTGGCCTCCCACCATCACATAGCGCCCGAGAGTGGTGCTTCCGGCAATGCCGACCTGTGCAACCAGAATGTTGTGTTCGCCGACGACTACGTTGTGGGCGATTTGCACAAGGTTATCGATTTTGGTACCGCGCTTGATCAGGGTATCGCCAAAGGTCGCGCGATCCACGGAGACGTTGGCGCCCAGTTCCACGTCGTCTTCGATGACGACGCCGCCTAGCTGTGGGATTTTCTGGTGGCGGCCTTGGTATTGAACATACCCGAAACCGTCACTGCCGATCACCGTCCCGCTGTGTACGATGACGCGTGCCCCTAACCGGCATCCTTCCCGGACCACCACATTGGGGTAGAGGAGACTGTCGTCTCCGATGACGCTATCGTCCCCGATGAAGACACCGGGATACAGAGTCACCCGTGCGCCAATGGACACCCGGTCTCCCAAGGTCACGCCGGGCCAAATCGAGGCGTCGGCCCCGATCGTCACCCCGTCTCCCCGCGTCATGTTCTCCGCAATCCCCCGCACCTGTTTCGGTCGCGCAAAAAACTGTTGAGCGGCGCGTGCGAACGCGTAGGCCGCGTTGTCCACCACGATTTGAGGGGAGGGGCAGCCCGCGATGTGCCGTCCGACCAGCAATGCGCCGATGGTAGCCGTTTGCGGAGACTTCAGATGGCGCTCGGAAGTCACAAAGGCCAGATCGCCTGGTCCCGCCTGCTCCAGGCTGGCCACACTGATGACGGTTGCATCAGGGGAACCGATCAATTCGCCCCCCACATACTCGTGCAGTTCGCGGAGTGTTAGGGGGGTGCGCCTGGATGCCGTACTCATCCTGTTAGGCTTTCTTACTCTTGGGTGAGCGTTTGGCGGCTGGCTTCTTGATTGCAATCTTCGCGGCGGGCTTCGCGACGGTCTTGGCTGTAGTCTTGGCCTGGGTTGGTGTGACACGCCCTTCTACGTAGGCAATGACATGCCCGACCGTGGTGAGGCCGACCAGATCCTGGTCGGGGATCTGCAAGTTGAACACCTCTTCGATCCGATACAACATTTCAATGACCGCCATCGAATCCAACCCAAGATCTTCTCGCAAGTGATGCGTCGGCGTGATCGAAGCCGCATCCCGCTTCAAATATTCCGCCAGCGCTTGAATGATCTTGCCGGAAACGTCTGTTGTGTTGGCCATGCCCGAGTTCCTTCGCTCCTTGCCTGGTGAGTCGCCCATCGACCGCTGTCGTTGCGAACAGGGATCAGGAAGAGACAGCTTTTAAGACAACCGCAGCATTGTTGCTGCCGAATCCAAATGCGTTAATCAGCGCCACCTTCGCCTTGCGCGTTTGCTGCTCCTTGGACAGGCCTGCCAGGGCGCACGCCGGATCGGGCTCGTCCAGATTGAGCGTGGGGTGAACCTGCCCGCTCGTGAGCGTGAGGGCCGACACGATACCGGCGAGTGATCCGGCCGCACCCAGCGTATGGCCTACGAGCGACTTCGTGGCATTCACGGCCAGTTTGTCCGCCCGTGATTTGAAGACCAGGCGAATGGCCTTCACTTCCACCGCGTCGCCGACCGACGTCGAGGTGGCGTGCGCGTTGATGTAATCCACCTGCGCCGGCGTCACCCCCGCATCTTTGAGGGCCAGCCGTATGGTCGTGGCGACTTCCTCGCCGTCCTCTCGGGGAATGACCATGTGATGGGCCTCGCTCGTAGCCGCATAACCGGCCACTTCCGCATAGATCCGCGCCTTGCGCTTTTTGGCGTGGGCCAGTGATTCGAGGATCAGCGCGCCGGCTCCTTCTCCCATCACGAACCCGTCCCGTCCAAGGTCGAAGGGGCGTGAGGCCCGCTCCGGGGCATCGTTATACTTTGTGGAGAGGGCCCGAAGCGAGCAAAATCCTGCAAAGACCAGGGGAGTGATGCTGGCGTCTGCCCCGACCACGATCACGGCATCGGCCGTGCCCGCGCGAATGGTATGCATAGCCTGCCCCAATGCATGGGCACTCGACGAGCAGGCGGTTGAAATCGTGAGGTTCGGTCCCTTGGCGCCATAGGTCATGGCCACGATGCCGGACGCCGAATTCAATGTGATGACCGGAATAAAATTCGGATGTACCCGGTGGGGACGTTTCTGTTCATAGAGTTGCGTGATCTCGCGCTCGCCCATCACCATTCCGCCCATGCCGGCGCCGACGATCACGCCCACCCGGTGCGGATCTTCACGTTCCATTTTGAAGTCGGCATCGGCGAGCGCCTCCTTGGCGGCCACCAGCGCAAATTGGGCATACCGATCGACACGATCGCCTTGCCCCGCCGGTAGATATTGCTCAGGAGAAAACCCCACGATGCGACCAGCGACGCGCGACCGATACCCTTCCAACGGGAACGGGTCGAAGGACGTAATGGCCGAGATCCCGGACCGGCCTTCCAGCGCTGCTTTCCAGAATTGCGGTACGCCGATGCCGATGGGGGAGACGACTCCCAGACCTGTGATGACGACCCTCGTCGACATAAACCCCTTTCGCTGCCACGGGATGATGGTGTGTGCGGCCTGTCTACTTACCGCACGGTGGCGTCACAGTCAATGCTGTACGCAGGCATGTGTATGCCGCTGGCGGACAATTTCAGCAGCGTTCAGTAGCGCACCTTCAACAACAGGTACAAGCCGAAAGTCATAAACACCATATTCGCCATCCATCCGGCCAGCATCGGCGAAAGGGCCCCGCCGCGGCCTAGCGCAATGGCGACGGAGTGTGTGGACCAATAGAAGAAGCCCACGGCCATCGCCTGGCCGATGCCCATGGCCATCCCGCTCCCGCGGACGCCGGTGCGGCGAAGGCTCAATGCGATGCCGACGATTACCATGATAAGTGTGACGCAAGGAAAGGCGATCCGGCCGTAATAATCCGTCAGCAACCGGGGGAGGATGGTGCCGCCCAGATGCAGACGATCGACATAGGCGCGAATCTCGCGCAGGGTCATCGTTTCGGAGTCCAATTCAGCCCAGGTGGTAAAGTCGTCGGGAATGTGGGGAAGTGCCAGCGGTTGCGTCTGGAAGCTGCTCACCGATACCGTGCCGTCCTGGCGGAATGAGCGTGTCATGCCGTCGTGCAACGCCCACCCTTGTGCGGAATAGACCGCGCGCTTGGCCTCCGCGATCTCCTCCAATTGAAACGTCGGACTCAATCGATACAACCGGATGTTGCGCAACACCGCGCCTCCCGGATCAATTGTGTCGATGTTCATGAGGGTTTGGCCGCCGAGGCTCACCCAGGGTTGTGCCGCTTTCAGCGAGACCGGCGTGATGCGTTTCTCGATCTGTGTCGTCTTGATCTGTTCGGCCTTCGCCAGGGCCAGCGGAATGACGGTGGAACTGAAGAGGAACAGCACCATCGCCAGCACGGTTCCCAGAAAGATGAACGGGGAGGTAATCCAATAGAGACTGATGCCGCAGCTGCGCATGGCGGTAATTTCGTGGCTGCGCGAGAGCAGGCCAATGGTCAACAAGGTCGCCATCAAGACCGCCAGCGGCGCAATCTGATAGGAGATCGCCGGCATCTTCAACACGAAGTAGGCCAGCACATCGAGGGCGTGGGCGTCATACCGCAGGAAGCGGCGGACCTTTTCAAAAAAGTCGATGACGAGATAAATCGTCATGAGCCCGGAGAAGCACATGCCGAAGATCTTCACGTACTCGCGCAGCATGTAGCGGAAGAGAATACTCATGACGTTACTGCCGGCTCACCCGATAGAACCACAGAATCGTGACGATCGTGAAGAGGACATTGGGTAACCAGGCGCCCGCGAACGGAGAGATCCAGAGCGTGGTCACCAGAAACTCACAGGCGACATTGATGACGTAGTACGCGATCACGACAAGCACCCCGACGGCGAACCCCCCGATGCTGCCGGAGCGTTTGGAGACAATCCCGACCGGCACTCCCAGGATGCAGAACACCAGCGACGCGGCCGGAAACGCCAGGTCTTTATAATATTCCATGAGCCGCCGCAGGGCGTTGGTATCCGTCCAGTTGGAACTTTCCAGTTTCGCGCGAATCGCCTCCATCGGCGTGCGCTCTTCGGCGCCATACAGGCTCGCGTTGATACTCAGTTTGAGATCGTAGGCCGCAAACGAAATTTTCTGATACTCCTCGGGGTTTTGTGGGCGGCTGTGGATGACGCCGTTCATGAGGCGCAGCGCCACCTGGCTGCTCGCTGTATCCGTCATGACCTGGTACTGCTGCGCCACGATGATGCGTGGATCAGCCGGATTACGCTCATCCGCCACAAAAATGCCGCGGTTGTCCTGTCCCTCCTGGGCATCGGGTACGTAGATCGTCATTTTGGGAATGGCTTCGTTGAACACGCCGCGGTCGAGTTCCAACACCAGTTCGTCGCGCAACAGATTGAGCGCCACCTTCTTGAGATTCACATTGCTCCACGGCTGGCCGTATTGCGCCATCATGAGCGTGAGGCCGCAGACGAGTGCTGCGAACAGAAACACCGATTGGGAGAGGCGTAACAGGCTGAAGCCGGCGGCGCGCATGGCCACCAGTTCTTTGTCCAGGGACAGTCGGCCGAAGGCGGTAATCGAGGCGATAATGCCGGCGATGGGCAGCGTGAGGACGAGGAACGAGGGCAGCAGGTGCGCAAACACTTTGAGCACCGAGAGAAAGCCGATGCCCTTCGTGACCAGCAGCTCCACCAGGCGGAGCAGTTCCTTCGTGAGCATCACGAAGCAGAGCGCGCCCAAGCTGATGCAGAAGGGTGAGAGAAGTTCGCGAAAGATGTAACGATCGAGGATGGTGTGCAGCACGAGAGCGGTCGGGGTCCTACATCGGAAGATTGGTTGCTGCACTATAGAAGAGTCTGCGTGGGTTGTAAACAGATCAGATAGGCCAGGGCCAAAAGATACGCTTGACAAGCTTTTCACCCCATGGTACATCGCTGCGCACTTTTCAGCAGGTCAAGATGGTTCGGGTTGAATATTGTCTGAACGCCCCCGCAAGAGCTGCCGCGCTCGTCGCTGTTGTTTCCCCTTTTTATCGTCATCATTTCCATGCCATGCGACTCAGCCGACGAGCTGATGCGCTCTTTATGTCCGTGCGTTGAGCAAAGGAGGATCGTATGAAAACTAAGGGCACCGTGAAGTGGTTCAATGATCGTAAGGGATTCGGATTTATCCGGCTCGATGGCGGAGACGATGTCTTCGTGCATTACTCTGCGTTGCAGGGTGATGGGTTCAAGACCCTGAAAGAGGGTGAGAACGTCGAGTTCGACATCGTTCAGGGCGCCAAGGGACCGCAGGCGGCGAACGTCCTGAAGGACCTCGCGCCGGCTTCCTAAGGGGCTGCACTTGTCATAATCCGCGGCCCCTCTGTTGCATCGAGGGGCCGCCGGTTTCTTCGTCGAACACCCGCTCTGGACGCCGCGTTTGCGGTGTCTCTCTTTTATCCATTTGTTTTGACAATAAATAGGTTGACTGTTAGCGTGGACTCTCAACGTCGGGTGAGGGCACTCCTTGGCTGTCGACCGTCGAACAGTTCTCCAGAACGCGCAGCTCTTTGCGTCCAAAGGGCAGTACGATGCCGCCATCGCCGAGTGGCGGAAGCTGACCACCGACTCGCCTGCCGACGGCACCATCTTTAATTCCATCGGCGATCTTCAACTCAAACGGAACGCCACGGCCGATGCCGTCGCGGCCTTTCTGCAGGCTGCCGGCGCATTCCGTTCAGAAGGTTCCGTGCTCAAGGCCATCGCCGCCTACAAGAAAATTCTCAAGGTCGATCCCGCGCGGATCGAAATCTATCGGCATCTCGGCGATTTGAATGCCGAGCGGGGATTGCTGAGCAGCGCGGTTCAGGATTATCTCACCCTGGGTAAGCATTACTTCAAGGACGGCCGCAACAAGGAAGCCCTGGAAATCTATCGCAAGATCGTCTCTCAGGATCCGTCGAACCTGGACGCCCAATTACGTGTCGCGGAACTCTGTGTGCAGGAAGGGCACGTCGACGAGGCGGTACGGATGTACCTGCAGCTCGGCCGGGAGCACTCTGCCGCGCAGCAGTACGACCACGCCAAAGCGATGTATACGGCGGTCCTTCGCCTCGACCCCGAGAATGCCGAAGCCAAAGAAATCACCTCGATGATCGAAATGGGCGGCAGCGTGGCGCCTGGTGCGGCGCGCCCTGCCAAAGCGTCGACGGCGGCAGCCAAGCCAGGCGATGCCAGCGATCTCATGGCTGAGGCCACGCGTCGCATCGAAGAAGGGCAGTACGCCGGAGCCGAGGCCATGTTGACCCAGTTGCTGAGCCGCGAGCCAGGCAATCCGGAGATCTGTCAACTGCTGGCCCGGATGCATCTTCTGCAGGGCAACCTGGTCGTGGCCCTGGGAGAGTATCGGTTTCTTGCCGGTGCGGCTCTCCGCGCGCAGGACTACGGCATGGCCGAATCGTTGATTGCGGAGTATCTCAAAGTCGAGCCGGCCTCCGTCCCCATGTTGGAATTGCTGGGCGAGCTGTACCAGGAAAAGGGCGATGCCGCCACGGCCGCGCAGCATTTCGGCCGGGCGGTGGAGATTTTGCTGGAGCATCCCGAGCCGGGCATGCCGACGCTGCCGGCTGAACTGTATGAGAAGGTGCAGGCGCTGGCTCCGGGCAGTGCCATTGCGCGCAAACTTGCTCCCGCATTCGATCCCAATGCCGGGTCGACTCCCGAACCGGAACCAATCGCGCCGATAATGGAGGTGGCCCAGGCTCCCACGCACGAGCCGGAGCCAGCGCCTATCGTCTTGGCCGCCGAGCCGCTCGCCGAAGCTCCCTTCAGACTCATGGATTCCTCGGCGCCTCCCATCGAGACCGCGGCCGTGCCGCCTCCGGTGGTCGAGCCGGTCGTCATGCAAGCCGTCCCGCCACCCGTTGCTCCTTCCGCACCAATACTCGAAACCGCACCCATCCTCGCGGCCGCGCCTCCGCCACCACCACCGGTGGCGCCGCCTGCTCCGATTGCCGAGCCAGTGGATGCCGAAACCCGCTACGCCCTGGGCATGGCGTATAAGGACATGGGCCTCTGCGAAGAAGCGAAGGAAGAGTTTATTTTGTCGATGAAGGATTCAGGGTTCTTCGTGGATTCCTGCCTGATGATGGCGCTCTGCTGTAAGGAGCAGGGGCGCTCAGATCAAGCGATCCAGCTGCTGGAGAAACTGATCTCGGACTCGCGCTGCCGGGGAGGCAACGCACAACTGGTCCGATACGAACTCGCATTGCTCTACGAAACGACCGGCGCTCGCGAGCGGGCGCTCAGTATGTATCAAGCCATTCCGTCCTTCCACGACGTGCCCCGCCGGGTCGAAGCGCTACGCCTGCAGTCTACCAACGGGGCCGCCCATCCGGAACTTCCCGCGTCCGCTCCGACCAGTCCACTACCAATCTCCAGGCACTAAGGCCTGTCTCCATTCTTCGTCTCGCTACGAGGAGTGGACCTCATTCGGTGCCTGCCTGCCGGCAAAAACCGCTGCAATATTCTCCAGGCAGATCATTCCCATCCGGACTCTCGTTGCCAGCGTGGCGGAACCCAAATGAGGGAGGAGCACGACCTGCCTGAGTTCGCGCAGGCTGGGATGGAAGGCCGGCTCCTGTTCGAACACGTCGAGTCCTGCGCCGGCCAGACGACGTTGAAGCAACGCATCGACCAGCGCGGCCTCTTCGATGACCGATCCTCGTGACGTGTTGATCAGGAATGCCGTCGGTTTCATCAAGGCCAGCTGGCGTGCGCCGATCAGGTGATGGGTGGCGGCGGTCAGCGGTACATGCAGACTCACAAAATCGGCTTCCTTCAACAAGTCGGGGAGCGCGCGTGATTCCCACTGGGGCGGCAACCCGCCGAGGGCTGCGGCCGTGCGTGAGGTGTAACGGATGCGCATGTTGAACCCGGTCGCCCGTTGCGCTACGGCCTGTCCGATGCGGCCCATGCCGACGATGCCCAATGTCTTGCCGGACACATCTGTGCCCAGCATCTGAGTCGGCGCCCAGCCGGACCAGTCCCCCGATCGTACGTAGGCATCCCCCTCCGCCACCCGCCGTGCCACCGCCAGGAGCAGCGCCCAGGTTAGATCGGCCGTGGAGTCAGTCAACACATCCGGCGTGTTGGTCACGATAATGCCGCGTGCCTTCGCGGCGGCGAGGTCGATGTTGTTGTAGCCCACGGCATAGTTGGCCAGAATTTTGAGATGTGTCGCCTCGGCCAGCAAGGAGGCATCCACGCGATCGGTCAGCGTACAGATCGCGGCGTCCGCCTCACGCAGGCCCGTTTTCACGGCGTCCCACGAGGGTGAGCTATCGCGAGGATCGTTCAGCAGGTGGAATTGCCGCCTGGCGGCGGTCATGACCGGATCCGGGAGCAGGCGGGAAATGTACAGTGTAGGGGCAGACATGAAAGCCTCGCCGGACTGAGCGCATCTTAGCGGATCGCGCGACACGCAACAACCGGCTTGTCCTCCCATCATCCCAGCGACTAGCAGGTTGCAGAAAAACTCGATTGTTGCGCAATATGTTCCCATTCACTCCTGTGCTGCGTCGGTTTGGTAGTCATCCGCAGGATGCGCAAAAAGGCCGTTCAGCAAGGCCGCAGCAAGCGAAGCGGCGAATCGTACTCGCGCCGTACGGTGAGCCGCTGAGTGCCGCGAGAACGCCGCTGGCGGACTTTTTCCGTATCCTGCTAGAATGCGGTAGCGTACACACAAGCATGACCCTCATCCTGCCCAACACCTCATCTGCCGTCGCCAGCGATCTTCGGCACCTCCTCGGACATGCGAAGGTCCAGGACGACGTGCCTACGCTGACCGCCTATGCCGTCGATGCGAGTATCTACCGCATGACGCCGAAGGCCGTGGTGTTGGCTGAGCACGAGGCGGATATCGACGCCGTCATCCGGTTTGCCGTCTCGCGGGGCATCCCGCTCACGCCACGCGCTGCCGGGACCAATCTCACCGGCTCGGCAGTCGGCGCAGGCATCATCCTCGATGTCTCCAAGATGAACCGGATCCTCGAACTGAACGAGGAGGAGCGGTGGGCACGCGTGCAGCCCGGCATCGTACTGGCGGAACTCAACAAGCAGCTGGGGCGGCGCAATCTCTTGTTCGGCCCCGACCCTTCCAGCGGCGACATGTGCAAGCTCGGCGGCATGGTGGCGAACAATTCCTCCGGCCCCCACACGCTGATCTACGGCTCCGTGAAAGACAATGTGCACGCCTTACGAGTCTGTTTGCCCTCGGGATCCTGGCTCTCCGCCGCGCCGATGGGATTGAACGATCCGGCGCTCGACCGGACGTTGGCCTCGCATCCCACGCTCAAGCCGATCCTCGACCTCGTGCAACGGCAACGCGCCTTGATCGACAGCAAGAAGCCGACCGTGAGCAAGAACAGTTGCGGCTACAATCTTTTCGGTTTGGCCGATGGGCTGAACCACGGACTCTTCGATCTTCCCAAACTCTTCGTCGGCAGCGAAGGCACGTTGGGTATCGTCAGTGAGGCAACGCTCCGACTGGTGCCCAAACCCCAAGGGACGCTGACCGCCTTGATCCATTTCCGCCGTTTGGAAGAAGTGGGGGAGGCGGTGCCGCATCTTCTTGGGCTCTGCCCGAGCGCGCTGGAAGTGATGGACGCCAACACGTTGAACCTGATCGGGCGCGCCGCGCACGGCATTCCTGCCGATGCCGCCGCAACCCTGCTCGCCGAACTCGACAGCAGCGACGGCGAGGCCGACCTGCGTGACCGTGCCGACCGCATGGCCGCGATCTGCCGCCGCTACCAGCTGTGCGGTGACCTGACGATCGCCTACGACAAGGAGCAGCGGGACCAACTCTGGAAAGCCAGGAAAGCCCTCTATCCCACGCTGTATCGGTTCGATCCACGCAAGAAGCCGATCAACTTCGTCGACGATGTCGTGGTGCGCG
Organism: uncultured Nitrospira sp.; assembly: GCA_964556305.1. Taxonomy (GTDB): domain Bacteria; phylum Nitrospirota; class Nitrospiria; order Nitrospirales; family Nitrospiraceae; genus Nitrospira_A. The sequence goes on along the minus strand of CAZKVY010000002.1, from coordinate 7,950 downwards.
CCGAACGCATTAGCGAGCTGATCCGCTATCTCGAAACGTTCTTTGAGGGCCAGCATGTGCCGGTGGCGATCTTCGGCCATATCGGCAACGGCAACGCCCACATTACGCCGCTGCTCGACGTCAACGACCGGCAGGACTTCGACAAGATGGTGCTGGCCTACCATGAGATCCATCAGGCCGTCTTGACCCGCTTCGACGGGTCGATCTGCGGCGAGCACGGAGATGGACGGGTCCGCGCCGAATATGTCCGCAAGATGTTCGGCGAGGAACTCTACCAGCTCTTCGTGGAGGTCAAGCGCACTATCGATCCCGCGAACGTCATGAACCCCGGCATCAAGATCAGCGACGCGCCGTTCACCGACCATATCGACTACCAGCGGTTGTCCAAACCCTGCGCGACCTGCGCCAAGTGTAATTCCGTCTGTCCGGTCTACGATGTGTTTCAGTCGGAAGATATGAGCTCCCGCGGCTGGTACGAAATCGTCACCGCCAAGGACTATTCCTATCTGAACTCGAAGCGGGTGGTGGAGGCCTGCCTCAACTGTAAGTCCTGCCGCACGATCTGCCCGGCAGGCGTCGACGTCTCGGAGCTGATTCTGCAGCGGCGCGCCGAACAGCCCAATCAAGGAAGCCGCTGGCTGTTTGCGTTCCAGGCCAAGCTCCCGATATTTGAAGCGATGCTTAAACTTCTGGCGAAGACACAACGTCTCTGGGATCGCCCTGGCCCACGCGCCCTGCTCGAGCGTCTGGCAGCGCCCTTCTTGAAACGCATCGCCCCAACGGCCAAACTGCCGGCTGACATGGTGCTGCCGAAACTGGCTCCGCGGCACCTCCGTGACCGCTATCCGGAACTCACTCGACCGGCTCCTGGTGGAGTGGGCCCCCGCGTGGCCTATTTTCACGGCTGTGCGGCCAACTATTTTGACGACGGGGTGGGGGATGCGGTGATCGGCGTCTTGCAAAAACATCATGTGAAGCCTGAGCTTCCGCCGCAACGCTGCTCCGGCACGCCGATCGAAACCTACGGCCATGTCGACCTCGTGAAAGAGCATGCGCGATTCAATGTTCAGTCGCTCGGCGGATACGATCAGGTCGTGACTGGTTGCGCCTCCTGTACGCTCATGCTCAAGGAATACAAGAAGTTCTTCGAGGACGGGCCGGAGCGGGAGGCGGCAGACGCGTTGGCGAAGAAGGTGGTCCACATCACGGAATTCGTGGCGCGCTCGACGGAACATCCGGCCATGGGAGCGGTGGAGGGCTTGGGCAACCGTGTGACGTATCATTCATCCTGTCATCTCCGAGCGGCCGGTGTAACGAAGGAACCGCGCCAGTTGCTCAAGCAGGTACCGGGATCGGACTATGTCGAGATGACCGATGCCGATCGCTGCGCCGGCGGGGCGGGCACGTATCTCGTGAAGGATTACGAGACCTCACAGAAGGTATTCGAGCGGAAGCGCCGGAACATCGAGCAGAGCGGCGCGGACACGGTGGCCACCAGTTGCCCGGCCTGCATGATCCAGCTCAACAACGGCCTGCGCGGGCGCGCGGCGGTCAAACACGTCGCGCAGGTGTTAAACGAGGCCTACGAGGCGGGCACACAACAGACGAAGACAGGACCAGGAGCCGGCTCATGACGTTTCGCAAAGTGGATCTGATTTTTGTGGTACTGGCGCTGCTGGTCGTCGGGGGCGTCGCCTTGCTGCCGGCGCCACGTGACCGCAACCCGAAGGTGCCGGCCAACAGCGCGCACCAGGCCATCACAACGGAGAGCCAGTGTGCGACCTGCCATGCGCCTCAAGCCGTTCGCCCCTTGCCGGTGCAACATCCCAAGCGGCAGGATTGCCTGCATTGCCACGCGCGGGCGCAGGGGTAGAGACAAGCGCGACCATAGAGTCGCGATGAACAGTGCAACAGGATCGAACGGGTCAGTCAATGGAGGCCAGGTAAACACATGGTAAAGGTGCTGATTCTTGGGCCGACTTTATTGCAGCGAGTGACCGAGCCGGAATTGGATGTGGAAGTCGAGGCACCCACGGCCATCAAGATGTTGATCGAAGGTAATGCGGAGTTGATGGATGCGCTGGCTCCGTTCATCGTGCGCGGCGAATTGCTCGTGACCGTCAATCGCAAGGTCGGCTCGCTGGACTCGCTCGTGAAAGACGGGGACACGTTGAAAATTGCGCATCAATCCCGCGCCTCCTATGACGGGACGACCGACATTCCCACCTGAGTCCGCCACTCAGGGGAAGCGAAGGGGCAAGCGCGAGGAGCGGCGGAGGCGTGGGCAGCCATGGCGCGTAACGATCAGGCCGTACGTCTGTTAGTGGTGTTGAAACAGTTGGAGGCATCGCGGCAGGGCCTCACGCTGGAGCAGTTGGCGGAGTCGTTGGCGCCCGGCTCGACGCGACATCCCCGCACCCTCAGGCGCGATCTCGCCGCGCTGGAAGAAGCCGGGTATCCCGTCGTGACCGAGCGAATCAACGGCCACACCTGCTGGCGGCTCATGGAGGGATTTCGCCAGGTCCCCGGTCTGCGATTCTCGCCGTCGGAATTGATGGCACTCACGTTCAGCCGCCGCCTGATTTCCCCGCTGGAAGGCACCGAACTCCATACCTCGCTACAATCGGCCCTGGGCAAGGCCGCCGCCGCGTTGCCGCCGCAAGGGGTGGCCCTGGTGCAACAGCTCGACGGCACGTTCAGCGTCGGGCTCGGGCCGCACAAACGCTATCGACAACATCGCGACACCATCGACCGGCTCACCCGCGCCATCGCCAATGCCACCACCGTGCAGATCCGGTACGACTCCGCGTCGCGCGGCCGTACGACCAGGCGCGAGGTGGATCCCTATCGCCTCTGGTACGCCTCGGGAGGTCTCTATCTGATCGCCTATTGTCACGTGCGGCGCGAGCCGCGCCTGTTCGCCGTGGAGCGGATCAAGTCCGTCACGCCGACCGACCATCCCTATCAGATGCCGCTGCATTTCGATCTCGATGCATTCGTACAGGATGCGCTCACGGTCATGCGCGGGCCGCGTATCGAGGTGGAACTCGAATTCAACAAGGCCACGGCGGCCTGGGTGAAGGACCGCGTCTGGCATCCCACGCAAGGGACGAAGCGGGCGAAAGGGGGCGCGCTGCGCATGACCCTCTCCGTCGCCGATACCCGAGAGCTGGTCGGTTGGGTGCTCAGTTTTGGCAGCGGAGTAAAGGTCCTCAAGCCGGAGAGTTTGCATCAAGCCGTGGTCGACGAAGCCCGGCGCATCAGCCAGGCGTAACCGTGTCTATTCTCCCCGCCGAGCTTTCCGATGTCCTTCTGGTGTCACCGTTCAGATTTCTGCGGTGGTGCTTTCGCGCCGCGAAACAGGTATCCTGGTTCGTTTGCAGGAAACCATGACGACATCCAAATCCATTTGCCCATCCATGCCCCTGTATACCCAGGTGCTCATTGCCGTGATCTTCGGCGGTCTGCTAGGGGTGATCTTCGGCCAGGAGCCCTACCTGGGCGGGATCACGAATGCGCAGTTGGGCAAGCTCGGGATGGTGGTCGTGCAGTTGCTCAAGACGCTCGCCATTCCGCTGATCTTCTTCGCCATCCTCGATGCGCTCATCCGCACCAGCCTCCCGCTCAGCCAGGGGACCAGGCTGCTGGGCATCTGTCTGGTCAACGTGACCGTGGCGATGACCATCGGTCTGGTGATCATGAACACGTGGCAGCCGGGCTTGTCCTGGCAGGGGCATGTCGATCAGTTGTTGCAGCTCGTGCCCGGTTCGAAAGCACCGGCCAAAGTGGCGACGTCACAAACACCGATCGAAGACCTCGCCGCCTACATTCCCCGCACCATTCTTTCGCCCTTTTCCACCAATAACATCATCGGGGTCGTGTTGCTGGCGCTGGTTCTCGGCACGTTCCTGCGGCGCTTGCACATCAAGGCGTCCAGAGCCGGCGCGGATGACCATGCGGTGGTGCGGGTCGTGGAATGGGTGTACGAATGGCTGGTGCGTATCCTCGGCTGGATCATTCACCTGGTGCCGCTGGCGGTGTTCGGCGTGGTGGCGCAAGTGGTCGGCAAGTCCGGCGTGGGCGTCTTTTCCGTGCTCTGGATCTTTCTCGTGGCCATGCTCGCGGGGCTGATGATTCACTCTCTCATCTATTACCCGCTGGTGGCCTGGTTTGTGGGCAAGAAATCGCCGAAGGTCTATGTGGGGGAGGGGGCCGACGCGATCATGACGGCCATATCCTGTAACAGCAGCCTGGCGACTGTGCCGGTCACGCTCCAATGCCTGCAACGGATGAACGTGTCGGCGCAATCGGCGCGCCTCGCGGCCTGTGTCGGCACAAACCTCAATAACGACGGCATCACGCTCTACGAGGCGATGGCCGCGCTGTTTCTCGCCCAGGCCCTGGGGTATGACCTGTCGCTGACCAGTCAGTTCCTGATCGTGGCGGCCTCGATCATTGCCGGGGCCGGCGTGGCGGGTATTCCTGAAGCCGGGCTGATCGTCCTGCCCCTCGTGCTGTCGGCGGCCGGCCTGCCGGACAGTGTCATCGCTGCCGCCATTCCTCTCATCATGACGGTGGATTGGATCATCGCCCGCGCGCGCTCCGGCGTGAACGTCATGAGCGACATGCTCGTGGCGATTCTCCTGGATGTGGGGCACGCGGCGCCTGCCGCCCAACCAGTCCCAGCCCGCTATCAGCCAGAGCCCGTTCCGCGTTCCGAGTGGCCGCTCTCTTAGCTCGATTGCCGTTTACCGAACGCTCATTTCCCCTGCGTCCTCACGGCCGCATCTCGGCGCGTAACGTCTCCCCGCGAAAATGATTCGGCAGCAGCATGATGCAGTTGGGATTGAACCCCTGCGATTTCAGCGTATCGATGCTGCCCACCACCGTGCCGCCCTTTTTCAGGTCGATCACCGTGATGGAGCCGTCGCTCATGCCCTCCAGGTTGAGCAGGCTGTTCTGCACGAACAGGTAATGTTCATCGGGGGAGAGCACAGAATGGTGCGCGCCGTTGGCGGCTGGAATGGCCTGCAGAAACTTCGGGTGGCGCGGATCGCTGTTGTCGTACACATTCACGAAGCCCGGCTTCGCCGTGGTGACGAACAGCCGATCGCCCTTGGCGTTGTAGAGCATTTCCAGCGGCATACCCTGCTGTCGCGGCCCGAAGTCATCGATCTCGTGAAACGAGAATGACGCGGTGGTCGGGTTCCAGACCCCGGCCCAGAGTGTGGCTTCCAGCATGTTCGTGATGTGGACCACCGGCGGCGTCGCGTTCGGCGAAAACATCACCTCAACCGGCGCGGATTTCGAGGGAGTCGGTTTGGACGACACCCGATGCGTCGAGAGCACCGCCCCGGTGGTGGCTTCGATCACCGTGATGGAATCCCCCGCCTCGGACATGTCGGGCTTGACCGTGCTGGTGATCAATACCCGGTTGATCCCGTTGTGGATCGCAATCCCGTGCGGGTAGCGCACGGACACCGGGGCGCTCTCGCTTGTGCGCACCACCTTCGTCGGTTTGTCCGTCATCGCATCACCCATGATCACCGTGCTCGACCCCATGCAGGTGAGGAACCAGGTACGGTTGTCTTCAGAGACCACCAGGTCTTCCAGCACCTGGCACTCCGGCACCTCGATCGCGCGCAGCCGATAGGGGAAGCGCGTGAGATCCACGGCGTGCAGCACGCTCTTGTTCAGCGCCGTGATGTAGGCCTTGGTCCGGTCGCGGTTGAAGAAAATGTGGTGCGCGACAAGATCGGGCGGCAGCGGCACCTCCATCAGGATTTTGCCGAAGTCGGCGGACTCGGGATCGATATCCATGATCGCGATCCCTTCGCGGCGCACCGGCTGGTTCGGCTTGCTCTCATAGTTGAGCAGCGCCAACAGTTCAGCCGAGGCCACCGTCGTACAGGAGAGGAACAGCAGTGAGAGACAGGTGAGGAGCCGGATGCGTGTCATGATCAGCCTCCTTGAAGAAAGTAGGGCGGATAAGTCGAGAAAAAGGGTACTCCTGTAAAGGGACATAGGCAAGGGCGCGTCAGTGAAATGGAAGCATTTGAGGGTGGTGGGGCGAACAGGCGACAAGCCGTCAACTCGCAGTGTCGCTCCTCGTCTTTTCATAGACCGTGTATCGAGAATCCTGTAAGCTGCGCCTCGCCCAACGGCCGGGAGGACGAGCATGACGGACGACGCACGCATCCGAATTTTCGATAGCCAGGGACAGGACTACAAGCAGGCCTTTCAAATTTTCCTCGACCATACGGACCAGAAGCGTAATGCCCGCACGTGGCTCGAGCGGGTGGTGAAGGGACTTCCGAATCGGCAGGCCTTCATCGACGCAGGGGCGGGGAACGGAGAGCTGGCCAAGACGTTCGCCGGCTCCTTCGATCGCACCATCGCCGTCGAACCGAATACCTATCTCTTAAATCAACTCCGCCAGGCCCTCCCTGCTGTCGAAGCACACGAACGGCCGATCATGGAGGCGCAGCCGACCGCCCAGGGCGATTTCGTGCTCTGCTCCCACACCCTCTACTATATTCCCGCCACGGAGTGGCTGGCCCACATCGAGCGGCTCGTTTCCTGGATGGCTCCGGGCGGCGTCACGGTCCTCGTGCTTCAGCACCGCGAGAGCGGTTGCATGAATATGCTGCACCATTTTTTCGGCCACCGGTTCGAACTCCGGCAGACCATGGAGGCGTTTCGAGCCAAACATGGCGACCGGTATGAAGTCACCATGACGATGGACCCGGCCCACGTTGAGACGCCCGACCTCGTGAAGACCAGCGCCGTGGCGGAATTCATGCTGAATCTTCTGGACCTCACCAACCCTCCGACCAGGCGGGATGTGGAGATTTATCTCAACGCCCACTTCGCGCAACCGAACGGAAGTTTTAAGATCCCTGTCCACCAGGATTTCGTGGAAATCCGGCATGGAGCCGCGCGGCGCTAGCGGTGTCCTCTGGTCACAGAAGGGTACGGGCTTCTCTCCACCTCCCTTGACCTCTTCCGTCGTCCGGCCCATGCTAGGGCGCAAGTCATGATCTGTTGAGACGCGATACCCTGAGATGCGCCTCCCACCATTGATGCATCCGCTGGTGCTGGTCGCCCTTGTGGCGATCGCACTCCCTTCCGGCCTGTTCATCCATTTCCTCCGACCGCATGTCGTCTGGGTGCACCTGCCGCTCCATTCCACGGTGGAAGCCTTGGGCGGCCTGGCGGCAGTCCTCACGGGCCTGGTGTTGCTTGCGCGAAAAGTCGAATGGGACGACGAACGGCTTCAGGGCATCGCGAGCGGCTTGCTGGGTATGGGGATCCTCGAAGGATTTCACGCCATCTCCACTCCCGATCACGGATTCGTGTTGTTGCGCAGCGCCGCGAGCCTGCTTGGGGCGGTGGCCTTCGCGTTCGTGTGGCATCCGCCGCGCTTGATCAGCACCAGGACGAGGGCGTTGATGCCCTATCTCGTCGGTGGCGGCACCCTGGCCTTCGGGCTGCTCGTCGTCACGATGCCGCATCGCCTGCCGCATTTTACCGAACAGGCCCAATTTGTGCCGATGGCCCTCGCGCTCCACGGGCTCGCCGCCTGTCTGTTCTTCGCCGGCGCGGCCGGCTTCTGGATCGAAGCCAAACGGACCGGCAGACCTGAGCACCAACTGCTGGGCACGCTCGCGATTCTCTTCGGCTTGGCCGAAACGATGTTTCTCTTCTCGGCTCCCTGGCAGAGCGACTGGTGGATCTGGCACGGCGTGCGATTCTCGGGCTACGTGATTGCGCTCCTGCATGTCAGCCGCGGCTACGTGCGCATGGTCAGCGACACGCGAAACGCGCTGGCCGAGGCCAGGCGATCGGCACGGCGTCTGGGGGCGGAATATGCCGTGACCAGGGTCCTGGCCGAAACAGTCACGTTGAAAGACGTCGGCCATGCCGTGCTCCAGGCGATCGGCGAAACGC
>CAZKVY010000001.1:0-162468 GCA_964556305.1 uncultured Nitrospira sp. | reverse complement strand
ATCTGGGCCCAGGTGCTCGGCCTCGCCCAGGTCGGCCGCCATGACAACTTCTTCGCACTCGGCGGGGATTCGATCCTCGGCCTCCAGGTGATCGCGCAGGCCAAACAAGTCGGGCTTTCCCTTACCGCGCGCCAGTTGTTTCAGCAGCAAACGGTCGAAGCCCTCGCTGCGGCGGCGCAGCTCGAGGCGGATACGGCACCGGTCATACAGGCTGACCAAGGACTTGTATCGGGAACATTCCCGATGACCCCGGCCCAGCGGTGGTGGTTCGAACAACGATTGGCGGAACCCCATCACTGGAACCAATCGCTCATGGTCACGATGTCCGAGCTGCCCGATCGAACCAGACTGTCGCATGCGATTCAGTGGCTGCTCGATCAGCATGACGGGTTGCGCTGCCGCTTCGATCGTACCGATGGGGAGATCGCCAGGATCGAGCCAGCCCTCTCTTCCAAGGATGCTTTAGGCGTGGTCGATCTCGACAATCTCGCCGACGCGGAGGTCCCGGCCGCGATCGCACGCGAGGCCGAACGGTATCAACAGAGTCTGGATGTGGAACGGGGGCCGCTGTTCCGAGCCGTGCTGTTCGGGTTGGGATCGCACCGACCCGCCAGGCTTCTGCTCATCGCGCACCATCTCGTGGTAGACGGAGTGTCCTGGCGCATCCTCTTGGAGGATCTCCAACGAGCCTATCTCCATAGGGAGGGAGCCCCATCGAGGCCGCAACTCAAAACGACGTCGATCAAACAGTGGACGGAAGCGGCGCAACATGCCGCCAGCTCCGAAGCGGTTCTGAGCGAGTTGGGCTTCTGGGAGAAGCAGGATTCCTCCCAGGAATCTTCGCTCCCGCTCGACGATCCTGCGGCAGATCGGACGGAAGCCTCCGCGGACACATGCTCCGTCCAGTTCACCAGAGAGGACACGGAAGCGCTGTTGCGGGAAGCTCCCGCTGCCTACCATACGCAGGTGAACGACATCCTGTTGGCGGCCTTGGCCCAAACGTTCCACCGCTGGACGGGCCGGAATTATCTCCTGCTGGATTTGGAAGGCCACGGCCGCGAGCTGTTCGTGCCCGGAACCGATCTGTCGCGGACCGTCGGATGGTTTACGAGCATCTACCCTCTCTTGCTGCAGCTTCCCCAGGGCTCGACCGGCGAGGTGATAAAGGGGGTCAAGGAGCAGCTCCGGGCCGTCCCTTCAGGCGGGGTCGGCTACGGTCTGCTGCGGTACCTGTCCCAACATCCCGATGCCGCCAGTCTCCGGCATCAGAGCCCTCCCCAGATCTGCTTCAACTATCTCGGTCAACTGGATCGGGGGACGAACGGACAGACGCTCTTTGAGTTGGCCAGTGGGCCTACAGGCAGGGAGCACGGGGCGTCCAACCGCATGCGGAACGAATTCAACATCAACGCGGACATCACCGGTGGCTGCCTCACCGTGAGCTGGACCTACAGTCCTGCCAGAGTCTCTCGGGCGACGATGGATATGCTGGCGGCCTCGTATCGCCGACACCTGCGCGAGTTGATCGCTCATTGTTGCTCACCGGAGGCGGGCGGCTATACCCCGTCTGATTTTCCGGACGTCCAGCTCGGCCAGGACGACCTCGACGTCATTCTTCAGTCCATGGAGCGAAGTCATGCGCGATAACCAGCATATCGAAGCCATGTATTACTTGTCCCCGCTCCAGCAGGGGCTGCTCTTTCATCGCCTCGCCGACCCCGCAGGCGATCCGTACTTCTATCAGTATGCCTATCGCCTGCAGGGAAACTTGCGTCTCGATGCGTTCGAGCGGGCGTGGCAATCGGTGGTGGAGCGCCATGCCGTGCTGCGGACGGCCTTCGTCTGGGAAGGTGTGGAGAAACCGCTGCAGGTCGTACGCCGGCAGGTGGTGCTTCCGATCGAGCGACAGGATTGGCGTGGTGTTCCTGAGGACGAGCAACGGCTGCGGTTCACGTCCCTGCTCCAACAGGATCGAGCCGCCGGCATCGATTTGCTCAAGCCACCTCTGATGCGGCTGCATGTCGTCCGCCGGAGCGAGCAAGAGTGGGTGTTGGTCAATAGCCACCACCACATGCTTCTCGATGGCTGGAGCATGGCCATCGTGCTGCGTGACGTGTTGACGGCATACGAGACGTTCCTGCTGGGGCAGGCTCCGGCATTGAAGCCCCCCCGGCCTTATCGAGACTACATTGCCTGGGTCAATCGCCAGGACATGAAGCAGGCAGAAGCCTACTGGCGTGAAGGATTGGCTGGCTTCGAGCGTCCCACCCCCGTACCGATCGGGGCTCCCTCGGAATACACGTCTGCCGAAACATTACCGTTCGCCGAACAGTTTCTTCGCTTGCCAGCGGACAAAGTCAACTCGTTGCAGGTCTTTGCCAAACAGACGAAGGTCACGGTCAACACGATCCTGCAAGGCGCTTGGGCTCTGCTGCTGTATCGCTACAGCGGAGCCAGAGATCTCGTGTTCGGGGCGACCGTGTCTGGACGGACGCCGGAACTGACCGGCGTGGACGAAATGGTGGGTCTTTTCATCAACAGCTTGCCGATTCGTGTCACGGTTCGGCCGGAGCAGAAGCTGACGGACTTCCTGCGCAGCTTGCAGGAGCACAATGCGACATTGCGGCAATTTGAATGGACTCCTCTCAGCGACATCCAGCGATGGAGCGACGTTCCCAATGGCACTCCGCTGTTCGAGAGTCTCATGGTCTTTGAAAGTTATCCCGAGGCCGAAGATGGCGGGACTGCACCGACGCTGACCGTCGAGCCGCTCGCCGCAGCATCGAGCGGCGCCTATACCCTGACGCAGGGACGCAACAACTATCCGATTTCGCTGATGGTGGAACCGGGTCGCGACCTCAAGGTCATTGTCTGTTATGCCCATAACCGGTTCGCCCATGCGGCGATCACTCGCATGATCAGGCATTTGGAGCAGCTACTGGCCGTGATGGTGGAAGCCCCCGATGCATTGCTCGGCAACCTCGCTCTGACGACGGAAGGGGAACAACGGCAACTCGCGGAATGGAACGAATCGTGTTCATCCGGCGAGCCGGAGCCGACCTGCATCCATGACCTGATTGCCCATCAAACCGAAGAGCATCCCGAGACGCTCGCGGTGGTGACCAAGACGGAGCGGGTGACTTATCGGGAGCTGGACCGTCGTGCAGGCCAATTGGCATGGTACCTGAGGGCGCAGGGGCTGTGGTCGGATGACCGGGTCGGCCTTTGTCTCGACCGATCGTTGGATCTGGTGGTCGGCATCCTCGCCGTACTCAAGGCCGGTGGAGCCTATGTTCCCCTGGATCCGGCCTATCCTCAGGAACGCCTCACGGCCATGATTGCCGACAGTGATGCTCGTCTCATCCTCACCCGCAGTGATCAATCTCAAGGACTGGATGGCTGTCCGGCGCGTCTCGTCCTCTTGGATCGCCAAGCGGAGGAGATCGCGGCATGCGGGGAATCGGCTCACGCCCTGCCGGTTTCCCCGCACAATCTCGCCTACGTGATTTATACGTCCGGTTCCACAGGCCGTCCGAAGGGAGTGGCCGTCGAACACCGGCAGGTGACGGCCTATGTGAATGCGATCCTGCAGCTTGAACCGGTTGCGGCCGGAACAAACATGGCGGCCGTGTCGACGGTGGCGGCCGATCTCGGCAATACCGCGCTCTTTGGCGCGCTCTGTTCAGGGCGCACCCTTCATCTATTGCCGACCGAAGACAGCTTCGACCCCGATGCGATGGCGACCGCCATGCACGACCGGAAAATCGAGGTCCTCAAGATCGTACCGAGCCACCTGCGCGGGCTCCTCGACGCAGCACATCCCGAACGTGTGCTCCCTTCGAGTTGTGTGATCCTCGGCGGCGAAGCGCTGCGCGGAGATCTGGTCCGGCACATCCGCCGGCTTGCTCCTGGCTGCACCATCGTCAACCATTACGGGCCGACGGAAACAACCATCGGCGTGTTGGCCCATGTGGTCGAGGAATCGGCAGACCAGCCGGCAACCGACGTGCCGATCGGGCGTCCCTTTTCATCCGTCCAGGCCCATATACTCGACGGCGTCGGTTTACCGGCCCCTGTCGGCGTGCCGGGGGAACTGTACATCGGCGGGGCGCAGGTGACGCGCGGTTATCTCAACCGGCCGGAGGCGACGGCAGAGCGGTTCATTCCTGATGCCTTCAGCCGTCGTCCCGGGGCCAGGCTGTACCGTACCGGCGACCGGGCAACCCGACGAACCGACGGGACCATTGAATTCTTGGGGCGCGTCGACCATCAGGTGAAGATTCGCGGATTCCGCATCGAGCTCGGAGACATCGAGGCACAACTGCGGCGTGAAACCGGCGTCTCCGATGCGGTTGCCGTCGTCCGCGGACAACCAGACGGCACCCAACAGCTTGTGGCGTATCTGGTAGGGCCTTCTTCGCTGGATACCGAAGCCATTCGAACCAGACTGGCCCATCGCCTTCCCGATTACATGGTGCCGCAGATCTTCGTGCGTCTGGACGCGTTCCCGTTGACGGCGAACGGCAAACTGGACCGGAGTGGTCTGCCCGACCCAGGTTTGCAGAACACCTCCGCTTCGACGCCCTACGTAGCGCCTCGAAGCAGGACCGAAGAAATCCTGGCCGGAATCTGGCAAACCGTCCTGCAGGTCGAGCGAGTCGGCGTGCATGACAACTTTTTTGCATTGGGCGGCGACTCGATCCGTACGCTGCAGGTGATTGCCCGCGCCAACCGCGAAGGCGTGAAACTGACTCCCAAACAATTGTTCGAACATCAGACCATTGCCTTAGCGGCGGCCGTCGCGCAGGTGAAGGAGGCGGCACCGGTCCACGCTGAACCAGTCACGGCAGGGAAGCAGGAGGTCCACTCCACGGCCGTCGAACCCAGTACAGCAACGGAGCCGGCTCCCCCGACGCCAATCGTAAGCTCAGCCCTCCCGAACTTCCCGCTCACGGGCCTGGCACCGGAGGCCCTAGCGGAGCGACGCCAGGATTGGACAGCGATCGAAGATTGTTATCCCTTGTCGCCGATGCAGGAAGGGATGTTGTTCCACAGCCTGATGAATCCCGGTTCCGGCATCTATCTCATGCAGCAGTTTTATGCCTGGGAGGGAACACTCGATCGGGACGCGTTCGGCCGGGCGTGGCAACACGTCATCGACCGACATCCGATGCTCCGAACGTCCTTCATGTGGAAAGACCTGCCGGCGCCGCTTCAGGTCGTTCACCGCCTGGTCAAGGTGGATGACGTGATTCAGGATCTGGATTGGACCGGCATGAGCGACGCGCAGCAGCAGACCAGTATGGGAGAGTTGCTGGAGCAGGAGCTGAAGCTCGGCCTGGATTTCGATCGGGCCCCGTTGATGCGGATTCGCCTCGTCCGGCGCGGTTCTGACCGGTATGCCATCGTGCGGAGTTTTCACCATATTCTGACCGATGACTGGTGTTTCTCGCTGCTGATGATGGACTTTCTCACCCATTACGATGCCTGTCTTCAAGGACGGGTGCCGGATCAGCCCAAGCCGACTCCGTACCGCGAGTACATCGCCTGGTTGCAACGGCAAGATCAGCCTGCGGCGGAACAATTCTGGAAACAAGAATTGGCTGGGTTTTCTACCCCGACCCCGCTCGGAATCGAGCGGCTCGACCCTGACGGCTCCTCGACCGGAGCCGCCGTGAGCGACGTGTTCATGGAATTGACCCCGGCTGTTTCCGCGCGGTTGCGGACCTTGGCGCAGGACCATCACCTGACTCCGAACACATTCGTGCAAGGAGCCTGGGCCATTCTGCTGTCGCGATACAGCGGTGATCCCGAGGTGTTGTTCGGTGTCACGGTCGCAGGAAGACCGACCGACTTACCGGGTGTGGAGGACATCGTGGGGCTCTTCATCAACACCCTGCCGCTTCGCGTGACTGTCACGGCGGATCTACCGGTTATGACGTGGCTTCGGCACCTCCTGGCGGAGAACTATCGCATCAGACAGTACGAATACGCCCCGTTGGTGCGCATTCAGCAATGGAGCGACGTTCCGTCGGGACAGGCCCTGTTCCGCAGCCTGCTCGTCTTCGAGAACGCTCCGAAGGATGCGCGGCTCGGAGAAGAACGGAACGACCGATCCCTGTCCTACGATCAGGATCGGGTGCACACGAACTATCCCATGACCGTCGTCGGCTATCCCGGCGAGTCGATGGGGGTGCGCCTTTCGTACGATCGGCGCCTCTTCGATTCTACTGATGTGGCGAGGATGTTGGACCATCTCAAGCGGTTGCTCGAATCCATGGCCGCGATGCCGGACCGGACGATCCGCGACCTTCCAATGTTGGATGAACAGGAACGGATCCTGTTGCTGACGCAGTGGAATGCCAGCGATGGCCCCGGGCCGGCGATCGATTTTCCCACCCTGTTCGATGCTCAGGTGCGGAGAACACCCGCGGCGGTAGCGGTGGAGTGCGGCGACCTCCGGCTGACCTACGACGAACTCAGTCGCGCCGCCGACCGGGTCGCTCGCGGATTACGAGAACGGGGCGTCGGGCCCGATGACATTGTGGCATTGCTCGACGACCGAAGCCCGGCCCTGCTGTCGATGATCGTGGGAGTGCTGAAGGCGCACGCCGCCTATCTGCCCTTGGATCCTCACCATCCGGGAGAGCGTCTGTCGCAGATTGTCTCCTCCGCTCGTGTGAAGGTCTTGCTGGCGGGATCGCGCCATGCTGCCTTGGCGTCAACCGTCGTTGGCATGATGGCAGAAGGGATGAGACCACTGCTCCTGTCTGTAGAGGACATGAACCAGGATGGGAGAGCAGAAGAACCCGTAGCGGGCGCCACGGTGTCCAACCGTCTCGCCTATGTCATTTTCACCTCCGGTTCCACCGGCAGACCCAAGGGGGCCATGGTGGAATCACGTGGGATGATGAATCACCTGACCAGCAAAATCCCGACACTGGATCTGACGCCTGCGGACGTCATTGCTCAGACCGCTTCGCAATGTTTCGATATCTCGGTCTGGCAATTCCTGACTCCACTGCTCTGCGGTGCCCGCGTGCAGATCATCCCCGACGAGGTGGTCCGGGATGCGCAACGTCTCTTGAGCGAAGTCGCCGCGCGCGGCGTCTCGGTGCTGGAACTGGTGCCCTCCCTGCTGGGTGGATTCCTGGATGGACCGTCGCTCCCGCTTCCGCAGTTGCGTTGGTTGCTGCCCACGGGCGAGGCTTTATCGCCGGCCCTGTCTCGTCGCTGGTTCACTCGGTATCCGGACATTCCCCTGCTGAATGCGTACGGGCCGGCCGAATGTTCTGACGATGTGGCCCTGGCCTGCATCCGCGAAGCACCCGCCGAGATCGAGACCAGCATGCCGATCGGCCGGCCGATCCCCGGCGTGCGCTTGTATGTGTTGGACCGCGTCACGAACCTGATGCCTCCTGGAGTGGCCGGCGAGCTCTGTGTCGGCGGAGTGGCTGTGGGCCGCGGGTATCTTCATGATCCCGTAAGAACCGCCGAAGTCTTCGTGCCTGACCCCTTTGGATCCGAGCCGGGAAGCCGGCTCTACCGGACCGGTGACCTGGTCCGCCATAGGCCTGATGGTTTGTTAGAGTTCGTGGGGCGCCGCGATCATCAGGTCAAACTCCGCGGGTTCCGCATCGAACTGGGCGAGATCGAGGCGCGGCTGGCTCAGCATCCCGATGTCGACCGTTGCGTGGTCGTCGTGGCCGAGTGGCAAGCGGGACACAAACAGTTGGCGGCCTACGTAGCCACGACGGCCACCTTGAATGCCGAAGGACTGCGGCTGTTTCTGCGTCGCACGCTGCCTGAATACATGGTTCCGGCCGCCTTCGTCCTGCTTCCTTCCTTACCCCTCACACCGAACGGAAAGATCGACCGGAAGGCCTTGCCCAAACCGGATGCGGACCGTGTCGGGGATGATTTCGAGCCGCCCGCTACGCCGACGGAGGATCTTGTCTGGGGAATCTGGTCGGAAATCCTCGGCCTTGAACGGATCGGACGCCGGGATCAGTTTTTTGAACTGGGGGGGCATTCCCTTCTGGCGACACAGGTCATGTCCCGCGTGCGCGCGACGTTTCATATCGAACTGCCGTTACGGACATTGTTCGACCATCCTACGGTGGAGGCGTTTGCTGCGGCCATCGACCAGACGGTCTCCCAAGGCGAGGGAGCTCAGGCTCCCAGGCTGGTGCCGATGCCCAAAACCGACGAGATGCCCCTCTCCTTCGCGCAGCAGCGGCTCTGGTTCCTGACGCAAATGGACCCGGAGAGCGGCGTATATAATTTGCCGTTTGCACTGCGTCTGGGTGGGATGCTGAACCACCGCATCCTCGAGCGGAGTTTTCTCGAACTGATTCGCCGGCATGAAACGTTGCGGACGACGTTTCCGGCGCTGAACGGGGAACCGCGGCAGGTGATCGTCGAGACGGATCATTTCTCGATCCCCATCGAAGACCTCACGGACCTGTCGGAGACCGACCGAACGGCCGCCATCCGGCGGCATGCGGAATCCCAAGCGCATCAGCCGTTTTATCTGGATCGCGACGTGCCGATCCGTGCGCTGCTCTTGAGGGTCAGTGCCGATGCCCACATCCTGCTCGTGACGGTTCACCACATCGCCGCCGACGCCTGGTCCCTGGCGGTGGTCACCCATGAGGTCGCCACAGTTTACAACGCCTTGGCCGCCCAGGCGGAGTCGTCCGTCAACCGGTCGGCCGAGGCGCCGTCGTCGTTTTTGCCGCCGCTGCGGATCCAGTATCGAGACTTCGCCCTCTGGCAGCGGCAATGGCTGCAGGGGACCGTGCTCGAACGGGAGCTCGGCTATTGGAAACAACGGCTCGGTGCTGCCCCTCCGCAACTGACCCTCCCGATGGACCGTCCACGGCCCGAGCAGCAGAGTTATCGCGGTGGACGGATCGCGTTTCATGTACCGGGAGAGCTGCTCGAGTCGCTGCGGCGATTGAGCCGGCGTCAGGGCGTAACCCTGTTCATGACACTCCTCGCTGCTTTCAAGGTGCTGTTGTCCAAGCTGGCCGGACAGCAAGACATTCTGGTCGGCACGGATGTCGCCAACCGCAACCGCGCCGAAACGGAAGAGCTTGTGGGATTCTTTGTGAATTTGCTTCCCCTGCGCACAGACCTCAGCGGGAACCCGTCGTTCGTTCAACTCCTGGGCCGCGTGCGGGAAACGGCCCTGGGCGCCTATGCTCATCAAGATGTGCCCTTCGAAAAAATCGTGGATTCGCTCAAATTGCAACGGGACCTCGGCCGGAATCCCTTGGTGCAGGTGCTCTTCGTACTGCAGAACGTGCCGCCGCCTTCGCTGGAGTTATCCGGGGTGAACGTCGAGTCCCTGGACTTCGAGCACGAAGTTTCGCGGTTCGATGTGGGGCTGTTCATGGAGGAAACGGAGGATGGCTGCGCCGGACTCTGGAAGTTCAGCCGCGACTTGTTCGAATTCGAGACGATCGCCACGTGGACGCAGCGCTTTTTGCGATTGCTGAGTCAAATCGGCCTGTCGCCGGAAAACGGGATTGAGACACTGGACACGGAGGATAGTGAGGCAAAGGAGGCTCGCAAGGTGGATCAGCAGCAACGGAACGATCAGCGGCTGCAGCGATTCAAGGCGATCAAACCGAAACCCATCGCGTTGACTCAGCGCACCTTGGTGACCGGTTGGCCTCTCGTCGAGGGACATGCGATGCCGTGGATCTACACTCCCGCGGTGGAAGACGTCGATCTCGCCGGGTGGGTGAGGGAGCAACGCAGCCGGTTGCAACGGGAACTGCTCCAGTCCGGAGCGTTGCTGTTTCGTGGCTTCCCGCTCAAGACCGTACAGGACTTTGAATCCGTCGCCCAGGCCTTCTGCAGCGAACTGTTCGGAGAGTACGGCGATCTTCCCCGTGAAAAGAACGGCCGCCATGTCTATGGCTCGACGCCGTATCCGTCAGACAAACCCATTCTGTTTCACAACGAAAGCTCCCACATGCACCGGTGGCCACAGAAACAGTTCTTCTTCTGTCTGCAGGCGGCGCAGGAGGGCGGCCAGACGCCGATCGTGGATGGCCGGCTGATGCTCAAGGGCCTTCGACCGGACCTTCGTGAACGGCTGCGAACCAAACAGCTGATGTACGTCCGAAACTTTCTTCCCGGCGTGGATGTCAGTTGGCAGGATTTCTTCCGCACCACCGACAAGGCTGCCGTGGAAGCCATGTGCGACAGGAACGGCTTGGAGTGGCAATGGTTGGACAAGGAAGGCCTGCGCACCAAGCAACTCTGTCCCGCCATCATCGAGCATCCCGATACGGGTGAGGCGGTGTTCTTCAATCAGATCCAGCTCCATCATGTGGCCTGTTTGGAACCGGCCGTGCGCGAGTCCTTAATATCGATGCTGGGTGTCGATTCTCTGCCGAGAAACGTCTACTACGGTGACGGCACGCCGATCGAAGACGACGTGGTCGATGAGATCGGGGCCTTGTATGAGCGGACCGCCGTGCGGTTTCCGTGGCAGGAGGGGGATCTGATCATGTTGGATAACATGCTCGTCGCCCATGCCCGCGATCCCTTCGTCGGCCCCCGCAAGATCGTCGTCGCGATGGGCGACATGATCGCCCAATCGGCCGTTCAGTCCATGACATCGTAGGGGGAGGCATGCAACAGGAGATCGAGGTTCAAGGGCTGCGACTCTCGCCCCAGCAAAAGCGGCTCTGGTTGTGGCAGCAACAAGGACCTGTCGGGCAGGCCAGCGCCGTGCTGACGCTCGAGGGATCCTTTGGCGAGGCGGTGGTGCAGGAATCGCTTCGCCAGGTCATGGCTCGTCATGACAGCCTTCGTACGACCTTCTACCGGCAAGCAGGTATGAAGCTCCCGTTTCAAGTCGTGAGTGACGGACCCGAGCTGGATTGGCGCACGGTCGATCTCTGTCACCTGTCGGATGACCTCGAAAAGGGACGGGCCGCAGGCAAGGGTGCGCGTCAACTCGACGATTTCGATTGGGAACGAGGACCGTTGGTGCGCGCCACGTTCTGTCGTTTCACGGAAACCCATACTCAGCTTTTCCTCGATGTGCCCGCTCTTTGCGCCGATATGAGATCGCTCTGGAATCTCGCGGCTGAACTGAGCCGGTCGTTGGGTGGGGGAGGCGAGGCAGAGGAGGAACCGGTTCAATACGGCCAGTATTCAGAATGGCAGCATGAATTGCTCGAAGGGCAGGAGGCGCCGCAGGGACAAGCCTGGTGGGCTCGCCGTCGCGTGACCAGCGAACACCGCATCGTCTTGCCGTTCGAGCGCGATTCCTCTCTCGAACCGTCCGAGTCCGCAGCGCGACCGGTCCGGCGTGAGCTTTCCCTCTCGGACCTCACGCGACTGCGAGAAGGGGCGGCGGCTTCAAAGATTTCCCTTCCAGTCTTGCTGTGCGGGTGCTGGACGGCCTTGCTGTATCGCATCATCGCGCGGCGAGATCTCGTCTGCTGGTGGCTATCCGAAGGACGTCCCTACGAAGAGCTGTCCGGAGGGATCGGTTTGTATGAGCGCTGGCTACCGCTTCACCTTCGAGTCGAAGGAAACATGCAGCTCCGGGACTTTCTCCCATTGGTATTGCGTGAACAGAGCCAAGCGGAAGACTGGCAACAGTATTACCCAGGTGAGCAGGCTGAAGAAGACCTGCAAGCGGTGAGAGACGCGATCGGTTTTGAGTACAGGCAGCGCCCCACGCCTGACAGGACAACCGCCGGTGTACTCATGCTTGCCGACGGCACATTCAGTATCGAACCTCTCAAAGTAAGGCTGTCCTGCTTGGAGCATGAGGCAGGCCTGGCCATGAGTTGGCACATCGATCGGCAACGGATCCCGGACGAGATCATGGAGAGTCTTGCCGATCGCTACGTGGAATTGCTGCGGCGTCTGCCGCAACAACTCGACATTGCGATCGATGATTTGGACATCGTGGGCAATCGGGAACGGATCAGGCTGACCAGGGAACTGAACCAGACCGCTCGAACCGGCGAGCCTCCGTTCTTGATGCACAGTCTGATCGAAGCACAGGCGAAACGCCATCCGGCACACACGGCGCTGGTCGCCGCCTCACAACGGTTGTCCTACGACGACCTCAATCGGCGAGCGAATCGCGTGGCGCATGGACTCCGGCGGCGAGGGGTCACAATCGGCGACCGCGTCGGCCTCTGCATCGATCGTTCCGTCGACATGATTGTCGCCATGCTGGGTGTGCTGAAGGCCGGTGCGGCCTACGTACCGGTCGATCCGGCCCATGCCACGGTGCGGCTCGCTCCGAACATGGCCCAGAGCGGTGCCAGCATCCTCTTGGTCCAGGCCGCCTCCAGCCTGGCCGATTCAGGGTTCGCCGGCGTAACCCTGAATCTCCTGGAGGATTTTGCGGCGGAACCGGATGACGATCTCACGTTAACCCAGTCGCCGGACGAATTGGCCTACATCATTTACACGTCAGGATCGACCGGTCAGCCCAAGGGGGTCGCCGTCTCCCATCGGAACCTGGTCAACTATACGTCGGCCATCACGCAGCGGATGCATCTGCAGGATCAGTGGCAGTTTGCGACCGTCTCCACATTGAGCGCCGACTTGGGCCACACCGTGGTGTTCCCTGCGCTGACCTCCGGTGGCTGTCTGCACGTCATCGGGTACGAGACCGCAACGGACGGACGGTCGTTCGCTTCCTACTTGGCGCAGCATCCCATCGATGTGTTGAAAATCGTGCCGTCGCATTTCAACGCGTTGCTGGCGACGGGAGAGGGGCATGCCGTCTGGCCGCGTCAGCTGCTCCTGTTCGGCGGGGAGACGTTGTCGTGGGACTTGGCCGATGCTGTCATGCGACTGGCCACCTGCCGGGTCATCAACCATTACGGTCCTACGGAGACGACCGTGGGCGCCACGACCATGATCGTGACCGACGACCACGACCTCCGTATTGCGCGGAGCGTTC
Organism: uncultured Nitrospira sp.; assembly: GCA_964556305.1. Classification (GTDB taxonomy): domain Bacteria; phylum Nitrospirota; class Nitrospiria; order Nitrospirales; family Nitrospiraceae; genus Nitrospira_A. Next base: position 149,513 of record CAZKVY010000001.1, on the reverse strand, counting down.
CCATCGGCCGGCCCATCGACAATCTGGAGGCGTATATCCTTGACCACCGTCAGGAGCTGGTACCGGTCGGAGTGGCGGGGGAACTTTATCTGGGAGGTCTCGGTGTTGTACGCGGTTATTGGAATCAACCGGACCGCACCGCCGAACGGTTTGTCCCCAACCCGCATACATCTCAGCCCGGCGCCCGCCTCTATCGAACCGGCGATCGGACCAGGCGTCTGCCGGACGGATCGATCGAGTTTTTAGATCGAGTGGATCACCAAGTGAAGATCCGGGGATTTCGGATCGAACTTGGGGAAATCGAGTCGGTGCTGCGGCAGCATCCTGCTATTCAGGATGCCGTGGTCACCGTCCGGGATGACAAGCAGGTCGAACCGTATCTCGCTGCCTATCTCGTGTATCGAGAGGTCGCGCCGGACGGCCGAACGATTCAGGACTTTCTCCGCGCTCGCTTGCCGGATTACATGCTGCCGACGACCATCACCGCCTTGCCCGCCTTGCCTTTGACGGCCAATGGCAAAGTGGATCGTCGAGCGCTCCCGGACCCGGAACGTGATGGTCAGGGTGCGCGGCGATTTGCGGCGCCGGCCACGGCTACGGAAGAGATTCTGGCCGGGCTCTGGGCCGATGTCTTGAAACGGGAAGAGATCGGCACTCAGGACAATTTCTTCGACCTGGGCGGGCATTCACTGCTGGCCACGCAGGTCATGTCGCGGTTACGAAACGCGTTCGCTGTTGAACTGCCGTTGCGGGCACTCTTCGAGGCGCCCACCGTGGCCCGGCTGGCTCGGACGGTCGATGCGGCGAGGAGGACTGACCCAGGAGAACAGGCGCCGCCGTTCACCGCGATTCCCCGAACCGGACCCATCCCCCTCTCCTTTGCGCAACAACGGCTCTGGGTGCTTGCCCAGTTGGAGCCGGACAGTACCGCCTATCATATTCCTATCGCCCTGCGTGTCAGGGGAGCGCTCGACACCGGCGCCCTGGAACGAAGCGTCCATGAGGTCGTCCGCCGCCACGAAGCCTTGCGCACCAAATTTCAACGTCTCAACGGCGTCCCGATGCAAGTCATCGAGCCGGTCCAGCCTATGTCAATTCCGCTGATCGATCTTCAGCATCTTCCCGATGAGCGGTGCGAGCAGGCAGCCATTCGACTGGCCACAGTCGAGGCCGAGCGCCCGTTCGACCTTCGGTACGGGCCACTCTTGCGCGTCAATCTCATCCGGCTCAGACCTACCGAGCACGTACTGTTGGTCACCTTGCACCACATTGTGTCGGACGCCTGGTCTTCCCATCTGTTGGTAAAGGAGCTGACGGAGGTGTATGACGCGACGGTAGCGGGCCGTGCGTCTTCGCTTCCCGACTTGCCCCTGCAATATGCGGACATCGCTCAATGGCAACGGGCTTGGTTGAGCGGGCAGGTTCTCGAACGGGAATTGACCTTTTGGAAACAGGTGCTCGGAGGGGAATTGCCCGTCCTCCACTTGCCGACGGATCGACCCAGACCGGCGGTGCAGACATCACGAGGGGCGATCATCACCTCGACGATCGAGCCTGGCCTTGCCGCTGATCTCAAGACCTTGAGCCGGCAGACGGGCGCGACCCTGTACATGACGCTCTTGAGCGCCTTCTTCATGTTACTGGCCCGGGAGACGGGGCAGTCGGATTTGATCGTCGGGACACCGATCGCGAACCGGACCAGGAAGGAAACGGAAGCTCTCATCGGGTTTTTCGTCAATACGCTCGCTATTCGAACGAGGGTGTCCCAAGAGGCCACGCTCAGCGAGGTGATCACAGCGGTGCGCGAAGCCTGCCTGGAGGCCTATGCCCATCAAGATATTCCGTTTGAGAAACTGGTCGACGTGCTGCATCCGGCGCGCGACGTCAGCCGGTCACCCATTTTTCAGGTCATGTTCGATCTCCAGAATGCCCCCATGGCCGAGTTGCAGGTCACAGGATTGGAATTCGAACCGCTCGAGATCGAGAATACGACCGCGAAGTTCGACCTCTCGATGACCGTGCAGGAAGCAGACGGTGGGTTGATTCTGGGCCTCGAGTACAACAACGATCTCTTCGACGCCACCACCATCACGCGCCTCTTGGAGCGGTATGAACTCATCCTGGCCTCGCTGAATCGGAATCTTCGAACCACGGTGGGCTCCATACCCTTGCTGACCTCAGCTGAGCGGCAGGTTCTATTGGCGGTAAATCAGACCGGCGGTGCCGCAGGGCCTGCCCCGTCGTTGACGAGCCTCGTCGAACAGCAGGTGGAGCGGACGCCAACGGCGACTGCGGTGTCGCTGGAAGGCCACACCTTGTCCTATGCGGCGCTCAACGCGAAGGCCAATCGCCTGGCGCGCTGGCTGTGCAGGCGGGGCGTGGGGCCGGAAGCGCGAGTCGGGATGTGTCTGGATCGTTCCCTGGACTTGGTCGTCACGCTGTTGGCGATTCTCAAGGCGGGTGGAACCTATGTGCCGATCGACCCGGCGTACCCGGCCGCGCGACAGCAGCAGATTGCACGTGACGCAGGACTGAAACTCTTGTTGATCAGCGGAGACATACCGTCGGGGAGCGGCGAGTTTTCCATGCCGGTACAGTCGCTGGATCACCTGCAAGGGGAGCTGCAGGCGTTGGACGACAACAATGTGCCTGGTTCGGCCTCTCCGGAACAAGCCGCCTATGTGATTTTCACATCCGGTTCGACCGGCACCCCCAAGGGTGTGGTGATCTCTCATGGAGCCTTGGCCCGGCACATCGAGACGATCACGGAGGCCTATCGTCTTGGTCCGAGTGATCGGGTGCTGCAATTCGCCTCGATCAGCTTCGACGTGGCGGGCGAGGAGATGTGGTCCACCCTGGTGGCAGGCGCGACGGTGATTCTGCAACCCTGCCGTCTGTTCGATTCGCTAGCGGCTTTTAGCCAGTTTCTTGATCGCCAACGGGTCACCGTCGCAGGAGTCCCCGCATCGTACTGGCGTGAATGGATCGGCGCCATCGAGGAGGCTGGATCCGTACCTCAGTCATTGCGACTGGTGATCATCGGCAACGAGCCGGTCGCCTCCTCTGACCTTGACCGGTGGCGGCGGCACGTGAGTCCCACAGTCAGATGGCTCAACGCCTATGGTCCAACGGAAACCACGGTGACCGCCAGCCTGTACGAACCGACGTTCTCTGCGGCGGGAAGCGAGCTTTCGACCGTGCCGATTGGCCGGCCTTTGCCGGGTCGCTCGCTCTACGTCCTGGACAGGAATCTCGAGCCAGTGCCGTTTGGCGCGCCGGGGGAATTGTACATCGGTGGGGAAAGCCTGGCACGTGGATACCTCAAGGATCCCAACCGCACGGCCGCTGTTTTCGTGCCGGATCCGTTCAGCGACCGGCCGGGAGCACGTCTCTACACAACGGGAGATCGAGTGTTGGTGCGGCGCGACGGCACGCTCGAATTTCTCGGCCGGTTCGATGATCAGATCAAGCTGCGAGGATTCCGTATCGAGCCGGGAGAGATCGAAGCGCGCTTGCGCAGCCATCCCGATGTACGCGCCGCCCTCGTGCGCGCTCGTACGGATGAGGGACGAGTGAACCTCGTCGCCTACGTGGTCCCCAGGGAAGCCGGACTCGTAGAAACGGCGGCACTTCGCCGTTGGCTCGGCACGACTCTCCCGGAGCATATGGTGCCCTCCCTTATCGTGCCGTTACCGGACCTGCCGCGCACGCCGTCGGGGAAAATCGATCTGCAGGCATTGCCTGCACCGGAATGGGGAAACTCCGGTGGGCAGCCGTCGGCAGCTCCCGCCACTCCATTACAACGGCAATTGACAGCGATGTGGAGCGAAGTGCTGGGGGTCGGCCGAATCGGGATCCACGACAATTTTTTCGACTTGGGGGGCCATTCGTTGCTAGCCGTCCAATTGATCGCACGCATCCAGACGGTGGTCGATCGCCCGCTGGGGTTGATGGACCTGTTTCAATGTCCGACGATTGAGCAACTGGTCCATCGTCTCGAAGGTTGGCAGGCGGCCTCGTCAGAAGTGGTGCTCTTACGGGAAGGCCGCGACTTGCCTCCGCTGTTCTGCTTCGATCCCGATGGCACGCATGTACAGGCCTACCGTCCACTGGCCTTGTCTCTGGAGGATGGGCGTCCCGTGTATGGGTTGTCGCTGAGCCATCTCTTCAGGCTTCGTTGGCAGGAGGTGTCGATCTCCCGGCTGGCGGAACGGCAAGCCGCATTGATTCGCGAACGGCAACCGCGAGGACCCTATCACCTGGTGGGCTGGTCGAACGGGGGAGTGCTGGCCCTGGCGGTTGCCCAGCTGCTGGAACGGGCCGGGGAGTCGGTCGCCTTCCTTGGGTTGCTAGATACTCAACCGGACCATGCCTTGTATGCATCGCAGGGACCCACGCCGGTGGATGAACTGATGGCGTACATCCGGCGTGACCGGCGAGAGGCCTTCGATGCGATTGCCGAATCTGAACGCGAGGCCTTGAAGCGACGGCTGGAGCAATTGGATGAGGAGCACCGCGTAGAAACGGCCATTCAATGGGCGCGGGATCGGGAGTTTCTGTCTCCCGAAGAAGCTGAGGCGTCGATCGGGTCACTGAAACTCGGATATGCCTTGGCCAGGGAAGCAGCGCGGTTTCTCGGCATCACCCGGGGCCGTCCCATTCATGCACCGGCCCATGTCTGGTGGACCACGGCGACCACCGCCCGCTGGGGAAAGGGTCCGGTCGACTGGTCGGAGCACACGAAGGGCCCGGTGTCGGTGGAGACGGTGATAGGAGACCACATGGACGCTGTCTACAGCATCCATGCCCATCAACGCATCGGCGAGGCCCTTGCCGCTGTCGAGAGCGCGCAATCTTAGGCAGGACCGTCCGTCCGCATCATTCCATTCCCGCTCGGGAGCAAACGCTTCGCACGCCATCTCGTCGCCTGCGATCCGATTCCTTCACCGCAGGCTTCGTTTTCTATACCTCGGAATGCGACGGGTAGGGCAGGACGTTGCCGAGCTTTGATTCAGCCATGGCGGTTCGCCTGGTTGCCCATCGTTCCGGTAACAACGTATAGATCACGGGCACCAGGAACAGAGTGAGGAGCGTCGACAGGACGAGACCGTTGATGACGACCAGGCCGATGTGCCAACGGCCTGCCGCGCCGGCGCCGGAGGCCAAGGCCAGGGGAAGTGCGGCCAGGATCGTCGCCATCGTGGTCATGATGATGGGCCGCAGGCGCAGGGCAGAGGCTTCGACGATCGCCAGGTGGACGGAGCGGCCGTCGAGCCGGAGCTGATTGGCAAACTCGACGATGAGAATGGCATTTTTCGTCACGAGTCCGATCAGGATCATCAAGCCGATTTCGCTGTAGATATTCAGCGTGCCGCAGAACAGCAAGAGAGCCAGCAATGCGCCGGCCATCGCCGGTGGAACCGACAAGAGGACCGTGACCGGATGGCGGAAGCTTTCGAACTGTGCGGCCAGAATGAGATAGACGACCAGCAAAGCCAGGACAAAGATGAAGTGCAGATTCCCGGACGATTCCTTGAACTCTTTCGTTTCTCCCGCGTAACTGATGCTGGCGCCGACGGGCAGGTGTTTCTTGATGATACTCTCCAACGCGTCGATCGACTGACTCAGCGTAGAGCCGGGTGCAACCCCTGCGCTGATCGTGGCGGCTCTCAGCTTCTCGTAATGGTTGAGTTGTTTCGGGGCGACGGTCTCGCTCAGCGTGACCAGATTGCTGAGGGGAATCAAATCACCCCGGCTTCCCTTGACGTGGAGATGGTCGATATCCGATTTGGTGCCGCGGTGGTGAGGCCGCGTCTGCATGATGACCGGATATTCCTTTCCTTCGCGCATGAACATGGACGATTTTCGTCCGCCTAAAAACACTTCCAGCGTCCGGCCGATCGTTTCGACTGGAATGCCCAGGTCGGCTGCCTTGTCGCGGTTGATCTCCACCCGCAACTCGGGCTTGTTCAGGTCCAGGTCGCTATCCACGTTGACTAGGGCAGGATGTCCTGCTGCTTCGTGCCGGACTTTCGTGACGACCTTTTCCAAGACGTCGTATGCCGGGCCTCGCACCACCAACTGCACCGGCGTTTTGCTGTCTTCTTGATTGAAGGGCGGCGGATTCAGGGCGAAGACGGTAGCGCCGGGAATAGCTGAGAGGGCGGGTTCAACGGTGTCGATGATGTCCCGTTGTGTGCGGTCGCGATCGGACCAATCTTTGAGCGTGACCCACGTGACGGCCCGATTCACCAATGTCGGCCGCCACCCCCTCGCCACCACGGTGTAATAGGAGTCCATCTCAGGAATGCCTGCGGCCTGTTGCTCGCTGTCTTTGGCATACCGGTCCGTGTAGTCGAGGGTCGCTCCTTCCGGCGCGCTCACATGAATCGCAAACCAGCCGGTATCTTCGAGGGGGGCCAGCTCATTGGGAAGCATCCAAAATAGCAGGGCGCTGAGGGCCAGGGAGAGGAGGGCCGCGAGCATGACCGGCGTGGGCCGTTGCAGCGCCATCTCCAAGGCGGCTCGATACCGCCGGGTGAGCCATTGCAGCCATGCTGAGGCATCGAGTGCGGACCCCTGCGCGGGCGATCCGGCAGTGACCGTTGACCCTAAGAGCCTCGCACACATCGCCGGCGTGAGAGTCAAGGCAATGAAGCCGGACAGGAGAACTGAGCCCGCGACCGCGATTCCCAATTCCGCAAACAAGCGCCCCACGATACCGGGCAGGAAAATGATCGGGAGGAAGACCGCCGTGAGGGTCAGCGTCGTCGAGACGACGGCGAACCCGATTTCCCGGCTGCCTGTGAACGCGGCCTCCGTTGGACTCATGCCCTGTTCGATGCGCCGGTACACATTCTCCACCACCACGATGGCGTCGTCCACCACGAGCCCGATCGCCAGCACGAATCCCAGTAAGGTGATGGTGTTGATCGAACTGCCGGTCACCTGCATCAGCACGAACGTGCCCAGGATCGACCCCGGAATGGCCACGGTAGGAATCAACGTTGCCTTGGCGCTGCGCAGAAAGAGAAAGACGACCATTACGACCAACAGCACGGAGATGCCCACGGCTTCATAGACTTCCTTCAGCGACCGTTCGATGTAGATGGAGCTGTCGAAAGCCGTGACGAGTTTCATGCCCTCGGGCAACAGGGACTCCAGAGAAGGGAGGGTGCGTTTGACGGCGCGCGCGGTCTCCAGCGTGTTGGCTTTCGACTGCTTCATGATGCCGAGTCCGATCGCGGGTTTGCCGTTGACGCGAACCAGTTTTCTTTCGTCTTCCGGGGCGATCTCCGCGATCCCGACGTCTTGCAGGCGGACCGGGTAGCCGTCACGATAGGCCAGGATCAACTGATTGAATTGAGAAGGCTGCTCCAACCCTCCACCCATCCGCACGCTGAACTCGCGTTGCGTGCTTTCGATTCGTCCCGTGGGCATGGAGACGTTTTGTGTCCGGAGCGCATCTTCCACGTCTTGCACCGTGAGGAGCCGTGAGGCGAGCCGATCGGGATCCAGCCAGATGCGCATGGCGTAGCGGCGTTCACCGTCGAGCATCACATTCGAGACGCCCGGCAGCGGCGCAAGCCGATCCTTGAGTTGACGCTGGGCGAAATCGGTCATGTCCAGTTCGCTGTGACGGTCGCTGATCAAAGCCAGCCACATGATGCCGTCGGACTCGCTGTCTTCCTTCATGACCAGCGGCGGTTCGATGCCTTGAGGCAGCAGGTATTGCACTCTGGTCACGCGATCGCGCACGTCATTGGCGGCGGCATCCAGGTTGCGCGTGAGCGCGAATTCGAGGCTGATAGCCGAGAGGCCTTCTCTGCTGGTCGACCGCAAGGTTCTGAGTCCCTCGACGCCGCTGAGCGCGTCTTCCAGCACGGAGGTGATGTCCGTTTCGACGAGTTGGGCATCGGCGCTCTGGTACACGGTGAGCACGGACACCACAGGGAAGGTAATGTCGGGATACTCGCGGACAGGAAGACGTGAAAAAGACAGAACCCCGAAGAGCATCAGCAAGAGCGTGGCAACGGTGGCAAGGACCGGACGCTCGATGGACAATGCGGACAGTCTCATAGGGGTAGGCCGGGGGAGGTCAGGGGGTCGGTTCCGTCAAGGCGACGATCGGATCGCCTTCCTGCAGTTTATGGTGGCCGACTCGAATCACCGTGTCCCGCTCTGTGAGCCCGTTCAGCACTTGGACGAAACCCTTGATGCGTGTGCCCAACGTGATTTCACGCAGCTGCGCCGCGCCGTTCTTGGCCAGATAGACGTAGATTTTGTCCTGTTTCGGCCTGATGGCTTCTTCCGGAATCAACAGGGCGCGCTCTTCCTGACCGTAGGTGAGGAGGACCTGCGCAAACATCCCGGGGCGAAGGCGCTGCTGCGGGTTTGGAATGCGGGCCCGCAGTTGGACGGATCTGGTCGTTAGCTCGACCTGCGGATCAATCACGTAGACTGTGCCGCGAAAGGTCTCGCCTGCATACGCATCGGTGGTCAACTCGATAGCCTGGCCAGGCGCCAGATGGCGCAGGAGCGTCTCCGGGACTTTGAAATCGATCTTGAGCTGACTGAGGTCTTCCAGATTCACCAGGTCCAGTCCGCTGCCGACGAAGTCGCCCGGTGAGACCCGGCGGATTCCGGTGATACCTGAAAACGGCGCGCGAATCTTGGTTTTTGCCAACCGTGTGGCATACAGACTGTGGTTGGCGTGCGAGACTTGGAGCGCCCCCGCCACTTCATCGAGTTGCTGTTTCGGCACATAACGCTTGCCGTCCAAATCCAACTGCTTCAATCGTTCATAGGTAAGACGGGACACTTTGAGTTGCGCCGCAGCCTGAGCCATTTCAGCTTGGAGTTCGGAGTCATCGAGTTCGATGAGCAGCTGATCCTTCTCCGCCGCCTGGCCTTCCTCAAACCAGACCTGCCGGATGCGTCCGGCGACCTCCGGACGAATCATGATGCTTTCGTTGGCGCGTAGCGTGCCGACCGCTCTGATGGTATGTCGGATCCGGTCGATGGTCACCGGAGCCAACACCACGGTCGTCCCCGACTGAGCCTGATTCGGTCCCTCAGAGGCCGGGACGGACGATGAGCCGGTCAATCGGACAGCCAACAACGCCACGATCGCGCTCAGTGAAAAGAGGAGCAGATATGTGGTGCGGCGAGGAGTCATGAAATGGTACCGGTGCTCCTGATCCTCCGGACACGCAGCCTGGGAGGTGCATACGGGAAGAAATCCTGCGCGCTCTATTTGAATTCGAGTTTCTTCAGCCCCTGGACAGGCAGTTCAACCTGACCAAAATCGGAATCGCCCTTGAAGCTTCCGTCAATCGCGAGCGGGAAATCACCGGTCTTCCCGTTCGTCAGGGTGATGTGGAGGGTCGGCCGGGCCTTGTCCGTACCGGGGGTCACCTCCAGCTGTTTCACGCCGTCGAACTTGATGTTGACCGTCGCTGTACCCCGTTTGACCGGCAAGTGTTTTAATTCATGCGGGATGAAAGACGTTTCGCTGACTTTTTCCTCCCAGTAGAACAGCACGTTTTTCAGGTCGGTCTGCATGTCCTTCGCATCGGTGACCAGTGCATGAAAGGCCTTGTCCCCGTTCTGTTGCGCGATAGCGGGCAATGCGCCGGTGCAGAGCATCGCGACGGCCGCAGCCAAGACAGTAAAAGAAAAATGTACCGAATAACGACGTTGTGCCATGAGTTCCTCCATGGTCGATCAAAGTAGGCGGTTATTCCATGCGGTATGAAAAGGGCAAGTCCAGTTGTATTTTAGCCAGTGCCAATTGGTGTTTGACCTGCAAGGGAAAGGCGTTTCGGACCATGTCCAGCGTGTGGCGGTCCAGCACAGAGTGTCCTGAACTTTCTTCGAGCACCAGATCGAGTAGATGGACTGCCGCACCTCGCTGTTCGATCGTCAAACGCAGGATGACACGCCCTTCCCAGCGGTTGCGTTTCGCCTCGGCCGGGTAGCGCTTGCGCTGATCGACGGAAGACCAGAGCGCCTGCGATAGCCATCCGAAATCGGGACGTTCCCCCGGCCGCGCGCGCACGGTTCGCTGTTGCACGACCCGGTGTTGCACGGTTTCTCTCGGCCGCTGAACGATCGCCTGCTCGACCTGTTGTGGTGCCTCAATCGGCGCGGCGTCGCTCACGACGGCGGCGACTTGAGTGACGGGCTCTGCCTGTCTGGCGACCGGTTCAGTTGAAGCGACGGCTTGAGCCTCAGAGTATTGTTGGACGATCGGAGTGGTTTCCTGGACAGCGGCAGTGTGTTCCACGACGGTCTGCGCCACTTCAGTGATGGGACTGATCGTCTCCTGAATCGTCTGAGTGACGGTTTCCACCTGCTGGGTCGTGACCCGTTGAATGGGCTGGGCGGTCTGTACCGGCAGGCTTTCATGGACGGGCTGGACCTGTTGAACCGGCTGGGGCTCCTGCATCCGTTGAACCGGTTGGACGACGGGCTGAGTTTTCACCGGTTGAACCACCGGCTTGGGGGGAGGCGGCGCAACAGGCTGCGGCGTGGGCGGTGGCTGCGATTCGGCAGGAGGCGCGGGAGCCGGTTCTGGCGCAGGAGGCGGAGCCTGGACCATCGCGACGTCCCACTTGAACGTGGGAGGGGGCGGCGGCGGTATTTCCGTGAGCAACACGACGGCCATGCCGATAAGCAGACCGTGGATCGACATGGAGAAGACCCAGCAGAGCGATGCCCTCTGGCGCTGTGACGAGTCCAATGGCAGGGCCAGGCTCATGAACGAACCACCTCCAGGTTGACCTGGTGAAATCCCAGCCCGCGAATTTCATCGACCACCGCCACGAATCGATCCAGCACCGTGACCCGGTCGGCGCGCACCAGTACGGACGATTCCCGCGGATGAGGATTGAGCGCGATCCGTAGTCCGTCCGGAGGTACGGGCTGGTCGTTCATGAAGAGGGTGCCCGCGGCTGTCAGGGTGACCACGAGAGGGATATCCTGACGGTCGCCGGCCTCTTTGGCTTTTGCCAGCTCGACCGGTACCTGGCCGGTGGTAATGAATGTCGCGGTGGTCAGGACGATTACCAGGAGCACCAACATCACATCTACCAGCGGGATGACATTGATGTGATCGATGTCACGTCCCATGTTGCACCTTGAACTGGGTGAGCAACTCCGTGACCCGCCGGCGAAGGAGGTTGTTGAGGACGACGCAGGGAATCGCCACCAGCAGACCGACCGCCGTTGCCTTGAGGGCGAGGCTGAGCCCGACCATGATCGACTGGACCGCCATCGTGCCCGAGGTGCCCATGCTATGGAACGTCAACATGATGCCGAGCACGGTTCCCAGCAGGCCGATGTAGGGGGCGTTCGCCGCCACGGTCCCGATCACGACCAGGTGCTTCGTGAGCGCCACTTCGAATTCCTGCTCGGAGCGAAAACGTCTGACGTCCACACGTCGAAAGTACAACCATCGTTCCGTCGCGACGGCAACCGCCCAAAGGCTCAGGCCGATCAGGAGCCCGATGATGCCGTAGTCAATGAACCCTTTGAGACTCTCCACCTGACTTGGCCCCCTCCCTTTGAATCCCACTACCCCTTCAATGTAACGACGTTTGAGCAAGCGAATTCTGCACCCCTCTGCAAGAATATTTTTGCCGGATAAGTGGATAGAGATGCCTGTGGATCTCTGATCTGGCGACCCATTCGGCCCTAGTCATGTCTCCAGGTACGGAGACTGCCAGCTCGTGCGTCTTATATCTAGAGGCGGGCACGCAGCGCGCCTGCCGCAACTGATCACAGAGGGAGAATCGGCGGAATGAAAGTGATGACGATGCGGTCTCGTGCCGGCCGGGAGGACCGGCGATTGGATGAAGGAATAGAACGGATCCGGACGAGTTTTGGTCGAACACGGCAGAATTGGAGTCTGCCGCGGGAACGGATCGTCCACGCCTTTTTGCAAAGTGAACACGTCACGATCCGCGAGTTGTATAGTCGACTGAATCGGCAGGGTCATCATGCGCCCCTGAACACCATCTATCGGACGATGCGGGTGTTATGCGAGAAAGGCTTTGCGCAAGCGCGACGATTCGGCGAAGAAACGCAGTACGACAACCTGTTCGCGAAAGGCGATCACGATCATCTCATCTGCACTGGATGCGGGCACATCGTCGAGTTCGAAGACCCGACCATCGAACGTTTGCGGCAGCAAGTGGCTGCTGCCAATGGATTTCATCTGACCGCGCAGAACCTGGAACTGTACGGACTCTGTGCGGATTGCCGGGCGGCCGGAGCTGGCCTGTTGCAGCGTGGCTAACCCTCACGACGACGCCTGTGGGCATCTCGTTTCAACCACCACATTCGCAACGCCGTTCCATACAAAAGCAGCGGCGTGAGTCCGGCTGCGAAGACGAGCCATCGACCCGCCAGGCCGAAGGCTTCCCCGTTGTGCAAGGGAAAGAGCCAGGATAAAAATGTCTCGCCTCTGGTGAATCGGTTCCAGTCCGTGACGCGTTGTACAGTCCCGCTGTATTGATCGATCCATACTTCGGTTTGTCCTCCAGCCTGACGGACTTCGCCAGGTTGCCGTAGTCCCACAGAATAACTGTCCCGCTCATGCTGAGGCAGCCCGATCCACATCGGTCGGGCATCGGGGAACGTCGTACGGGCGATGGTGACCGCTTGTTCAATGGAGATTTTTGGCATTCCCGCCTGCAAATCAGACCGCGGTTGTTCTGCAGGCGACACATCCCGCACGGGCGAGAACCATCTCACGACCGGCGTAACCAGGTCTGGAAATTCCAAATAAAATCCTGTCAGGGCAAGCAGCATGAGCAGGACCGCTCCGATCAGGCCTGTCAGCTTGTGCAGATCATAGTGTTTTCTGATGAGGCTTCCGCTGGATTGAAACGTCAGGGCGCGGCGGAGCTTCCCCGGTTTCGGCCACCAAAGGTAGAGACCGCTGACTACCGAGAGCAGAAGCAATAGGGCCATGATGCCGACGACGATCTCGCCGGGTCTTCCCAGCAGCAGTTCCTGATGTAGTTCGTAGATGACCGATACCAAAAAAACGCCCCAGCGGCGGTCGCTCAACACCCGAGGCGTCGAGGGATCGACAGCGACGACATGCCATTGCTCATCGGCAGGAGCGGCTGCCGGATCTTTGAACCAGGCATGGAACGAATCGCGATCGTGGAGGGGAAAGATGAGGGTCTCTGGAGCGGACCATTCCGGATGTGCCGATTGGGCCGCGGCCAATATGTCGCTCAGGGGCCGTGCGCTTCCGGGGGGACTGAGCAATTGATCGGGATTCAACCATTCATCGATGGCCTTGTAGAAGACGAGAAAGCTGCCTGTGAGGCTGGTCAGGACGAACAGTGCGCCGCCAAAGAGGCCCACGTACAAATGGAGACGCAACCACTGTTTCTTCAATGGGCGAGGGGTGGGTGTCAGCATACCGGCCGGTAGATCCGGCCGGGCTGTTGCCGTGCGCTGCGCCGCAGGACGGGGCCGAGCCGGCTTCAATTCTTGCACGATCATGTCGTCCCTTCGTTCTGGTCGATACCGGCCAGGCCCACGTAGCCGGAGGGCTAGGGTCGGTCCTACTCTAAGAGACGTACGAGGAGGCGAAGACGACACCTGATCGGAGGGACGGGCTTCCCCTCATCCCCAGAAAAGCCGGATGAGGGGAAGCCGATGACGAGAAATCAGGGCTTAGAAGGTCCACCTCGCGCCAATCTTCCAGAGTGCCGGCAACCCAGGATAGATACCACGCGTTCGATCCATGATCGTGGTTTGATCCAGCATATTTTTAGCAACGAAAAAGAAGGTAGTATTTGTACTTGAAGCGCGATTCGACCCCGTAAACCCAGTATTCACGCTCATTGGTAAAGCGCGCGTTGCCGGGTATGGCCCCGGCAGCAGTGGCGGGAATGGCGTTGCCGAATTGGAGCGCGCCGTTCGGACTTCTGTCCGCATTGATTCCTTGCGTGGGTTGAGACTCATTAGCTTGTATGCGGATCCAGCCAGTCTGACATGCGGCGTTTCAACAGGCTGCGACTATGTTGGGTTTTCCGTCCGATGGCGGCGTTTCAACAGCGGAAGTACCCTAACAGATCGTCCTGGCCTGGCTGAATGTTCCGTTTCCTGAAATGTTGCCCATAGACGGGATTTTCGATGATGCCATTAGAACGGTAGCCTCAAGGTAGGGTTTTGACGAGTTCATACGTCCTATATGGATGGGAGGAGTGCCCCCAGGGGGGCCGTACCGTATGTCATCTCATCCACAAACACCGTCGGAATTTCAGGATGTGCGTTGCGTCTGCGGTCGACTGACCGCCAGACTCGAAAAGCGGGGCGTCGTTGTGAAATGCCACCGTTGCGGCGAATTTGTCGTGATTTCTCTCGCCGATCTCAAGGCTCAACTTAACCGATCGACTCCGTAATCAATTCAGCAAGGTCGATGTCGTCTGCACGGCCGCTTGGCTGCCTCTAAACGTGCGGGACACGCACCCATGGTCTGGTGCGCGCCCCGCGTTGAGGTGCAACGGTCTAGTCCCGCTCAGTGGAACTCGAACTTGAGTGACCCGATGGCGGTGAACGGCGCACCGGTATACACGATTTCGCGGAAGTTCTGGGCGCCGCTGAAATAGCGATGGTCGAGAACATTGGTGAAATTGATGGCCGCCAGCAGGTTGGTCTTATTGAAGATTTCCTGTTTTCGGTAGTACAAAGCTGCGTCCATTCGCACGTAACCGGCCATTTCAAAGGGTGCCTGACAGTTGGCCGGATCCTGACATTGGAAAATGCCGTTCCGTTTGCCCTGCGCATACATGCCGATGCCTGCGCCGAATCCTTTCACGACCCCTTCTTGGAAAAAATACGTTGTCCAGACGCTTCCCTGGTGCAATGCGCTATTCGGCGCCCGGCTTCCCTCGGCAAACAGAAGATCCCTTGTGACACGCGTGTCGATATAGGCATAGTTCGCAATGATGTCCCATCCGGGCAGGATTTGGCCCGCGATGTCAAACTCCACGCCCTTGCTACGTTGTTCGCCGGTCGCGACGGAGAAGAAGAACCCGTTGAGCGGATCGGACGTCAGCACATTCTTCTTCTTGATGTCGAACAATGCAACGGTTGATCGTAACCGTCCTCCGAACGCCTGATACTTGATGCCGCCCTCATACGACTTACCGCGTTCCGGATTGAATAGATTGCCGTTGATGCTCCTGGACCCTGCGCTTTGCGGTGCAAACGATTCCGTATAGTTGGCGAAGAGAGTGATTGGCTTCAGAGGTTGATAGGCGATTCCTATCGAGGGACTGAAGGCCGAATCGGTTTTGTTATTTTGGCTTCCCGTGGTGGTTAAATCGTCGGGACGGTTGGTGATGGTTTGATCAAAGAGGTCGAACCGTCCGCCGAAGTGCACATGCAGATTATCGAGTAGATCCACCTGGTCGCCGAAGTATGCGCCCAAGATGTTGTTCTGCTGGCTGGCGTCACTGAACTTCGTGAGGGCCGGATTCAAGAACAGCCGATCGTTCGGGTTGAAGATGTTGATGTAGCTGAAAGCGCCTGGGGTGGTGGTGTCACCGCCGAAGTCTCCCGAGGCCGTGGCCGTGGAGTTTTCCCGACCGAGTTCGATGCCAATGATCGTCTTGTGCTTGATGGAACCGGTGAAGAAGTTCCCATGCAATTCATTCTGGAGATAGTGGCTCTGCACCGTCGTCGGGATTTCGTATCGCGCCAGGTTCAGAATGCCGTCGCTCTCGGCGCCGACCAAGAAGTTTGATTCCAAGCTGGAATATCGGCTACGGGCTGCCGCTGCTCTGAACGCGGTTCGCCACCGAAACATGTCGTTGAACTCGTGCCACAGGGTGATGGTGGCCTTTCCTTGCTGGGTTTCCATCTTGCGGCTGGGGTCGCCCAAGAATCGCGAGACTGGAATCGGAGCGACCCCGTTGCCGAATGCGATGAGTCCTCGGTCGATGGGGGCCCGATCGTAAAGATATTCACCTTCAAATCGTAAGGTCGTCCGGGAACTCATTTCCCATCCGAACGTGGGCGCCAGGAACAGGCGCTGGCTTTTCACCCCGTCACGATAGCTTTCCGCGGATTCGTACATTCCGTTGAAGCGGTATGTAAGTGTTTTGCTTTCGTTGAGCGGTCCGCCGATGTCGATCTGAGGGCGGTACAGGCCGTAACTGCCGACGATCATTTCTGCCGAATAATAGGCATTCTTCAATGGTGCCTTTGTCACTTGGTTGATGACTCCTCCTGGATCTGATCGGCCATACAGGTAGGAGGGCGGTCCCTTGACGACCTCGACGCTTTCAATGTTGATGATGTCACGCTGGGTGCGCGAACTGAAGGTACTGTCGTCGCGGAACCCGTTTTTGAAGACATTGAGATCCGAAGCGAAGCCCCTGATCATGAAAGTGCCTCCCTGGCCACCCTGTGTGCTGGATTGGGATACACCGCTCACGTTCCGCAGGGCTTCGCTGAATCGAATAACTTTTTGGTCGTCCAGCACCTGTCGGGTCACGACCTCCACGGAGCGCGGGGTGTCATGGATTGGAGCGGGAATACGCGTGGCCGACGAAGATTCATCGACGGCATACCCGCGATCTTCGACGTCCTTCACCACGATTTCAGGCACCTTCACCGGCTTGGCCTGCCGAGGGATCTCCGTATTGGGACTCCTCGGTTCCGGTGCAGTGGCCTGCGCAACTGTTGCCGTTGGTTGGGGCAACACGGCGGTTGGCTCGAGCGTCATTGTCCGGGGTTCAGTCAACTTGTAACTAAGTCCCGTTCCGGCAAGCATGACTGCCAGCGCTTCTTCCGGTGTGTGACGACCGATCACGCCGCTGGTGGTCTTGCCCTCTGTCATGTCCGAGGGAACCAGGAGGCGGTAATTGGCTTGATCCGCAAATGCGGTAATAGCGGACCCAAGCGGTTGTGCCGGAATGTTGAACTCCGTCGGCTCCGACAACTCACCGCTAGAGGCGACTTGCGCCAAAGGCAAGACGCCGGACTGGTCGGCGATAATAGGTTCGTGTGCCGCATTGGCCGTGGTGCCGGCCGTATGAAAAGATATGGCCGATAGAATTGCGATGGTGATGCACTGCCATGAAAACTGCATGATTCCCCCTCTGCTCATTCGGTGTCCAAGGATGTGCAGGGAGGCCGGCCATGGCCGCCTCCCTCATGCCGGGATGCCCATAGGTAAAGACGGACGGAGCCGTTGAGGCTGCAGTGAAAATCACACGTCAGCCAAAAAAATCCTGCGAGGGGGCATTTCGGTCAGGGGCAGCGCGCTTCGGGGCATTCAGTGCAGGAACAGGAAATACGGACTGAGAGCGGTGTCGCGGATGCCAAGCGTCTGTTCGATGACCCGCAAGGCGGAGTCGGGGTCGTCGATTTCGAACACGCCGGTGACCGGCAACGAGCGGAGGGAAGGGTTGAGGATAAATATATGGCCGTGACGGTATCGATTGAGGTCTGCCACCACCGCTCCCAATGGTTGAGCTTGGAAAATCATTTTGCCTCGTTGCCATGCCGAGGTCTGATTGGCATCCACTGACTGGAGCGTGCTCCAGCCCTTATCGGGTGAGTAGGAGATCTGCTGTCCCTCCTGAACCATCACGGGTGACGCCGCGCGGCGATTCAGAGAAGAAACTTGTACTGCATGCTCAGACACGGTCACCGTCACCGAATCATTCCGCGTCTGTACCACGAACGTTGTGCCCAATGCCGTGGTAACGGTGTCTTGGCTCCGGACCATGAAGGGCCGCGTTGCGTCTGCCGCCACTGCAAAGGCCGCTTCGCCCTTGAGCAGATCGACCTCCCGTCGTTGCTGAGAGAACACCACCTTGAGTGCGGTGTCAGTATTGAGCGTAAGCCGGGTCCCGTCCTGAAGCACAACCTGCTCTTGTTGTCCGACCGCAGTCCGGTGATGGGCCGTCTGGAGGCGAAATTGATCGAGGAAGGGCTTCCAGGAGAACCAACCTATCGTCAGAACGACACAGGCAACGAGGCTCCATCTTCGGAGGCGCGGCCACCACCGACGAGTAGAGGATCCAGTAGGCCGTACGCTGCGGGAAGAAGAGTGTAGTGTGGCACCTGCGTGCCCGAGCTCTTCCCACAAGCTCGACGCCTCACGGAACGCGCTTTCATGAGCAGGACTGGCGTGTTTCCACGCCTCGAAGGCGCGGCGATCTTGGTCTGAAGCATGGCCGGAGTGAAGTCGCGCCACCCATACAATGGCCTCGTCTTCGATCGATGAAGGAAATTGTGGGGGATTCGCGTCGGACATCCATCCATCCGTCGCACGTATGCCGGGCAGCGTTTTGCCCAAGCCTGAGGTGCACAGCTACTGTATAAGACGGATGGCAGCGGGCTTTCAACAGTCACGAACGAGGGGTTATCTCTTCCATATTCAGGCGCGCGCGGCAATGCTTCAGCGCCTGGATGACATACTTTGCAACCATGCTCTCCGATACCCCAAGTTCCTCCGCAATTTCTCGATGAGTTTTTCCATCTAACCGATTCATCAACAAGGCACTTCGGCATTTGGGAGAGAGTTCTCCCATGGCGCGTTCCAATCGCATCAGCCGCTGTTTGGCGTCTAATGCCTCTTCTGCCGAGGGCGCCAGGCTGGCGGCATTTTCGGGCAGGGGGTCGATACTCATGGCTTCCCGGCGAATGCGGATCTTCCGGAGATTGTCCACGGCCAGGTTAGCCGCAACGCGAAAGAGAAATGCTCGCGGGTTTTGCACATCGATGTTCGATCGCATGCGGACCAGATGCATATACGTCTCTTGTGCACAGTCCGCTGCGAGATCCCGGCAGCCGAGCTTATGGGTAAAAAACCGCAGGAGATCATTATGATGCTGTTCAAAGGCTGAGAGGCAGGGGATGCTGTGCTCAGGTTGCATAGTCAGGGTCCTATTCCAGGCGGTAGCCAATTGGGATGCGTACAACGATGGATGGTTGATCGAGTGGATACTGCAACTGCACCGGAGAAATGCGTTCTAGCAATGCGATCGCGTCATGATTGAGCGTGTCATGTCCTGAGGAAGTCACCACCTGAATGTCGCTGATGCGGCCATCTTCATGGATGACGGCCTGGACAACAACATTGCCCTGCCACCGGTGCCATTTCGCTTGAGCTGGGTACCGTTTGATTTGTTCGACTTCGGCGGCGACTACGGTAGCCAACCAACCATAATCGAGCTGCACACGGCGTGATACCGGTGCAGGCCTGACCTGCGGCAACGGTCGGCTCACCAAGCGAGGCGTTTCGGGCACTGAGCGTTCCGGTGCCAGGTTTGATCGATGGGACGCCTCTACGTCCGGTGACGGCAATTCGGCTGGTGTAAACTTCGGCACCTGCCGGAGCACTCCGGACGGCGTAAAATTTTCGGCGATAGGTTCTGAAAACGAGGGTTCGGTGGGAGGGGGAGGTGCCCCCGTTGAATCCTCGAATGGCGTGGCTACATCGGTAGAGCCCTGGTAGGTAGTGCCTGAGGCCATGTGAACGTCAGTCGCAGGAGCTGTCTCTCTAATGGTGGAGCGAGACGAAGCAGGCACTCGATGCCCGACCGACCGAGTAGTATGCACAGGCACATCATCAGGGGCTGGGCCTACCTCAGCCGATGAGGCTGAGGCAGGCATGGGCTTCTCCGAACTGAACTCTGTTGGCCGCGAGGCTGCAACCAGGGTGACATCCCAGCGAAATGGAGCGATCCGCGGAACCACGGAAAATTCCGCAGCGAGGAGAACCGCGACACAGAGACCAGATGCGTGCACGACCATAGAAAATATCCACGCGCCCAGTGAGGTCAGTGGGACTCGAAGAGTCATGCCATATCTGCCTGGCGGAGTTGTTGTCTGCGATATTCAGTGGGAGAGCAGCCGACGGCTCGCTTGAAGAAGTGACTGAAGGCAAACGCGTCACTGAAGCCGACAGATTCGGCGATCTTGGTGATGGTGTGCCGCTCCTCCATGAGCATTAAGGTGGCTTTGTCGAGACGCAGCTGTTTCAGGTGTTGAGAAAACGGATGCCCCATGTAACGCTGGAATACATCGGAGGCGTACTTTTCTGAGTAGCCTAGAAAGCGAGAGAGTTCCTTCAGCGTGACTCGTTCACTGACGCGATCAGAGAGAAATGCGCAGAGGCGCTCCGCCACGGAATCCTGGCAGGGCGCAGATCCGCAGGCCGTTTGCTCCGCGAGAGAATCTGCCATCGCGGCACCCTCTGTAGGGCCGGATGACTCAGACTTCACCGTGGATCCGAAGTGAGTCGAGGCATTGATAGTCGGAATCACGGCCTCATCGATATATTCGGCTTCGACGCAATCGCTATTTTTCTGAAACATGCTCGCCTCCAAAAAAGAAAAGCCCACGACCAAAAATGACCGTGGGCTCAGGGAATCGAATTCCTCGGGCCTCTACTGCTTGTGCGCAGAGAGGTTAGTTGAATATGGTTCTCAATATCAGTTATTGGGCAGCCCTGTCAAGTGCATGTGACATTACGTTGGATCGGCTTAACCGGTATGTGGCTGATCGTTTGGCGCGGGGGATTGCTCCGGCAACAGCGCAAGATGTTTCGTCTAGCCAACTGGCCGGCAGAGCGATCATACTCCGTTTCCGCTTATTTCGGTTCAGAATGCCCGAAAGGGATTTTTCGAACGAGCCGATGTTGAATCCGTTCGGTCACATTTACTGGAAGCGTATCGCGGGGTTGCTACTTTTGCATACCTGAGCGGATGGCGTGTGCCAAGTGAGGTACTGACGCTGCGATGGTCGCAGGTAGATTTCCAGGCCGGAGTGGTTCGGCTGGAACCGGGAACCACTAAGAACGATGAGGGTCGGACTCTCCCATTCAATGCCCTCCCAGAACTAGCCCATCTTCTGCGGTCACAATGGGATCACGCTGTGTCCTTGGAATTGGAAACAGGACAGGGCCGCGCCATGGGTATTCGTCTGGAATGATCGCAGGACCATCAAGCCAATTCACTTCAAGGCGTTCTATCGGCGATGGCAAACGGCATGCACCTTGGCTGGCGTTCCGCAGCGCATTCCTCACGACTTTCGCAGAACCGCCGTGAGGAACTTTGAAAGAGCAGGGGTGCCACGTTCCGTGGCGATGAAATTAACGGGGCACAAGACGGAGGCAGTTTATCGCCGGTATGCGATCGTCTGCGAGGCTGATCTCATGGAAGGTGTGAAAAAGTTGGCGAGACTCCAGCCTGGCTTTAGCCACAGTTCAGCCACAATTCAGGCTCAAAACGCCAAATTTCCTGGGAATAATTGGCGGAGGGGGCGAGATTTGAACTCGCGGATAGGTTACCCCATCTCCGGTTTTCAAGACCGGCACGTTCGGCCACTCCGTCACCCCTCCACTAGCCGTTTCTTCTAAGTAGTCAATAGGTTGCGCAGATCCGCGTGTGAGCCGCCTTTCGCAAGGTTGCGGCTGGGTTGCGGTGTGGGTCTTTCTTCCCCCTGTGCTCCGTCCTTTCCTGTGAATCATCGAGCTGATGGTCGTGGTGCCGATGGTCCCCGGGAAAGTGGTGGGAGTATATATCGAGCGTGATGCTAATGCTACCGTGCCCGAGCTGTTGTTGGATGTATTCGGGATTCGCCCCTTGTTGGATGAGGAAAGAGGCAAAGGTGTGGCGCAGGTCATGAAAGGGGACATGCCACAAGTCGGTCCCCGTGAGACAGGCTTGGAACCCGTTTCGCACGAGCTCATTGCTCATCCGCTGGTGTGTGGGGCCGAAGAAGATCCAGGGCACCAGTGAGTCGCCCTTTATGGCTGCGTCGAGTGCCCGCGTGTCCTTCACGCCGAAGGACCCGCGCAAATTGCGGAGACATATCCACGCGCCGGATCTTACGGGTCCTCGTTAGGGTGATTTGCCGGCGGGCGATCGCGTGGCGCACCTCAATGAATTGGCCGTGAAAATCGAGATCCCCCCATTGCCCTGATGATAAAATTATCGACGTGAGAGGATCTGTTTGGTTCATTCGCAGGCATTTATTCTTGGACGAACACTTATCATACGCTCCCTGTCCGTCTGATAACTGACAAAAGTCTTATCGCGATGGAATGACAAGCAATGGTCACAACGGGAGGGGTTCTTCAGGAAAAATGCTAGGGTTTGAGCCAGCTCAGCCACTAAAGATTTAGTGGTATAGGCATCACTATCCATGATTTACACGCTCTGACACGTGATCGGAACGTGAAAACAGCGGAGCAGGTCGAAACACTCGATCGATATCCCGGTTAATGCAGGCTTTGGAATCAGAGGTTCCCTGTATGGCTCGGCTGCGCCTTACTCGAATTGTCCCAATCCTGCTTCTTCTTGCCGCCTGTACGTACCCAGGGTGTGCACTCCTCAATCTTCCGGCTTCAGTTCAGGGTGGCTATTCGGTGCACGAGGCATCCTATGGTTCAGGTCCGTCCGATAAGTTGGACATTTATAGTCCTAAGGAAAGTCGCGGGGCCAAAAAGGACGTCATCGTGTTTTATTATGGCGGCCGCTGGCAGTCCGGGAGCAAAGAAACTTTTCGGTTCGTGGGCGCGACGTTGGCCCGACGCGGATTTGTGACGGTCATTCCAGAGTTTCGAAAATATCCTCAAGTCCGTTTTCCCGTCTTTATCGAAGATGGTGCCCGCGCGCTGGCGTGGGTCGATGAGCATATCGGCGACTATGGTGGAAGGCGTGACCACATCCACCTCGCAGGTCATTCGTCAGGCGCGCACATGGCGGCCCTCCTCACGGTTGATACGCACTATCTGGCTGCCGAAGGGAAGGACGCACGATCGATTATTAAGGACTTTGCCGGGTTGGCCGGCCCGTTTGCCTTTACCCAAAGACCTCGTCGAGATGTTCGGACCTCCCGAACGGTATCCCCAGATGCAGGTGACCACATTCGTGGAAGGGAGGGAGCCGCCCATGCTCCTGCTCTATGGCGAAGAGGATGACACCGTTCTTGCCTATAACCATGAACGACTTGCAGGGCGTATTCGTGAAAAAGGCGGACTTGTAGATGTGATCACCTATCCGAAGCTCGGTCATCTTGGCATTATCGGCACCTTTTCGGGGTTCGGACCGTCCTCTTCAGTGGTCGACGATATGACGAAGTTTTTTAAGGCGGGTGATGGTCATTAGCACGCTATATCAGCACGAGCGGCGATGGTTACAAATTGCGGTCATAGTCAGCGCCGGCGTGCCGGTCCTTGCTGGAGCCGCGGGGATGATCGCCGGGACGTCGCTGTTGTCGAACGCCGCAGAGGTCTCTCTCGATAGTCATGTTCGCTATTTATCCGGTGTGTTATTCGCGATGGGGTTGAGCTTTTTGGCTATCGTCCCTCAAATTGAGCACAACAAGATTTCCATGCGGCTTTTAACGTTCCTTGTCGTCATGGGCGGGATGGCCCGGCTGGCTGGTGCCCTCTTTGTCGGGATTCCTTCCAGACCAATGGTCCTTGCGCTTGTCATGGAGCTCGTGGTGACCCCGCTATTGTGCTGGTGGCAAGCGCGATGCGCAACACTGGAGAGACCTCGCTGATCGTCCCGTCATTGTGAAGGGATCGTCATCTCGATTACAGCGTCAGAGGTGCCACGGGTGCTGAAGGACCACCACCTCGAAGAGTGGGCGTTGTCGTCACCTGTGGGCTATCTGCATCACGACACGCTTGGGTGCACTGAGATGTAGGGCAACACATCCCAGCCTGCACGTCCCTCACACCACGAAGATTGCCCTTCTCGGATGGGCTCAGAACCTACCCTGCGCCTGGGCAGGCGGACCGGCATTCACACAGGACCAGTCGCGCCAAACTCACGGGGTACGCTTTAACCAAACTGCATTCTTCTTCTGTAAGAGGGGATTGCAAGATGGCCGGGGAGAGCAACGTATCTGCCGCATTGACCGAATGTCTGGGGTCAGGACGGAGTGTCACCGGAAGGACCGCCTTTCTCAACTATGTCGGCGGGTGCTACGCGGCAGGCAACGGCGGTGAAAGGGTGAAGAGAAACTCAATGAGTCTGTCTTGCTCCCCGATTTCGCATCGTTTTACGTCACGCCGGGAATGTTCATTCACTGTCCTGATCAAGCTGATCTTCCACCTGTTCCATATACTGCGCGATCTCCCCTGCTTCTTCATCGGCAAGGGACGCTGTTCGGTGACGCGCGACAGAGGAACTTTGGCGGCTTGGACAAATGCCAGGACTTCGGGACGAATGGTCTCCATAAGAGACCTCCACTGAGACGGAGTCTATTGAGGGGCTGTGTGAGAGCCTCTCAGCAATAGGAGCGGAGAGTGTAAGAAAGGAGAAGACTTTATCCAGCGTAATAAGGAAGTCGGACGCTACCAGATCCTGTCAGCGGATGAGATCACTGTTTCTGACTGTATTACCCTGACGGGTGCGGAATCGAAGCTGTGGTGAAAGCCACGGATTACTCCCGCGGGGACGAATCCAGATAAAGGACTCTCCCATGGCGGCCGCATCGAGCACACTGGGCTTGTTTCTCTCTCAGTTCGCCGTCCGGCGACCATGCATCGAGGAGCGCATCAAGGCGCTTGCGATCCTCTGGCGTCGCCGCCATCTCCACCAGAAGCAGGCAGACTCGACAATAGGGGATGGGATCCATAGCTAAGTCTCACCAGGTTATAGGCATCAACGCTTCCAGGCGTCCTGGTCGTCCTATTTTCCTCTACAAACTGCCCAATGAACAGCCCCTTTTTGCGACCTTTCCCTTGTCACGACTTGAAGAAGTGGAGCAATGGGTCCACTCAGTTCGTGGTGCTGGATGAGCGATCATGGAATTGGTGCAGGTTGAAGAAGTCAGTATCTGGGAGGTGGACGACCGATGAGTTCGCCAGAGCCCGATCAGCCGTTGCCCAACGAACTCAGGGTGTCGAGCCCGGTGGCTTGCCATTGCTTGATACCAGTTTGAGGATCGCTCCAGGACCACACCGCACGACCTTTCCTGAGAGCCATGCAAAGAACGAAGGTCGTGCTGTAGTATTCACGAGCGCACGTACAAGGGAATCTGTTCCCGGTGGCGCCGAGACGGAGTCGGTGCCTTGGCACACTCGTAATGCACGCCGGGCCTGCCATCCGGCAGCGTGACGGGGTAGGATCGTCGCAGGTCCGCCATGCTATGGCAGTTCCATTCGCCATGGCGTTGATCACAACGAACGCTGCGCTTAGAGGGCACTTGCTGAAGATGAATCTGTCTCGAGAGCAGGGTGCCGTTCCGCAAGGAGGCTTCGTCCTCACGCATGACGGGGCCTTTTATTGGACGATCTCCCTATAAAGAAACCTGTGGTTCTCCACAGTAACGGCATTCGTGAATCTTAGTTCCAGGACCATACGGACGATGACCCTCCTCCTGGCGGTGGCCCTGACAAATGTCCACAATTGATTGACTGTATCGTTCGGTCACGATATGCCGGGAAAAAGCATCCACGAGGAGGACGCATGGCATCACGAATTACAGGCACATCGGGGGTGTTTCGGCTGGAACCGCAGGCCACGCTGACCTCGCGCGAACGGCTGATTTTGCAGGGTCTATGGTCCGGGAAGAATACCAGTCAAATTTCGTAAGAGTTCGGCTTCTCGGTGAACGCCGTCAAAGCCCTCCGGCACCAACTGCGACAAAAATATCAGGCATCCAATGTCGCGCAGCTGGTGCGAATCGCCCTCGCGCATGGCGATCTCAGCGTGATCTAGCCCTCCCGCTTCCAGCCTGTCCCTAATGGGCTTCAACACGATTCAAAACACCATGGCCGTTTACTCGTCGGGTTCCGGCATGAGGGGCTTGATGGGATCGACCGTCCGGGAGAGGTAACTGCCGCACTGGTGGCAGATCAGCTCTTCTAAGCCGGGGGATTCTCGCACCTCCATGGACGCGCCACATTGAGGGCATGGTGGCTGGACAGACATCGGGATTCCCTGAAGCCAGAGTCATTAAGATGGGTTTCATGGTATCGCAATCATATGGCCGATTCCAGGCCAGGAGGAGCCAAGTATGCCATTCATCCTCGAGGGCGGCGCCGCCAGACCGACTCTTTAGCGGTTCAAGGCTGAGCGGGGAGGTCTGCAGAGCCCTCCGCACAGGAGCCGACAATGATGGCGGCCACGCCATCTCGTTTGCGTCTGAGGTCCGCTTCCTCTTCGACGTGGGTACTATCCCGGGCTGCGCGTATCGCGTCATCGAGCCCGGGTAGGAGGGCTTGGCTGTCTTCACAGGTTCGCCGCCATCCCGCTTTCAAATATTGCTCCAAGAGGCGATGTTGCTTGGTGTGCGCCTCAGCTCGAAGCGCGTTCATGCCAGCTGTGGATTCTAACTCGCGCGTGGCCTCCGCCACGTCCTCCGGGATGGGCCCTTGAGGGAACGCGTCTCGTATTGTCCGCTCACTATGCGCGAGTGCGATTGCGGTCGTGAACACCCCCACACATAGCGACACGCCCGCCACGATCTGCCGTTTCATGCGTCTCCTCCGGGTTCGAAGCCATTCGCGCTTCAGGATCTGCTCCGGTCGCTATGGTATGTGAAGAGGCCTAAGAAGGTACTGGGAATTTCCCTGGAACAACGTGGCAAGCGGTGCCGTTTAAACTGTCGTCAGAGAAGTGTGGGCTAGTGCAAGGGGTACCCTCAAGCCCAGGGGGGCCCGCCAACAAACCCGGAGGGCAGGTTGCGTCTGGGTTGCGGATCTGCGGACAGCTTGCACAATTTTGCCGTCCCTTGCAGAGGGGAGGGCCATTAACCCTTGTGTTGTTGGGAACTTACGAAGGGTTGGAACCTGTTTCCCAGGCCGGCACGTTCGGACACGCCGTCCCCTCCACACCAGGCCGGAACAGGATGACTATGCCGATCGCGCTATCGTCTGGAGCCCACCCATATATGCCTGCAAAACGGCCGGAATAGTCACGGTGCCATCCGGCTGCTGATAATTCTCTAGAATGGCAACCAGCGTTCGCCCGACCGCCAGGCCAGAACCATTTAACGTATGAACGAATTCCGGCTTGGATTCCTTTTTCCCTGCCTTGGGACGGCAACGAATATTGGCTCGCCGCGCTTGAAATGCTTCGAAATTGCTGCAGGATGAAATTTCGCGAAACGTCTGCTGCGACGGCAACCATACCTCAATGTCATAGGTCTTTGCTGCAGAAAATCCCATGTCGCCTGTGCAAAGCGTGACCACACGATAGTGTAACCCCAGCCCCTGAAGCACGGCTTCAGCATGGGAGGTGAGCCGCTCCAGTGCATCATAGGAGTGCTCGGCCTTCGTGAAGACGACGAGCTCCACTTTGTTGAATTGGTGAAGACGAATGAGGCCGCGAGTGTCCTTGCCATAAGAGCCCGCTTCGCGTCTGAAACAGGGAGTGTAGGCCGTATACCGAATCGGCAAGGTCTCTTCCGCTAAGATCTCTTCGCGGTGCAGATTGGTGACGGGAACTTCTGCGGTCGGGATCAAGAACAGTTCCTCGTCGCGCATCTGGAACAGGTCTTCTTCGAACTTGGGTAATTGCCCGGTCCCGGTCATCGCGGCGCGATTGACCATCAGCGGCGGCATCACTTCGCGATAGCCGTGCTGGGTGGTATGCATATCCAACATATAGTTGATCAGCGCACGCTCGAGGCGAGCTCCCAGCCCGGTCAGGACCGCAAAGCGAGCTTTGGCCATGCGTACCGCGCGGTCGAAATCCAGAATGCCCAGTGCTTCACCAAGATCCCAATGCGATTGTGCCGGGGCGGAAAGTTGCGGCGGCGATCCCCACCGACGAACTTCCACATTGTCCGCCGCGTCATGACCGGCCGGCACGGAGCCGTGGGGAAGATTGGGAATGCGGAGCGCAATGTGGGCCAGCTGTTCTTCGATCACACGAAGCCGGTCCTCATGGACTTTGATGGTGTCTCCTACGGCCTTCATGGCCGCCATAGCTTCTTCCGCAGGCTGCTTCTCTCGTTTGAGGCGGGCGACTTCCTCGGACCCCTTTTTGAGCTGGTGCCGAAGGTCTTCAACCTGAATGGTCTGGGTACGTCGATCTTCCGTCAGTGTTCTCAGATCCTCCCAGGCGACGTCCTTCCCGCGTGGCCCTAACTGGTCACGGAGTTCATTCAGATTGTCCCGCAATACCCGAAGATCGTACATACACTCTCCCTTTGAAGCGGCCAGAAATTTAACACCCGATGTCCGCGTAGTCAATGAAACTGGTCTCCTTTCGCCATGACGTAGAGCCCCGGGGAGCACGATTGACAATGCGCAGCCTGGGCGGCACCATAGTGCGCGTGAAGCCCATCTCCAATCCTCCCAATCGATTCGAACCACTTCGGCGTGAAGCCCTTGAGCCAGCCTTGCGCGCCCGTCTTCAGCTCTTCGAGGACAATACGCATCAGATTCTTAGCCGGAATGACAGCCCCGACCTCCCATTTCAATGGAGCGTGAATCCTTACCGAGGCTGTTTTCATGCCTGCGCCTACTGTTACGCGCGCCCGTCGCATGAGTATTGGGGATTCGGAGCCGGAACGGACTTTGAGTCGAAGATCGTACTCAAACGTCGTGCGGCAACCCTCCTGCAGCAGGCGTTCGAGAAGCCGTCCTGGAAAGGCGAGTTAGTCGTGTTCTCGGGCAATACCGATTGTTATCAACCGATTGAGGCCACGCTCGGCTTGACTCGGGCTTGCCTGGAAGTCTGCACGAAATACCGGAATCCCGTGGGCATCATCACGAAAGGCATCATTGCGGCACGTGATCTGGATCTGTTCACGGAATTGCACGAACAGGCCTGGATTCGCGTCTACTTCAGCATTGCTTTTGCCGATGATGAAACCGCGCGTTTGGTAGAGCCGCAGGCTCCCGGCATCGAGGCACGTTTTGAGGCGATGCGTGCGCTCTCCGAGGCTGGCATTCCTACCGCAATTTCTGTGGCGCCCATCATCCCCGGCTTGAACGAAGAGGCCATTCCTGAAATATTGTCCCGTGCCAAGCAGGCGGGAGCCACCTCTGCGACTGGGAGTCTGCTTCGGTTGCCCGGGAACGTTGAGCAGGTGTTCGTTGATCGTATGCGCGATGCCTTTCCCGATCGGATCACAAAAATCTTGCATCGCATACGGGAGGTTCGTGGAGGAGCCTTGAGTGAGTCGGAATTTTTCAGCCGGCATCATGGCACGGGCACCTATTGGCGCTGTGTCGAGCAGTTGTTCGAACTGGGACGCCGGCGTGCAGGCTTTGAGCCGGATGAATTGCCCGTTCCCCAGACGTTTCGGCGCCCGACGGCGCAGCAATCGTTGTTTCATGAGGAGGAGTCACTGTGAAGCATAATCCGGGATTCTTAAAGGTCGTGGATGAAGCGCGGACCCGCGTGAGGGAATGTACCGTCGGTGATGTAAAGGCCAGGCTGGATCAGGGCGAACGGTTTCATTTTGTGGACGTCCGAGAGGGTGAGGAATTTTGTGACGATCATGCCGCAGGGGCCATTCATATCGGTAAAGGCGTGATCGAACGGGATATTGAAACGGCGATTCCAAATAGGCAGGAGCCGATCGTATTGTATTGCGGGGGTGGGTACCGGTCGATTCTGGCCGCCGACAGCCTCCGCCAGATGGGATATACGAACGTCATCTCGATGGACGGTGGCATGAAAGCATGGCGCGCTGCCGGATATCCCATCGAGAGAGGGCGGCGTCCCTGACGCATGGCGTTTTCAAGACGCGAATTGTTCAACAATGCCGGATTCGGTTTGCTTCTCCTTCCGGCACTGTTGCGCTCGCCACAGACGATCTTTCGTCATCTGCTCTTTGATCCCGATGGCCCGCTGGTTTCGCCCAACCCCATTCCAATCAATCCATATACCCGGGAAGGGCGCTCCCTCGTTTCCATCGTCTACGGCACAGACCCTGGCCGAATGCTGAGGCGTGCCGTTGAACTGCTCGGGGGAATCGACCGCTTGGGCTTTAGGGGGGCCCGTGTGCTGCTGAAACCCAATGTATTGAACGATCAGCCGCCGCCTTCGACGACCAATCCTCTGGTGGTGAAGGCCATGGCCGACATGGTGAGAGCAAATGGGGCGGCGGAGGTGCTGGTGGCCGACGGGTCGGGGATCATCCGCCTTCCCACATCCGCCAACCTGACCAGCACGGGCATGCGCGCAGCAGCGGAATCAGTGGGGGCCAAGGTGTTGGCGCTTGAAGATGAATCCTGGGTGCGGCTTGAACCGGTGGAAGCAAAAGCGATCGGCCACTTCTATTTTTCTCGACCGGTCTATGAAGCCGATGTGGTGATCAATATGCCGGTCATCAAGACCCATCGCTTTGCGGAGTTTTCCTGTAGTCTGAAGAATTTTGTGGGGGCGGTCCACCCGCGTTATCGTCCATCCGTCACATTTTGGAGCGGGGATTGGCACGAGCGGATTGCTGAAATCAATCTGGCGGTTCATCCTGCGCTGACCGTGGCCGACGGAACCACGACCATGATTGAGGGTGGCCCGACATCAGGCACCCCGTCGAAGACTGACCTGCTCATCTGCAGCGGCGACCGGGTTGCCGTGGACCTGACGGCCCTCGCACTCCTGCGGTCGTTCGGCAAGTCGTCGAAACTGCAAGGCGGGCGAATCGGCGATCAACGGCAGATTCGACGTGCGGCGGCACTCGGATTGGGGATCGGTTCTGGCGCTGGGGTTGAACTCGTCACTGAGGCGGTAGATCCGGCTCCACCAGCCTTTTTTCAGCTGGTGGAGCATATTCGGCAGGACTTGCTGGATTTGTGACCGTTACTTGTTCGTGCGATCGAATTCTTTGATGACCTGTTCAGTCAAATCGATGGTGTCTTTGTTGAAGATCACAATTTTCACTGTTTGCTCGCTACCCTTGTCCAAGACCAATTGATACCCGCCCTTGTCGGCGACCGCCTGTGTGGCCACAGCAATCTTTTTCATATATTCGTCGACGAGTTCCTTCTGCTTGCCCTGCAGTTCTTGATTAAACTCCTGAGCGCGCTTCTGGTAATCCTGGATCTTACTGCGAAACGAAGTTTCCTTGTCTTTCTTTTCGGCGTCGGTGAATTTGGAGGCCTGCTCTTTGAGCTGCTTCTCCGTATTGCGCAGCTCTTCCTCGTCCCGCGACAACAGCTTCTGGCGTGTCGCTACATACTCTCGTAACCCGTCTAGTGCTCGCTTGCCGGCCTTGCTCTTTTCCAGGACCACTTGAGGATCGATGACCCCCATCTTGAACTCCGCCGCCGGACTCGTTGAGAACAAGCCAAGGGTCGCTGCGACGAGCGCCCCGACCACGACCGCGCGCCGGCCTGCTCCGTGCCACTTCACACCCATCTCGGGACTCCTTTCGCGGGAAAAATGTCGTGCTACAAACCTCGGGAGGATAGCTGCCTGCCGGTATCGTGTCAAGGAGGGAGGCGTTGAGGAGTGAGGGTGATTTGACAGGCGCGGGGCTGGTGGCTATAAGCCAGGCCAGGCAATCATCGTGAACACCAGGCAGGGTGCCGGAGCCAGGTGGGAAAGGATTCAAGAATGTCTTCCGAGCAAGCACAGGCTCATCGCCTGTTTATCCGTGCGCTGCAACATGAGTCGATCAGCTGCGAGCGCGCCGGATGTCCGGGGCCGGTCGAGGCGATCGATCAATCGCAGACGAGGGACCGGGTCAAGACCTTTGATTTACATTGTGAGCGTTGTGGGTGGCACACCAGTGTGACAGGACGTGAACAACTTTCTCCGGTTTGGGATAATGCGTCCCTGGAACTGATGGCCGATGAACATTTGATGCATCAACAGCCGCTGTGCCCCTACGATGACACGCCTGTCGTGTTCATCTCCATGCCGAACCCGCGGCGGAAGGCAAAGTACCGGGTGGCCTGTTTTTATTGTGGCAGACAGACGGAAATGGATTGGCCTCCGCCGGAGAGCAAGCGCTAGTGACGGGTGCTGAAATGAGACGTCGGGCGGTTAGACGAAGTAGCGGCCTGTGTCGAAGTGGTACTCGGCGTTGTCGACGAGCTGCAGAATGTTGTGAGGATACGTTCCGGTTTCGTCCTGCGCGGCCAGATCGAGCTCGGGACCGTCCTCAATAGAACTGCCGTCCGCATCCGTAATCAGTCTCACCACCGGGCGTTCCCCATTGGTTTTATCCTGAGCGGGCTTGATGACGACCGCCAGGGGGCCGGAGTCGAGACGCACGAGGCTGCCGATGGGAATGATGCCCACGCAGTTCACGAACAGTTTGAGCAAGACAGGATCGAATGATTGCCCGCTTTTCCCAAACATGAATTTGAGCACGTTCGCGGGTGACATGGGCTCCCGGCGATATACGCGTGAAGAGGTCATCGCATCGTAACAGTCTGCGATCGTGATGATACGGCTGGCGACGGTTTGACTCCAAGGCACCTGGAGTTTGGGATACCCCGAAAAATCATAGTTCATATGATGCTCGAACGAGGCCGAGGCCATGCGGGTGGGCACGTTGTTGATGCCGCGTGCCTTGACGAGGGTGAACACCCCTTCAATGGGGTGTGAACGCATGATGGCCCACTCGTCCTGTGTAAACTCGCCGGGCTTGTTCAACACATCCAGAGAAATGGCGCACTTTCCCACATCGTGAAACAGCGCCGACAGACCGAGGTCGGCCAGCTCGACCTTCGGGTATCCGGCGCGATTGCCGAGGGCCATCGCCAACAGCGACACGTTGACAGAATGGTTGTGCGTATATTGATCGTGACAGCGGAGGTTGGTCAGTCCCAGGAGTGTGGATTCGTCCTGCATCATCAATTCGACAATGTTCTGAATCGCGCGTTTTGCCTGCTTGAAGCTGACGGTTCCGCCAGCCCGCGTATTCTTGGTGAGATCGCCGAGGGCCGTGGCCGCTTTGGCATAGCGGCCTTTCGCGATAGCCTTGCGCTTCTCCTTTCCATCCCCCGGGCCGCCTGCTGAGGCTCCAAACCGCGTGCCCGTCGCGCCGGCACCGGCTTCGGCATCGTTCGACGGTTGAAGCTGAAGTGCTCGAGGTTCTTCCAGTTCGATACCGTTGACGTGCGCGGTCTGAAGGGCTTCCTGCAAATCGGCCAGCGCATGCTTTTCCGGATCGAGGCTGACAAACAGATAAGCGAACTCGCGAAAATCTTTGGACTCGGCCGTCGAGGCAAACGAGACCCCACCGATTTGCCATTTGTTCAACGCGTCGATGATGCTCGCGAAGACCGCCATCTGCTGCGAACTCATTTTCAAGTGGCTGTCCCCGAGAAACAGAAAGTCGTTCTGCAGGCGAAGCACAACAGGATGATCCGCGGCCAGCGTCTTCACCAGCGTCATCATGGAGTCCACGGGTTTGTCGAGCGCCGCATTGGTGCGTCCGTGAATACGCGACGTCTTGATGAGGACGTTCAGCTGAGTCACCAGCTGAATACCCAGCATGGCCAGTTGCTGGTCGAGGATATCGCCGGCCTCGGAGCCTTTGGCGATCTTGTTGGCGAGGGACCGTTCATGGGTGAGGATCGGGTGCGCGGCGTCTGGGCTCGGGACCGGATTGGCAGGAGAAGGGGAGTCGGTCACGGATCTCCTCGCTATTAGGAATTCGCTGCGTTTGGAATGGGGTGCCGGTGCTGGCGGCTCGCGAAGGAGAGGGCCGCGCTGCAGGCCTGCCGGACGGCGGCGCCACCTTTTTTCTGTCCGAGTTCAAGGGCTGCCATGGCCGCAGGCGTTGCCAATTTGCCGAGGATCTCCGCCGCCAATAATGCGAGCTCTTCTTTTTTTTTGCGATTGGTCCAGGACCATTCCGTCAACAGTCCCTGCCAGTAAGGCACGGCTTCATCAGCGGCAGTGTGTTTGAGGGCTTGGTAGATCGCACGCTTTTCCGCCGGAGACCGGTCGTAGAAATCATCGGCCATGACGAACGGCGACCAGGCCGAAAACGCGGCCGTATACTGCCCGCCGGTAAGGACTTTCATCGCCGTGAGACGAACGGTTTCATCCGTGTCACTCAAGAGCGCGACTAACTTTACCCCGCTGCCCGAAGGGCGAAGGGTGGACAGGATTCGTAAGGCTTCGCGACGCACGGTGGCCTCGGGATGGCGCAGCGTTTTCTCCACGCTGTCGGCAAAACGGGCATCATTCCATCGAGAGATGAGGGTCAGCAGGTTCCGTACGAAGGTCGGCCGTTTATCGGTCAGGCCGCGGATAATCGGTTCGGCATGGTCCCTCGCGAGGGTCTGCAGGGCCTCCATGACCACCGCCTGATGGGCCGGCGTATCCAGGGTGGCCAGCACCGAGCAGAGTCCCGGGATCGCCTCGAGGTTCATCATGAGCAGGAGGGTGATCAACCCTTCCGTGTTGGCCTGGGGGTTGCGGTTCAAGTAGACACCGATGGCTTTTAATCGTTCGGGGCGACCCAGGCCATCGAATAATCCAGCGACCTGCTGTTTGTGGCTGTCCGAAAGATCCGGCCGGACCGTTTCCGCCTCCTGCAACATGGTCAGTACGGTTTCCAGCAACGTCCACTGTCCTGCCCGAATGAGCCCCTCCAGTACATGATCCCAGACGTCGAACAGTTTGCTCAGGAGAACAGGGGATGGTTCTGAGGCCAGCACGGCCGACAGGATGTCGAGGATATACGTCGTAGAATCACGAGCGGTTTCACGCTGGATCTCTTGCGTCAGGGCCTCATGCTCTTCGTCGGAGACATCATATCCGACCACATTGGTTTGGAAGCGACGATTGGGCTTCGCGTTGCCGCCGGTGACATTCCCGCCCGTCGGTTCGGCGGAGCCGCAGGAACCCTCCTTTTCAGCAGTCTTCACCGCGCGCTCGCGGTCGAGGAGTTCGCGTAACGAGCCGACCGGCATACTCATGTATCCCTGGGTCTGAAGTTCGAGTTCATCGGGTCCGAATCCGGATGTTCGGACAAGTTCTTCTGCGGTCACCAGGGTAATGGTCTCGAGATTTTTCGCCCACAATCGGGTCACGATGTCGTCGTCTTCTTCATGGTCGGCGGCGACGTCGGCCGGGGCGGTTTCGTCGGCCCGCATCCCCCAGAGCGCTTCCAGAAAAAAAGCGAGGTCTTCACGAGTGAGTCCCTGATGGAAGCTCAGCTCACGGATCCCGTCCGAATACATTTTGAAGGCGAAACTATCCCCGGTGGCATCGCGCTCCGGTTCGTAGACGACTTCATTTTGGAAGAGCAACTGATTGCGCTGCACCAGCAGGGCAAGGCGGGAGTGCTGGGCCAGATGGGTGGTCAGGTCATCGTAAAACTGCTGGAAGAATCGCTGCGCCACGGGGTTCTTCGTGCCATATGTACGAGCCGATTTGGCCGCTTTATCAAGTAGCTTCAACAGCTGCTTGATGGCCGCGACCTGCGGGTCGGTACCTGCTTTCACGAAGGGAGCAAGCGGAATGCCTTCTCCGAGTGGGGTTGTGGGTTCCATATGTGTCAGTCGTACCGTGAGGCTCAATATTCGTCAAGAAAATAGCCGGTCTGCGCAAGACGTCCATGCGCCCATGTCCAACATTGCGTCGGCACGCTTGAGACAGTAGAATTCCTTCGTGACGACCGCCACTCCATCCCCGCTCATTCTCTGTTTCGGTGATAGCCTCACGGCTGGGTATCAGACTCCTAGTCCGGTGCATGCATCTGACGGGGACACGCCGTATGGTCACGTGTTGCAGGACTATCTCGGGCAGCGAGGCCGTGTTGAGGTCAGCGGAATCTGCGGTGAAGTGACCGGCGAAATGGTGCTGCGTTTCCGCGCGGCGGTCCTCGACCGCCGTCCTCAGATGGTGATTATTCTGGGCGGCACGAATGACTTGGGATGGAATGCCGATCCCGGAGAGATCATGCGAAATCTGACCAAGATGTATGAATTGGCGAGAGCCTCCTCGATCACGCCTGTTCCCGTGACCGTTCCCTCCATTCGGGTTGACCTTGGCGAGGATAATCCCGATGCCGCATCGTGGGTGGCTCAGCATATTCAGCGGCGTCAGCGGTTGAATGCCATGATCGCAGACTATGCGGCACGGAAAGGTCTGCGGCACATCGATTTGTTCACGGCGACGGCCGAACCGGAGACTCTCCTACTGGCGCAGCCGTACTCGAACGACGGGCTGCATCTGACGAGCAGCGGCTACCGGTTATTCGGCCGGTTGGTCTATGAGCAACTATTTGCCGCCACGCCCGCCGCCACGGGTGAGGCGGCTTCCGATGTGGCGGGTTCATGATCGAGGAGGTGACGGATCGCGACTTCGCGCGTAGGGTGGAGCAGGCCTCCAGGCCGGTGCTCGTGGAATTCTGGCAGCCCGGTTGTGGCCACTGTGTCGCGCTCCTCGCCCAATTGGAACAGTTGCAGGTTGAGGTGGGCGCAGCAGTGAAGATCGTGAAGATGAACGTCCAGGAAAACTTCCAGATTCCTGCCGAACTCGAGATCAGTTCGTTGCCGGCACTGGCATTATTCGACGGAGGAGCATTCGTGCGGTTTATCGGTGGGGTCGGAAAGAAGGACGAAATTCGAAAACAACTGCCCGCGTCAGTGCATAATCAGCATGGAGCATGACGCATTTCGCCGCGGCGACTCGGCTGGGGCCATGGTCCTGTTTCCGGCTACAGGATCCGCCAGCTCCGCCCGTCGTGTTGAATCATCCGTTCGGCTTCCACCGGTCCCCAGGTTCCTGCCTGGTATTCGGGCAGCCACCGCAGTTTCTGCTGCGCCCAGCCTTCGAGAATCTTGGTTACCCAATCCCAAGACGCTTCCACCGCGTCGCGCCGCATGAAGCGTGAGGCGTCTCCCGCCATCACGTCGAGCAGCAAGCGTTCATAGGCCTCCGGTGACGGGCATCCGAACACGTCGCTATATTGAAAATCCATCTCTACGGGATGCGTCTGCGCGCGCGTGCCGGGGACTCGCGAGATAATGCGCAGGGACAGTCCCTCATCCGGCTGAATGCGCAAGGTCAGGACATTGGCCGGTTGAGGAGCAGCGGGGTCGGCATTGAAAAGAATCTGCGGAATGTCTTTGAATTGCACGGCGACTTCACTCGCCCGCTTCGGGAGGGCTTTCCCAGTACGAAGATAAAACGGCACGCCAGCCCAACGCCAGTTCTCTACGAACGCCTTGACCGCCACATACGTTTCGGTGGTGGAGTTTTGATTGACACCCTTCTCCCGTCGATAGCCGGGCACTGGCTGGTCATGCGCGACACCCTCGGCATATTGCGCCCGTACCGTATACTGTTCGACATCCTTGCCGACAATGGGCCGGAGACAGCGCAGCACTTCCATCTTGGCGTTGCGCACCACGTTCGGATCCAGCGAATAGGGCGGCTCCATGGCGACAAGGCAGAGCAGCTGCAGCAAGTGATTCTGAATCATGTCCCGTAGCGCGCCAGCTTCCTCATAGTAGCTGGCCCTGGTCCCCACGCCTTCGGATTCACTGACGGTAATTTGGACGTGATCGATATATTTGTGGTTCCAAATCGGTTCGAAAATGCTGTTGGCGAACCGGACCACCATGAGATTCTGAACCGTCTCCTTGCCCAGGTAGTGATCGATCCTGAAAATCTGCGACTCATCGAATACTTTTCCGGTCACCTCGTTGATCTGTTGGGCGGAAGCCAGATCGCGCCCGACAGGCTTTTCCACGATGATCCGAGAATAAGGCGAGGAGGCAGAAGCGGAGGTGGCCAGGCCGGACTGGGCCAATCCCTCACACACCGATGCGAAGGAACTGGGGGGAATACTCAGGTAAAAAATGCGGTTGCCGGGCAACTGCATGGCCTGCTCCACCTCTTCCGCTTTGGCGCGGAGCGTGGCGTAGGTCTGCGCATCTTCGTTTTCCCCCTGGATATAAAACAGATGGGATTGGAAGGTGGACCAGGTTTCCTCCCGCAAAGCCTGTCGCGAATGTTTGACGATTCCTTCTTTGACCAGATTGCGGAATTCATCGTCGGTCATCGGCTTGCGTCCCAGGCCGATCACCGCATATTTTGCGGGCAGGAGTCCGTCGAGCAGGAGGTTATAGACGGCCGGGATGAGGCGGCGTCGGGCGAGGTCTCCGGAGCCGCCGAAAATGACGAGGGTACAGGGCTCGACCTGGGCGACGGTTTCATGAACAGGTTTGATATCGACAGGCGTTGTTGGCGAAGCCATGGTGTCGGTGTCCGTTGGGTTGAAAGCTCAGCGCCGGACGCTATGTCCGCCGAAGGCATTGCGCAAGGCGGCCAGCATTTTTTCGGCGAACGATTCGTCCTGCCGCGACCGGAAGCGGGTGAACAGCGCCGCCGTAAGGGTCGGGACGGGCACATCCTTATCGATGGCGTCTTGTATCATCCAGCGGCCCTCGCCGGAATCCTGCACGTATCCTTTCAATTTTTCGAGTTTGGGATCCTGTTTGAGGGCGCCGACCGCCAGTTCCAGAAGCCAGGAGCGAACAACGCTGCCATGCATCCACACGTCGGCGACTTTCCCCAGATCAAGGCGATACTCGCTTTTCGCCATGAGTTCAAACCCCTCCGCATACCCTTGCATCATGCTGTATTCGATGCCGTTGTGAACCATCTTCACATAGTGGCCTGCGCCATGGCCGCCCATGTGGGCCCAGCCCTGTTCGGGCGCCAGTGTCGTGAAGATGGGAGTCAGGCGCTGAACGGGTTCATTGTCGCCGCCGATCATGAGGCAATACCCCACCGTCAGCCCCCAAATGCCGCCGCTGGTGCCGACATCGACATAGTGGATGCCTTTGTTCTTTAGCTCGGCCGCGCGTCGCGTATCGTCGTGGAAACGGGTGTTGCCGCCGTCGATAATCGTATCGCCCGGGTGCAGCAGCTCGCTGATGGCGTGAATCGTCTCTTCGGTGGGGGCTCCTGATGGAACCATG
The DNA here is from genome assembly GCA_964556305.1 of uncultured Nitrospira sp. GTDB lineage: Bacteria > Nitrospirota > Nitrospiria > Nitrospirales > Nitrospiraceae > Nitrospira_A. Next base: position 110,644 of record CAZKVY010000001.1, on the reverse strand, counting down.
ATCCAGACTGCGCGAGGGGCGGCGAGTTTGGAGACGAGGTCGCTCAAGGAGGCGGCGCCGATACAGCCCATGCTCTCGGCCTGTTTGATGACATCGGGCGCACGATCATATGCCACGATGCGGTGCCGGCCTTGTTGCAGGCGCGTCACCATATTCAGGCCCATTTTGCCGAGTCCGACGAATCCAAGTTCCATAGGTCACCCTCTCTGGTGAAGGCCGGTATGAAATGACTGACGCGGAGCCGCCCAGGAGGGAGTGCCGCGCCATCGGTGCGGTGAAGTCCCGATGCTATCACGGTCGGGCGCCGGTGCAAGCGGATGCCGCCTTTGAGCGGGATGACGGAACCCTGCTAATCCACGCGGGGTGGAAGGGGAATATCGCGAAACAGGGTCTCGGCAAACCGTCGACCGGCCATCAGCCGGTCGTGAAGGGTGGCCGCGCTCAGGAACTGGCTGGCCACCTCCCCGAGAGCCGGGTCGCGGGAAGCCAGGAACCTCAGGGTGTCCACCGGCGCAGTGAACCAGAGTCCTCGGGTTCGAAAAAATGCGGACACGCACTCTTCAAAAAAAAGCTGCAGCAGGTATTGCGCGGTGTTGGGTTTGTCGCGCAGGTCTTCGACCTTACCAAGCCAGTGCAGGCATTCGGCCTTGAGGCGGATGCGTTCATGGATACTGGCTGCCGGCGGACCTTGACGGAATCGCTGCGCTGCTTTGGCGATGACTTGTGCGGCAATGTCCTCGTGGTCGTAGAGCACGCGCCCTTTGCGGAGCAGAGGGGCCAGGCGAGGGGAGTAGGCGAGATCCTCGGCCACAGTCTTATGTTCACCGTAGCGAATATCGACCAGCCGGTCTCCCACCCGAATCATTTCCTGTCCATCGGCCTGGCCTTTGACCAGGACGATGAGATCGATATCGCTGTGCGCGGTCACGGCGCGCCGGGCGCCGGATCCGACGAGAATGATTCCGACCAGGTCGCCGCCGCGTTTCGCGCGAACGTATTTTACGGCGCCGGCCAGGGCCTCGTCGTAGCCAGGCGGCGTCACTGCCGGCGGCATCTCTGGTGGTTCGGGAATATCCAGTAACTCGGCTTTCAGTTCCTCCGAAGAAGGGAGTTCCGGGGAAGCCTGAGATGAGGAGGCTGCAAGATGTGATTCCATGTCTATCCCTTGAACGTGGTCAGGCGGCCTGCACACGTCGTATCTGTTGCTCGAGCGTGCCGAGCCATGCGTCGAATGGCTGGTCGGCATCGACGACAATCTCAAGTTTTCCATTAGGGAGTTTGCGGACGATGCCCGGACTGTCCGGTGAGAGAGGAATTTCCACCCACTCGCGATTCAATCCCAGGGTATCTGTCAGTTCGAGAATGCGACTGATCTGTTGAAACGACACCGCGTGAAGCGACACTCATTCCTCATTGCTCGAATCTACTGGTCGGCATTGTAGGAGGGGGGACGGAGCCTGTCAATGCGGGCGGCCGGGCTACTGCTTGAGCACGCGTGCGAAACGATCGGCGGCCTGCTCGATGGCCTCGGCCGACACGTCGAGATGGGTCACCGCACGACAGGTGGATCCGCCGACGGCGTTGATCAGCACGCCCTCCTGCTTGAGGGCGGCCACAAACGCGGGTGTGGAAAGTTTTGTGTTGTGCACATCGAAGAACAGCATGTTCGTCTCGACCAAGGATGGATCGATGGTCACAGCCGGAATCTCTTGCAGGCGGGCCGCCAGCCGCTTGGCGTTCGCATGGTCTTCACTCAAGCGATCAATGTGATGCTCCAAGGCGTAGAGGCCCGCCGCTGCGAGAATCCCGGACTGGCGCATGGCGCCTCCATACATGCGACGGAAACGTCGAAGGCGCTCTAATAGACTGGGGTCGTCCGTCGCAATCAAAGACCCGGCCGGCGCACCGAGTCCCTTAGAGAGGCAGAAGGTGACCGTCTCGAAGTGCCGCGCATATTCCGCGGCTGACACCCCCGATGCCACAACCGCATTGAAGAGGCGGGCTCCGTCGAGGTGCATGCGTACTCCATGAGCAGTGGCGACTGCGCGAATGGCTTGAATGGTGGAGAGCGGGTAGACTCGGCCGCCCCCGGCGTTGTGCGTGTTCTCAATGCAGATCAGCGCGCTCTGAATGCTGTAGGGATCTTTCGGTCGAATCGCGGCCTGCACCTGTTCGGCTGTCATGAGCCCCTGTTTGCCGGTCACCCAGTGGAGCTGCACTCCAGCTAACGCCGACGCTGCGCCCTGCTCATAACGAATGATATGCGACTGACCTTCAACAATCACTTCACGTCCTGGTTCGGCCTGCGCGCGCAGAGACAATTGGTTGCCAAGGGTGCCCGAGGGCACGAAGAGTGCCGCGCGTTTTCCCAGGAGGGCAGCGCCGACCTCCTGGAGACGATTGACCGTGGGATCTTCTCCATAGATGTCATCGCCCACGTCGGCGCGGGCCATGGCTTCGCGCATGGCGGGGGAGGGTTTAGTGACTGTATCGCTCCGGAGATCGATCAATGATGCGCCTCTGTCTGTGTTCGATCGCAACTCTGCATGAGGAACCGCGAGATCATTCTAGCAAAATTTCTGCTTGCCGGTGTTCATAGGCCTGCTACACTGCGCCCACTTGGAGTTCCATGGAAAAATGGTATCGGTCAGTGATCCGGTTTGTGCAGGCAGAGCCGCAAGAAGTGCGGCCGTTGGTCTGGTCCTTCGGATATTTCTTCTGTCTGCTCTGCGGCTACTATATTCTTCGCCCCGTGCGCGATGAAATGGCGATTCAGGGAGGCGTCCACAATCTTCCCTGGATGATGACGGGTACGTTTGTCACCTTGGTCGCTGTCACGCCGCTGTTCGGCTGGTTATCGGCGCGGTATTCCCGCTACCGATTGCTGCTCGGCGTCTATCTGTTCTTTATTGCCAATCTGATCGGCCTCTACGTGTTGATGACGAGCGGTCAGTACATCGAATGGGTCGCGCGGGGGTTTTTTGTTTGGCTCTCGGTGTTCAACCTGTTCGTCGTTTCGGTGTTCTGGAGTTTCATGGCCGATCTGTTTACGCCGGCGCAAGGGGCGCGCCTCTTCGGCGTGATTGCAGCAGGTGGCAGCACGGGGGCCTTGTTCGGACCGCTCATCACGACCGGGTTGACCTATGTGTTCCCGGTTCCGGTGCTGATGCTGGTGTCGGCCGCGTTCCTCGTGGCTTGCATCGACTGCATCTACCAACTGGAAATGTGGAGTCGCAGCCGGTCACGGTCCCATCGCGAGAACAGCGGAGAACCATTAGGCGGCGGCTTTCTGGCCGGCATACGCCTCGTGTGGTCCTCTCCGTACCTGCTCGGCATCTGCGGCTACCTGACATGTTTGACGATGACCGCGACCTTCCTCTATTTCGAGCAGGTGCGTCTGGTCGCTGAACAGTTCGACACGCCGGAAGCCCGCACGCGCCTCTTCTCCATGGTGGACTTTGCCACCAACATCCTGACGTGGCTGACGCAGCTGCTGATCACCAATCGTGTAGTGGCCCGGTTCGGGCTGGCCGCGGCCTTGTTATTTCTTCCGGCGGTGAGTCTGCTGGGATTTCTTGGTATCGCCCTCTGGCCTGGATTGGTCGTGTACGTCAGTTTTTCCGTGCTGCGCCGGGTGGGGGAATATGCGCTCTCCAAACCGGCGCGCGAGGTGCTCTTTACGGTGGTCAGTCGCGAAGAAAAGTACAAGGCGAAAAACTTTATCGATACGGCGATCTCGCGGGCTGGTGATGCGTCGACCGGTTGGCTCGTCTCCGGCCTCAAGGCATTGAGCGTGACGACCGCACAGATTGCCTGGGCATTGGTCCCTCTTATGATCCTCTGGGCCTGGCTGGGCCGTTGGTTGGCCGCGCAGCAGAGTAAACGGGCCGACTGAGGATAGGCGGGGAATCGGGATGGAAGTGCCTCGATCCGGGTCTGCACCGTCTTTGACTCACAAAAAAATCGCGTGGTATAGTCCGGCGCGGATCATTAGAGAGCCCTTCACTATGCTGCCCAGACGAATCACCAGATCTTGCGGCAATTCACCGGACGCCTACTCACCAGATCACCAATTGGGGAAATAATGGTTGAAGTTCCAGTTAAGCTGTATCTCGATAAAGTGCTGAAGACAGCCCGTGACGCGGTGCGACCAACCTCGCTGCTCTCCGGTTCCGTGCGGGACAAGGCGCTGCGTGGCATGGCCTTATCCATTACGGAAGCGGAGGAGTCCATCCTGGCCGCGAACGAAAAGGATGTGGATGCGGTCGGAAAGTCGATGATTGGATACGAAAACCGGGAGCGGGTGCGTGACGCCGTGGCTCGAATTCGAATGACGGCTGATGACGTCAAGGCTCTCGCGGATCGATTGCACCACATCGCCGATCTCCCGGACCCGCTCGGTGAGGTGTTGGGGCGTCACGAGGAGCCGAATGGTCTCCAGGTCAGTCGGGTACGCATCCCAATCGGCGTGATTGGGATTGTCTCGGAGCTGTCACCGCTGGAAACGATTGATGCGCTGGCGCTCTGCCTGAAGTCGGGCAACGTCTGTGTGTTCCGCGGCTCACCGGATTGGACCCATACGCAGCAGGTCATTGCGGCCGGTCTTGTGGAGGCCATGCACGACGCGGGAATTCCCACGGGCGCTTGTACGATCGTCGATCGTCAGGAAAAGGAAGCGGCCCTCGAACTGATCAAGTCCGGCAAAGCCTTGGATGCCATCATTCCACGCGGCGGCGCAGGACTCCGGAAGGTGGTGCAGGAACAAGCCAAGATGCCGATCCTCTGTCACGACGGCGGGATCACGCACGTCTATATCGACGATGATGTGGAAATCCCCCTGGCGCAAAACATCGTCGTGAACTCCAAGGTGCAGAATCCCTCGGCGCCTAATGCAGTGGATACGCTGCTGGTCCATCAGGGGATTGCGCGCCCGCTGTTGTCTGCGCTCATCCTTCGATTGCTGGATGAATTCAAGATCGACATTTACGGCTGCCCGAAAACCGTGTCCTTGATGGGCCAGATGCTCATGACGGGCCATAAGGCGGTCAAGCCGGCGCAAGAGTCGGATTGGAACAAGCAATTTCAGGGGCCCAGTATGGCCATCAAGATGGTGCCGGGCTTCGAGGAGGCGCTGGCCCATATTGCACAGCACGGGCCCAGCCATACCTGCGTCATCGTGACGAAGTCGTATGAATCCGCCATGCGGTTCAGCAGAGAAGTGGATGCGGGGTCGGTCCTGGTCAATGCCTCGTCCCGACTGAATGCCGGCGACAGCCTGGGGTTCGGTGCGGATATTGGGTTGAGTTCCGCGCGCCACCATGCGCGAGGGCCGATCGGCCTAAACCAACTCACCTGTGAAAAGTATGTCGTATTCGGCAGCGGGCAACTCCGGCATCCGCATCCGGTTCCGTTGGCCTATGAAGATGCCATCATGCTCAAGCGGCCGTAACGCCAGTCTCGTGATGGCTCTCCGGCAAGAGGATCCTGTGCCCGGTGACCGGAACGGTGACACTGAAACGGCCCTGCACGAGCATCTCGCCTGGTGGGGGCTCCGGCACATCGAATCCGATGCCGCCTACTTTGCGTGGCAGCGCGAGGTCTTCACCCCCGAAGATCTGGCCGCACTGCACCGGTCCATCGAAGCCAAACGAGCTGCGACCGGGGGATCGTCCGACGAAATCGCCTTTTATGATTTGACGGCGCAGTCCCGATTCATTCCCGCCCTTTATAGTCAACGCTACGAATATTACCTCGAGGTGGGGTCGCGGATTGCCGCTCAGCTCAAGGATGCGCGGACCATTCTCGATGCCGGTTGCGGCATCGGCCTCCTTACGACCTTCTATGCCCAACACTGTCCCGACGCGTCGGTGGTGGGAATCGATCGTTCACCCGTTTCCATCGCCCTTGCGCGACAGCGGGCAGATAACCTTGGACTGACTAACCTCCGTTTCGAATGCGTCGATTTGGATCAACAGGATCCCGCCGGGAAGTTTGACGTGATTGTGGCGACACACGTCTTGCTCCAGGCCGAGCAGGATCCTGGGCTTCCCAGCTGCGACTGGCAGGGGTTCGCCCGAGCCGGAGACGCTCGGGCCCAACAGGTGTTCGAACAGCGCACAGGGGTCGGGGGACGGTTGGATCGGCTTGGCGGCGCGCTTGCATCACATGGTCGAATGATCGTGTTTGAAAAGGCTAGGCAACTCGCGCGACGGATTCCCTTTCAACGGGCGCTGGCGGCTCGCGGCCTTATGCTGCTCCTACCACCTGAACCGATCCGGTATCGCTCGATCGAAGAGGTGACCGATGACGGTCCGCTGTATGTCACCGGATTGGCTCCAGCGTCGAATGTCCTCCCGTGGGATGAGTCCCCCGAGCCGGACGGTGTCCCTTCACTCAACGTGGAACAGTTGCGCTCTCTTCGAGCAGACCAGGATCAGCCGTTGTACGAAAACCATGGGACCTCCGCGCAGCAGGCCTGGCTCAATCTTCCCACCAAGCAAGTCGTGGAGCATGTTACTAAAACAGAGGCGGATGGACGGCAGCTGCATGTGGAATGGGGACGGGCAGGAGAGTTTGTCTATCTCTATTGCGCGAACACCTTCGACCAGAGGCAACTGGTCGTCATCGAACCGGCCCGAGCGGCAATGATAGAAACCTATTACCGAGAAATTATCGGCGAGCAGTCCACGAGTACACAGGGGACACTGGGATGAAGGATGCGGGTGGCCCACCAAAGGCTTCTCTCCCGATCCCGTTCGAAGTGGTGGGACTCGTGCCGGCGGCCGGAATGGCCACACGTCTGCAGCCGTTTCCTTGCAGCAAGGAAATCTACCCCGTCGGGTTCGCGATCGATACAAAGACGGGCAAGCCTCGGCCGAAAGTGGCGGCACAATACTTACTGGAGAAATTCAGGGTGGCTGGAATCACGAAGACCTTCCTCGTGATCAAGGAGGGTAAATGGGATATTCCCAGCTATTTCGGTGAGGGTAATCTGGTCGGCCTGTCACTGGCCTATGTCGTGATCGCCGGGTCGCTGGGACCACCAGACACCCTCGATCGTGCCTATCCGTTCCTGGCTCAAAAACGTGTGGCGTTCGGGTTTCCGGATATTCTGTTCGGGCCAGAGGATGCCTATCGCCAATTGATTGCGCAGCAGGAACAGACCGGAGCCGACGTGGTGTTGGGCCTGCATGAGATCGACGATCCGCGTGTCTGGGATATGGTGGACTGTGACGAAGCAGGCTGCGTCCGGAACCTCGTCATGAAACCAGCCTCAACGAACCTCACTTACGGCTGGTGCTGCGCCGTCTGGACGCCGACGTTCACGGAGTTTCTCCACTCGTTTCTTCGGGCCGATGAGACCAGACGCAATCTCGATCGGCTCGCGAGCAAGGCCAACGACCCGGGTGGCGATCTGGCCGTAGGGGTCGTCTTCCAAGCTGCCTTGAAGGCCGGACTCTCGATCCACAGCGTGAAATTTCCCGGCCATGGCTACCTCGACATCGGCACGCCGGAGAATTTGGCCAAGGCCGTGCGTGAGTGTCACCTGCCTGAATCGTGACACGATGATCAGGGGTAGGCCGCGAGAATCCGCTCGGCCGCCCTGAGGCGTTCCTGTCCTGCCTTGTCTCTGAATTGCTTTCGACAGCTTGTGCAAAACGTCAGACGCCCCGCAAGCGAACGAATGTCCCGCTGATCATTGTAGAAGAGCGGGCAGTCGGCCGGTCCCACTCGCCGGGGATGCGGTGGGATGCCCGCGACGACCGCTGCCGCGAGGTGCGCCATCATGCGTTCGACTGTGAATTCCCGTTCGTTTAGCTGATCCAGCAACCCGAAGGTCGAGGTCACGATAAGCGGGTCCCGCCGCCAATAGTAGAGGTATCTCGTCCGCGCGTCCTTCATCGGAAAATTGATCATGCAGATGAGCGCATCCACGCCCAATTCTTTGGGTTTGTCCTTCAATCGGTCATAGAGTGTTTCGGCTACTACAAATGCCTGATCCTTCTGCTGCTCCCGCCGCCAGATGCCGATCGGAGCAGGAAAGGACACGGTCTCAAAGGCGTATTGGTCTTGGGCCTTGGTGAGCCGCTCGCAGATTTCCGGCAAGTGAGGAATCATGCGATGCGCGTTCCAGATCCCGATTTTCGTTCGGTCTTCAACTGCCCGCCGCCGCTGGCGTACCGCCGCCCTGCGGGTTCGCTCATACCCGGCTGCCGTGCGCGGCACGCACAGTCGTTGTGCGGGGTTCCGCGCGAAGACGACGGGTACCGCCCAGTCGATCGCTTCGCCGGCAATGGAATAGTTGACCGATACGCGCGCCTCTCGGGCCGCATCGCCGATGGGATGTCCCATGGCCAGGGCCCAGTAAAAATGTCGGGAGAAGGCGGTGGCGGACACATCCAGGACCGGATATTGATTGGCGACGACGGCAGGTACTCCGCCGGCAATCAGCGCTTGAGCCACACCGCGACTGAAATCCTGGCGCCCGCCTCGGCCGGTTTCACATGCGTTTAAGCAAACCAGGCGTATACCACGTCGGCAGACGATCTGACGCAGCGTGGAGGAATCCAACCGTTGCTCGCCGCCGTCTTGATTCTCGAAGATCAAATACCCGCAGTCGCTTTGTTCGTTGTATTCTCCGTGGCCGATGAAGTGCAGCACGTCGATCGGAGCGGCCGCAGATTCCAACGCCCGATGTAAGAGTTCCGGCGTCGCGTCGAGCAGGAGTTCGACCTCGGCCAGCCCTGCGTCGAGCAGGCGGCGGAATCCGCTGCGAATGACGTCAGCTTCTTCCTCCACCGATAGAGCGCCGAGGCCCAGCGGCTGGGCGACCACGACGAGGATTCGCATGGTGAGTCGGGCCGGAATGCGTTCGGCTGGAATGGCCGTGAGCACATTGCGCGTGAAGTTGACTTCTTCCAGCGCGAGAAAGGTGCGTCGATCGGGATCGTAAATGAATTCCCACGATTGGTCGGCGATCCAGCCGATATCGGAGGTGAAAATCAGGTTCAGTCGTTGACTCACTTGCTCCGACCGGGCCGCGTCATAGAGTCGGCGTACTTGTCCTGGAAACAGCGCCCGGAAGAGTGCACTGCCCATCTGCTGCAGCGCGGACTCGTCCGGGAGTTGCGGGTAGGCGGGGTCTCCATTGATGTAGCCGTGAATGTGCGCCTGTCCGGCCTTGATCTGAGCCCACTGCGTGGGCGTGTCGTCTGTAGCGGACCGGCGGGCGATGGCCGTCGTCTTGCGGGTGCCTCCGGTGTGCAGGTGTTCCATGACGCGGGCATTCCGGAATGTGGCGATGAGTTGAGCCTCGTCAGAGCCTTCCTTGGGAGCGATCAACGCAATATGAAAGACATCGTCCGGTTCGGGATATGGGGCGAGAGCGACGACGGGCGGATTCACCTGCGGTGTGGGAACCGTCGGTCTGCTTGTCGGTGGTTCGTCTGGGCGTTCTGCCGGAAGGCCGGCAGGTGGCGTTTTCAGCAGAGCCGCGCCTCGCCGCCGTCCTGACGGCAGGTCGTGATCAAGTTGGATCGGGGTGACCGGTTGCGGTTCTCCGCGCAACGCGCGGACCAGAAAATCCACCGTGCCGGGGTCTTCGAAGAAATTCACATGGTTCACCGGCTGCTGCTGGGTCAGGTTGCCCCCCACGCCGAAACAACCGATGCGGTCTCCTGGAATGGCGGCTGCGATCCCGGTGCCAGGATCCACCCTCCATCCGCCTTCGGTCGGAACGACCAGATCGTTCGCGGTTGGGAAAAACAGATCGGCTCCCGCATCGATGATTCGTTGGAGTAACCCCGCATCCGGTTCGAAATTCGCGACGAGGGCGGAATAGGCTTGGCCGGGCGGGCTTGGGGCCGCCTGTAATGCCTGGATGATCTCGCCGTTGTTATCCATCGAGGCCAGCCCCGGCAAACTGCCGACCAGACGTCGGGCGATCCACGACAGCGCCTCACTCACGAATTCCACGCCGGTCGTGAAGGGGTTGTCGGGGAACAGTTCCAGCACATTGGAGAGCCAGTTGGTGTATTGCGTCACATGATCCGGTGACGCGAGCGGAGTTCCGCCATTCGGGCTCGCGACCAGCACGGCGCGGCCGACGGCAAAGCGATCGGCCAAAGCACCGAACCGATCACGGCGTTCGACGAGATGGCGGAGGACCAATCCGCCACGGGAATGCGTGATCACGTCGAAGGTAGTGGTGCGATCGGGCAGGGCTTCGAGCAACATGCGCACGTTTTCTTCCGGGGTCCGGCTGAGCGTGAAATGGTCGAAGCCATAAATGCGGTTGCCGTAGAGCTCCTGCAGCTCTTCGAAGAATGTCTTACCGTTACTCCCACGGGTCTTGGCTAATCCATTGAAGGCGGCGGTGGTGTTGGAAAAGGTGCCGTGTAGGAACAGGAGATTGCGTCCGGTGGAACTGAGTGAGGACAGGTCGGCGGCGGGCAGCAGCTGTTGGCCGGCGAGACCGTCGGCCGTGACGGATAGCCATCCTTCGCGGCGACCTTTATGTTTCCAGGTGGCGGTTTCCCACAGCAAGGCCAGTTTACCGAGCGCATAGTCGGCGATTTTCCCGGCGACCTTCAGGACGACGGCCTTGATGGCGGCGCTAATGAATCCCCGGCGCCCGCCGGGCTCGGCGATGGGAGCGGCGGGAACGGGAATCGAAAACCGGTAGAGAGTCCTCGCGCTTCTCCGCATTCCGCGCCGGGCCTGTTCACTCGGCATATGAAAGCGGATCGCACCTGACGCATAACGCGTCATGACGATATAGACGTCGTTCGGTCCGCCTTCGACATCCAGTGTGAGGGGAGCGGGTGCGGTCTCGCCGCGTCTGGCTTTGGGCGTGGCCGTGAGCGTCTGCTCGACCTGCCAGCGGTTCGTCGCAGTGAGGTTCGCCAGAAACGGATCCGGCGCTTCGGTTATCGCCCGTCGTCCTCTGCGAGCCGGTTCCGCCGCGCGAACGTCCCACTCCTCCGATGCCGCCCAGCTCACCCTGCCGGATGTCATTTTTGCCATGATATGCTCCTGCTGATGTCGTGCCGCTTGATGACGCCTTATGGTGCGATGGTGTCCTGGTCAAGCCTTGTTGATTGGTCGTTCGTCTTTCGCGGAGCGACGGTCGTTCATGATGTGCCGACCCAGGATGTTGTACGATTCTAACGAATGACGAAGATCGCTCGCGGCGCTTATCCCATAACCGGGGCGATCAGGCAAGGGGTCATTGCGGAAGAAGCGAGAAATGCACGTAATCCATTGCAGGGAATCTGAGAAGTCGGAACGCTCATCTCGCGAGGGTGAACCGCTTAGAAGCCCAGGGCCTTTTCCAAATCCGCCTGCTCTTTTTTGAAGGTCTTCTTGCGCCCTTCTTCCGCCTGCGCTTGGCGCTGCTCGGTCTGCATCCGGACGGTTGCAGCCTGTTGGTCATCGCCGGCCATGGCGTAGAATTCCGCCGCTATCTCGCCTTCACCCTTGGCCTCGTGGCGTTTCGCCAAAACTCGTGCCTTCTCGCGTATTTTTTTGACGCCGTCCGGACGGTCGGCCTGCTCGTAATAGGAAATGGCCAGACGGAGGAACTGGCGACCGTCCTCGGCGGCGAGGGTGTCGCCGCGTTGCGCGGCGCGTGCGCGGATCCGGTCCTCGCCAGCTTTGGCATAATAGGCCCAGTTCTTCGCCAGTCCGAGTTCGTGCAGCGAATCCTTGGTGAACGAAGCAAACCGTTTGTCTTCTTCCGCGAGGGCTTTCTCAACGTTCTTCAGCGCGTGCGCGCGCATCGCCTGTTCCTGGGCCTCGTCATTCTGTTGGGAGAAATAGTCGATTGCGTGGCTCACGGTGTTGATGTCGTCGGGTTTGGTCTCGACGAGTTTCCGCTGCATGCGGCCGGCGTCGGTGGGGGCCTGTGCGCGAACGTACCACTCAAACGCCCTGTTCAGGCTTCCCTTCTTTTCATCCTCCGCTCCGATCGCCTTGGCGGTTCGTTGCTTCACTCCCTCGTGCCGTTTGGAATCGCTGACGCAGTCGCCGTCCGTTTTCGTGGCCGCGGCATAGGCTTCGCGTGGGTGGCCGGCCTGCTCAAGTGCTTCCGCCTTCTTCAATTGGGCGTCTGCAGCGGCCTGCAGAGCCTTCTCCGCGCAGAGGGAATCCGCCCAGACGGGCAGGCTCCACAATCCGAAGGCGAGGGTACAGACCAGATGCAGGGATGTGATTCGTGTCACGGCAACCTCCTTAGCGTCCCATCATCCCTTTGAGCATATCCATTCCCATGCCGCCCATATCCAGTTTTTCGAATCCGTTGGGAATTTCGAACAACTCGGCCGGTTGTTTGCCGATCTTAATATTGGTCTGCTCCATCTTGAAGCGCGCCTTCTGTCCCTTCTCGACCGCCAGAGCGTCGATCTTGGCCAGAATGCCTTCCTTTGTCGTCCACATGAAGCCGCCCATCTTCGTGCCGTCGTTGCCGGTCATGATGATCTTGCTCTTGTTCATGACGACCCCGTTCACTGTTTCTTCGCCTAACGATGTCTGTTCGATGTGGTAGCCGGACAGATCGGATTTATCCTGCGAGGTCTTGTTGCCCGGCGCTTCCATGTACATTTTTTCTTCCGGCATGAGCGTCCAGCTGACATTTTTGTCGTGGCGGGTGATCATCATCATGGCGGCGCCGCCCTGTGACATTTCGCGGCGTTCCTTTGTCGGTGTCGAGTAGATGCGGCTTTTGGTGGCGCCTTCCTCAGACTCGATGATCTGGTCGGCCGAGTATTCGACGTTCACGCGGTCGATGGCGAGAGTCAGGTCCGCAGTGGTCAGCGTCGCAGCGAGCAGTGCAAGGGACAGCACGAGTCTGGTCAACATGAAAGGCCTCTCGTTGGATGGTGGATGGACGACGTCTCGGTCACAGGTCGCATCGGCGAGCATCCTTCAGTCTTGCTGGTGGATGAGCGCGAAGGGTACGCCTGGTGCGCAAGCCTGTCAATTCGTGTGGTGGATTGGCCCGAGGAGAAGGGCGGAGTAGTGTATCGTTCTCTCTCTGAGGAACTTGAGGGGACGGGATCGCGAGGGGAATTACCTCGCTGAAGCCGGAGCAGGCTTGGCAGTGCGAGGAGCCGGCGCTTGCCCAGCCCTGGACCGTCCCGGTTGGGCGGACTTGCTGTGATGCGCGGCCTCTGCCGGTGCGGGAAGCGCCCGTACCGAGGAACCTGGTCGGATGAGCGGAGCGGGTGTCGTCGACAGCCGACGGGTCAGGCGTGACCCTAGTCGGATCATCGGCGCTTCGACCAAGTGATATAAAGCGACGGGCAGTCCGATGCTGAGCGCGATGAGCACGCTATAGCGAACGGCTGCCGGTTGGTCCTTCAGTACCACCAGTGCGGCCCATTGTGCGTGCAGGTGGGTCAAATAGATACCATACGAGTACCGGGCGATGACTTCGGCACCTTTGTTCAGGGCAGGCCGGTTCAACTCGGCAAAAAACGGCGCGGTCAGACCGATCATCAGGCACAGGGCCCATCGCGCCACCATCTCGAATTCATAATAGTTCCCCAATGCCTGGATTCCGGCGGCGACGAGAAGGATCAGGGGCCAGCCGAAAAACGGAAGCGGGCGCCGGCGAACCCCATACCCCATGAAGTAACAAGCGACTCCGGCGATGAAGCAGGGCGCAAATTGCGCCAAGGCCAGGCGACCGGAGATGTAGGGCTGGATGAGGCCGCCGACGACTGCGAGGCCCCAGAGCGCGAGGATTCCCCTGATCCCATAAGCCTTCCCGGCGAGGTAACAGAACGGAAGGACGGCATACATGGCTACTTCATAGGGAAGACTCCAGAGCACCGAGGTCACCACAGGCTTATAGGTGAATTCGGTGTACAGGAGAAGATTCGCCAGAATGGTCGACGCGTCCGGTTGGGACCAGGGCCACCAGGGAGCCCGGGGAAGTTGAAACAAGACAATAAGGCAGACACAGACGATGCTAAGCGGGTAGATCCGGAACAGGCGGCGCACATAAAAAGTCGCAAAAAGCCTCTGTCCTCTGAGGTCGATCCGCTCCAGTGAAAACATCAAGACCAAACTGGTATGCACAAAAAAGAGAATGACTCCGAATTGCGCGAGGAAGTCCGGCAAGCGGGGACCAGTTGTGATGAATAAATGAAAGAAGTAGACCAGGAGAACCGCTACGGCACGTAGAAAATCCAGATTGGGTGAGAGAAAGGTTGCCGGAGTGTCATTGCGGGTCATCTCGCGGGGTCCCTCTCACGAACAATGAGATTGCTGGGCTGGCCAAATAGTCCCGCGCTCCTCCGGATGAGTCCGAAGGACGCGCATCTGCCGAGATGCGTAGGGAGCCGGGAGGCCATGAAGCGTTGAAATGACTGTCAGCTGCCATTGTCCCGGTGGGAGATTCGGGAGGTAGGCTACACTGAGAGCCCTGGTGTTGCCGGTCACATGGGCTTGACGGTGTAGGAATTCGTGACCTTTTAGGAGTACACATCATTGGAAAGGTGTGTGTCAACCCTTCAAAAAAATTTTTTGTGAGTGCGGCCTGAGTTGTACCATGATGAGTCACTCGGGGCGGACAGAGCAAAGCTGCCATCATGGTCCTCATCACGACGCGCGACACGTGGATTTGCGTAGTATCTCTATTCGGGTGAGGTCGTTCTCCCTCGCCGCCTTCATGGTCGAGCGTGACGCGCTGTGCTATAAGAGCCGGCACGAATGGTGGGTTGAGACTGTATCCAATTGCAAATCAACCTGTATCGGATCGCATACAAAAAGCTCGGCGGGACAGGATGTCTTTTGCAGACGGGACACCCCGCTTCATAAATACACCCGTCGGACAGCCTATGTGGATGCGGCCTCCTGCGACGTGTTCAAGATTGAGACAGGCGTCTGCCTTTCGGAAAGATCATGTGGTATGGATGGTGCAGCTCTAGTTAGAAAAGTGGTTCGATCCTGCCGAGTGTTTCCCCGGCTGATCATACGAAGCGCTTCATCCTAAAAGAGAGGTGAATCGACATGAAGGACGTCATCAGACTCGTCTTTCTCTCCCAGGAGAAAGATGGCCGGTCCTGCTGTGATCCTGCCCGCATCGTAGAATATGTCGAACGCGCTTTGACCGGGGAACGGGTTGCACTCGATTACGTGGCTGATCCGTTTCTCGCGACTCATGTGCCTCACCTCGTGCTGCTCCATCACAACTCTCCCGATCGATCATACGAAGAACGCGTTGCAATGGTGACGCGTCGTTGGCCGGATGTGCCCATTGTAGGGGTCATCGGTAAGCAGGGTTGCGTCGATATGCTCGCGCAGGACTTGCCGGCGGCACTACGTGATTTTATTGTGTGTCCCCTGGACGGACGGGAATTAGCGCTGCGTGTGCGCCGCGTACTGAGTCAGGACCATCCGCCGGCTCGGTGTGCCTCCGGACAAACACGCCGCGTGCGGATCAATTCGCTGGTCGGGGAGAGCGAGATTTTTCAGGCGCAGGTGGAAAAAATTCCCCTCTTTGCCGATGTCGATGCTCCGGTGTTGCTGCAGGGTGAAACAGGAACGGGCAAGGAGGTCTTTGCCCGTGCGATCCACTATTCGAGCGCACGAATAGATCGTGCGTTCATTCCGATCAATTGCGCCGCATTGCCGGACCAGTTGTTCGAGAACGAATTGTTCGGGCATGCCAAAGGCGCCTATACCAGCGCCGCGCACGAACAAGGAGGATTGGTCCTTGAGGCCGAAGGCGGAACGCTGTTTCTCGATGAAGTTGATGCGCTGAATTCGTATGCGCAGGCGAAACTTTTGCGCTTTGTACAGTATCGGGAGTATCGGCCCTTGGGCTGTTCGCGCACGAAGTTGGCCAATGTACGAATCATTGCCGCATCCAACCGTGATCTGCGGCAAGCGGTGGCCAACCGGCAGTTCCGGGAGGATCTGTTCCATCGCTTGAACGTGCTGTCCTTGGTGGTGCCACCCTTACGTGATCGGGCAGAGGACATTCCCTTGTTGGCCAAGCGCTTTTTGCAGCGTTTTCAACGCGCCGACGGGCAGGGGCCGCGCCAGCTCTCCGACGAGGCCATTCAAAAGCTCTTGGGGCATGTCTGGCCGGGTAATGTGCGGGAACTGGAGAGCACAGTCCAGCGAGCCGTTGTGATGTGCGCGTCCGCCACCATCCAGGCACAGGACATCGAGTGTGCCGTAGACACGTCGAGGAGCCTACCGCTGAATGGTTCGCTCCGCGCCGTGAAGAACTCTGCCACGATGGATGCCGAGCGGGCCTATCTCGTCAAGACCCTCGTGACCTTCCGGGGGAATGTGACGCATGCGGCTAAAGCGGCAGGAAAGGAACGCCGCAGCTTTCAGCGCCTGCTGCGAAAATACGGGATTCATCGAGAGTCGTTTCAACAAGACGGGACCGGTCCAATGGGGACGTATCCGCCACCGCTTCATCAGCCCTTCGACGGGCATGCCTAATCTCCGCAGCGCTGCGGTGATAGTGCCGCACCGGCCACTCCTTTGAATTTCAGCGCTCTTTCAATCTCGTCCTTGAGATTCAGCTGCGGCACAATTGCCGCGGCTTCGTGATCCGAAGATCATAAATTGTCGATAACCCGCACACACATGGGAATTCCCTGAGGGCATTGCTTTTGCTTATTCCGAGGATCGAGCCATGGCGCGAATTGTCTCCGGGAGCCGATCCGGATGGAACCACAGGATGCAGATATCAGGCACAGTATTCTCGACTATCTGGTTCGCCATCCCGGCGCGAAGGATACCAGAGAAGGCGTCATCAATTGGTGGATCGCCAAGCCCTGTCCCGACGAGCGCGTCGCGATGGAGGCGCTGGAAGCACTCGTGGCGCGCGGATGGATTCTGAAGCGGGCCACCTCGAGCCAGGCGATCTACAGCGTGAATCACGCGCAACTGAGCGAGATCCGTGAATTTCTGACCCAGAACAGACAGGCGAAGTGAATGTGCTAAGCCGAGGAGGAAAAGTATGCCAGTGCAACCAACTTATCCGGGTGTGTACATCGAGGAATTACCGAGTGGAGTGCGCACCATTACGGGCGTGGCAACGTCGATCACCGGATTGATCGGCAAGGCATTGCGAGGTCCGACTGATCAGCCTGTCTCCATCACGAGTTTTGCGGATTACGAACGGATCTTCGGCGGCCTCCATCGCGACATGACCTTGAGTTACGCGGTGCGCGATTTTTTCCTCAACGGCGGCGGACAAGCCGTGATCGTGCGTCTCTACAAGGCGACCGGTGGAAGTGCCAGTAAGGCGACCTACGAAGTGCCGAGCCTGACCTTGCAGGCTGCGTCAGAGGGCGCGTGGGGCATGCAGGTGCGCGTGCGGGTCGATAAGAAGATCGTGACCGATCCGAACCTGATCGCGGTGGCGACGCGGCTGGGTGTGCAACCGGCCGACTTGTTCGATCTGACCATACGCGATGCGGGCACCGGCGTCACAGAAACGTTCTTGAATCTGACGACGAAAGAAAGTGCGCGGCGCGCGGATCGGGTGATGCTGGCCGAGTCGAACCTCGTGCGCGTAACGGCCGCCTTGCCGTCGAATACCTCTCCTTCGGCCCATGCGGGGGCGTTGACGGACGCCGATGTCTGGACCAGCGCCACCAAGTCCACCGCCGCAAAAAATGCGGCGCCGGCGGATGTGGCGGTCGATAGCGCCGTGTTGGACGGCGCGGCGTACAAAGGAAGCCAATCCGGAAAAACCGGACTGTATCAATTGGAAAAGGTCGATCTTTTCAACCTGCTCTGTGTTCTGCCGGACGCGCGGGGCGGCGATGTTCCCGACGACGTGTATCAGGAAGCGCTGAGTTATTGCGTCAAACGGCGCGCGATGCTGATCGTGGATTCGAAAGCCGGATGGACGACCGTAAACGCCGCGCAAACCGGGGCGGCAGGGATGGGGCTTACCGGCGACATGGCGAGGAATGCCGCCATCTATTTTCCTCGCATCAAGCAGGCCGATTCGCAACTTGGCGGGCAGATCGACACATTCGTGCCCTGCGGCGTGATTGCCGGAGTCATGGCCAGGACGGATAGTCAGCGTGGAGTGTGGAAGGCGCCGGCGGGGCTCGACGCCTCTCTGGGCGGCGTAGCGGGGTTGCAGCTCGAGATGACGGATGCAGAAAACGGTCTGCTGAATCCGTTAGGCATCAACTGTCTGCGCACTTTCCCCGTCCACGGTCGGGTGGTGTGGGGGTCGCGGACCATGCGAGGGGCCGATGCGGCGGCCGATGAATACAAATACGTGCCCGTCCGCCGGCTGGCCCTGTTCCTCGAAGAAAGTCTGTATCGCGGGACGCAATGGGTGGTGTTCGAACCGAATGACGAGCCTCTGTGGGCGCAGATTCGATTGAACCTGGGCGCCTTCATGCACAACCTGTTTAGACAGGGGGCGTTTCAGGGCACCGCGCCGCGCGATGCCTACTTCGTCAAATGCGACAAGGAGACCACCACGCAGAACGACATCAATCTCGGCATCGTCAACATCGTCGTCGGGTTCGCACCGCTCAAGCCCGCCGAGTTTGTGATCATCAAGCTCCAGCAGATGGCGGGCCAGATCGCGACCTAACCGGAGGAGATACCATGGCGCAATTCAGTGTGAACACGACTCGATTCGATCCGTACAAGAATTTCAAATTTCGCGTCAAATGGGATGGCCGCTACGTGGCCGGCGTCAGCAAAGTCGGGTCTCTCAAGCGGTCCACGGAGGTTGTGGAGCATCGGGAAGGCGGAGATCCCAGCAGCAGCCGCAAGTCGCCCGGACGCACCAAGTTCGAGGCCATTACGCTCGAACGAGGTGTGACGCACGATACGGCCTTCGAGCAATGGGCCAATAAGGTGTGGAATTTTGGTTCCGGGTTGGGCGCGGAAGTGTCGCTCAAGGATTTCCGGAAGGACATCATCATCGAGCTGTACAACGAAGCCGGACAATTGGCGATTGCGTACAAAGTCTTCCGCTGTTGGGTCTCGGAGTATCAAGCGCAACCGGACCTCGATGCAAATGCCAACGCCGTTGCGATCCAGACACTCAAGCTCGAAAACGAAGGCTGGGAACGCGACTACGAAGTCGTCGAACCGTCTGAGCCCACCTTTACGGAACCATGAGCATGATGCTGCAGCCTGTCCAGGGTCTGTCCGCCGCGGCCATGCTGGAAGTGTGGGAACAGGGTGCCGGCCGCCATCCCATCGACCGGGCGTTGCTGTTACTACGGCACGCCTGCCCCGAGCAACCGTTCGAGGCCCTGTGTGACTGGACAGTGGGGCAGCGTGATGCCCACGTATTGGAACTCCGTCGGCACACTATCGGGGATCGCATCGAGGCCTATGCGGAATGTCCTGCCTGTCGTAACGGGCTCGAATTCGAATTGTCCTGCACCGTGCTTCTGGCAGCGGCGGGTAAGTCGGATGTGACCTGGACGACCGTGCAGTTGGACGATGATTCCTGGGAGTGGCGCAAGCCGAACAGCCGGGACCTGGCGCTGGCGGTCGCCGCTGCCGATCCAGAGGAGGCGCGACGGATCATTCTCTCCCGCTGCGTCCGCGGGAAAGTTGGAGGTGCCGACGCGTTGGTGTGGGCCGAAACGCACGGGGCAGCGCTCGCCGGACGAATGGGCGAACTGGATCCGCTGGCCGAGGTGCTCATCGATCTACGATGCGAGATGTGCGGGCAGCAGTGGCAGGCCTTGTTCGACATCGTGATGTTTTTTTGGAATGAACTCCACGCGCGAAGCCGACGACTGTTGCAGGAAGTCGATCTCTTGGCCCGTACGTATGGTTGGACGGAAGGAGAGGTCCTTCGTCTGAGCGAACAGCGTCGTGGGCTGTACGTGGACATGGCTCTGTCATGAGTGATTTCTTGACCAGACTTGTGGCGCGACAGGCCGGGACCGTCGCAATGGTCCAGCCTCGTACCCCGTCGATGTTCGCTCCGCAAGTGAGCCGGACCACGCCGGTCGGTCTGCCGGTGCGCGACTCGTCGTCACCGGTCGATGAGGTAGGTCGGACACCGGCCGCTGCTCTCCGTTCGGGCGATCGGGGAAACAAAGTGTTGATTGAGGTTGATCAACAGGAGGAGCAGCGGCCGGTTTCTGGTCCTCGGTCTGCCCCGCGTGACGGGACGGTGCGTCGACCCGACGCGGCACCCGCGCCGTTGGTTCGAAATGCCTCGGCAGTCGTGAATCGGCCGCCCCAGGCAGCGCCACCTGCGCCGCGTATTGGTTCGGTGAGCATTCACGAGCAGTGGCCGCCTAAGCAGACAGGGCTTGGCGAGCGGAACAGCGCAGATGGTGTCGACACTGCATTTGCGACACGCATCGAACTTCCACCGCGACTAATAGACTCTCGTCACGATATGACTCGTTCAGCCGCTTCGGCACCGCCTTCGTTGGCGTCCGATGCGGTCATGGGTCGTAGGACGGAACCAACCCGCGCGGTTCCACCCGAAGCTCCCGTGGAAGTCACGATCGGGCGTATAGAAGTGACGGCGGTTTCCACAACGCCTGACCAGAACCGGAAATCCTCGTCTCGCCGGCCGGCGATGTCGTTGGAGGAATATTTGACCCGTCGTCAGGGGGGAAAACCGTGAGCAGTGCCTTGGCCATTGCCGGAGTGACGGCCGTGCTTCGGGATCTGCTCAATGACGGGTTGATCAATCACAACGTCAGCGGGCTGCTCGGCAGCACCGTGACCGTGAGCGCGCTGCCACCAGACCGCGTGGTGCCGGTCAACGGATCGGAGAACACCCAGCTGAATCTCTTTCTCCACCAAGTGACGTTCAATACCGGCTGGCGCAATCACGGGTTGCCCTCTCGCGATGGATCGGGCACGCAGCGACTGAGCAATCCGCCGCTCGCATTGGATCTTCATTACCTGCTCAGCGCCTACAGCGCCGAGGAATTGGGCAGCGAGATTCTGCTCGGGTATGCCATGCAGTTGCTCCATGAGGTGCCGGTGCTGGATCGCAAAGCCATCACGACGGCGCTGACGCCTTCCCCGACGGTCGATAGCAATCTGCCGCCGGCGCTTCGGGCCCTGGCGGAATGTGGGCTGGCTGATCAGGTGGAGCAGATCAAACTCGTCCCGGATCCCCTCAGCAGCGAGGAAATGTCGAAACTCTGGACCGCGGTGCAGTCTCACTACCGGCCTTCCGCAGCCTACGTCGCGACGGTCGTCCTCATTGAATCCACAAAACCGACCAGGCCGACTCTGCCCGTGCTGACTCGCGGACCGGTTGATCCGGTCACCCACTTGGAGCGGGGGGTCCTGGTACAGGCCGATCTACTCCCGCCGTTTCCGACCATTCAAACCTTGGCCGTGACCAGCGGGCAACCGGCTGCCACGGTCGGCGGGACGGTAGAACTTACGGGTCATCACCTCGATGGCACCAATCCAACGATTCTGCTTTCGAACAGCCGCTTTGAGATCAATCAGGCGGTGTCGGCCGCAGGGGGAGGAAGCAGCATCAAGACCTCGTTCACCGTGCCGCCCGTGCCGGCAGGGTTGTATCAGCTGGTCATGCAGGTCGTCCGGCCCGGCGAATCCATTCCTCGGATCAGCAATGCTCTGGCATTGGTCATCGGGCCGGAGATCACGACGGCGATGCCGATCACGGTCGCACGCAACGGCGGCGGAGCGGCCACCCTGGTGCTTACAGTGCAGCCGCAGATTCAGCCAGGGCAGTCGGTCTCGTTGCTGTTGGGGACCCGAGAAGTTCCGGTCGGGCCCATCACAGTTGCGACGGGGACGCTGACGATCCCCGTCGCCGATGCCTCGACGGGGGAGTTCCTGCTTCGGATACGAGTTGATGGTATCGACAGTCCGATCATCGACCGGTCGGCCGTTCCGCCGGCCTTTTACAATTATCGGGTGACGATCTCATGAAAACTGCCACGACCTCCGCAGCATGGTGTGATGCCAATCAAGCGTATCTGGTGGCCGAGTTCGCCCGTCTGAAGTTACGGCTGGGGGCCGAGCATGATGAGCGGGTGGTGGTGAGTCAACTGGAGGCGGCGCAGGCGGCACTTCCGGCTCAGGCCGCCATCGATACGCTGTCCGAGCTGTTCGGCCTGAGCGCGTTCGAGCGAGATCTCCTGCTCCTGGTCGCCGGAGTGGAAATGGATGCCGAACTCGGCCGTGTGTGCGCGGCCGCCTTGGGTCACTCGCAAGCGCCTCGCCCTCAGGCAACGTTTGGTTTGGCCTTGGCCGCTTTGGATCATTCACACTGGAGCGCGCTCGCAGCGATGGCGCCGTTGCGCCGGTGGCGTTTGCTGGAAGTCGACGATAGTGCCGGGTTGGTCAACGGAAGGCTGCGCATCGACGAACGGGTGCTGCATTACCTGGCCGGAGTCAACTATCTCGATCCGCGTCTGCAACCGCTGCTGAGCTCAGTGTCTGCCCCGCAGGTCATGGCCGGAAAACATCGGCACATTTGCCAGTCGGTGCTGGAGCGATTGCGTGAACAGTGTACCTCCTATCCCGTGGTCCTGCTGTCCGGTGACGATGCGGACGGACAAGCTGACGTAGCGGCGACCGTGGTTGCTCAGTTACAAATGCAGCTGCATTCTGTGCAGGCGGACGATTTGCCGGCCAATTCCGCAGAAATCGATGCATTCGGAGTTCTGTGGCAACGCGAAGCCGCCTTGCTCGGCACGATTCTCATGATCCATTGCCCTGACGGAGCGCCTTCAAAAGCGGTCGCACATCTTGCCGAACGGGGCAGCAACCCATTGTTCATCACCGGTCGAGACGTGCCCTCATGCAAACGGGCGACCATCCGATTCACGGTGAACAAGCCGGACGGCACCGAGCAAAAGCAATTGTGGCAACAGGTGTTAGGTTCGACCACAGCGCGCATAAACGGGACGCTCGACGGCGTAGCCTCCCAGTTTTCCTTGAGCGCCAGAGCGATCGCGACGGCAGGCGCCGGGCTGCGTGACGTGGCTGAATCCGGCAGTCAGGCCGACAGCGCGTTGTGGAATGCGTGCCGCAGCGTGAGCCGTTCCCGATTAGATGATCTGGCCCAGCGCTTGGACCTGGTTGCCGGATGGAACGATCTGGTCTTACCGGAGGCACAGCAGCGGACGTTACGACAGATTGCGGCGCATGCGAAGCACCGGCTGATGGTCTATCAACAGTGGGGATTTGCCGGAAAAGGCGTACGCGGTCTTGGGATCAGCGCCCTGTTCGCGGGTGAAAGCGGTACGGGGAAGACCATGGCGGCGGAAGTCCTGGCGAATGAACTGCACCTTGACCTGTACCGCATTGATCTCTCGGGAGTCGTCAGCAAATACATCGGGGAGACGGAGCGCAACTTGCGTCGCGTGTTCGATGCGGCGGAGACCAGCGGAGCCATGCTCCTGTTCGACGAAGCGGACGCCCTGTTCGGGAAACGCAGCGAGGTGCGCGACAGTCATGATCGGTACGCGAATATCGAGGTGAGTTACCTATTACAACGCATGGAAGCTTATCGCGGTCTGGCGATTCTGACGACGAACATGAAGGCGGCGCTGGATGTCGCGTTTTCTCGCCGGCTCAGTTTCGTGGTGCAGTTTCCCTTTCCGGACCAGCAGCAACGGGAATTGATCTGGCGCCGCATTTTTCCCGGGGCCACGCCGGTGGAGCAGCTCGACTACGGCAAGCTGGCAAGGCTCAGCATGTCCGGAGGGAATATTCGAAGCATCGCCCTCAATGCCGCGTTCCTGGCGGCGGATGAAGGGGCGGCGGTGGCTATGCGACATCTCCTGCAGGCAGCGCATACCGAAGCGTCGAAACGCGAGCGTCCGTTGTCCGACGCCGAAA
Organism: uncultured Nitrospira sp.; assembly: GCA_964556305.1. Lineage (GTDB taxonomy): Bacteria > Nitrospirota > Nitrospiria > Nitrospirales > Nitrospiraceae > Nitrospira_A. The sequence continues at coordinate 86,824 of CAZKVY010000001.1, read as the reverse complement.
CCAGGGGGTGGGTATGAAACGAGTCGTCGTGACAATCGACCGTCTCGTTCTCAAGGGCTTCCGCTTCGAAGACCGGCACGCGATTGCACAGGGACTGCAGGAACAGCTGGCGCAATTGCTTTTTGAACCGGGAATGGCGGAGCGAATCGACTCCGCCGGCAGCACGTGCCGGCTTCGCCTCGGCACCGTTCGAGTGACGGGGGATATGCAAGGGCAACAGATCGGGCAGGCCACCGGACGGGCGATCGCCGACCACTGGTCTCGGAACAACCGTGAGAAGATGCCGGCGGCATCCGACACCATCGCGGGACAGAGGTCATCGACATGAGTAATCGACGCGTGGCCGCTTCAGAGAGCCGAGGTCCGTCATCCGAGAAGGGGCATCACCCGGCCGCCACGCCACGCGGCACGTCGGCATTTGCAGCCCAAATGCCAGGTTCTCGGCAAGACGGCGAACTCGTGAGCGGCGTGGTGCGCTCGGCGGGAATGCCGTTGGATGAGACCTCCCGGACATTCTTTGAACGGCGTTTCGGCCATGATTTCGGGAGAGTCCGGGTTCATACCGATGCGCGCGCCGCGAAGTCCGCCGATGCGCTGCTTGCAGACGCGTACACTGCCGGAGAGCACATTGTGTTCGGGCCCGGACGGTATGCTCCGGCCAGCCCCCAAGGCCGGGCCCTTCTCGCCCACGAGTTATCGCATGTCGCACAACAGTCCGTGCCTCAGGTTTTGTCCGGATCGTTCCGCGTGAGCCGACCGGATTCGTCCGCCGAACAGGCCGCAGAGGCAAGTGTTCAACGCCTTGTGCTGGGGCTCCCCTCCCCGTGCCAGCCGATTTCGGAACCGGGTATCATTCATCGGGCGATCAAAGAGGATCTGCGCGAGGCGATCGCAGGGTGGGGTACGGATGAGGAAGCGATTTATGGGCGGTTGGGAATCGCCAACGAAGACGAGAAGAAAGCCGTTCTGGGCGATCCGGTACTGATGCAGGACTTGCAGGATGATTTGTCGCGCGGGGAGTGGGGAACGGTCCTGGGGCTGCTCGGTGCATCCGCCGAGTCGCGCGTGCATGCCGCGTCTGAGGGATGGGGGACCGACGAGGAAGGGATCTTTGAAGCCCTTCGGTCGACGCCGGCGCTGGAGCTCAAACGTCAGATGGACAGCAGCACCATGCTCATGGAGTTGCGTGACGAGCTGTCGGACGACGAACTGGGCCAGGCTCAAGCCATCATCACACAGTCCTTCTTCGGCGAGGCTTCGATCAATTTTCCGGACACCTACCATGCCCTGCTGTTCTTTCCCGACACGGTGAATGAAGCCTGCGATCATTTCGAGGCGCTTGGATACGATGTGATCAAGAACATCATCGTGTATCTGCCTCGCGGACATGAGATGCCGGACGTCGTTGAGACGGATATCGACACTCAGATCAAGAACGACAAGAAGCTCACACGGGTCCAAGCCGCCTTTGAGGCGCGCTGGAATATTTCGAGTCAATCGAAGGCGGGCAAGGGCGGGAAAGCGCCTGGCTGGACGGTCGATATGATTCGACGGCTCCACGCGGCGCTCAGGCAGGTTCCTGAGGGACACGTGGTCCGGGCCGATCAGAATGTGCCCGGTATCCAGAAGGGCGAGTTGTCAGGTTTCCGACTGATCGAGGGCAGCACGGGCTACTGGGCGAATCCGTTCATCGAGGTCGGTATGGAACATTCTGATGTCGCCGGGTTAACGAGACATGAGGTCGGCCACGCCATGGACGACTACCTGGGTTCCTCCACCGAGACATTCAAGAAGAATTCCACGAATGGTTGGGATTGGTCCAAGACGTCCGTGATGTGGGAAACGCATATGACTGATCCGTGGAAGCGCAAGGATGGGAAGGACGTGCCCCTGGCCGACCAGCTTGAGATCAATACGTTGCTTGACGCCTATGTGAAAGGCGACGGCAGCAAGGGACTGCGCAAGGATACCGCCAAGACGCATCCGATCCAAACCTATTGGAACGATGGCGTGCCGATGATCGAAGCCGCCAAGGATCTGGCCGGCAAGAAAGATAAGGTGTACCAGCATCTCGGGAGCGTCCGGAAGTTCGGAAGCTGTTACTTCAGCTGGAGCACCTACTATCACGAATTTTATGTGTACAACCTCGTGGTGCAGGACAAACGGCTGACCGACTATTCGCTCTTCGGTCATCCGGAATTCTTTGCGGAGATGTATGAAGCCTACTATGAGGAAGGTTCCGGCTCGAAGCGTGGGGAGAAGTTGAAGGGAGTGCCCAATTGGAAGCAGTTCTTCGACACCGTGGTCCATCCGGCGAAGTAGCACTGGGTTCTCGGCTTGAAGCCTGTGCCAGGCTACTCGGCGGGCTCATGCCGGACGCCGTCGAACAGGTAGCGAGCCTGGAGTCCTTCCTCTTGCCGGAATTCGAGCGGTACGGGGAACTCATCGCTGCGACCGATCATCCATTGGTTGGGCTGCTGGTACGCGGCGAGGGCGCCGGCTTCACCGACCGGATTCAAGGACTGTTGCGACAATGGGCGCTCGGCGAGGAGGCGGCGTTCGTCCACGCTCACCTGGCGGGCGCGTTCGAGCACAAGCGGTGCTTCCTGAAACTTGAATGGTGCGGTCACGCTGGTGCAGCCGATCGTCAGGTTGCGGTTTACTATCGTCGTCGTCCCAAACTGCACGAGGCATTGAAGATCCTTGCCGCATCGGTGGGCACCACCGTGCCACTCGATGATCTTCGTGAGCTAGGCGCGTTGTTGGGCAAGGATACGGTTCACTTTGTCTCCGCGGTGATGCGCCCCGGTCGACCGATTCACTACAAATTGTATTTTTCTCAGTACGTCACGCCAGAGTCGCATGAACAGGTCTTCGTGAGATTACAGCGGGCCATGCGACGCTTTGCAGGACAACCGGCGGCCGAGGCTCGGTGGGCTGCCTATCACGATCGATTGTCGCCACGACAGCTCGCGCATACGCTTTTTGTCTCGCTGGCGGTGTCCGAGGATGGAACGGATCCATCGTTGAAAATCGACTATCCAGACGTTGCTCCGGTCGTTGCGGTGGGGCTGCTCGATGGGGCTTGTCTGAGGCAGGCAGAAGTAAGCCTGCGGCATCTCTGCGAGGCGGCCGGGCGCACGAGCCTGTCTTATCTCGGGGTCAGGATTCAAACTGAAGGTGATCCTGTCTTGAAAGGGTATGCGGATTTCGTATGAGTCGTTGCGTCGTCCAACGCCTGCGCTGTCCCAACTGCGCAGGCGAGCAGGAGGAGAAGGTGTTTGTGAGTGTGAATGGGGCGCGCATCAAGACGGCGGTGCAACGGATCATCGAGGGCACTTGGGGGGAAGTGTCCTGTCTGGCTTGTGGCCAGCGCTACCTGGCTGATCCGCCGCGGTTGTACAGCGATCTGCCGGGCGGCATCTGGCTGGTGCGATATCCGTTGGAGCGACGGGGCCGGTTTGCCGAGGTAGAGACAGAAGCAGACCGGATTTTCTCGCGAGAATTTCTCGAACGTCCACCCGCCGTGATTCGTGAACAGGCGGCCGCAGTGCGTCGGCGCATCTGTTTCGGACGGGTGCAATTCGTGGAGAAGCTCCTGGCCTTGCGGCATGGCATCGATGACCGTGCGCTGGAATGTCTGAAGCTTGGACTCAGCCGTGATCTCCTCGCGCGCCTGTTCGCGCATGGGCCCTGGGAGTGGATGACGTTGGCCATAGATGAAGAGGGACTCACTATGATTGCCGTGACGGTGGCTGATCAGCGCCTGATCCACCACACGATCGTTCCGCTTGTGGAGGTGCGACGGGTAGAAGCCCACCTTCAACAGTATGAAGCATTGTTCCCGGAGTTGTTCGGCCACCTGTATGTCAACGCGTCCCGGTATGTGTCGGAGCAGCTGCCTGCATGAGGCAGAGCGGTCAAAAGCGGCACGTTTCACGATGGCAGTGGGAAGGGTTAATGTCGTTCCTATGAGAACAGAAGCGAATCACCAACAGGCCGAGACAGGTCGGAGTGGGACAGTGCACACCGGTCTTCTGCAACGCCAATGTGCCTGCGGCGGGACGATTCAGCTAACCGGGACCTGTTCGGAGTGTGAGAAAAAGAAAATGCTCGGCCAATCGGTCCAAACCAAGTGGCGGATCAACGAGCCGGGTGATGACTACGAACAGGAAGCTGATCGAGTCGCTGCGCAGGTCATGCAGATGCCGGATGGGCAGTTGGGGCGGTCGCAATCTCTCCAGACTCGCCCGCTAGTCCAACGGGTTGGCGGGGACAGTTGGCGTCAGACGGATGAAAGATCCATTCAACGCGCGGAAGCCGCCGGAGAAAAATCGGCGCCGGTCGGAGAACAGTCGTCCTCCGACGCGGCGGTGCCCAAGGACGGCTCCACCGACGAAGGTGGGAGCCGATGCCCGAGCTGGCGAAACGATCCGGAGAGTATCAGCAAGCGGGCCGCCGAGAACTACGTCCAGCACGATATCACGCCGCCTTCCCAGGCGACGGTGGAGAAAATCCAGTGTGAGCCGCCGATTTCCAACGGCAATTACGGCTGCTTCGTCCATTTCAGCGATGGCTTGGTGGTGAGAGTCATCGTGCGGGCGACGGATGTCGTCGTCGGCATGGGACCGGGGCAGATCGCCACGGAAACACCCCCGCCGGCAACGCCCTTGTGTTTTTACGATTACCATTGTCCTGACGGATTGTTGGTTCTGACGAAACGTGAGTGCAAAAGCGCGAAGTCGTCGAAGCCGCATCCGCCTGGCGCACCGGCGGGGCCGCCTGCAATCGCGCAACGGAAGGTCGCTCCGGGGTCCTCACCATCGGACGAATCTCTGTCGTCGGTTCAGAAGGTCCTGGCCTCGCCAGGCCGCCCGTTGGATGCGTCGGCGCGAGAATTTTTCGCGGCTCGCTTCGGCCACGATTTCGGCGACGTGCGAGTGCATGACGATGCGATCGCAGCGGCATCGGCACGAGGAGTCCAGGCGCTCGCCTATACGGTCGGCAAGGATCTGGTCTTCGGCGCCGGGCAATATGCACCGGGGACAAGCGCGGGGCGTCATCTGCTCGCGCATGAGCTTACCCATGTCGTCCAACAATCCGGCATGGAGCCAAGTCCCGCCGTGCAGAGAAAAGCGTCGATTTCGTCGAGTGCTGAATTGAATCTTCATAACGCACAACAGAAGACGGAGCCGGCGCCACTAATTCCGGTCGATTGTGCGGTCGAGATTACCCCCGCCCACGATTGCTTCGCGCTCATCGCCGAGATGATCGCGATCCAAGCCGACATGCGAGAGAACAATCAATGGCTGGAACGGTACCGGAACGGAGATCTTCCCTGGGATGCAGATGCGTACAAGACGCGTGCGCAGTACCAGGGAAACTTGCGGACGAAATTCGAGGCGAAAGAACGCATACGGAACTCCTGTTGCGCGAGGCACGAGGTTCCAGGCGAAGCGCCCACCGTGCCTCCCGCAGCCGTCCCGGCTCCCGATCCGCAACCAGCAGCACGAGACGATCAAGGATCAGGCGGATGATGGAGCAGGGAGTCGGACATTCAGACGTGCGTGGTCGAGCAACGAGGTCGTCATGAGCAGCTTTCCTGGTTCCCCCAGACTTCTGAAGGGCGGCATCGTGCTGATCGATCCGGCCACGGCACAGGTGCAACGGATCATTCCCCTACAATACAACCCGGAGTCACTGAGCCGAACGTTGCAAGTGCAGGGGGTGAGCGATGGTGGTGATCGATCCGAGGCGCTCAGGCTGAAGGGCCCTGCGGTGGAGACGATCAAGTTGGAAGCGGAAATTGATGCGACCGACGAGATGGAAGCCGGAGATCGCACGGTCGGAGAAGCCGGGATCTCCCCCCAGCTTGCGGCGCTGGAGACCCTGCTGTATCCCAGCACGGGACAATTGACGACCAACCATACGTTGTCGAGTCTGGGGACGCTCGAAATTCTGCCGATGGAAACCGCGTTGCCGCTGTTCGTCTTTGGGCAACATCGTGTCATCCCGGTGCGGTTGACCGAGTTCAGTGTGACGGAGGAAGCGTTCGATCCGAACCTCAATCCCATCCGCGCGAAGGTCAGCCTGGGCATGCGCGTACTGTCCATCGATGACGTGGGGTTTACGCATAAGGCGGGCAGTTTGTTCATGAGTTATCTGCAACAGAAGGAAGGGCTCCGCGCGAAGGCGCAGGGCGGCACTTTGGGTACGCTCGGGCTGACGGGGATTCCGTAAGGACTCGCGGAGAGCACAGGAGGCAAAGACAGATGGCGGATCCATTACAGGCGTTGCTGGACAGTGCACTCAAGCCGAATCCTTTTCCGCCGGCGAGTCGCTACTACGGGGTGAAGACCACGTCGATGGTCGGAAGCGACGGGACCATGGTGGTGCATCTGCGGAGGCGATTCGTGCCGGCGAGTGACCGCTTCACCGTCATGCAGGAACATCGGGTGACGGCCGGGGAGCGACTCGACCATCTCGCAAGCACCTATTTGAGCGATCCGGAACAATATTGGCGCTTGTGCGATGCGAACGATACGGTGCGGCCGGACGCCCTCGTCGAGCGGTTGGATACGGTGGTTCACATCGCGTTACCGGAAGGCGTGACGGGGGTTCCTGGTGCTTAAAGGCGTCCATCTGACAATGCTGGCGGGGCCGGTTATCCCGTTTCCCGTTCCTCAGCCGGTGCTTGATGCGCTGACCGAAGTGCAGGTGACCAGCGCGACCGGCACGGCCGGCGGGTTTCAGTTGCGGTTCACGATTCAGAACAAGTCGCCTCTGCAGCAGGCATTTCTGGTTGCGGCGACGCGGACGCCGTTGATGCGCGTCATTCTGGTGGCGAGCATCAACTTGATCCCCCACGTGTTGATGGATGGTGTCATCACCAACCAGGAAATCACTTCGGGCGACAAGCCGGGAGAATCGACGCTGACGATCACTGGCGAGGATCTCACCAAGGTCATGGATCTGCAGGCGTTCGACGGCTTGCCGTTCCCCGCCATGCCGGCAAATCTGCGCGTCACGGCAATCCTGGCCAAGTATGCGGTCTTCGGCGTGATTCCGCTCGCCATTCCGCCGATCGGGTTCGATGTGCCGATCCCCACGATGCGTATTCCATCGCAGCAGGGCACGGATCTCAACTATATCCTTCAATTGGCGGAGGCCGCAGGCTACGTGTTCTACATCGATCCGGGTCCCGTGCCCGGCACGAACACGGCCTATTGGGGGCCTCAACTCAAGGTGGGCATTCCACAACCAGCCCTCAATGTCGACATGGACTTTGATCGTAACGTGGAGTCGCTCAGCTTTCAGTTCAACTCGACGAAGAAGGATCTGCCTATCGTGATGATTCACAACGCGCTGACGAAGGTGCCCATTCCCATTCCGATTCCCGACATCAATCCCTTGCAACCGCCGTTGGGGCTGGTCGGCCCTCCGGTGACGAAACTGTCGATGCTGAAGGCTACCGGAAAACTCTCCGCGCCGGAGGCGCTCAACGAGGGACTGAAGGCTTCAAGCGATTCGATGGATGCGGTGACGGGGAGCGGGTCGCTTGATGCCGCGCGCTATGGCCGGCTCCTGACGGCGCGTGGTTTGGTCGGGGTGCGTGGCGCCGGATTGGCCTTCGACGGTCTGTACTATGTGGATAGCGTCACCACCACGATCAAGCGCGGGAGCTGTAAACAAAGTTTCCGCCTCACGCGCAACGGATTGGTCTCCATCACCCCGCTGGTGCCGGCATGAGCGACGCGCAGAAATATTACGGGAAATATCGTGGCACGGTCTTGAACAATATCGATCCGATGCAGATGGGGCGGCTACAAGTGCAAGTGCCGGATGTCGCCGGATTGATTCCGACCTCCTGGGCCATGCCTTGTTTTCCCGCCAGCGGCAAGCAAATGGGCGCCTACATGCTGCCGCAAATCGGAGCGGGCGTCTGGGTCGAGTTCGAACAGGGCAACATGGATTACCCGATATGGAGCGGCTGTTGGTACGGCACGGCCGCCGAGGTACCGGTGCTTGGGCTGGCGGGGATTCCAGCCAGCCCGAACATCGTCCTGCAGACGACGGCTCAAAATGCCATTGTGATCAGCGATGTGCCGGGTCCGACGGGCGGGATCATGTTGAAAAGCGCGACCGGCGCCACGCTTATCGTCAACGACACCGGTATTTACATTCAAAACGGCAAGGGCGCGATGGTCACGCTGGTCGGGCCGGCGGTCACGATTAACAACGGTGCCCTGACCATCATTTAGCAGGATGCTGAAAATGACCCCCAGCGGCGTTCTCGTTTCATGCAGACCCTCAACGTACGGCCAAGAATACGCTTCGGGCCTGCATTCACTGCGGCCTTGCTGGATGGTCCTTTTGAGCATCCTTCGACGATCTACGATTTATAAATGGAGCGAACACTGATGCCTGGCTTTCTCTTACACCTGGGGGCGACTGTGATGTGCGCGCATGGGGGGCAGGCGACGCCGGTGGCGCCGAATCCACGCGTGCTCGTCAGCGGGCAACCGACGGTGGCGATGAACAGCCTCTACGTCGTGGCCGGCTGCACGCTGCCGCCGCCTACGGCCGCGAACGGGCCCTGCGTCACTGCGCAATACATCACGGCGGCTACCAGGGTGACGAGCAACGGTCTGCCGCTGCTGTTGATCGATAGTCAGGCGATTTGTGCGCCCTCCGGGACGCCGTTGCTCGCGTCGGTGACCCAAACCAGGGTTACGGGAGTGTGACGATGATGCAGGTGAATTTCCCCTATCGGTTCGACGCACGTGGCCGGACCGCCGGCGCAGACGAAGCCGACCATATTCGTGATCTGATTGAGCAGGTGCTGTTCACCCATCCCGGTGAGCGGGTCATGCGGCCGGACTTTGGCAGCGGCCTCCTCCAGGTAGTGTTCGCGCCGAACAGCGAGGTGCTGGCGGCCACCACGCAGGTGCTGGTGCAGAGCTCGTTGCAGCGCTGGCTGGGCGAATGGATCCTGGTGCAGTCGGTGCAGGTGGACGCCGTGGATTCAACATTACGGGTGACGGTGCAGTACGTGATCAGGCGAACGGGTACTCGTGTCGTCGGGACCTTCGTGCAAGGAGGAGGAGCGTGAAGTATTCGTGCTGCGATGCATTGCGTCGACAGGTCGTGCGTAATCATCCCACGCTGAACGGAATCGATTACCTCGAAGTCATCGATCACACCGCGCCGACGGAAGCTGAGCGGCAACGAAAGCTTGAGCTATATTTTGTGAAGCCGCTGGGAGCGCTGACGCTCCTGACAAGCAACATCAGGCTCGAAGGCGGGGAGCGCATCACGACCTTCCGGGTGCTGTCTGTCGTTGCCGGCAGCGGACCTTCCGCCAACGTCTTGACCGTCGAAGTAGATCAGCCCGGTGACTTCTCAACCTATTCCTTGCGTCTGGTGACCGATGCCCTGGACGACGCGGTGCCTGCCGGAATCGACCCGCAACTGGCCGCGATCGAGTTTTCATTCAAGGTCGAATGCCCCAGCCCCTTCGATTGTGCACTGCAACACCAATGTCCGGAGGTGCCGGACCCGGCGCCGGTGATCGATTATTTAGCCAAGGACTATGCGAGTTTTCGCCGGGTCATGCTTGATCGCATGTCGGCATTGATGCCGCAATGGCAGGAACGCAGTCCCGCCGATCTCGGGGTTATGTTGGTCGAGGCCTTGGCCTACACTGCCGATCAATTGAGTTATCAGCAGGATGCGGTTGCGACGGAAGCCTATCTGGGCACCGCGCGGCGTCGCGTGTCCGTCCGCCGCCACGCGCGACTGATGGATTACTACATGAGCGAGGGCTGCAACGCGAGAACCTGGGTGCATATGCAGGTGTCCGCCGACGTGGTTCGAGTCGACCCGAACAATCCCGCGATTCCCATCGGCACCAGATTCACGACACTCATCCCGGGGCAGCCTACCGGCATCGTCAACGACCCACGAATCTATGAACAGGCCGATCTGCTGTTTGAAGCGATGGAGTCCCTGCAGTCCCTCTATGCCGATCATAACGAGATGCGGCTCTTTAGCTGGAGCAACCAACGATGCTGCCTGCCGAAAGGCGCGACCTCGGCCACCTTGTTCGGAAATCATCCCCAACTCAAGGCGGGGATGATGCTGCTGCTCGAGGAAGTCATCGGTCCGGAAACCGGTTCACCTTCGGATGCCGATCCCACTACACGTCATGTCGTACGACTGGATCGAGTCGTGACGACGGCGGCGGGGGGCGGGCCGCTCACCGATCCGGTGACGAATCAGTTGATTACGGAGATCACCTGGCCTGAAGAGGATGCCCTGCCGTTTCCCTTCTGCCTCTCTGCTGCCACAAACGCTGGATATCGCGATGCCGTTACCCTGGTGCGTGGCAATCTCATTCTGGTCGATCACGGAACCACTCAAGCGGATGAAGCGCTGGGCTCGGTACCCGACCCATTTCTGTTCATGCCCCGGTCGAAGCGGGAGGATCGTTGTGCCCTGCTCACTCGTGACGCGGTTCCGCCACGCTTTCGGCCCAGCCTCTCCAAGGGACCGCTCACGCATGCTGGGCCTGCCTACGACCATGCAAAATCGGCGCGAACTGCTCTGCAGTGGGACCTGCGAGCCGTGCAGCCGTCCATCCTTCTGACGGGAACCAAAGGCACAGAGACCACGACCTGGACGGCGCGGCGTGATTTGCTCAACAGCGGCGCGGAGGCAGATGAGTATGTCGTTGAGGTCGAGAATGACGGCAGCGGGACGATTCGTTTCGGGGACGACGTGCACGGCCGGCGGCCCGAATCGGGTACGCTGTTCACCGCCCGCTATCGTGTCGGCAATGGCCGCGCGGGGAACGTCGGCGCGGACGCTCTGCTCCACATTGCGCTGACTCTTCCCGAAATCACCCTGGTGCGAAATCCGCTGCCGGCCGTCGGCGGGGTGGACCCCGAATCGATGCAGGACGTGCGACAACGCGCTCCGGTGGCCTATCGCATCCAGGAGCGTGCCGTGACAGAGGCTGATTATGCCGAAGTGACCGAGCGTCGAGCCGACGTGCAACGGGCCGCCGCCACGTTTCGCTGGACGGGGAGCTGGCACACGGTATTCGTGACGGTCGATCGTGAGTTAGGCACCGCCCTGTCCAACGAGTTTGAGACTGACATCCGGGCGCATGTCGACCGGTATCGCATGGCCGGGCATGATCTGGAGATCGACGGTCCGCAGTTCGTGTCGCTGGAGATCGATCTGCATGTCTGCGTGCGCCCCGAACATTTCCGAAGTGATATCGAGCGTGAGCTGCTTGACGTGCTGAGTAATCGTGATCTGCCGGATGGACGTCGAGGTCTCTTTCACCCAGATCTCTGGACTTTCGGACAGCCGGTCTATCTCAGTACCGTCTATGGAGCTGCCCATCAGGTAACCGGCGTCGAATCCGTGGAGGTGCGGACATTTCAGCGGCAAGGGATTCCGGAGAGCGCTGGACTGGACAGTGGGCGCCTGGAGATGGCCGCCCTGGAAATTCCCCGCTTGGACAATGACCGCAATTTCCAGGAGCATGGTCGGTTGACCATCACGTTGGGAGGAGGTAAATGAGTCCGGATGCTCCAGATGAATGCGGCTGCTGCGCCGGTATCGAGGCCGCGACTCCCGGCCTGCTCGTCAATCGACCGGGCCTGTCGGCGGTGGCCTATCGCGTGGGGACCTACGGGACGTTTCGTCAAAGCCTCCATGCGCGGCTCTCCGACAGACGGTGGCCAATCCTACGCGGGCTCCGAACACGCGACGAGGATGATTTTACGATCGCGTTGCTGGACGCCTGGGCCGTCACGGGGGACATCCTGACCTTCTATCAGGAACGCATCGCCAACGAATCTTACTTGCGGACGGCCACCGAGCGCCTCTCGATTCTTGAGCAGTCGCGTCTGCTCGGGTATCAGCTCGGTCCAGGGCTGGCTGCCGCCACGCATGTGGCCTTGACCCTCGAAGACAGTCCCGGCCTGCCGCAACAGGCGGCTCAGGCGATAACCTTGACGGTCGGGACCAAGGTGCAGAGTATCCCCGGGCCGGATGAACAACCGCAAACCTTCGAGACGGTCGAAGCCATTGAGGCGCGGCCGGCATGGAATGCGCTCCTGGCCCAGCAGACGGCCACGCAACCGCTGAGCTGGGATATGCGGGCACTGTGGCTGTCCGGGAGCAACGTGAATGTGACGGTCGGGGAGGTCGTGCTGATTGTCGTGGAGAGCGGTAGTGGCTTTGAAGCCTCGATCCGTCGTGTGACCGGTGTCGTGTCGTCTCCCGATCGCAAGAGCACGAAGCTCTCGCTCGCGACCATGTCTACCAGTGCCGAGACGATCGCCGCCACCAGGCCAGGCGTCTATGTCTTACGAAACCAGGCCTCGCCCTTTGGGCACAATGCGCCCTTACAACCGCAATTCAACAGCAGTGGAGTGTTCCAGGGGACATTCAGTGAGTGGGCCCTGGATGCCGATGAGACGGTGACGCGCATCACCCTCAGCAGCCGCAACGACAAGATCCTGAAAAGCAGTTTCGCCGTGGTGGAGCAGGATGATCCGGTGAACGGCGCACGCACATGGACGTTTGCGACAATTACCGATGTGGTTCATCGTTCGGTCGCCCGGTACGGCATTGCCGGTAATGGGACGACCCTCAGCCTGAGCGCAAGTTGGGCGAAAGGTTCCAGCTCGAAGCTGGATCTGCTGCGCACCATGACAGTCTCGGCTCAGAGCGAGGAGATGGCTCCGGCCGCGTTGCCCCTGTTGTACCCGGTCTACGGCGAGGTACTCGCGTTCGATCAATTGGTAGAAGGTCTGATGCCGGGACGCCCCCTTGCGGTGACCGGTGTGCGTCAGGCGCTTCGTCTCAAACATCCGGCGCCCGCTCCATTTAGGGGACATAAGGTCCCGCTGGGTGGAACTCAACCACCGCCGGCGTTGATGCTCGATGATGGCGGCGCGGTTCTGCTGACGCCTGGAGACCTGCTGGATATGATCGGTGCTCCCGCAACCCTGGCGGGGGCGTCGCTGCTCCCGTTGACGCCCGAGGAATTCGGGGCGTCGCTGACCCAATCTGTCCCGCCATTGCTGCGGTTGCCCTTGATGGATCGCGACGGTCGGATAGGGTTTTTAGATATCAGCGCCGGGGACATCGAGTTGATCGCTTCGGACTCGGCGGCGGACGCGGTGTCGGAGATTGTTTTCATCGATGAGGCCGTTGGCATCGCTATTACCCAGAATCGCGATCGGACGACGGTGCAACTCGCAACGGCGCTTACCAATGTGTACGAGCGCGCCACGGTCCACATCAACGCGAATGTGGCGGCCGCCACCCACGGAGAGAGCGTCAAGGAACCATTGGGCAGCGGCGATGCGGCGGTGCCGTATCAGCAGTTCACCTTGCGCCAACCGCCTGTCACGTACGTCAGTGCCGATACGCCGGACGGTTCGGCTTCGACACTCAAGGTGTATGTCAACGAGGTTTTGTGGGAAGAGGTCCCGTTTTTTTACGGGCATGGACCCGCCGAGCGCATTTATGTCACCCGGCGGGACGACGAGGGCCGCACCACGATCCGGTTTGGCGACGGCATCACGGGGGCGCGGTTGCCGACCGGGCAGAACAACGTGCGGGCCGAGTATCGCAAGGGCACCGGCCTCGGGGGGCTCGTGCGAGCCGGACAACTGAGTCTGCTCATGAGTCGACCGCTCGGATTGAAAGGCGTCGTGAATCCGGAAGCTGCGCAGGGAGCCGAAAATCCGGAGTCGAGGGACGACGCGCGCACGAACGCACCGCTGACGGTGCTCACGCTGGATCGCGCCGTGTCGTTGCAGGATTACGAAGACTTCTCCCGGACGTTTTCCGGTGTCGCCAAGGCTCAGGCTGTCTGGGTGTGGGATGGCCGCAAGCGGAGCATCTTCCTCACGGTCGCCGGACCGGATGGGGAATTGTTGGACGAGGATGGATCCGTGATCACGAAATTGAAAGAATCGTTGCGCACCTACGGCGATCCCTTTGTGGCGTTCACGGTGAAGGCGTACCGGCAGGCCTGGTTCGAGATTGCAGGGACGGTCACGATCAATCCGGACCATGTGAGTGACGTTGTGATGGAGGCGATATCCGCCGCCCTCCAGCAGCGGTATAGCTTTACAGCCAGGGCGTTCGGTCAGCCGGTTGCGCTGGGTGAAGTCATTGCCGCAATCCAAACGGTTCCGGGTGTGGTGGCGGTGGATCTGGACCGGTTCGCACGCACAGACCAGTCGCTTCCGGAGATTCAGCCCCGTCTGATCGCGGATCGACCGGCCATGGGGGCAGACGGGGTGGTGCCGGCGGCGGAACTGTTGTTGATCGAGTCCGCGTCATTGACTCAACTGAAGGCAATCCAATGAATCCAGAAGCAGACACACTGTACCAGCTTCTTCCCGCGATCTACCGCATTCGTGATGCCGAACAGAGCGGCGCGCTGCGCGCCTTATGCGAGGTGCTGGCCGAAGACATTGCCGTGCTGCGGGAAAATCTCGATCAACTCTATGACGATCAGTTTATTGAAACCTGCGCCGACTGGGTGGCGCCCTACATCGGTGACTTAATCGGCTACAGGACCTTGCACGCGGTCACTACGCGGACGCGTAGTGCCAGGGCCGAGGTGGCCAATACCATAGCGTATCGGCGACGAAAAGGTACGGCGACTGTCCTCGAGCAGCTGGCCCGCGATGTCACGGGCTGGAATGCACGGGTGGTGGAATTTTTTCAGTGGCTCGAAACCAGCCAATACATGAACCACCTGCGCCCGGCCAATCTTGCCACGGTCGATCTGCGAAATTGGGAAGCCTTGGAGCGGCGGGATACGGCCTTTAACGGCATCGCCCATTCTGTCGATATGCGGCGTATTGGAATCCAGCAGGGGCGATATAACATTCCCAGCATCGGTCTATTCCTATGGCGGTTGGACGCCTTTACGCTCCGGCGTTCGCCCGCATTCCGCGTCGACGATCAACGGTTTCTGTTCAGTCCCTTGGGGAACAATCAACAACTGTTCGCTCGACCGCAGTCGGAGGCGTATATCACGCACGTGGCGGAACCGTTGAACGTGCCGGAGCCGATCAGCCGCAGGGTGTTGGACAGGTATCTTGCTCAATATTATGGCCCGCAGTTGAGCCTGTTTCTCGAAGCAGACAATGTGGATACGAGCCTGGGGAAGGTGCAGGTCTGCAATCTGTCGGATGACGGGGCCACCTGGGCGCATCTTCCGGTGAGCAAAGTCTCGATCGATCCAGTGCTCGGTCGGATTGCTGTTCCGCCGGGCACCCCGCCCGTGAATCTGCGCGTGACGTATCACTACGGATTCAGCATGCCCACCTCCGGTGGGACCTACGAGCGTGGGAAGACCTTTGCGTTGGGCGGCGGGTTTGCCTCCGTGACGCAGGGCCAGAGTCTTCAAACGGAGCTCACGGCATCTCAGGCCGGCGGCATCGTGCAGGTCGACGACAGTGGATTGTATGCGGAATCATTGAGCCTGAACCTCCCTGCAGAGGCGAAGGTGGAGGTGCGTGCTGCCAACGAACATCGTCCGACGCTGGTGCTTAGCGGAGACTGGACCATCACCTTGGCGCCGGGTTCAGAATTGACCTTGAACGGACTGCTCATCGCCGGGGGGCGGCTGCGTGTCGTGGCAGCGGGTGCCGGCGGGACGCGACTTCTGCGGCTTCGCCATTGCACGTTGGTCCCGGGGCTGAGTCTGACGAGAGAGGGTGAGCCGGTGTCGCCGTCCCCTGCGTCGTTGGTGATCGAGCGGGAGGGTACGACCGTCGAGATCGATCACTGTGTGCTGGGAGGCGTCCGCGCCGTGGACAGTGCCGACCTGTCGATTACCAATTCGTTGGTTGATGCGACCTCGCCGAGCGGAGTGGCTTATGCAGCCCTCGACGGGCTGGACGCCGGTGGGGTGCTGAGCATCGTGAATACCACGGTCATCGGCAAGGTGCACACGACACGCTTAGACCTCGCTTCGAACACAATTTTCGCGGCGGCCCTCGCCAGTGGGGACAGTTGGAGTCACCCGGTCTGGTCGGACCAAAACCAGCAGGGCTGTTGTCGATTTTCCTTCGTACCGCTGAATTCCATCGTGCCTCGCCGGTATCGTTGCCAACCGGATCTGGCCGTGGATGCGGCCCTGTTAGAGGCGGATCAGCCGAAGGGCAGCCTCACTGTTTCCCAAATACAAGCCATCACGCTGGCCACCCAGGCGCGCGTGAGGCCGGCCTTCACCGCTCGCCGATATGGGCAGGCGGCCTACGGTCAACTCGCAGGACATTGTCCGGAGGAAATCCGGCGCGGGGCAGACGATGAATCTGAGATGGGTGTCTTTCATGGCGTATTCGCACCGCAGCGGGAAGACAATCTCAACATCAGATTGCAGGAGTATTTGAGGTTCGGACTGGAGGCAGGCGTGTTTTACTCGACGTGACGAGCCTCGGCATGGCCATGGAATTCTAACGAATTACCGATCAGGAGAGCGCATATGAGTGGCGATTACAGCCGTAAACGATTCAACCCTGAGAAACATTACCAGGGTGTCCTGCGGCAGCAGGGACGCGTAGACCTGGATGCCGATTGGAACGAGTATGTGGATTTGCAGGACCGCCGCTGGCGAGCCGAGACCATCGATGTCGTCGGTCGGTGCGGCGTGCCGGCTGAGACACCAGATGGGTTCAAAATCGAGGTCACCGGCGGGGAACTGACCGTTGGTCAGGGCCGAATGTACGTCGATGGCTACCTCGCCGAAAACCACGGCACGGCGCCCGCATTTGAAGCGAGGATCGAAGAGCAGTACGGCACGGCTGCCCTGCTGGTGAAGAATCAGCCCTTTGGTGGACCGGTGGCAATTCCGTCGCAGGCGCGGTCGCTCGTCTACCTGGACGTGTGGCGCCGTGAAGTGACGCATCTGCAAGCCCCGGATCTTATCGAGCCGGCCGTCAATGTCGATTCAACCACGAGGAACCAGACGGCCTGGCAAGTGAGAATCCTCAGCGGCATCCCGGCGAATGTGAATTGCGAAACTCCTCTGGAGGATATCCCCGGTTGGCCTGCGAGCAACCGTCCGTCGTCGGCGCGTCTGACGACTACCACGGTTGCCGTCACCACGGAGCCTGATCCCTGTCTCGTGCCGCCGACAGGCGGGTATCGTGGCCTGGAGAACCATCTGTACCGCGTCGAGGTCCACAGTGCGACGCACACGACGGCCAAGGTGAAGTGGTCCCGGGAGAATGCCCATGTCTCCACCACTATCGTCGAAATCCTTGCCGGTCGGGCGACCGTGCGCGTGGAAAGTCTAGGGCGCGACAACGTCCTGCGATTCAAGACCGGAGATTGGGTGGAGTTCACGAGTGATGGACGCGAGTTCGCCGGTCTGCCCGGCGACATGCGCAAGGTGACGGTGAACGACACCAACAAGACGCTGACGTTCACCCCTGCGCTGCCGGTCGGCGATTTTCCCCAAGGACTCGCCGACGCGACGAAACATCTGCGCGTGATCCGGTGGGACCAAACCGGGATTGTGCGCAAGCCGGACGGGTCGCAACTCGTCAACCTGGACCTGACAACCGACGGGTTGATCGAGCTGTCCGCAGCCAACCCCAGTTTCGTGTTGGAGCATGGGGTGCAAGCGACCCTGACCGTCCAGGCAGGAGGGATGGCGCATAGTGGAGACTACTGGTGTTTTGCGGCCAGGACCGCGGATGCCGATATCGAACGCCTCAATCTGACGCCTCCCCTCGGGCTGTACCATCATTACGGCCATCTCGCGATCATTGAGGCCGACGGCGAGATCCACGATTGCCGGACGGTGTTCCCTCCGCTCACGGAGCTCACGCCCGGTTGTTGTACGGTCGTGGTTAGGCCCGGCGATGACATTCAAGCCGCGATCGATTCGTTGCCGGACGCAGGCGGGTGCGTCTGCCTGAAGGTGGGCGATCACGAGATCGAGGCGCCGATTCGCATTGAACGATCCAACGTGTCGCTACACGGGGAAACGCTGGGCGCGCGAGTGGTGCGAGGGAACGGGACTGAGCTTCTGCATATCAAGCATCCCGACGGGTTGCTGTTGGAGTACGTGACGGTCTCGGGGCTTTCCCTTGTGCTGGAGACAAAGGGGCAGCAGGGTCAGGGCCTGCAGGCCATGGTGACGGTGGACCGTTGCCGCGAGACCACGATCGAGCGGTGCATACTGCACGCGCAGGTACTGAGTCAGATCGCCGGTCTCGTCATCAGCCGTAGCAGCGACCTGCGCGTGACGGGCTGTGTCGTCGACAATGTGCAGTATGGAGTCTGGACGCTCGCCGATACGACGGGGCTGGCCATCGTCGGCAATAGTTTCGATGCTGCAAACAAGCGGCAGAGCGATGGGGGCCTGGTCGGGCTTCTGCTCCAAGACCTGTCCTTCCCTGCGCGCGTCGAAGACAATCGTATCGTGGGCTTCGCGTTCGGCATCCTGCTGAACAACGGCCTCCTCACTGGTGTGCCATTTTCGCTGGCCGCCGGTTCCACCATTGCCGGGAACTACATCGTGCGGCTTGGTGCGCAGGTCGAGGCTTCGACCATCAAGGCGTTCGGCATCGATTGCGCTGCCGATGGCTGTGTCATCAGCGATAATATCCTGCTCTACAATTCTCCCGAGTACGGTGGCATCTCGGTGAGCGGCCGCAACACGGTCGTCGAACGCAACCAACTCCGCTCCATGCTGAAGGAAGCCGGATCGATTCGCCCGATTGCGCTCTTGTTGGCCAAATTGGGCGCGAACGGCAGTCTCGGGACGATCGGCGGCCGGGTCGCTGGAAACCAGGTCATCGGCGTACAGGAAGGAATCGTCGTGATCGGCAACGAAGGGGCCGAGGTACTGGACAACCGGTTGGAGAGCGACGGTCAGGAGCTCGGGTTCGGTATCTTGCTGGTGGCATCCAGTCGCGTCCGTGTGCAGGGCAATCGTCTCACCAATACCGCCTGGCCGATCGCGACCAGCGGCGGCACGGCGAACGTCCTGGCCGACAACAGTCTGGTGCGGGGTGGCGGCGGAATCACCGCGGTCTTTCATACCTCCCTCACGTGTAGTCAGAATCGCGTCGAAGACATGCGGCACTGGGGCATTCTGAGCCTGGTGGGGTTTGCCAAATACGCCCTGACTGAGAACCGGATTTTGAACTGCGGGTATCAGCAATCACCCTCGATAGGCATCGGCGCGTCCGTGCAGCTCGGGGAGTTGTGCGTGGAGTCCTGTGAGGTCATGAATACGGGGGTCTCGCCGGATAATGCGACGATCAGTGCGCTCTCGTGGGGCATCATCGCGGATCTGATTCTGGAGGCGCGAGTGCAGAGCAACCTGATCACCTACGCCAACTCGGCCTTGTTGGATGCGAATCAGGAGCATCGCGCGCTTTGGATGCGCGGCTGGCTTGAACAGGTGATTAACTTCGGTGCAGGACAGGTCGTGTTTGGATTCAGCGCGCAGATTCTCGATAACAAGTTCCTCGGGCCTGGCCGGACAGCGTTAGTCGAGGTTGCCCAGCAGAATGTGAGCGACAATCTGTTTCGCCGCTTCGAACGGCTCTTCTTCAGTAACAATTTCTGCTGGCATGCCAGCGTGGCTGCCCAAGGAACCGCCACCGTGTCGCTCTCGGCTCGAAGTGCAATCGTCATGGGCAACCACATCAAGACGAATGTGCCGATCCCGTCCGTGGATTTTCACGGCATGAAGGATGCGGTGTACATGGGCAACCTGGCTCAGGCCAATCCGGTGAATTTGGGCGGCATTCCGTCCCCGATCTCCGGCTTCAATAGACCCTAGCCCTACGCGGCTAAAGGAGAATACAGATGGCGACCTTGAATCAGATGGTGGCAGAGCAAACGAAAGTGATTGGCGAGGCCAGAGCATCCCTGGAAGCGGCATTCAAGAAGCCGCCGACCCAGGCTGCGACGATTGCGGCGAGGGAGGCGACGGTGGCGGAATTGAAGACGCGGGTGGCCAACCTTGCGGAAGCGAAAGCCACGTTCACTCGCCAGATCGATCAACAGCTCGCCGGGTACCAGGCGGAGATCACAGCATTGGAGAAATTGATCGAGGAAGACAAGAAGCGCTTCGGCGATCAACCAACGCCGACCCCCCCTCGCCCGATTCGGGGGAAGGGGAAAGGCAAGTAGAGCGTCGTGATTGGTCGGTGGAGTGATGGCCAATGTCACTCCAAGGCGTTGAAGGAACGGGCAGAATAGGGCGCCATGCGAAGGACGGACCAGTCCAACCGGCACACTCCGATCTCCCGGGCTGCTGTGGTGCCGGAAAGATCAACGCCTTCGCTGAAGGCACAGGCGGTGGCCTTGGACTCCCCGGAGTTGCCGCGCCCCCTCGGAGTTCAGGCCGGGTATGATTTTGGACGCATCCCAATCTTTTCCATCGGCCAGGGGAGCCATCGATTCCCATCTAAGGTCAGCAGATCGACCGAGAGAGTTGAACGGGAAGCAGATCAGATGGCAAAGGATGTCTTGCATCGGCCAGCGGGATTATCACGTCAGCGAGAGAGGCACGGCGTTCCGGTCATCGACCGGACATCCAACTTGCAGCCGGCTGGCACCAGCGGGCAACCGTTGGCCCCGGCTACGCGGATGTTTTTTGAAACACGTTTTGGTGTCGATCTCGGCCGCGTGCGAATTTTTTCGGACTCCAGTTCGGCGCCTGAGGTGGAATCCATCAACGCAAAGGCTTTCACCACTGGGGAGCGGATTGTGTTTGGACCAGGAGACTATGCCCCGGAGACTGCATCGGGACGGAGCCTCCTGGCCCATGAATTGGCGCATGTCGTTCAGCAGCGTACCTCCCAGGCGCCTTCCGACCGACTCTATCGAAGCCCGCAGGACAATCCTGAGTCGATCCGTGCCGAGGTGCAACGGCTGGCGGAGGAAATGAATCAGCTTGCTGCAAAAAATGCTTGGGCCGGGGTGGATCGTTCCTATCGGCGGATCGAGACGCTGGGTGATGGGGCGTTTGCCATGGCGCAGGATCCGGCCGCGCTGCATTTTTTGGGGGCGCAGGCTGCCCGTAACCTCGGCGACATCCGCCGCTACAAATCGATAGCCCTGCGGGCCAAAACAGCCCTGCTTGTCTCCGGACGTACGATCGATGATCCGCAGTTGCAGGCGGTGGAGGCGGAGGTGGCCGCCATTGATCAGGCCTATGGCGCGGTCACGATTGCTCCACGATCCAAGCGGTCGGCGAATGCCAAGAAAGGCGAGACGGTGGGACCGGAGTTGGTGCCGGCCGTGATGCCGTTTGCCGGAGATCAGCGGGCAAGTATCGAACGCGCGCGAACGCAGATCGTAGAGACCGGTTCCTTTTCAGGGCTATTGCCAGCCGGGGCCTATACGCTCGGAACGGAGTCATTTACAGTGATTGCGGGCACCAATGTTCCGGAGGTGCTCTGGGGTTCCTGAGTCATCCCGCGGGTCTCATGCCCGTCGGTCCCTCTGCGATTTCTCCTCAGGATGCGATCCGCACGAAATCGATAAACCCGCGTTCGACATTCGTGCTCACCAACTCCACGATCAGGCTGTCGCCGACATCGAGTCCGGCCAGGCCTCCGGAAAGTTTTCCTTCAACCGGCGGGTCAAGCAGCCGCACCCAGGTCCCCTTGTCAGAGAGGCCGGTCACGATCGCCTCAAACCGTTCTCCGATACGGGGTTGCAGCAGCAAGGCTGCCGCCGATTTTCTCATTTGCCGTTCCACTCGTTCTGCATCATCTTCCTTCTCAGTGCAGTAGTCGGCCAGGTATTTCAGTTCGTCTCGACGGTACTGCATGGGCGCATCAGCCAGCGCCGCCTTGAGTAACCGTTGCGTCACGAGATCGGGATAGCGCCGGTTCGGTGCGGTGGAATGCGTATACCCTTTCACGGCCAGACCGAAATGTTCCGGTGCGCCACCCGTTCCTTCGTCGAGTACATATTCACCACGCCCGATGAGTTTGACGATGGCTAATGACAGATCAGGAAACCTGAGCGGGTCGGCCGCACGGCGTGTGATGAGAAACGCATCGAGCGCCTGCGCATCCGGACGGGGAGGGAGGATCTCGCCCCAACCAGCCGCGACATCGACAATCCGCTGCCAGCGCTCCGGTGAGCGCAGGATGCGGCGAAACGACGGGATACCCTTGCGCCTGAGGTAGGCTGCCGTCGCCTGGTTGGCGGCGATCATAAAGTCCTCGATGAGTTCCTTCGCACGATTCTTCTGCTCGACCTTGATGCCGGTCAGGGTATCGCCGTCAAACACGGCGCGCGGCTCGATGGTTTCCAGACTCAACGCACCCTGCTGATGACGGCGTGCCTTGAGTCGTTGCGCAACCTGATCCTGAAGGCGCAGTTGCGCGTCCAAACCGGGAACGTTGGTGATTCCGTCTGGCACGGGCCCTGTTCCGGTGAGCCAGGCGGCGACGCTGTTGTATGCGAGTTTGGCGTGGTTGCGAACGACCGCTCGATAATGAGATGCGCCGGCCACCTTTCCATTCGCGGCGACGACGACTTCTACCACGATGGCGAGCCGATCCTGATGTTCGCGCAGCGAGGTGAAATCGTGGGAGAGTGGTTCCGGCAACATGGGAAAGATATCCCCGGATGTATAAACGGAGGTCGTGTTGTGGCGTGCGTGTGTATCCAGGGCGGAGTCCTTGTGCACGAGCGCGTCGACGTCGGCGATCGCTACCTGGATGGTGACCGAGTGGTCGGAATGTTCGGTGGCCACGGTGAGCTGGTCCAAGTCGAGCGAGTCATCATTGTCGATGGATGCCCAGAGCAGGTCTCTGAGGTCTTGCACATCCGGTCCGTGATCCACCGCCGCCGTGCGAATCTGGGCAAGTTCCGCCATGGCCTTGGGAGAGAACTCCGGCCATAAGCCGCGATCGATCATGGCGTGCCGGGCAAGACGTTTGAGGTCGGTGCGGTGATTGGTCATGAGGTCCTCGGATTGATCCGTTTGCGTGACGACAGATATGAATGGTCACGGCAGAAGTACCTATAGCACGAATCGGGCAGCGGTGGGCATGAGTCATGGATCTGTGACGGTGCCACGGAGGGTGGGGAGTTGACGTGTTGGACGGAGATAGAGAAAGGTCGTGTCGCTATCCCATCGCGGCCCAGATCTTTTTCGCATTCTCGCCGGTAAAGGTCATGTCGTCCTGCGCTGAGGAACTGCGCTCGAAGTACAGGTGCAGTAAGCCTCCTCCGAAATGAGCTTCCCTCACCAGATCGAGATTGATGGCGACTTCCCCGGCCCGTTCCTCATCTTGTACTTTCACGAATCGCATGGGCGTCCCTCCTGGGTTACGGCGATGGTCGGTGTTCGATCACCGTTTCTGAAGGGCCAGCATACCCCAGGGCGATAAAAAGTGTGAGTAAAGGTCGGAAATGGGGGCAAAGAACCCGCTGCGGGTCGATTCCTATACAGACGTTACAGCAGGCCCTGTTCGATTTCGTTTAGGTAGTGAAATTCTGGCGCAATGACTCCCGCCTTGCGTCTGATCTCGGCCAGTTCCGGAGACTCAAAAAATCGCCGAGCCATGTCGAGCGACACCCATTCTGAAAAATGCACGATTCGGTTGGCGTCGGTTTCATGACGTAACAGCTGGTACCTGATTTCCCCGGCTTGTTTTCTCATCCCTGCGGCATCATCAAATATCGTCTTCCATGCCGGATAGGCATCGACGTCATGAATGATCAACACGTATGGCATGCGTCTCCTTATCCCGGTGTCAGCCGTTGAGAGTAAAGTCTCCTCGTGACGAATCTATCTCACCTGCCTAAGCGGATGCATCAGTGACGCTGTCGCGCCGTAAAATGCGATAGAAGTTTGTGCTACAGGCGTCTCTTGATACAGTGAGGCTGGAGGCCACTGTATCACTATTTATCCGTCACACCGTAAGGAGCGTATATGGCAGACCTATTTGCTAGACATCCACAGACAGTCAAGGACATCGTTGTTGCCGAGACTCTCTGCCCCCTGCACCAGGAGCCGGTGAAAGTCGGCTTTGAGATGAACGGCGTGCAGGGCAGGTTGACCGTCCGGGACCATTGTTCCATTCTGGAAATGGGCGAAAAGTGCACTGAAGCCTGCCGCAACAGTCCTGAAATTCTCCAGGCCGTTCACAAAAAGATGGAACAGTTCAAAGAAGAATCGGCGCGGGAGATTCCGATTATTGCCACGCCGTAGAAGCTCGTCAGCATTCTGCGTTCGGGCGCGGCTGGAAGCTGTGCGGCCGGATAGTTCTCAGCCGCCTTCGCCTGTGCCGCGAGGGCGGCACGTTCTCCTCACTCTCCCACAGTGACACTCCTCTAGGATGTGATCCCGTTCTCCCTCATCTCAGGCCTGTCGCACTGCTTGTCCATTTCTCTGTAAGGTCGCACGTATCGTTCAGTGAGTAAGGTGGACGTTTCCGGGCGCCCGCCGATGCTTCTGCACCCTGCCTTGTCTAATACTGTGTGACACGAAGCGGAAACCTTGCGTGAAGGGTGGGACGGCTTGAGGAATCCCCATCAATTTAGGCATGATGCCGAATTCGATAGAGGGAGATGAACCAAGCCGAGGAGACAGGGATGCCCGATCAGGTACAGATGCAATTCACGCAAGCCAATGCGTATCTCACCGAACTCATCAAACAATTTGAGGGTATTGAGAAGCGACTCGAAGGCGGGGAGACGGTGACGTTGAACCTGACCGATCGGGGACGCACCCTCTCACTTGTGGTCAGTCGTGAGAGCGTCGTGGAAAATGCCGCGTCGGCCAGGATCCCGAAGGCAGGCTCCTCTTCCACGCTTGCAGACAACAATAGTCTCGTCGCCGCGCTGACAAAAACCTATGCCTTCGACCTCGGCGAGGCACATCGGAATATTTCCACTGCCGACCTGCAGGCTCGCGTCAAACAGGCCTCGAGAGAGACCGCGACGGCCGGGGCTGAGCTGATACCCAAGTTGCCCATCCCCGTGCTGACTCACGATGGACATCTTTGGGTGGTGGCTGAGGATTGCCGGTATGCCGCGCTGAATGGATGTATCATTACGGCGAAGAAGGGATTCCGGAGTGACTTGGCGAGTATCCCGCGTCTGTTTTGGGCCATCATCGCTTCGTTTGAGCTCTCGCTCGTGGCTCCGATCATGCACGATTTGATCTATCGATGCGGAGGGAGCGTGATCCTTCCGGCGGGTGACGTGTCGCCCGCCGGCAAGACGTTCAATCGGAAAGATGCCGATGATCTGTTTCTGGAATTGATGACGAGATCGAACATCTCGTATTGGAAGCGGAACGTGGCGTATCTGGCCGTACGAGCGTTTGGTCAGTCATCCTGGAAGGAAGAATGAGGGGACTGAAACCAGGAAGTCGCAGAACGTCTTCATATTACGAGGGGGAAAGCGGAAGGCCGGTTCCTGCTGAGGGCTGATTGGCGGCGAGTGCGCGATATAAGTGAAGCAGGCGTGTCGGTTGCTGTAAGGACTTCGGATTATGCACGATTGCACCGAGCCCTACCATCCATGCCCGCCGTGGTGATCCCTGCTTCATGCTGATGGCTGCGCATGAGAGCATCTCTCCCAACACCCCTCGCATTTGTAGGGTGTGCGCGTCTGGGGAACCGGACGTGGCCTGTTTGATTTCTTCCCAGAAAGCTCTCACGGCCTGCACAGGCTGATGAGACCCTCCGGCCAGTGTGCCGGCGATCCGCTGAATCCACTCCATCACCGGTGCTTCGCGTAACAGCCAGGGTGAGGTGCGCAGCGACGACAGTAGATGCTGCTTGGTCGGTTCCAGCCCGCCACCAGTCCACCATCGTTGACCCGCAATTGTGGCACAGACAGCTGCTCGCGCCTTGCATCGAATGCGCTCGGCTTCAGGCGTCAGAGGTAATCGTGAAAGTGCGCCTTCCACGATCCTGGGTAAACGCTGCTCATTGGTGCCATTAACGATATTGCTATACCACTTTCCCTTCTTGGAGAAGCGGCCGCGTGCCACCGGCCCGCCGCTGAGAAACGTCCAGGGAACGAGCATCGACAGGCGGAGAGCCATATCGTAATGTTCCATGGTCCGGTGCTGCTCATTGAACCATCCTGCCGCTTCGAAGAGTTCTCGCCGGACCAACCACGTCGGAGGGTGAAGAAAGTCTTCCGTCCGCGTGAGAAATTCCTCAAACACCTGACCCGAGGGTGCCCACTCCGGCCACAGGAGGAGCGGGGTGTCGCTGCCGGTCACCACACTCTGTCCATAGACCACGCCGATGTCCGGACTGGCTTCGAGAAGCGGCACCTGGATCATCAGTTTATGGGTGAGGAACTCGTCATCATCGTCCAGCAGGGCGACGTACTTGCCTGTCGCCTCCTTGATCCCGGCATTTCTGGCCCCTGAGGCCCCGCGGTTTTCCGGCAAACGTAGATAACGCACACCGGGAAACGCCGCCACGATCGGGCTCATATCTTCGGGCGAACAGTCATCGACGACAATGATCTCCACATCGAACAGTTCCCCGGCTCGTTCCTGGTTCAAGGCAGAAGCGATGGCCGTCTTGAGTAAGGGCGCCCGATTGTATGTGGGAATGACGACACTCACGAGCGGGCGGCCGGATGCCAGTGTACCCGCAAATCGAGAGGGAGTAGGAGAATGAGGTGTCGGCATGGGATCCTGTCGGACAATGTCTACAATCTATGGATGAACGGGCACTCTCTCGCGTCTTCGAAGGCGAATGTCGCAGGACGAATCAGCGAGCCTTCTCAAGTCAGAAGCAAGCCTAGTGCCTCGACGGTTGGTCTGTCATGGCATGCGCCCTGACGTGTGAGAGGGGCGATTCGGCCAGACAAGCGCGCGGTTCGGCAAGAAAACCGCGAGATGCTGAAGGGAGGAGCAACGGGGAAGGCAGAAGGTTCGCAATGAGATCGATTCCGCACAGAGCGGACTGAGCGGAACCGCTCACAGCGACTCTGATTCTAGCCGCCGTTTTCCCCCGCTAGACCCAGTCTGCTGAAGGGTCGGCTTGAATGCCAGCGCGGTGTTTGCCCACGTGCACCCGGCATGGGTTGTGCTGCTTCCACGATCATGCCTGGAGTCCCGGTTTCTCTGATGGGCAGGGGCTGCCCAGATGTCAGAATCCGTCGAGGAGGAAATATGGCGGAGGAGCGTATGAAAACCTTTTTGATGCTGCTGGTGTGTGTGGTGATCATGATGCCCGTGTTTGCCGAGGCCCGTTGTCGGACGATCGGTGAGAGTGCCAGCCTGGGCAGCGAGTACGGCACCTTTCCATTGTACCCCGCTGAACAAGTGGTCGAGGCAGGTCTGAAGCGCGAGAGTGTCGCCTTGCAGTGGGTGGGGTATGGCATCGGGGTGCCGCTTTTTGTCGTCGCCATGCCGTTTGCCATGGTAGGGGCCGTTGCCGGCGCGGCTGCGCATCCGTGGACGAAGTGCCACGCGATGGAGGGACGATTCGAAGGGCCGGAAGTTCACCTAGCCGGCGCAGATCGCTGAACAGGTCGATATCCTTTGCCATCTCCAGCCAAAGACAGGGTTGGCATAAGCATGCTGGAGCACACCCGTACTCTTCTGCCATTTCTTTGTCGCGCCGTCGGATGATGATTCTCCGCCTCCCGCCGCTGACGACGCATCACCGTGTGGTGATGCGATCGCGGTTGATAACAGTACCCCCACCTGCAGCTGTATCCCGAATAGTCTTGGATTGGGCACGAAATCGTGCCGGAGGGAGATTGAACTCCCGTTTAAAGGCACGGTTGAAAGAGGGCTCGGATTCATAGCCGATGTCGCCGGCGACTTCAGCCACGCTCTTGGACGTGGACGTGAGGAGTTGCGCGGCGAGGTGCAGCCGCCAGCGGGTGAGATAGCCGATCGGTGTGTCGGTGAGGAAATGCTGGAACCGTTCGGCCAGCACGGATCGGGACACACCGACCTCTGAAGCGAGCGTGGCGATGGTCCATGGTTGGGCCGGCCGTTGATGCAGGAGCGCCAGCGCCTTGCCCACGTCCGGATCGCGTACCCCGGCCAGCCAGCCGGTCTCGGTGTGCGGCAGTTGCGCGATGTAGCGTCGCAAGGTCTCCACGAACAAGGCTTCGGATAACTTGGCGATCACCGCTGCGCCTCCGGGACCGGATGCCTCTGCGTGATCGACGGAGTAACGGAGTGTATTTTCCAGCCACTGCCCCGAAGGCGTTTCGCGGATATTGACCTTGAGCATCGCGGGCAATCCGGCCAGGACGACCCGGCACAGCTGCGCGTCGCAGGTCAGGTACCCGCAGATCAGCTTCGTCACTTCACCGCCTCCCGCGAGTTGAGACAGCATGCGTCCCTCCGCGAGGATCTGCCGGATTTGCAGGGAGGTGTCCACCGGCGTGACGGGCGGGCCGTTACCCATAAAATGCGCATCCCCCTGCGTGAGAATGATGATGTCCCCCGCCGTGAGCGGCACGGCGCGGTCTTCCTGCTCGAGCCGAACATAGCCCCGTCCTTCGAGCAGCAGATGAAAAATAATGATGTGGCCGGCCTGGGTGGGCAAATACGACGCCATGGTCCCGGCGTCCGGCTCTCGAGCGCACCAGGGCGCAGCAAATTCACCGTGGAAGAACACGGCGCCGTCGAGTTTGACGGCCTTGAGCACTTCGGAGAGCACGTCCATAGGAAGTTCCTCGGCGAGGCCGGAGCCTGAGCAAAGCCATCCGGACGCTCGGATAAACGAACCGCAGCTTAGCATGCTCCTGATAAGAGAGCCAGACGCCCTGATAAGACTCGAACCAGCCTCTGTCCTATAGTGCGGCCAGTCAGACGCAGCGGTGGAAACCGGGACAATGAACATACACAAGGAGGAGGAGATCATGACGACGAACACGGTGATGCCGGAGATGGATAGCCTGAAGACCCGTCTCAATACCATTTGGAGGGCAGGGGACTACGATCGATTCTCACGATACATGGAAGCTGGCGCCAGGGAGTTTTACGAACGTCTCCAGATTGCGCCGGGATGCCGGTTGCTGGACGTGGGATGTGGCTCGGGCCAACTCGCGTTGATCGCAGCGAAGGATGGCCTGGAGGTGACGGGAGTGGACATTGCTGCCAATTGGGTGGAGCGTGCGCAGGAAAGAGCTCGCGCGGAAGGAGTGAAGGCTCGATTCGAAGTCGCCGATGCCGAGGCGCTTCCATATGAAGCGGCCACTTTCGACGTGGTCACGAGTCTGATCGGCGCCATGTTTGCGCCGCGGCCTGATCTGGTGGCGCAGGAACTGTTGCGGGTGTGCACACCAGGGGGAACCCTCGCCATGGCGAACTGGACGGCAGAAGGGTTCGTGGGGCAGATGTTCAAGAATGTCGCGAAGTTCATTGGCCCGTCCGGGATGCCGGCGCCGGTGCTGTGGGGCAATGAAGCCACGGTTCAAGAACGCCTTGGTCATGGATTGTCCACTCTCGGCCTGACCAGACGGCAGTATCTGTTCAGCTATCCGTTTCCTCCTTCGGAGGTCGTGGAATTCTTCCGTCTCTACTATGGACCGACCAACCGGGCCTTCGCATCCCTCGATGCGGAAGGGCAGGCGCACTTGCGCCGGGATTTGGAAGCGCTGTGGACTGCGCACAATCAGGCAGGACCGGACTGCACGACGGTGTATGGCGAATATTTGGAAGTCATCGGCATTCGGGCCTAAGTATCTATTGTTCACAGAAAGGAGACACATCATGACGAACGCGACCACTACCGAGATTGAACAGAACACAAGCCTGTACGACATCACGAATCTGGAGAAGATGAAGACTTTGGGGACACATGCTCCTGAAGCGATGAAGGCGTTCGTGGCCTTCGATAAGGCCGCGCTGGCACCCGGCGCGATTCCGGTGAAGTTCAAGGAATTGATGGCCATGGCGGTTGCCTTCACGACGCAGTGTCCCTATTGCATCGAACTGCATGCGAACAAGGCCCGAGAGCAGGGCGCGTCGGACCCGGAGATCGCGGAATCGGTGCTGGTGGCGGCGGCCTTGCGCGCCGGCGGAGCCATCACCCATGGCACCCATGCAATGTGAGTGGCAGGTGAAGGAGCTGGCGGGCCGACATGGTCGGCCCGCCGTGCAACGGACAAGACCTATTGCGCGGCCAGCGGTGCCGCAGCCCCGCTCACAGGGAAAAGACACCGCGAGTCCGCCGTTGTAATCGAACAGGAGAACATCATGAAACTATATCGATCATTCATATTGACCCTGGGGCTTTTGCTTGCGTGCAATGGTCTGGCATCGGCGGAAATCCTGGCTTTGCTCAACTATGAGAGCAAGCCGAACCAACCGGTAAGGAGGGAAGGCATTGCGATCATGGACATCGATCCCGAGTCCGGGAACTTCGGGAAGATTCTGATGGAGATTCCTCTGCCGGCCGACCTCGTGGCGCACCATATCTTCTTCAATCGCGATCGAAGTAAAGCCTATGTCACGGCCTTGGGGAAAAGTATTCTGCACGTCGTGCATCTCAGAGAATTCCCCTATCGGCTGCGGGCGATCGACGTGCCGGATTGTCAGATGGGGGAAGATCTTGCCGTGTCGGAGGATAACCGGACGTGGTATCTGACCTGCATGGGCTCGAACAACGTCATCATGGGGGACGCGCTCCTCGATACACCGATCAAAACGGTCAGCGCCGCGGAGCCGGCTCTGGCCACGATTCAGTATCCGCACGGGATTGCGATTCACAACGGCATCGATCGCGTCCTCGTGACCAGTACCGTCAAGCCGGACATGTCCGATGCGGGGGAATCCATCACCGTGATGGAGGCCGCCAGCGGCCGGGTGCTCTCGACCCACAAGGTCTCATCGAAACCCTCCCCGGCAAAATCCGCTCCCGTCGAAGTGATGTTCAGTCCGAATTCGAATCCTCCCGCCGTGCACATCACCAACATGCTCGAAGGGACGTTATGGGCCGGTCAGTGGAATCCGGCCACCAAGGGCTTTTCGTTCCATCAGGTCGATGACTTTGGCTCACGGCAGCAAGGCATGCCGCTCGAAATGCTCTACAACGCCAAGGGGGACCGGTTGTTCGTCACTACGGCCAAGCCGGGATACGTCAATCTGTACGACAACAGCGATCCCCGGCAACCGAAGTTTCTCAAGACGATCGCCGCGGCGGCCGGCGCCCACCATAGCGTGCTGTCACCCGACGAGCGTTATCTGTTCGTCCAGAATAGCTTTCTCAATCTGGAAGGGATGAGCGATGGATCGATCACGGTGATTGACCTGAAGGCAGATAAAATCTTGGGGAACATCGACACCCTGAAATCCCAGGGCTTGAACCCCAACTGCATCATGCTGCTGCCGACTCAGCCGGGCGACTTGCGGGCGAGCCGGGTCATTGAGTGAGGGGCGGGATGGCGTGAGTAGATTGCTGTAAACGATGATGTGTGTTCGGATCGCTGAGGTGTCGATTGAGGAGGGAGCATCGGGCCGTTCGTCGGCCACGAGCTCCCTCCATCGGGAGCATGTGAACTATTGAATATGATAACGAACGACCTGCGGTCTGGGTCTATCCCCGAAAGAAGCGAACATAAGACCAACTGGCTGTGTGGGAAATTAAGCCGCGGGCTTCTCGTCGATGATCGACTGACGCCCGAACAGCAGCACGAATTCAGATCCGCCACCGGCCCGCGCCTGCACCCACGTGCGTCCACCGTGCCGATGCGCAATTTGTTGGACGATGGCCAATCCCGCACCCGTGCCGCTCACCTCGCGTCCCACCGCCCGTTGAAACAATTGAAAGATCCGCTGCGCGTGTTCCGGCTCAACCCCGATTCCGCGGTCCCGCACCACGAGCCCCACCAAGGGGGCCGTATCTTCGATGATCTTGTAAGGGGCAATTTCAATTTCGGGGACCTCACCGGCCCGGTGAAACTTGAGCGCATTGGCGATCAAGTTGTAGAGCGCCTGCGTGATCCACGTTTTATTGACTCGAAAACAGGGAAAGCCGGTGGCGACCTGGATGCACGCTCCCGTGCGCCGAATCGTCTCATCCAGTTGCGTCAAGGCCGCCTTGACCACGTCTTCGCCGCGGACCTCCTCATAGGACATCTCCGACCGTTGCGCTCTGGACAACGTGAGCAGATCCTCCATCAGTTGATCCATTCGCTGCGCGGCCCGAACGACGCGATCGAGGTAATCGAGGCCCTTTGCGTCTAGGTGCTCTCCGTACCGGTCACGCAATAGTTGTGAAAAGTTTGAGATCGATCGCAGCGGCTCACGTAAATCATGCGAGCTGACGTAGAGCAATGTTTCCAAGTCACGATTGCGCTGCTGGAGTTCTGCCGTGCGTTCCTGAACGCGATGCTCCAGCTCCTCATGAGACCGTCGTAACGCCTGCTGCGCCTGCTCACGGTCTGTGACGTCGCGAGCAATACCGTACATACGTCCATCCGGGTGCGGCGAGGATTTCCATGACAGAACCCGCCACGAGCCGTTTTTGTGCTGATAGCGGTTCTGAAATTCCAGGACCGGTTCACCCCTGCCGATCTGGCGCTCGACTTCGAGGAGCGTGCCGGCCCGGTCGTCCGGATGGACGAAGTCGAGGAACGGTCGGCGCATCAATTCCTCTTGGCTCCAGCCTAACGTTCGGGTGAATGCGGGACTCAGACGGATGAAATAACTGTCCGCATTTGCAATGCAGAGCATGTCCAGGGAGAGTTCGAAGAAGCGATCGAGTTCTGTTTCTGCCTGCCCATGCGGTGGGTCGTGGGGGGAAGGGGAGGAGGGTGACGTCATAGAGAGATAGTAGTAAAACCGATACGGTCGTGCAAGACATCTGTACTTAAGGGACTCTTTGCGCGTCTTGGCATTGTTGGCGCAGCCCTCTGCTTGGCGCACAGCTCGTGGCGGCCGGGTGGCGTCGCAAGCCGACGCGGTCCGACCCGGCTCTTGCCTAGCTACTCATTGCTGTTCGCCCGCCTTTTTTAGCTGAAGAGCCTATGAGATGTCGTGAACGCCTGGAGGCAGGGTGGGGCCGGCTGGCGGAGAGCCTAGGGTGGTAACCGCCGGCACGGGGTGTTCATTCTTTTGACGCAGCAGCGGAGCCGATTCTCTCCGACATTTTCACCAGATCGGGCAGAGACTTGGCCTTCATTTTGTGCATCACCTTGCCCCGGTGGGCTTTCACCGTGATCTCGCTGATGTTGAGTTCGCCTCCGACCTGTTTATTCAACAAACCGTTCACCACTAACGACATGACCTGGCGTTCGCGAGGGGTGAGTGACGCATAACGATCCCTGAGTGACTGCATCTCCATTTCGTGACCCAGAACCAGGCGGCTGCGTTCGAGAGCCTGCCGGACGGCGCTTAAGAGCACGTCATTACTGAATGGTTTCATTAAGAATTCGACTGCGCCGGCCTTCATGGCTCGGACCGTCATGGGAACATCCCCGTGCCCGGTAATGAAGATGATCGGCATGTCGGTTCGTTCGACCGCGATGCGATGTTGCAGGTCGAGGCCATTCAGTCCTGGAAGAGACACGTCCAGGATGAGACAGCTGGGGACCGGCGCTCGTGGGCGGTCGAGGAATTCCTGCGCGGACGCGAACGTCTCTGATTGCCAGCCTTCGCAGTGAAACAACTCGTCCAGCGACTCGCGCACGGAGATGTCGTCATCAACGACGAAGATGACGGCTGTTGCGGGAGACATGGGGGATGTACTCGATTCGTGGGCAAGTTCCTGTGCTGAAGCCATATGATATCTCCCACTGAGTGGGACGAGCTGATCGCTCAGTCTATTCTAAGTGCAGCATTCAACGCAGACAAAAGTTCCGTATCGCTGAATGGTTTTAGCAGAAACTTCGCGGCTCCTTGTTCGAACGCTTGCGCACGAACTGTCTCGTCTCTCTGAGCGGTCACGAAGATGATCGGGATCTGGTGTCCACGAAACTTCAACTCACGTTGCAGATCGAGTCCGGCCATGCCCGGCATGGCAATGTCCAGGATCAGACACCTGATTTCTTCCACGCTATCGGATGCGAGGAACTCTTCCGCCGATGAGAACGCGCGAGCGGCAAAACCGAATTCCTTCAGCAGGTCGGGTAGTGACTCGCGCACGGATTCGTCATCATCGACCACCGCCACCAGTGAACGGTCGACTGCGCTCCTTGCTTCTTGGAACTTCATCACCTCAGCATGGACCTGCTCAGGTGGAGCGTCTATTGGACGTTGGTATCGATTCTGCAGGGAATAGAAAAGTAAAACGTAGCCCCCGGACCATCATTTGGTGTCGCCCACAAACGGCCATGATGACTTTCGATAATCGAGCGACTCACAGACAGACCCATTCCCATCCCGTCCTGCTTGGTCGTGTAGAATGCCTCGAACAGTTTGTCCACGGTGTGAGGCTCGATTCCAACACCGGAATCTCGCACGGATAGGCACACACAATCGTCCTCCCGTCGTTCGGTTCTCACCACCAACAGCCTCGGACGATCGTTGACGCCGATCATCGCATCCAGGGCATTCAGGAGCAGATTCAGCACGACCTGCTGTATCTGAACACGATCGCCCGTGACAAGGGGAAGGTCGGCGGCGAGTTCGGTTCGGACCGTCACCCGGCTTTTCTGAAGTTCACCAAGTGACAACGCCATCACCTCTCGTGTCGACTCATTGAGGTCCACGGATTCGGCTGTGACCTCGCCCTTGCTAAAGAGTGCGCGCAACCGCGTGATCACCTCAGACGCACGTTTGCCGTCCCGTATCGTGCGTCGCACGGTTTCGCGCGCACCGTCGAGATTGGGAGGATCGTCGGCCAGCATTCGTAAGCAGGTACCACTGTTCGTAATGATGCCTGTCAACGGCTGGTTCAACTCGTGTGCAATAGACGCGGAAAGCTGTCCGATCGTCGCGATGCGGTTGGCATGGGCCAGTTCCAGCTGAATTTCGTGGTACCGGCGCTGCTCGTCCTGAAGCCGCTTCGACTCAGTAATATCGCGATAGATCACGTAGCCGGTATCCCCGCGACCATTGAAGGACACCGGAACGCAGATCAGGGAGACTGGCACACGCGTGCCATTCTTGTGTCTACGGACGGTCTCAGCGGCGAATACTTCTCCCGTCTGGATCATCCGGTACATATAGCTTTCGACCTCCTCTCGAAGGTCCTCCGGCGCAATAAGGTCGTGGATTCTCTTACCGATCGCTTCTTCTGCCGTGTACCCGAAGATCTTCGTGAATTCCGGATTGACACGCATAATCCTGGAGTCGACATCGGCCAAGACAACAGCTTCTGGAACCCGCACGAACAGTTCGCTGAGATGTGCCCGTTGCTCCTCGAGTTCGCCACCTAGGCGGGTCAGCGTCTGCAGGTCTCCTTGCAGGACGTCGCGGCAATGCAAGAGGAGTTCTTGATAGAGGTCACTGTATCGATTCGTTTTATTGTCGAGGACGCAGATGGTTCCGAACACCCGTCCATCCGGCCAGAAAACAGGGAATCCCAAGTACGAGACCATCCCCACCCGCATCTCAGGAGCTGACTTCCACTGATCGTCCTCCAAACCATTAGCAACAAGTAGAGGTTCACGGCTTTTGATGACGGTCTCACAAAAGGTTCCGATATCCATAGAGAAGATCTCATCGACCGGGAAAGGATTTCCAATCGAGTTGCTGGACGATATGACAGTGTAATGGGTGTGATCTGGTCGTTCGAGTTTACACACCACCGCCGAAGGCACGTGCATGATATTTGCGAGGAGGTCGACGAGTCGTTGCCATGTCCGGAGCACGTCTGACGGAATAGCGATGTCTGAAGCATCTGTGTTCATGGCGCGACCTCCGAGAGCGTCGGCGCAGGTTCGTTGAACCGGTGCATGTAGGTGGCGACTTGGTAGGCTGCGCCCAACCAGTTTTGGATTGAAGCCTGTGAACGATGCGTGGTGGTCCCAATCATTGCGGACCTCTGATTGCAGCACTGGTGAGACTAAAACAACAGGCGAGTGAGAATCATGGCCACTATGTTACCTGAGTACTTAGGGAAAGGAAACCATCTGTCCATCTGCACCGGCCAGGTGCTCGACGTATGCCGTTCGGTACCCATCCCGGCTTCATTCTCGCGTGGTTTTCGCCTATTCCGGTCGGGACATTTCTGTAATCCAGATGAATTCAGGCGTTTTCTCGAGCGCGTGGCGCCCGTGCCAAGTCCTTGGAAGGAAACCAGGAAGGCGTCTTTCTAGCGATAAAAGGTTTGACGCTTTGCCTGGCTTGTTCATGGAAACGGGTGTGTGAATCGGCCCGTCCCGCATATTGGTACGCAAGCATCGACCGATACCATCGTCCAATAGATTCGTCTGGAGATCTGGGTTATTTCGCACATGTCACGGAAACACCTTTGGAGATATGAGCTCCCATTACACGCATTGACAACCGTCAATCTTACTATGGAGGTGCGCTTATGACAGACACGTCTCAAATCACTGTTGAACAAGAACCCAGAGAGCAGACGGCTGCTGTGGATGAGATTCGCCCGTTTCATGTGAATGTTCCGGAAGCGGAACTGACCGAATTGCGTAGACGCATCGTTGGGAGCCGGTTGCCCGAGAGAGAAACCGTTGCTGATTTCTCGCAGGGCGTGCCGCTCGCGACGGTGCAGAAACTCGTGCGTTACTGGGCCGAGGAATACGACTGGCGTAAAGTCGAAGCGCGCCTCAATGCCGTGCCGAACTTCATCACCAAGATCGATGGCCTCGACATTCATTTCATCCATGTGCGTTCGAAGCATGAGAATGCCTTGCCTGTCATTGTCACACACGGTTGGCCGGGCTCCATCATCGAGCAGCTCAAACTCATTGATCCGCTGACCAATCCCACGGCGCATGGCGGCACCGCAGCCGACGCCTTCCACGTGATCATTCCGTCCATCCCGGGCTATGGATTCTCGGGCAAGCCGACCACGACTGGCTGGGGTCCCGAGCGAATCGCGCGTGCGTGGGACCTGCTGATGAAGCGTCTCGGCTACACGAGTTATGTGGCGCAGGGCGGTGACTGGGGTGCAATCGTTGCGGAGCTCATGGGTGCGCAAGCACCCAGGGGACTGCTGGCCATCCACACCAACATGCCGCAGGTGATACCGCCTGCGATCGACGCCGCGGCCCTTGCCGGCGCTCCCGTGCCGGCCGGGCTTTCCGCGGATGAAAAGCATTGCTACGACATGCTGGCGGCCTTCTACAAGAACGTCTACTACGGTTTCTTCATGGCCACGCGCCCGCAAACTCTGACCGCGTTGGCGGACTCTCCCGTCGGCCTTGCCACCTTCATGCTCGACCACGACGCACGCAGCCTCGAGTTGATCGCGCGCAGCTTCGACGGAGTGCAGGAGGGTCTCACGCGAGACGATGTGCTCGACAACATCACTTTGTTTTGGCTGACGAACACGGCGGTCTCCGCGGCGCGTCTGTATTGGGAGAACAAGCTCGCCTTTTTCCAGCCGAGGGGCGTAAAGGTTCCGGTGGCCGCGAGCGCCTTCCCGACCGAGATGTACCAGGCACCGAGGAGTTGGACGGAGCAGGCGTATGCCAAGCTCATCCACTACAATAAGCCGCCCAAGGGCGGTCACTTCGCCGCCTGGGAGCAGCCGAAATTCCTTTCCGAGGAAATGCGCGCAGGATTCAGGTCGCTGCGGTAACTGTAATGGACGTGGTCTGCGCAATAACGATGGGCAGGCCACGTCCCAATGTAAGACAACAGATCGACGCAGTTTCCGCACGGGGAGAGAGTCATGAACCGGAGTCACTATAACGACGTGCAAGGACTACCGTGACCAAACCGGAGTTACAGACCAACGCAGTGAGCAATTCTATTAACAAAGGAGCGGACTATGAGCCTTCAGACCATTGCCAAGGAGTTTGTGGATTTGTGTAACCAGGGTAAGAACTTCGACGTGATGCACGCGATGTATGCTCCCGACATCGTTTCCGTCGAACCCAACGGCGAGGAGACTGCCGGGAAGACACCGGTTATTCAGAAGTCCGAGCGCTTTCAATCCCAAAATCCCATCGGCAGCGAAAAAGTCCGAGGTCCGTTCTTGAACAGTCCCAACCAGTTCGCGGTCCACTTCACCTTCGACATCACCCCCAAAGCCACCGGCCAGCGGATCACGGTGGAAGAGGTCGGCGTTTACACGGTCAATGACGACAAGATTACGCGCGAGCAGTTTTTCAACGAGGGCACGAAGTAGCGCGTGCATCGGAGCATCCGGCGGTCTGAGATGTGCAATTGGGTCTTCACTCGTTACCTGTTGCACGTCATGGAGAGGGATTCGCTATGAGAGTCGTCAGAGTCGCCGCGGTTCAAATGAGTCCCGTGCTCTACAGCCGCGAGGGAACGATCGAAAAGGTCATTCGCCAGATTCTCGCCCTTGGTCAGAAGGGGATACAGTTCGCCACGTTCCCGGAAACCGTGGTGCCGTACTACCCGTACTTTTCCTTCGTGCAGACCCCTCTGAAGAACATCACGGGATCCGAGCAGCAGAAGCTGGTCGACCAGGCGGTGACGGTGCCATCGCCTGCCACGGACGCCATCAGCCGAGCTGCCAAGCGGGCGGGCGTCGTCGTGTCTATCGGTGTGAACGAGCGTGACGGGGGCTCGCTCTACAACACCCAACTCCTCTTCGATGCCGACGGCGCGTTGATTCAGCGGCGGAGAAAGATCTCGCCGACTTACCACGAGCGCATGATCTGGGGCCAGGGTGACGGGTCAGGCTTGCGCGCCGTCGACAGCAAAGTCGGTCGTATCGGTCAGCTCGCATGCTGGGAACATTACAACCCTCTGGCTCGGTACGCGATGATGGCCGACGGCGAGCAGATCCACTCTGCCATGTATCCTGGTTCCATTTTCGGCGAACTGTTTGCCCAGCAAACGGAGGTCAGCATTCGGCAACATGCACTGGAGTCAGCGTGCTTCGTCGTCAACGCGACCGCCTGGTTGGCACCCGATCAGCAGGCCCAAATCATGAAAGACACCGGCTGCACTATCGAGCCGATTTCCGGCGGATGCTTTACTGCCATTGTGGCACCAGATGGATCTTTGCTAGGAGAGCCTATTCGGTCGGGCGAAGGGGCCGTGATCGCGGACCTCGATTTCACGCTGATCGATAAGCGCAAGCAACTCATGGATTCCCGGGGCCATTACAGCCGGCCGGAATTACTGAGTCTCCTGATCGACCGTACCGCCTTGGCGCACGTTCATGACCGCGTTATTCACTCTCTGCCGGCCGCGGTTCACACTTCAGAGAATGTCCTCACTGCGACAGCCGAACCAGGAAGTTGAGCGAGTGACATGCCAACTATAGAATTTCAGGTCCGAAGATTCAGCATTGTCTCGTCCAGGCCATTCGACGAGATCGTGAAAAGACTCACGTCGACCATCGGCCGTCCAGACCTGCATGTGTTCCATAAAACCGTTGTCGCGGCAAAGAGCGCCGCCGATCTGGAAGAAGTGGTCAAAGGGGCTGTCGGGTCATCGGACCTGATGGAGTTCGCCCGCTTTGATGTCGGCGAAGTCATGCGCAAAGAACGAGGCGGTCACGGGGGTCAGATCCTCCGACTCATCGTCGGGAATCCTTTGATCATGAAGGAAATGGTGAAGCTGGTACCAGACGCGGCCGCATATGCGCCGGTTACGATCCTCGTCGACGAACGTGGTGATGGAGTGCACCTGTCTTACGATTCGATGGTGAGTTTCATGGTTCCGTATGGAAGTCAGGCGGCCCTCGTGGTGGCACGAGATCTCGACGCGAAGATCGAGTCCCTTCTCGCGATCGCCGCGCGGTGACAGCATGAAGATGGCGCAGTATCGAATGACAAATCGGTAAGAAGCAGTCAGATCGTTCACATCCAATAGTTCTGAGGTTTCGAGATGGATACCAAGACATGGGCCACCGTATTGATTCTGGGCAGCATATGGGTCAGCAGCGGTTATGCCGGAGAAGGAAAGAGTCCATCTGCAGAAGTTGCCAGTAGTATCGGTCCGGTCCTCGTGAAAGCCTATACCTTTGAGCCTGTCCAGCCGAACCCGCCCAACCATCTATGGTTGGACGAAGGTAATGGCCGAGTGCAGTTCCTGATGTTCGACAAGCCGGTGAGCGATCCCACGGCAACATTGCAGTGGGTGGGGCAAGGCGTCAAAGGCCGGTTTTGCGCCGAATCGCAGCCCGATCATGGGAAAACCGGCTTCACCGATTTTCATCGGACCAAGACTCCCGCTACGGGAGATACGTCCATGCACGGGGCAATAGGCGAAGAGGGCTATTGGCTGAAGCATGTGGCCGTTGCTGAATTCGACGTGGAGCATAAGGGAGAGCATGCAGGGCATGGAGGAGGAAAGACGCACTATAAACGAGGTGAGGTTGATGACACGCATCAGCCGGCGACTCCCCAGTGTAAGTAACCGTTCGGGGTGCTGTTCTCGATCCTGAGCGGTGCTAGCTGATAACCGAGGCGTCAGTAGAGCACGACCGAGCTCGTAGCGATGGTACGCGCAATCGCCGTGTCGTTCCCTATGACGGTATGCCCGACAGCACTCGGACACAACATCCGAAGGAGGCCGACATGCCGAAGATGACCGTCGTTCAACTTCGATCACGGGGCGCGCCATTCGAAGTCGTCACCCGTGAGATTCCGGCACCTGGAGCCAACCAGATACGCATCAAAGTGCAAGCTTGTGGGATTTGTCATAGCGACCTGTTCGTGAAAGAGGGATATTGGCCAGGGTTGCAGTCCCCGCGCGTCACAGGGCACGAGGTGGCCGGAGTGGTCGACGAGGTCGGCCCGCGTGTGACCCAGTGGACCAAGGGGCAACGGGTAGGCGTGGGATGGCATGGCGGCCATTGTGGTCAATGCAGGTCATGCCGGCGCGGTGACTTCATGGGCTGTAAGTACTTTCAAGTGACCGGGTTTCAGGAAGACGGCGGATACGCTCAGTATATGATCGCGAGGAGCGAAGCCGTGGCAATCATACCAGAGGTGCTTTCTCCAGCCGAAGCGATCCCGCTTTTGTGCGCGGGCCTGACCACATTCAATAGTCTGCGGCACAGTACGGCGGTGGCAGGCGACCTTGTGGCCGTGCAGGGCCTTGGCGGACTCGGCCATTTAGGCATTCAGTTCGCGAGCAAAATGGGATTTCACACGGTCGCCATCGGTCGCGGCACAGACAAAGAGCCGCTCGCACTGAAGCTCGGAGCCGCCCGATATCTCGTTACAGATGCCGTAGACGCCGCGAAGGAATTGACGAACCTGGGCGGCGCATCGGTCATTCTTGCCACGGCTCCGGATAGCAAGGCGATGTCGGCGCTCATTGACGGCCTGGGGGTGGGAGGACAACTGCTGGTGGTTGGAGCATCGGCGGATCCCATCACCGTCACTCCCATTCAACTCATCGGCAGTCGTCGCTCTGTCCTCGGATGGCCGTCCGGGACGGCCCGTGATTCCGAAGACACACTGAACTTTTGTGCCCTCACAGGAATCCGCGCCATGGTTGAGGCACTGCCGCTCGAACAAGCTGCGGCTGGCTATGAACGTATGATGAGTGGTAACGCTCGTTTCCGAGTGGTGCTTACCATGACCTGAGCCGAGCGTTGTCCGGCCACGATAACCTGTCTGTGGCATGACGCGAGGAGTACAGCGTGGACAAACAGAGGAGGGGATTACAGCATGCATGCGCTGACGAAGCTCTGTGGGCAGATGTCTCTATGGGCAGGAATGATGATCATGCTGGCCGCGGGATTTGATCATTTGCTCTCGTCCGGCGCATCGTCTCAAGAGATTGCAGTATCCGAGGAAACGTTCGGATGCATTCTGGACTGGCCGAAGGTCCGCAATACGCGCTTCAAGCATGCCGATCCGGAGAAGTTGAAGGAAGCGATGCGAATATTCAGAGACAGCGTGCCGGACAAGAACTATCCGGTCGGCACCATCCTCCAGCTCATTCCGTTTGAAGCCATGGTGAAACACCCGCGCGAAAAGTTCCCGAACACGAACGGCTGGGAATTTTTCTTTCTGGATGTCTCCAAGGAAGGGACTAAGATCGCCGATCGCGGTGAGCAAGTGGTGAACCGTTCCCAAGGCGTTACCTGCCTAAGTTGCCATCAGCCTGCGGCGAGATTTGATTTCGTCTGCGAAAAGGGGCACGGCTGCGCTCCTATCCCGTTCGATGACCAGAAGATTGCAGATATTCAACAGGCAGATCTTCGCTGCACAAAGAAATAGTGGCAGCTGTTCATTTGAGCCGGATCGCCGACCATCATCCGTTCTCTTTTTCCATGGAGGCGATGAAGGTATCCGCTTCGTGAATGGACGCGTTTAGGTCCTTGATCAGCGCGTCGATATTCCCTTCCACCGCCGTCAATTCACTTTTGAGTGAAGCGATGGCCTGCGCATTCAGATTGTGCTTGAGAAACAGGACATGATCTTTGAGCTTAGCCAGGACCGGGTCCATCTTGGCCTCCGCACGTTTCATGACCTTGATCAATTGTGCATACTGACTTCGCGTCTGCGTGAGCTGCTTCTGACTTTTCTGACGCAGCGAG
Organism: uncultured Nitrospira sp.; assembly: GCA_964556305.1. GTDB lineage: Bacteria > Nitrospirota > Nitrospiria > Nitrospirales > Nitrospiraceae > Nitrospira_A. Next base: position 44,234 of record CAZKVY010000001.1, on the reverse strand, counting down.
GCGTTGGAGTACTGCTTCAGTTCCCCCTCCCACTCCGTGAAGAGGGCGTCCGACACATCTTCCACTGAGGCGATGCGGGTGCGCACGGCTTGCGCCCGTTTTTCGCTTTCCTGATATTCGTCGTTCAACACGTCGTACTTGTCCTGCAACTCCCCGCCCTGGATGTTCAACGTCTTGGTGAAACGATCGAGCGCCGATTTGAATTGTTCCTTCGCGTCCTGTTGGGCGTCACGAGCTTTCTTAACATCACTGACCATCAGATCACGTTTGTGATAACCCAGTTTTTCCATCGTTTGGTAATAGGCCGTCTGACAGCCGGATCCGGCGAGGCCTACGATGACGAGGCTACAGGTCAAAGCCAGAGAAGCAAGGCTGTGAATGCCGAAACGGTACCGAACGTTCATGATGCCATCCTTATCCAGGCGGCATGCCCAGCCTTATGCTGAGTGTCACCGCCGGCTGTGGTGATTCCATGCAAAGCGCATCGGTCAGGCCGAACGCCTGCCTTCGTCACTGTAACAGACCGATCCCGCTTGTTCCATTCGTTCTTGGGCCGTACAGAATCGCCCGTCTGGACAGTGGCGCGTGAATCCTGGCATCCTGCACGAAGCGATTGCTTATCTCGTCTCCTATCTGCGCGGGACTATTTCTGGAAAGGAACTCGAATCATGCCGACCAATACCGTCCGCCTTCACCGCGTGCTTCGCTCGACGCCGGAACGAATCTACCGGGCCTTCCTCGACGCGGATGCGATGGCGAAATGGCTGCCCCCGAATGGATTCACGGGTAAAGTGCATCATATGGATGCCAAGGTGGGCGGCACCTTCCAGATGTCGTTCACGAATTTCACGACTGGAAAGCGCCACTCATTCGGCGGGAAATATTTGGAACTCTCGCCGTACGAGCGGATTCGTTACACGGACACATTCGACGACCCGAATCTGCCGGGGGAGATGCACGTAACCATTACGCTGAAACAGGTGTCGTGCGGGACCGAGATGACCGCGGTGCAAGAGGGGATCCCTGAGGTGATTCCTGTGGAGGCCTGTTACCTCGGCTGGCAGGAATCGCTGACCCTGCTGACGAAACTGGTCGAGGCGGAGATTCCTGAATAGAGCCTCACGCTTCGACTGGAAGGTCTTCCGACGGCACGTCGCGAATCTGAATCGAATCGACCCGCTGCTGCGCCAGCACGTCTGAGATAATGACGACTTTGTCTCCGGCCTGGAACTGTTCACGATCCTTGAGGATGCGGAATGCCGTTTGGAGCGTCTTTTCAGGATCTGAACTGAAATCGATCTTGAACGGTAAGACCCCTCGATTGAGCAACATCGTCCGCCGGGGTTGGCTCATGTTCGTAAAGGCGTAGATGTTCGTCGCGAACGGGCGGCAGTTGGCGACGAGATCGGCCATGAGCCCCCGTCTCGTGATCACGACGATGCCCTTGGCTTTGACCCCCTCCGCGAGTTGCACGGCCGCTGCCGCCAGCTGCTGTTTATTGCCTGCATCGCGCAAGTGTTTCGCAAACTGTAATCCCGGGATCGTTTCAGACTTGAGCGCAATCCTGCGGAGATATTCGACGCACTTCACCGGATATTTGCCCACCGTAGTTTCGCCGGACAGCATGACGGCATCGGCTTCTTCGTAGATTGCGTTGGCCACATCGGTGACCTCGGCGCGGGTGGGGTGCGGATGGTGGATCATGGATTCGAGTAGATGCGTCGCGACGATCACACGTTTGCCGTATTCGGCGCAGAGTCGTACGATCGTGCGTTGGACATTCGGCAGATCTTCCAGGTTGATCTCCACGCCCAAATCCCCGCGTGCCACCATGATGCCGTCCGACTCCTTGATGATAGCCTCCAGGTTCCTGACCCCTTCCTGATCCTCGATCTTGGCGACGATCTTCACTCTCCCAACCTTGTCGCCCATGAGCGCTTTCAGTTGCTGGATATCGCCAGCCTCGCGCACGAAGGAGAGGGCGATGAAGTCGACGTCCCGTTCCAGGCCGAACAGGATATCCTTGGTGTCCTTCGGCGTGATTGCCGGGAGATTGACACGCACGCCCGGGAGATTCACATGGCGTTTACTCTTCAACAGCCCCCCGTCAAGGACGCGGCACCGCATGTGGCGTTCGTGCTTTTCCAGCACCTCGAAATTGATCAACCCGTTGTCCACGGTGATCCGGTCGCCCACGTTGACCGCTTCGAGCAGGTCGGCATAGTTGATGTGGATCGAGCTTTCCTCCACGTTCAACGGCCCGCGCGTCGTGACGGAGACGATCTCGCCTTGCCGCAGATCCAGTTCGTTGGAGAGATCCCCAGTGCGGATCTCCGGACCTTGTGTGTCCAGGAGAATGGGGATGGGGAACTTTACTTTCCGATTCAGGGATTTGATGTGCTGAATGACCTTGGCATGGGACTCGTGGTCACCATGAGACATGTTCAGACGGGCAATACCCATGCCGGCGTCATACAGTTTCTGCAGCATGTCATAGGAGTCTGTCGCTGGGCCGATGGTGCAGATGATGCGGGTCTTTTGCATACAGCTCCCTGGGAGAGTTGAAGAGATATAGCCAACGTCGCCGATGCGAAGATAATCAGCCAGGCGACGGCGGCCGGATATCGAGGAGTCGATGGAATCGGAGCCATTCTACTGTGTCTCGCGAGACTCGTCCACGTGTGTTCGCGCATCCTGTCGAGAAACGATACAGTGGCATTCGGTAGACAGGCTCTGACGTCTTCGCGGTGCACGTCGGGTCCTGGCAATCCGATCCGCTGCATTGAGTCCGCATGGCCTCACCGAGAACGGTTTCCCTTGAGAGCCAATGGTCTGCTTGATCCCCTGGACGACTCTGGTATATGCTCCGGGTCCCTGAAGGTGTCTCAGCACGTGACGGATTGCACATGACCATCAATCGGCAGGGCATCGGTATTAGCATGGCGGCGGCGATGATGATCGCCAGCTCCGCCTGAGCCTGCCTGCCACCGAACGTTTTACTTGCGCAGCAGAGGCCCCTGGCGGATTCAATCCCGTCAGGGGCCTTTTTGTTGTCGAAAAAAATCAGGCTGACACAGTGAAAGGAGAGCAGAGCATGGTGACAGTGCACTCGATAGCAGCAGCGTCCACACGTATCGGACCATCGATCTATGAATCTCCATTGGTTCATTCCAGGACCTTGTCCCGGCTTACCGGCAATACCATCTTCCTCAAGCTCGAGAACCTTCAGATGACGGGATCGTTCAAGGAGCGGGGCGCTCTCAATCGGATTCTCATGATGACCGATGAGGAGCGCCGCCGAGGCGTCATTGCGGCGTCGGCCGGCAACCACGCACAGGGCGTGGCCTACCATGCGGCGCAACGAAACATTCCCGTCCAGATTTGGATGCCGCGATCGACGCCTCTGGTGAAGCTCTCGGCGACGCGCAATCACGGCGCGGATGTCGTGCTTTACGGTGAGAATTACGACGAGGCGTGCCGGGCGGCGATGGATCGAAGTCAGGAGCGACAGGCCACCTTCATCCATCCCTTCGACGATGACGAGGTGATCGCAGGGCAGGGTTCACTGGGCCTGGAACTGTTACGGCAGAATCCGGCCTTGGATGTGATCGTGGTCCCGGTAGGAGGCGGAGGGCTGATCGGCGGGGTCGGCTGCGCGGTCAAGGAGCGGGGGAGCAACGTGGAGGTGGTGGGTGTGCAAACGGCTCGCCTCCCCTCGATGACCGCCGCGCTTCGGAACAGCGTTCCGATCGAACTGCCGGCCGGTCCAACCTTGGCGGACGGGATCGCCGTGAGAAAAGCGGGTTCCCGTACGTTGCCGTTGGTGCAACGTTACGTCGACCAGATGGTCACCGTCGACGAAGATGAGATCGCTGCGGCAATTCTCACGCTGCTCGAGGGAGAGAAGACCGTGGCGGAGGGAGCAGGGGCCGTGGCCCTGGCGGCGTTGCTGCAGGGCAAGACCGGCCATCGCGGTAAAAACATCGCGGTGCTCGTGTCCGGTGGAAATCTGGATGTGAATCTGCTTGCCCGCATCATCGAGCGGGGGATGGTCAGAGATGGTAGGCGGCTGCGGCTCCGCGTGCGGCTGCCGGATTATCCCGGCTCACTCGAAGGACTCACTTCGGTGATCGCCAAGGCCAGCGCCAACATCGTGGAAACATCTTACAACCGTGCCCACTATGGCGTCGGACTGAACGAGGCGGCGTTGGACGTGACTATGGAAACGCGCGGCAGCGATCATGCGTCGGAATTGTTGGAGGCATTAACCGGCTCACGCTATGAATTCAGCGTGATCGAATAGGACTGTGCGGATGATCTAAGGCTCCCTGACTGCTCGATCCCCACACAACGGGTGCTGCGTTTTCCTAGCGAGCAATCGCCTGCGGCTGGTGAGCCTCGGCCAGTTGAACATTGACGTGGACGACTCCTTCATTCAGGTTTCGGTAGGGATAGCGATCCGTGATCAGCGGCAGGTTATCAGCCACGTCCTGAGTCGTCACCACCGAGAGTGCCGGGACGTACCGGCCTGAGGCAATCTTCACGCCGATAATTTTGGCCCCCGGTTCAACCACGACACGATTGCCCAACTCTGCGCGAAAGACCAGCGCCTGCATCCCGACAAAGGTGTCGTTGCCGACCTTGGCCGGTCCGTGGACCTGCGATTGGTGCGCCAGCGAGACTCGATCTCCGATGTACACCGAATAGGGTTTGCCATCTACCTCGACTTCGTTCTCCGGAAGTTCATGATCGCCTTCGAAGGTCTCCAGGCCGTGAACCACGACTCCGTCCTGCACATTGCTATCGTTGCCGATATGGATGTGCCGTCCTTCATCACCCCGGACAGAAGCTGCGGGCGCGACGAACACTCGATCTCCGAGCGTCACCGAACCGATGACGATGCCAAGGGGATGAATCCTGGTGTGATTCCCGATGACCGGCGCTTCGACATCGGGCATGAACGTCGTCTTCACGCTGGGCCCGACATAGCCGGTGAGAATGAACCCGAGCAAGATGAGGTTAAGGCAGAGGGACAGTTTGAGGTAGTGGTGCATCGATTCAACTCTTTCTCATGAACGAATTGTTATGCGAAGGTTTGCCTGAGGAGCATGCAGGTTGCCCATAGGGGAGAGTGTAGGCGTTGGGCCTTGAATTCACAAGAAAATGAAGGGGCCCCGGAAGAGGGGGGATGGCAGCTTCTCCGGGTCACCGGCTTTCGTCCGGGCGGATCCGCATGGGAGCGGTAATGGCCTGTTGCGTCAGGGTGCCATGTTGCGCGGCGAGTTGCGAGCAGGTGGACTCGTGGGCGTCTCGGACAGAAAAGCGATAGTCCATCCCCCGGGTGAATTTCGGTGGAACCTCGACGAGCACTTGCCCAATGTAAACCACGCGGCCCGATTGGCTTTCGAAGACGAGATTGAGATCTCCCCCTGTGGCGAGCATGCCCGTCAGATAAAAGTTTTTGATCAAGTACTGCCCCGGCCGTAGACGGGCGAGAAACGTTCGTTCCTGCCCGGCCATGGCTTCCAGATGGTAATGGTTGGCGTAGGGACGTTCTCCGTTTGGATCTCTCGGCTGCGTTTGCACCACATCGAACTCATACCTCGTGGAATGGTCGCTCGCCGCTGTTCCAGGACCGGAGCCTGACCGGTCCTGCCGGACCTGCACAGAACCGATCACGATGCCCCACTCGGGGCCCGGTGCCGCCACTTGTTCATGTGACATGTCGAGGGATGAGGCGCAGGAGGCGAGACTCCAGGCCACGGACAGGAGCATGAGCGCGAACACAGGCCTGCGCAGAGTGGCGTGGTGCAGCAGTCTCATGCTTCGCACTATCCTTGGTTGGGCTCTGTCAGTCAAGAGACGGTTGCTCGTTCTTCAGGAGGGGTGTTCCTCTGCTCGTCTGATGGTGGTCGATCCTGCAGACCATCCAGATCCCTCTGGAAGCTGCGCGCTGTCTGTGTGTCTTGGAAGCGGCAAGTGCGAATGGCGTGCGAGATGCAGGAGGTCTTCATCACGCCATACGGCCGGCGCGCAAATTGGCCGGGACGGCGATATCGACTTTGGCAGGCCTGGGCTGCTTGCGCCTGTTCATCAAGTCGATGAAGCTGTCTTTGTCGATCGAGAGGTTGAGCCGTTCGTTGAACCGCTTTTCTTCGCCGATGGTCGAGGAGACCCTGCCCTGATAGTCGTGGCCGGGATAGACAACCGTGTCGTCCGGGAGTGCGAAGAGCTTGTGACGGACCGATTCGAAGAGCGTGGCGGAAGACCCCCCTTGGAGATCCGTCCGGCCATTGCCTCGAATAAACAACGTGTCTCCCGTGAAGACCGCCCCGGGCAAGACATAACTTGTACAGCCGTCTGTGTGACCGGGTGTCGCCAGCGCGTTCAGCGCGCTGTGGCCGAAGCGGAGCTGATGGCCGTCAGGGAGAAACAGATCGGCTCCCGTCACCGCGCCTGCCGCGCCGCCGCCGTACACGATCTGCGCTCCGGTGCGGTCCTTGAGAAGTGAGGCCCCGGTGATGTGGTCGGCATGCACATGGGTTTCGACCGCAAAAAGCAGGGTCAGGCCGAGCTCCTTGACGATCTTCACATCTCGTTCGACGTTCTCGATGACTGAATCGATGATCACGGCCTGGCCGGACTCCCGGTCGGCCACGAGATAGCTGCGGCTCTCAGCACGGTCATCGACATCTTGCGTCTCGTTCACATCCAGCAGAACGGTCACGGTGTAGGTCAGACTTGTTGTCATGGATGGACTCCACCCTGGAGATAATAGTCACGGAAAGAAACCGGCGCATTGTAGACCGCTTTACGGATGGCGGTCTATGGCGTCCTCCCCTGTGAACCGGGAGAATTGAGCCGCAAACCAGGAATGATGAATGGGATGGCGGAATATCTCGTTGGAGATTCGGGGAGGTGAGAAACTGACATCGGCATGATCTCTTCTACGGATGCTCACGTTTTGATTTTCTCTGCCTGGACTAGTTACCCCGCTCCTGAGGCAGGAGAGGACCCGTCCGGCAATAGCACGATTTTTCCAATCACGCCTCCTGTCCCGAGCAACTCCTGCGCCTGTCTCGCCTCAGAGAGGGAAAAGCGCCGTGAGATGAGCGGCTTAATCTTTTGTTGTTGAAGGAGCTCGAAAAGAGCAATTACGTCCTGCCGAAACAATGCCGGCTTCAGTCGTTTGAGCCATTGGATGCTGTAGGGCACGACGCGCCTGCGACCCGGGAGAAGCCAACCGCAAGCAATGTACCAGCCGAAGATGGCGATGGCGCGGAAGCGATGACGACCCGCAGCGCGCCCCGAAGCCAATCGCCCGCCACGCAACGAGCCGGTCAACCCATAGGCCACCACCATCCCGCCAGGACGAAGCGCCTTGCGGGAACGCCAGGTATGGGTGCCGCCGATGCTTTCGAAGGCGACATCTACGCCCTCGCCCGTGAGGCGGTGAATTTCCTTCACGAAGTCCTGGTGCTGATAATCTATAGGGACTGCGCCCAGGTCGGAGACCGTGGCTGCTCCGCGCGCCGAACAGGTCCCGTAGAGTTCCAGTCCGGCGAGGCGCCCCAGCTGCAGGAGTGCCGAGCCGACCCCACCAGCCGCGCCATGGATTAACGCTCGCTGGCCTGGTTTGACTCTGGCGGATCGATGGAGCATTTGGTGGGCCGATACGTAGTTCAATATGAGGCAGACTGCTTCCGCAGGGTCCAGCCCCTTCGGGACCGGTACACATTCACTCTTTGGCAGGCAGACGAACTCCGCGTAGGCGCCGCTGATCGGTAGGGCGGCTACGATTTGGCCCCGTTCGAGTTCCGAGGCGCCGTCCCCAACTCTGTCCACGAGCCCCACAAGGTCCCAACCAGGCGTGAAGGGGAGGCGAGGGGTTTCGGGATGGATGCCCTCACGCATCATGACGTCCGGAAGGGAGACACCGGCGGCCAGTACCCTTACCCGGACTTCGCCCCGCTTCGGTTCCGGGCACTCCTCCTCGATCACCTGAAGTGCCTCTGGCCCGCCGTAGTGAGTGACGATGATGCGCTGGTGCTTCACAGGCCGATTCCTTCCGCGGCGGCCTGAACGTATAGGGAGGGGAACGGAGATAGTCTACTGCTTCGAGGCGAAGAGGTCCAGCCGAGCGAACAACCTGCTGCAGGACTTCCGACGGTTCTGAATCAACCGTGACCTGACGCTGCGCATGGAGGTTATTGGAGACCGTCCGTAGGACCCAGGTCGGAATATATCTTCTCGTCGAAATAGGCGGGGTGCGAATGTCTTGAGCCTGGTCCTCGAAGCCACGGTGTCTGCCCCTCACACCGCCAAGGAGTCGTAGGCGTAGATGGCGCGAGCATCGAGCACGTCGGCGGGTCTCATCGGAGCGGAGAGGAATGCCAGCATCTGATCGTTGATCCGATGTCCCCGGAGACTGGCAGGAGCGGATTGCGCGGGGACGTAGGTGCGGGTATGTCGGGCCATCCACGCTTCCCACAAGCGGTCTTCATTGCAGTGATTCAAATAGAAGACCGGATCGTTGGGTGAACTGGACGGCAACATGTCGCCTCCAACCCATACGTGTACGCGATTGTGCAAGGCCGGTGCGTCGGGCGCTGCCCAACCTTCAGCCCGGTTGCGAAATCCGCCCGACGTCGTATCCCAGTTAGGCCGATCATAGGGGGTCAGCGCGAGGGCGCCGGCCGTATCGGTGCGATTCGGGAGGGTCGAAATATTGACTCCGAGGTCGCGCCGCAACCCGCGATTGCTTTGAATCAATCGGCCGTCCGCGTCAGCCTCAACACGGATGCGAAAACTGTCGGGATCGTCCGCAATAAACCGGAAGGGGCCGGTCCGAACCGGTGAGCCCGTACCACCGACGGCTGTGGCTCGCCAGAGCGCAGACTGTCGCTGCTGACGGGGTGTTCTGGACCCGTCAGCGGCCCAATCCCAATACGGGAGCCCGAAGGTCTCATCCTCAAGTACCCGCTGCAGGTTCAATTCCAGCTGGATCAACATGAAGCGGTGCCAGGGAAAGAACACGGGGCCGCGATGGGCGGCATTGCGGTCTCCCTGTGAAGGCGGCGTCATGGTCGACATGGCCGTATGGTGCCAAACTACGAAGAGATCATAGGTGCTGATCTGCCGCGAGGGACCGGCAATGCCGAGGCTGGTGGTCGTCGGGCCGGTGAACTCGCGTTTCAGGAGATTGACCCCGCGAGCGTACTGTGCGCGAACGTCTGCGTTGATGAGAATGTTGCGTCTGGTGACAGCCATGGTGTCGCCCTCAATGATGGGTGCGGTTCGAGTGTTGGATTCGTGCCGGTCTCTTCTTCGGACGTTTTCTGGCATCGAACTGATGGGGGAACACGTCAATAATGGCCTTGACCATGTCCAGAGCCGACGCGAATGACAGATTTGGGATGGGATGGTAGTGCACGTGCCCGTCGTTGGAGACGCCCAGGTGACCGAGAACCTTGCGGCCGTCCACGGAGATCTCGTACGTCGTCTTCACCACGATATGGTGGCCGCGGTGGTCCCCCTCGCGGATCGTCTCAGTGGCGGCATGATGCCGCATCTGACTCTGCTTCACTCGCGTGGCATGCCGCTTCACATAGGAAGCGATGGACTGCGTCGTCGGCATCGGCGCGGGTCTCTTCTTGGCCATAAGCTGACTCCTTCCTCACATCCGTTTGGTGCGCATACACATGTTTCAGTTTATGCCGATCGAGTTCCCTGATCTAGAGGGGTAATGGCTCCCGTTCCAAGAAACCATTGAGAAGAGAGCCAGGCGATTCATTCCCGTACCCGCTGGGGTTTCGCGATGGGACGGGCCTGCTGCAATAAGAACCAACCGTAGAGCAGGAACAGCACCGTGAAGTTCGGGATCAGAATGACTGGTTGGCTCCATTGCCACCCGTCGAATTTCCAATCCGAGAGCGGCCAGAGGAACGGGGTAGGAAAAAAAGCAAAGGAATGGGTAGGGATGTCGACCAACACGTGCAGTCCCCAGGCGCCGAGTTCCCAAACTGGTCGCTTCGCCAGCAACCACAGCAGGGCAAACACGGCGAGGAACACCACGAAGCTGTGGGTGACATCGTAGAGGTGATGCACGTAAGACGGAATGCTGGATTCCGGTGGGGTACCATGGCTGAAGTCCGGCTTCGGCGAGAGACCGAGCGTGGCGGCTGCCCACAGGACGCCGAAAGAGAAGAGATCCGGCGCGAGTCCGATCCCGAATGCCAGCCAGAAGCTCCCCCGATTCTTACGACCGAACGCCAATGATCCCCATAGACCATGAGAGACGATATCCATGCTTCATCTACTCCTGACAGTTCTGATCATTCGCCCATTATACCGGTCTCCTTGGACTCGGGGCATACCTGGGCACCATCCCAGTATCACAGTTCGCCATGAGTAGCCATAATCCGCCGCAGGTTACCCGGAGGGAGTGTCATGAGTCAGGACTTCAAAGTAGGCGATCACGTGAGTTGGAATTCGGAGGCCGGGCGCATTCGAGGCACGATTCAGAAGAAGATCACCGCTCCCACGAAGTTCAAGTCCTATGTCGCCCGAGCTTCCAAAGATGAGCCGCAATATCTCGTGAAAAGCGACAAGACCAGCCACCTGGCGATGCATAAGGGAAGCGCGCTCAGAAGAATTGCCACGCGACCCTCCTAGACGAACCGGTCTCGTTCGGTTGCGCTCGGGGTGCGGCAGGTTTGCGCGGTGCCCATGAACCGGTACCGGTGGCGCGCTACGAAGTCGTACCACCTATCCCGTAGTGATCGAGGCACCAGGCCGAAGAGCGCGAATAGCGGCCAGCAGCCCGAGAGTTGCTTGGCGATTCTCAAGGCTGCGGTGGATTTTGTGAACACCGCGCCGCGCTCCAACAGGACAAACGTCTCGAAGTCCTGTGCGGGCAATCCTAGTAGTCTGAGCAGCTCCTGTCCCTTATCGGATTGCAATGTCGCGAAGCGAAAGCGGCCCTGGTCGCGCGCCATCGTGAAATGGACCCAGGCGTTGCACCAGTTGCAGAGGCCGTCGAAGACAATCAGCCGCTCAATCGCCGCCCACTCGTGCATCGTCGGGTCGATTTTTGTCATCGACCACCTTCGGTTGCCCATTTCATACAGAGCATTGTGAGTCGTCGCAGGCAGGATTTCCACCGGAGAATGCACCCGATTGGATTACATTCGCGCTTGGCCGTTCGTTATAATGCGCCCGAACGTTTAGAAGGAGGCACGCATGGCATTCAATCAGGTCGGAGATTTCTGGCTGGCGCCCGGTGAATCCACCCGTGTTCATATCGCGTTGGGGGGGCTGATCAATGAAGCGGAATGGGGTGGGCATGATTTCGGCGCCCAGTGGATCATGGCGGACGGCATCGGGATCAGCCCCGTGCGGCTTATGGTCAGCGAGCACACGAAGGAGAAGAAACCGATTCGTCTGCATCCCGGTTCACCGAGTCCGATCGTCTATTCGGTGACTGTGACCAACATCGGCGAAGAACTGGCGCATTTCACGATTCAGGGCGGGGGGAACGTTTAACCGTTCCAATGGAGGTCGCAAGTGAAAGCCAAGCGGACGATTCATGTGTTGACGGACAAAAAAGGTACGATCGTGGGGGGCGGCATGCTCGCTCCCGGCAAGGATCACAAGGGGAAACCGGTCCATATCCAGATCGAGCCGATGAAAGGGCAGTCATTGAAGGAAGTTGCGGTACCGGCCGAGATCGCACGACTGGAAGGAGCGGAATTCTTCCGCCGACTGCAGCGCGATTTTCACCTGCCGCGCGGCAAGAAAGAACTGGTGCGGAAAGTCACCAAGAGGTAATCTGACACGACTCTCTCGATAGGAGCCCGCGTGAATTCCGACCTTGTACTCGAAGCCGCTCGTGCCAGCCTCACCGGCTTGCTGCCGTTTCCGGAGATCGTGCGTAATCTTATTCAGGCCGGCGTGGACTACTACCATGTGGATTACATCCTCTTGCAGTTCACGTTCTACGGGATGAACGCATCGAGCGTCGTCACTCCGTTGATCTTCGAAGGTTTGCCGGAGGTACCGAAGGATTTTGATGCGGCTGCTTTACGCCAGGCGATTCTGGATAGTCAGCAGAAAGGGCAAACGTATCGCGAGTTCTCGCAACGAGCCATGCGAGCGGGAGTGCAGGGCTACTTTGCCTTTCTGCAGGGGGCGCGCGTGACCTATTTGGGCAGGCAAGGAGATCAACACACGGAGTGGTTTCCCGGCGCGGAGCCGAAATCACGCGTTCGCGATTAGAAGAACGCCCGGTTCATGATCCGTAACCGGGTGGCGATACCATCAGGCGCCATCCAGCTATTGCTCCGGCGTCATTGCGCCTGGGCGCGGCGCGACAGAGACACGATATAGGACGCCGAACGGGCGGCGATCATCGGATCGGCTGCCTCGATACCAGGCACCAAGGCTCCAGGCATGAAGAGCAATTTCTTTTCGGCGGCCTGGCTGTCTGCCACCGCCTTGGTGATAGCAATCGTACCCAATTCGATCTGCTTGCGACTGTCCGGCCAGGTGACCGAGGGATCGTCGATCCGGTCGTCTTTCTCGGCCACCTGCACCAACAGCTTGAACTTGGCGGGACTTCGGCGCACCCGTTCACGTATCTCAGTGCTCAGATAGTCAGGCTCCGCCGTGGCCAGTTGCTCTTGGGTGAGAAAGTGCTCGCCGGCCACAGGTCGGAGCTGGTAACGACCAAATGTGGTCGCCCCTTTCGCGTTCGTGAACTTGAACGAGTTGATCCCGAAATAGGGCAGCGTGGCGTAACTGACCGGCTGTGGCTTCGAGCTCTCCACGAAATGTTTCGCAGCCGGATGCGACTCTAGAAACTTCTCGATGGCGGTGGGCTTGGTCGCGTCGGGTCCGCTCGCACCTACCGCGAGCAGAAAATCCCTGAACTCTTCCGCCGTGGCAACGGGAAAACCGTTGAAGGACAGGACCACGAGATCCGTCTTGGACCCATCGGGCAGTGAGAATTTGACAGCCATGCCGCGTGGCATGTTGTTTGTGTCCGGGACGTTCGGCTGCCCTGAGCCGGCAGAGAACCGCACCGTCACCGGAATCGGCGCCTTCTTCTTTTGCAGGTGAGCGGCCTTGCTCACCGCGGCTGCTGTACCGGCAGGGGTGAACGTGCCTTCCAAGACGACGCCCTTCGGGTGATTCGCGCGCATGCCGGGATGAACACCGAAGACGCCGTTGAAGGCATCGACAAGTTGTTCAGGCAGCGATTTCTGAGGAGCCGAAGCATCCTGAGCCAGGGCGGAAGCGGGAATGATCAGTGAAGCACTGAGCGCGGCTGTTGCTGCGAGTGATCTCCACATGGGCCGGTCCCTCCTCGAAGGTTGTGGTTCGACGATGCTTGGCTTTGGAGCAGCTCATTCCCATCTAGCATGTGGCGTGACAGGCAAACTGGTTGGGAGAGCGAGGGAAACCCTACTCCTGCATGCCGACTGAGTCAATCAGTCCGCGAGGTCGCGCTGATCCCTCTTTCTTTCCCACTCCCGCAGCTGGTAAGAGAAATACACCATGGCGACCCCCAAACTCTTTGAGCCGATCGTGATCGGCGGGCAGACGCTCAGCAACCGCATCGTCATTGCGCCGATGTGCCAGTACTCCGCCGTCGATGGCCAGATGACCGACTGGCATCTGATACACCTTGGCCACCTGGCTCTGTCCGGGGCGGCAGTGCTGACCATCGAGGCCACCGCGGTTGAGCCGGAGGGACGTATTACCGACGCCGATGTCGGACTCTGGGACGAGGCGACCGAAGCGGCTCTTGCGCGCACGGTGCAGAGTGTCCGCCGTTGGTCGGATATCCCCATTGCCATCCAGCTGGCCCACGCCGGCCGGAAGGCATCGACCGATGTGCCGTGGAAAGGCGGCGGGCAATTCCCGCCTGACCATGAACAGGGGTGGCAAACGGTCGCCCCGTCGGCCGTTCCATTTGCAGCCGGTCAACATCCTCCGGTTGCCTTGGACCATTCAGCGATGAATCGCCTTCGCGAATCGTTCGCTTCTTCGGCCCGACGCGCGGCGAGGCTCGGGCTCGACGCGGTGCAGATTCACGTCGCGCATGGCTATCTTCTCCACGAATTCTTGTCGCCGCTCTCCAACCGGCGAGAGGATGAGTATGGCGGCTCCCTGGATAACCGCATGCGGTTTCCGCTCGAGATTTTTGACGCGGTCCGCGCCGCGTTCCCGCCCACCCGGCCGGTGACCGTGCGCGTGTCCGGCACCGACTGGGTCGAAGGCGGCTGGGACATCGAGGAGACCATCGCATTCGCCAAGGCTCTGGAGGCGCGTGGTTGTGCCGCGATTCATGTCTCCAGCGGGGGACTCGATCCGCGCCAGCACATTCCCCTGGGTCCCGGCTATCAAGTGCCGCTCGCCCGAGCCGTCAAGCAGGCTATCTCGATGCCTGTGATAGCGGTCGGCCTCATCACCGATTATGACCAGGCGGAGGCAATTGTCAGCCGAGGGGATGCGGACATGATCGCGCTCGCCCGCGCGATGCTGTACGACCCGCGTTGGCCCTGGCATGCGGCGGCGCACCTTGGCGCGCAGGTCAAGGCACCGAAGCAATATTGGCGTAGTCAGCCGAGCCGCTATCGCGATTTATTCTTTAAAGATACCTAGCGGGGAAACAAACCGTCACCATCTGGTGATGGGGCCGTCTGCTTCAGGCCAGCTCCATCACTCTCGGGTGAAAGGTTTGAGTCCTGCAACCCTTCCCTCTCCGGCTTTCAATTCATCCAGTCCCCTGCATAGTGTCCCTCATCCGTTCGGGAGAATTCCTACACTGTCTCGATCAAACTTTCCCGGCTACACTCCGGACGGATCCTCGTTTCCTGGAATTCCAGGGATATACCCAGTCGGAATGAAGCGGGAGGTGCGTAGAATGTCGTGAGCGTAGTGGAGACCCATCTACGCAATCCTATCCACATAACATGGAGGGCAGAGCCATGCGTTACCTCGGAATGCTCGCGTTACTGGTCGGTGCCCTCACTGGGTCGACAGCCTGTGATCAAAATCCCCAACCCTCTCAAATCCCCTCGAATGCTGCGCCCAGTTCTTCGGATCGAAAGGAAACGCATCCGGCTCAGCCAACGGGTGAGCCGCAAAGCGGGGAGGGAAAACAAGTTCCGGCACCCGGTAAGTAACCGATGGCGCTCCACTGTTCGATGACACCACGTGCGAAAGGATTGCTCTATCATGGCCGTACGGCTCAAACCACTCCGCAATCAGATCATCGTCATCACCGGCGCGACGTCAGGCATCGGTCTTACGACGGCGAGGATGGCGGCTCGTCGTGGGGCGCGGCTCGTCCTGGCGGCTCGCAGTGAAGGCGCGTTGATCGAACTCGAGCGGGAATTGTCAAACGGTCGGCACCGCGCCGTAACGGTTACGGCGGACGTCGGAAAACCCGCCGACGTGCAACGCATTTCGCGTATTGCGCGACAGATGTTCGGAGGGTTCGACACGTGGGTCAACAACGCGGGCGTGTCGATGTATGGGCGAATCCTGGACGAACCGATCGAAGATATGCGCCGATTGTTCGAGACCAACTTTTGGGGACTGGTATATGGATCGCTGGAAGCGGCCCGGTACTTCAAGGAACGCGATCAGGCCGGAGCAATCATCAACGTCGGGAGCACCCTGTCGGACCGTGCGCTGATCCTCCAGGGAATGTATTCCGCGTCCAAACATGCCGTGAAAGCGTTTACCGACGGGCTCCGCATGGAAGTGGAAAAGGACGGCATGCCGATCTCGGTCACATTGATTCAACCGGGCGCCGTTGCCACGCCTTATTCGCAACATGCTAAAAACTACATGGAGACGGAACCGACGAATCCTCCGCCGGTGTATGCCCCGGAAACAGTTGCTCGGACGATTCTGCACTGCGCTGAGAGCAACGAGCGAAATGTCTACGTGGGAGGCGGCGGAAAAGGCATTGCGATGTTGGGGTACTACGCACCCAGGCTGGCCGATCTCTTAATGGAAACGCTGTTTGCCCGACAGCAACAAACCGATCGTCCTCCCGCCAGGCCTCGTGGCGAGAATGCCTTGGATCGCCCATCCGACAATTTGCGAGAGCGGGGCGATTACCAGGGCCATGTTTCGGAATCGAGTCTCTACACCACCGCGACGTTGCATCCCATGCTGACGGGAGCCGCCCTTGTCGGCGCCGGACTCGCGTTGAAAACATTGTGGCCATCAAAAAGGAATGCCGCGCCAATGCAGAACGTACGCCGCACGCCGCAACGGTAAGCGCCGACTGCCTGGCGGGTAGGCCTGCGTGGGGACGGCTAATCCGGTGTCTAGGGGAGCATACCCTGCGAAGCGAGCTCGAAGGCGAGACCTCAGGTCAGCGTTTCTTCTTTCCATCCAGCAGACAACTCACATTCATGTCACCCATGACATTGATGGCGGTCCGGCAGCGGTCCAGAAACCAATCCACCGTGAGCAGGACGGGAATAAACTGCACGGGCAATCCCACGGCCGTAAAGACCATGGTCATCGTGACGAGGCCTGCTTCCGGAATGCCGGCGGCGCCGACTGAGGCAATGATGCTCGTCAGCACCACCATTAGCTGTTGGTCCATGCTCAGGTCTATGCCGATCATTTGCGCGATGAACAATGCCGCCATGGCCTCGTAGAGGGCGGTGCCGTCGTTGTTGAAGTTTGCACCGACCAATGCGCCCATGCTGGCGGATTGCTCGCGCAGGCCCACCCGGTCTTTCAGGGCGGCATAGGTCACCGGCATCGTGGCCGTCGAACTCGCCGTGGAAAAGGCCATGACCAGCGCGTCGCGTCCGCCGCGAAGCAATTCGCCAGGGCGCACCCACGATCCGAAGCGGACGCGGATGAGATAGTAGGCAGCTTGTATCGTAAGCGCGAGCAGCACGCTCAGCACAAAGATCCCGAGTGCTTGAAACTGTGCGAAGCCCTCCGTCCCTACAATGCTGGCCACGATGCCGAACACGGCCAGGGGCACCACGGCGATGATCCAGTGCAAAATCTTAATCAGGGACTCCAGCAGGATTTCGACGAGGTGTTCGACCGTTCCGAGCGGACGATGACGTTCCTTCCGCAACGCCATGCCGAAGGCTACTGCAACGAAGATGACCCCGATGACCTTTCCATCGTCACCCAGGGGGCCAAGCAGGCTTTTGGGCACATTTTCAATAAACGCGACGAGCGGATTTGCCGTCGGTGTGGCTTCGGCGGAGGGTTCTGACGGCGCCAGTCCCGCACCTCGTCCCGGTTGAATCACGTTGGCCACGGTCAGTCCAACGGTGATCGCGACCAAGGTATTCATCAGCAACAGTCGCGGAAGGCGTGCCGCAAGGGGACCGCCGAGATGCGTCGTCATGAACGTGTGCACGATCGCCGCAAGAATCAACGGCGGCGCGAGCGCACCCAAGAGGCGAAGTACCAGCTTGCCGGGCACCGCCAGAAAGGCTGCCTGGCTTCCTAAACTCAGCCCCGTTAGGACGCCCAGTATCACGCCGATGATGATGCGCCCATACAGCGGAATCCGTTGCCATGTGGCCATCAGGCCGGTGCGGGGCGGCACGATCGTCGTCTCCAAGGTATTGTCATCCACCAGTTGTTTCTCCGGTCATTCCCTGTTCTTCACGGCAGGCACCATGCGACACAGCAGGGGGCCATGTCTACACATCGCTATGGACTTGGGTGCGGATGGTATCAGATCTGACTGATTGCGGATGGGGTGAATATCGCGGCATGTTTCCGGACAAACTCCTGTAGGCTCTGCGGCGCTTGTCCCGTCAGCGTGAGTATGTCGTCGGACATCCGGTCGTAGCGTCCGGCGCGATGCAGATCGGCCATCGTTGCGAGGTGGTTCACCAAGTGAGCCGGCAGGCCGCGTTTGAGCAGATCGTCTCGCCAAGGCTCGACCGGAATGTCGTGAAAGGTGATCGTCCGGCCAAGCGCCTTCGAATACTCCTGCGCATAGAACTGCATGTTTTCGGACTGTGGACCGGTGAGGTGATAGACCTTGCCGATGTGGGGCTGCGGGTTGGCGAGCAGCGCGGCGATTGCCAGAGCCACATCATCTGCCGCAATCGGGGACGTCTTGCCGTCGCCGAATGGCAGTCGGATCTGATGGTATTGCTTGACCGAATCTGAGGTGAACAGCAGAAAGAAACCATCCAGAAACACGGTCGGCCGCACGTGTACGACGGGTAGACCGGACCAGTTCAAGGCCTGCTCGGCGAGCCAATGCAGCTTGTGCTGCGGGCTTGAGGTGGTGTCGGTAATGCTCATCTGGGAGACCGTCATTTGCGACATGTTGATAAACGCTTTCACGCCGTGGTGTTTGGCCACTGCCGCCACGTTCACCGTCGCGGCCAAGTAGGTCTCCGACACCGACATCCCGAAATACATCGTCTCGCAGCCGGCAATCGCCCGATGCATGGATTCGAGATCGAGCAGATCGCCCACCACGACCTCCGCACCCCTGGCGCGCAACGCCTGCGCACGGTCGTCTTCATGGCGCACCATCGCTCGCACCGCATGGCCTTGCGTCAACAGTAATTCGGTGACCGTGCGCCCGACCGCACCGACGCGGCCCGCCGCGCCGGTGACCAGAATGGGCTTGGGCATGTGGCGCCTCCTATGCGTCTCCCTGAATCGAACGTCAGATGGGGTGAATGTAGCCGTTACCAGCCGAATCATTTAGAACAGATCAACGGTGGGGCTGTTCAGTCTCCTGCAAAGTCGGAGGCGTATCCATCACTTCCGGAAGCGATGGGGGAGCGGTGAGGGACGACCACGCGTGGGGAAATGGCTTTTGAAAGCTTTTCTGCACCCCTAGCACCTTGAACCCACACATGGGAGTCGGGTTTCGCTCCTAGGTTTATCTCGTCGGTTTGCGGGACTGCCGCTTTTTCCAGTCGTCCGTGAGCAGTCCCGAGAATCCCCAGTCCGCGTCGGCAATTTCTTGAATCACGATATGAGTGTGTTCCGGTTTCTTTCCGAGTATGCGGACAAGCGAATCCGTCATTTCACGAACCAGTTGAGCCTTCTGTGCTCTCGTCGCACCCTTGGTAATCTGCACGTTGACGTACGGCATGTGGGCGCCTCTCTTTTTTCCTTTAAACGGAGTGGGTGGTGCGCCGGATACCGGATGCCCTGCCCCGTGCCTGTACGAGGTTTCGGAGTCCCGTCAATACAACACCGA
Source organism: uncultured Nitrospira sp. (assembly GCA_964556305.1). GTDB lineage: Bacteria > Nitrospirota > Nitrospiria > Nitrospirales > Nitrospiraceae > Nitrospira_A. The sequence continues at coordinate 24,997 of CAZKVY010000001.1, read as the reverse complement.
AGGAAGAAATGCGCCGGCCGGTTTTTGGTAGAGACCGCGGCTCATGAGTGTCATGGGCTGGACCACGCGCAGACCATGAGTCAGGCACCATCGCAGCAATTCGGCGTTTCTGGTCGGCAGCAAGAACCCCGGGCCTGCAAATGCCGGCGCCGCCGCGATCAGCGCCTTGAGCTCTTCATTCGTCTGGCCGACGGCATGAGAGAAGAAGCCGATATCGGTCGCATAACCGGTGATTCGATCGCCGTGCTCGACGATCCTGGCCGTGCCAGCGGAGATGGCGTGCGCGAGCTCGCCGTGCCTATCGTGCCCATGCACGCTGAGGCATACGTCATTGCATGCGGCCAGATCGTCAAGCGTCGCGGCGCGCACCCGATAGTCTGGCAACGTGAGATTCAGCGGTGGTCCTTGCAGTGTCGACAGGGGTTCGCGCGCTTGAAAGCCGAGCTTGGTGTACACGGAAAGCGAGCGGTTGTGGTACGCGGCCTGGACGAGCCGGACTCCCACATGCTGCCGTGTGTGGGATCGCTCCAGCACGCGCTCCATCAATTGACGCCCCACGCTGCCATTCTGTGCGCCAGGAACGACGGTAATCGGGCCCACGCCGGCGATGGTATCGCCCTCCCAGAGGAAATTGCTGCCGACTACGCGATCATCGATCTCGGCGATCACAGAATACACATCGGGGCGTGACAGGATCATCGACAGCAGGGACACGGCGATGTGGACAGAGGGAAAGTCAGGGGGGAAATTGTGCTGTTCGGCGATCGCCTTGAAGGCTTCATAGCAGATGGTGCCGCAGGCCGTCGCATCGCTAGTTGTACCTGATCGGAATGCGGTCTTCACGGGGAGTCTCCCGGAAAAAAATAGCCCGCTAGCTGGGAAGGAGTCAATGGGTCCCTTTCATCGATGGGCTGAAGCAGCCGGACCCGAAGTACGAAGAGGCGAAACATCGTCGGGCTAACCAATTAGGCAGGGGCGCTTCAATTGGACCCGATTTAGAATTCCCGAAGTAGTCGTCCCGAACCAGCCAACGCCCCGGCGAGCCCGTTTTCCCGTAGCGCGTACCAAAAGGTCACTGCGTTAATTCCCAAAATCGGAATGCCAAGGAGGGGCTCCAACTTTTCACTCACATCGATCAAGCTCATGTTCGTGCCGCATTGCACCACCGCGTCCAATTGATTCCTGCCGTTCGCCAGCAATTCCAGAATGGCCTTTTCCTTCGCCCAGTCGGGGACATGCGCGATGTGGAGGGCGTGCGCGCAGGAAAACCCAACCGTCGACACCACCTCAAACCCCAATTCTTCGAACATCTGCGTGGCGAACGTATTCCCTTTCTTATCGAACGGCGTCAGGATCCCGATGCGCTTCGCTCCGTATTTGTTGAGTGCGGCCTGAACGGCGTCATGCCAGGTGGCCCAGGGCAGCCCGGAATAGGCCGCAATGTCAGCCATCGGCGCTCGGATCTGTTCAATGCCTCCGAGGATGTGTTCAAGGCTCATGCCCATGATCATGTATTGCGGTTCGGCCAGCAAGGCTACATCCACCGCGGCCCGCAACCCGCCCAGAAACTGTTTCTTGTACTCCATGAGGTCCGCTTCCGTGTTCAGAACTGGTTTCGGGGTCAACACATTCGTCGCGTGCAGGCCAATCCCCTGTAACCCCTCTGCCCCCTGGTTCTTGAAAATGATGCTCCACAGTTCATGCTCCATGCTGGTATTCGTAGCGGGAATCAGCAGGCCGAACTTCCTCCTGAAGCTCCGGACATCCGGATATCCCCTGGAAGACTCGATCGTGCCGAAGTGTTTGGCTGCTTCTCCATTGTGGATGACGCCAGGCGGGGCGAGAGAGGGCATGGGCGGGATATTTACATCGGGAATCGTGATGGATTTCCCCGACAGGGCGCCGATGAACGTTAGGGCTCCTTGATCGTTTCTGTTGGTGCGGTGAGACATGCTCGACAGCTCTTCGACAGCGGAATAGAACCGTCCGGTATTGTGCCAATGTTGGGACGAAAGTCCAATGGGGTACGCGAGAAACAGCCCCGATGCCTAGACCCACCACTCCGAATGCGATGGGGGAGCGGTGGTGGGATGGGGAAGCAAGGAAGAGGACAGCCTGCGACGCTTCGGGAAATTCAATAAGTCTCTGTTTGCTTCATCGGATGTACCCATGAGCGGAGAATGCGGATCTCCTCAGGAAGCGTGGTGCCGAGGCTCAGAAACGCCCCTACATTCTCGGCATACTGAAGTCGAAAGACATCATTGAACAAGGACATGGGAGGCTCCGCGGCTTGATGAGAATCAAGCGGCCTCCTGTGGAAAAACTGCGGGACTGGATGGATGGGCAAAAGCCAGAGTCTCCTTTCCACCTGGCAGCGAAGTACGAAATAGCCAGACGCGAGACCCGCGACAACTGGATAAAGTGGGGAGTTGGCGTAGGAATCGCCGTGGCTGGTATCGCCCTATCCCTTCATAAGTAGTCCAGAACGGGCGTTGATCATGAGGCGATTTCTAACGTAGATCAAGACTGTCGGCCATTGGCTAACGTCGAGCCAATATTGGGGAACTGCCAGGCCATCCTCTTTCCCCCTCTCACCTCGGCCAATACATCATCACCGTCACGCCAACCAGGCACACCATCGCGCCGATGACATCGAATCGATCCGGTTCCACGTGATCGATCAGCCACCCCCAGAGGATCGACAGGATGATGAACCAGCCGCCGTAGGCGGCATAGACCCGGCCGAAGTGTGACGGCTGATAAGTCGGCACGATGCCGTACAGAATCAAAATGACGGCGCCCAGGAGACCGATGCTCCAGTGGCTGCCGCTCCGCCACCATTGCCAGATTAAATACCCGCCGCCATTTCGCATAGATCCGCAAATGTCCTCCAGCTGTAGGAATTATGGTCATCGAGAAAAATGAATTCTTCAAGCCAATCTTCCAGCTCGATGCTAATTTAGTCGAAACTTTACCGCCTTCTCGATGCACAAGGAGTCTTTATGGCAAAGACCGACAACTCCTGGGCGCTCAGCCTCAGCGGGCTTTCCGTCTTCATCGTCGGTGCGCTCCTGACGGCTTGCGTTTCAACGACCGGTACGAAGACTGCCATGACCGGGCCTGACTTGGCACAGGTCAAAAAGGCAGGAGTGTTCGTGGAATCCCCAAATCCGATCGCGGTGCGCGTGGCACGCGACAATATGACGAATACTGGTGCCGCGTTATTTGGATTGGTCGGGGCTGCTGTGGAAGCAGGCTATAAATCATCCAAAGACTCCGGCCATGCGGACAATCTGCTGGGCGCCGTACATAATTTCGATCCTGCGCACGAAAGCGCTATTGCTCTTCGAGACCGTTTTGCTGCGGCGCATGTGTTTCAAACGGTTGCGATCGTGGCCTCGGATAATCGTCGAGCGGCACAATCGGAAGGATTCGATGCGCTGTTCCAGCAAACGATTGAAGAGTGGGGATTGCGGCTGTGTGGCGGTGAAGACCGCGTGAGGGTGGAACTCGATGTCCACATGCGTCTCGTGACGCTGCCCGAGGGAGCGGTGAAATGGGAGCGGGACGAGTTGATGATAGATGGAAGTTGTCGACCCATCAGTGAGTTTCAAGCGGATCCGGAACTGCTACGCAACAGTTTGAAATCGGCCATCGAGACTCTCGCAGGTCGGACGGTAAACGAAATCGCATTTCCATAAAACAGGGAAGGAGGCATATGAGAATTGCGGGCATGAGTATGGCGGCCGTGCTTCTTGTCTACGGCAGCATTCTTGGCGGATGCGCGAGCATGGATGCCCATGTGACTCCGGTCTACACGGTTGAACCTGGTAAAAAAAGTCCCCTGAGCACGATCCAGCCTTTGACTGTGGCGATTCAGGTCGAAGATCAGCGGAATCAATTCGAACTCGACCGACTGGGCAATAAGAAGAACGGATATGGGCAGAATATGGCAAAGGTGATTCCGGACAAGGCACCGGCAGATATTCTTCGTGATGCATTGAGGGCCGAGTTTGAGGCCAACAACCATAAAGTCGTGGCACCTGAGGTTACGCAAGCTGACGCGCTGCTGAAAGTCGGCCTTAAGCGGTTCTGGAGCGAAGCGACCATCCACTTTTTCGATATCGAAATGGTGTCCACGTTAGAAACGGACGTCGGGATTCTCAACGGGACCAGCCAAGACAAGCTCTCGTCGAAACCACTGACTAGCACTTTTCGAGATAGCCGTCAGTACGCGGGGGATGGAGCTTTCGAAGATTCGCTGAAAGGGGCGCTGCTTGAGTACGTGAGGACTTTCTCACGCGACCCCGCGGTATTGGACGCGTTGAAGTCAGCTGGACCTGGGAAATAGGTAGGTCTTAAGGAGAATGCACCTGCGATTTTCCGATAGCGTTCCGATTTTTCTAATCCTTCCTCCAGAGGTGGCCTGGCCGGTTCCCTAAGTGCGCGCGTCCAACGAGGGGAGTCTTCGCCCGCGCGTTGCGCGAGCATGGGGAACTGCCAGGCCATCCTCTTTCCCTCTCTCACCTCGGCCAATACATCATCACCGTCACGCCCACCAGGCACACCATTGCCCCGATGACATCGAAACGATCCGGCTCCACGTGATCGACCAGCCACCCCCAGAGTATCGAGAGGATGATGAACCAGCCGCCATAGGCGGCATAGACCCGGCCGAAGTGTGACGGCTGATAAGTCGGCATGATGCCGTACAGAATCAAAATGACGGCGCCCAGGAGCCCGATGCTCCAGTGGCTGCCGCTCCGCCACCAGTGCCAGATTAAATACCCCCCGCCGATTTCGAACAGACCCGCCAGTACGAACAAGGCGAGCGATTGTGTGATGAGCATGGGTTCTCCCCTTGGTTTCTTCGGGCAAGAAATCGACGTCTCGTTCGAATCGACAACGCGTGTGGTCTGTGACGTCACCGAGCCAAGCCGGTTCGATGGCAAGGCGAGGGTACGGTATGAGATCATGACGACAATCGGGTGTGCAAATAGAAGGGGCCAGCCCCTTCCGTTCAGAGGAGGGTTCCATGAAACTTCTCTCCGTGCAAGTCGGACGTCCCCGCACCGTCAGATGGCATGGCAAAGCCGTCTCGACCGGGATCTACAAGGAGCCGGTTGAGGGCCGTCTTCAGCTCCAGCTCTTCAATCTCAAGGGCGACGAACAGGCCGACCTGACTGTACACGGCGGAAGAGAAAAAGCGGTGTACGTGTATCCATCGGAGCATTATCCGTTCTGGCGGAAAGAATATCCCGACCTGCCGTTTCAACATGGATGGTTCGGCGAGAACTTCACCGGCGAGGGCCTGGACGAACGGACGGTTCGCATCGGCGATCAATTCCGGATCGGCGGTGCCCTGGTGGTTGTCACTCAGCCCCGCATGCCTTGTTTCAAACTGGGCATCAGGCTCGGCAAACCTGATGCGGTGAAGCGGTTCCATGCGAGCGGTCGCTGCGGCTTCTATCTCGGCGTGCTCCAGGAAGGGGAGGTTGGGGCGGGCGATCTCTGGGAACAGGTCGCCCAGGGTGATGAACAGATGACCGTCCTCGACAGCTACCGGCTGATGACCCGGTAAGCAGGTCCGGTTAATCTTTGGATTACCAGGCGCCGAGTACATGTGGAGTAAAGCCTGCCCCCGATCGTGCGATTGACCGTGCGCGTTCTGCGATTTAGAAGTGTGGCCAGCAGGTTCCTTTTTCCTATCTTCCATAATTTAGCCCCAAAGGATGTGGCCGAGGTTGCCCTCCATTGCGCGCGTCCAACGAGGGGAGTCTTCGACCGCGCGTTGCGCGAGCAAGAGGGCACCTGGCCGCACCCCATCGGGGGTTAAAGTTTTTCCACCCCTTCTTCCTCAGGGAATGGCCGGATTACCCTTCAACTGCGCGCATCGGACGAGCACTGCTTCATGTGCGCGTGCTGCGAGCAAGAAGGGTGGCCGGCCGTTCCCGTCTTCCCACTCTTGCATCTCCGTCTTTTCCCCTCGTACAATGACGAACTCCAAGCTAACCCCTTGGCATTCTGATTGTTTCGGAGTGCCGGACCGATACAAGGGCCGTCTTCATGCGGGTTGAGTATACAAAGGGTGAGCGGGCGTCGCGCGAGCTGATCATGCTCCAGCGCCAATCGTCCGAAGCCGCCGCCGGTCGGAAGATGAAGGTCATGCTCATCTTTCCACCCGACTGGTTTCCGTCCGAACCCTATCTGAGTCTTCCGTCCCTCACCGCCGTCCTCCGCCAAGCCGGGCATCAGGTCGTTCAAAAAGACATCAATCTCGAAATGTGGGATTGGTACTTCAGCGAAGACTTTCTCAAGAAGGTACTGCGCAAGGTGCCGCAGCAGCTCGATCGGTTGAGGAAGCTGGCGAAGAAGCGCGACTTGGAAGATTGGGAGCAGGATGTTCAACTGCAACTCTGCGACGTGAGCCGCCAGAGGATCGACGAACTGATCAGGAAAGCGGAACAGGCCAAGGCGATCATCCGTGGAGAAATATTCTACGAAATCGATCAGTTGGAGTGGGCGATTCAAGTATTTCGTGAGGTCACGGCGGTGATCTCGTTGGTCTATGCGCCCGCGCGGATCTGTATGCCGCCGATGGAAACCAACCTTTCTTATAAAGTGTTTGTCTCCAGCGAAGTGATGGAGGCGGTGAACGACACCCAGGTCAACGTGTACCGCGATGTGTTCGAGCAGCTCGTGAAGCCGGCCATCGAGGCGGAGCAGCCGGATGTGATCGGCATCTCGATCGTATTGCAGCAGCAGATGTTTTCCTCGATGACGTTCTGTGCGCTCATCAAGCAGCACTTTCCTCACATTCATGTCACGATCGGCGGCAACACGGTCACGCGTCTGCGCGACGTGCTCCCGCAGTCGCCCCTGTTCCAGTACTTCGACAGCGCCGTGGTCTACGAAGGGGAGACGGCCTTTGTGCAGCTCGTGTCTGCCGTAGGGGCAAAGCAGAGTCTGGCCGAAGTGCCGAATACCATCTTCAAAGATGCGGCCGGCGTACATGTCTCCACGACCAGCTTTGCGGAAGACATGCACAGCTTGCCGCCGCCGGACTTCGACGGCCTGCCGCTGGACAAATATTTCGTTCCGACCAAGATTCTGCCCTATCTGGCGACGCGCGGTTGTTACTGGGGCCGCTGCGAATTCTGCGATCACGGCGAGGGCTACACGGCGGGCTACCGCTCGAAGAAAATTCAGGACGTGCTGGCCGAGATCACCTACCTGCGCGACAAGTATGGGGCCAGGCATTTTCACTTTACCGATGAGTCGTATCCCCCGGCCCTGTTCCGGAAACTCGCGCGCGGCCTGATCGACAGCAACATGGGGATCGTCTGGACGACCCATATGCGCTTCGAGAAGAGCCTGCTGGAGGATCAGGTCTGGCAGGATGCCAAGGACAGCGGCTGCAAGTATCTCCACTTCGGGTACGAGTCGGGGAACGAACGGGTGCTCAGGCTCATGGACAAGGCCACGACCACCGAAATCATGACGAAACACTTGAAGTACACCGCCGAGGCCGGCATCTGGAACCATTGCATGGGGTTCTTCGGCTTTCCCGGCGAGACGCGCGAGGAAGCCTGGTCGTCCGTACAATTCTTGGAGCAGAACAAAGATTACGTGCATTCGCTGGGGTTCGGCACGTTCGACCTCGGCCGGCATAATCCGGTGGCGAAACATCCCGAGAAGTTCGGCGTGACGGCCTATAAAAACCCTGAGTGGGATCTGGCGCTGGATTATTACTTCACCGTCAAGCAGGGGTTGAGCATCGAAGAAGCGGAGCGCGTGTTCGAAGAGTTCGAGCGGAATCACAATCCGGGCTGGGATCTGCGGCTGTTCATCCGCGAGTACATTTTTCTCTACATCGCGCGCTTCGGGTTGCAGAAGCTGCCGGACCTGCAGTTCCGGGCGGCGAAAATCGCCGGGGCGTCGCCCACGCTCGCAGGCAAGATGTAAGGCGCCGGGAGAACCCCGGGCATGTCTCACGCGAGATGCGCTTCATGAAGACAAGAGTCGGTTGGTGAAGAATACGCCAGCGGGCGAGTCGATACACCGAAGGAACACATGAGCAGTAGCGGCTTGGTTCAAATCGACGGGCTGTCGCCGATCAAGAAGGAAGATCGGAAGCAGTCAAAAGTCATGTTGTTGTTCCCACCTGAGTGGGTGCCGACTGCGCCCTATCTCGCCTTGCCTTCGCTGACCGCCGTGTTGCGGGAAGCCGGGCATACGGTGGTGCAGCGCGACATCAACATCGAAATGTACGACCATTTCTTCACCATGGAATTTCTGATCTGGGTGAAGGGCCGCCTGGGCATGCACCTCAAGCCGCTCCAGGACAAGGAAAAGGCCGGGACGCTGACCGACCAGGAAGCCGGCCAGAAAGCGGTGCTGGAAGACGCCTACGCGGTGGACGTGTTCGATCTCGCGGAGCGCGCCGAAGACGCGAAGCTCGTCGTGCGCGGCGAGCGGTTCTACGATGCGGAAAAACTGGAACGCGCGCTGAATACCTTTCGCGAAGCGATGCAGTACATCTCCGCCGCCTACTACCCGGCCTCGCTCGTGTTCTACCCGATGGAAAGTAATCTCGGCTACCGGCCCGGCGTCTCACAGGAAGTATTCGCCTGCCTCGACGATGAACAGGTGAACGTCTACCGCGACATCTGCAATCAGTTGGTGCTGCCGAGCGTGAGCAAGGAGAAGCCGGAGGTGATCGGGATCTCCATCGGCACGCAAATGCAACTCATGGCCGGCCTGACGTTCTGCAAGATGATCAAGGAGAGTTTTCCGGAGATCCGCGTCGTGGTCGGCGGCAACGTCGTCACCCGGTTGCAGGAAGAATGGGCGCACCATGAGCGGTTCTTCACCGAGGTCTTCGACGCGGCCATTTTGTACGAAGGCGAGCATGCGCTCCTCTGGTACCTGGAGGCTGTGAACGGCCAACGGGCGATTGAGCAGGTGCCCAACCTCATGTATCGCGACGCGGCCGGTGTGAAGCAGAGTCAGGAAGTGTACACGGAGAAAACCGCGGCGCTGCCGTTGCCGGATTTCGACGGGCTGCCGTTGGATCGCTATTTCGTGCCCGAGCGGATCATTCCCTATCTCGCCACGCGCGGCTGCTATTGGGGCCGGTGCACCTTCTGTGATCACGGACAGGGCTATTTCGATCAATACCGCGGCATGAGCGCGCAGCATGTGGTGGAGCAGGTGACGGCTTTGCGGGATAAATACAACTGCCGCCACTTCCTGTTTTCCGACGAGTCCTATCCGCCCGCGTTGTTCAAGAAGGTGTCGCAGTTGCTCGTGGAGAAGAACGTCGGCATCAAGTGGACGACGCTGATTCGTTTTGAGGAGACCCTCCAGGATCAGGCGATTTGGGATCTGGCGGCGAAGGCCGGCTGCTGCACGTTGTATTACGGCATGGAGTCGGCGAACGAGCGCGTCCTGAATCTTATGGACAAACATGCGCGGAAGAGCGTGATCCAGAACAATCTGCATCAGGCGGCGAAGGCGGGAATCTGGAACCACGTGATGGCGTTTTACGGGTTTCCTGGCGAGACGCGCGACGAGGCGCTGGAAACGCGGCAATTCGTCCTCGACAATCAGCCGGTGATCCATTCGGTCGAGCTGTTTTATTTTGTGGCGTACCGCCACACGCCGATGGTGCGCAATCCGGAGAAGTTCGGCATCACGATTCATAAGCAGGAGGAGTACGACCTGCCGCTGGATTACTACTACACGCTGAACGAACCGGTGGGCATTTCCTGCCTCGACGCGATGCAGCTCTGTGAAGAATTTTATAAGAACGACTTTCAGCCCTGGGCGGTGCGGGTGAACAGCCGCGAACATGTCTTCCTGTACATCTCCAAGTTCGGCACGAACAAGCTCCCGCAGATTTATGCGGCGACGAAGGACGGCGCCGCGACGGAAGGGGTGTCGGGTCTGGTGACCTGGCCGATGGCCGTGGCCGAAGGGACGGGGGAGAAGGACGGCGAGACGTCGATGTCGCGGGTGGTCTCCCACGGCGTCGAGTAGCAGGCTGCTGAAAACGGCCTCCCACGTCGTTCTCGGCTCGTTAAAATCCTCAACGTACCCCTGGAGGGTACGCCTCCGGTTTTAACTCGTCTGCGGCCTAGTGGGACGCCGTTTTGAGCAACCTGCGGGATGAAGATTCCGGATGATGAAAACGCCATCTCACGGCGTTCTCGGTCGGCTGTCTCCCTGCGACGTACCGCAAGGGTACGCCTCAGTCGCCAGCCTCCCTGCGGCCTTGTGACATGACGTTTTGATCATCCGGTGGGAAAACCCGGCGAGTGAAACGTGAAAGGTATCTCGCGAGCGACGGTGTTCTCAGTGGCGATTCAGGGTCAACTGTGGGCGTCGTCGGGGACGACTAGCGCAGCAAGTAGGGTGTACGAGGCTTCGACGAGGCGGGTCATCTCTTCGGCTTTTGTGTAGGCCTGCATGTATTTCTTGGGGTTATTGGTCAGGTTGGCGAAGCGGCGCGGAGTCCAGGTATGGAGCAGTGCATCGCGCCTCTGATCGAGTTGCTCGCGGGTAAAGGGCTGTGCAAGCGCGAAGAGTGTGAGTGCGTCGGTGAGGCGTTTCTCGGTCATGTCACGGAGTCTGGCAAGTCGACGATGACCCTGTCAATCTCACACGGGCTGCCCCAGCGGCGATAGGCGAACCGGTTCACCATGCCCACCACGCTTCCTATCTTTCAGCCGACTCCCATCTTCAAAGATCGCACCGACTACCGGCAGGTGCTCATCAGAGAAATGGAGGCGGGGAAAATTCCCTTGAGTCTGGGCCGGGACTGTCCGGTCAAATGCGAGTTCTGCTACGAACTCGACCACTCCTACCGCGAAACGCTCGATCCGCCGAAAACCACCGATGAGGACTGGAAGTTCATCCTCGACTACATCAGCCGAAAGCCGACCGATCCCACGCAATTCTGGTGTCTGGGCGGCAACGAGTTCATGGAATGGACCGATCTGTTTCTCCATCCCAAGGCGATGGAATGGGTCGAAGACTTTCTCAAATATACAGACAAAAGTATTCAGTTCTTCACCGTCGGGTTTGTGCATGTACCGAAGATCCACCAGCTGGTGGCGCAGTATCCGGGACGGATCAACTTCGAACTTTCGGTCATCACGCTCAGTGACTATCGGCAGCGGTTGATGCCGCATGCGCCGTCGGTGAAACATCTCATGAAAGTGTTGGACGGGCCGGCTGTGTCTTCCGCCAATTTCTACGCGTTCGACAAGGATACGATGTCCAAGGACGCCGCGACGATTTCGGCCATCAACCAGCAATGTGTCCTCTGGATGGGGACGCTCACTCCGGTGCGGGGGCTGAAGGAGGAGACGGCCTCACTGATGCGGCAGGGGCGAAAGTTCTTGCCGGAGGAAGCGACGCGGATCTATCACTTGGGTTTGCCGAATCTGCAGACCGTCCATACGGAGTCCTACACGACGGCGTTCTTGAGCCGCCGCCGCATCGTGAGCCTGTTTGACTCGCTGGAGTTGGAGAAGAAGGATACGGTGGTGATGGCGGGGAGCGTCCACAAGATCCTGACCATGTTCAGGAAGAATCGCGCGAAATTCCTCTATGTCCCCAATGCTCTGCTCAGCGGCGATTCCGATTGCACGGTGCTCTTGACCTTTGATGATATTGCGCGGCGATTGACGAATCAGAAGGCCATCCACGTGCCGAAATGCATCATGCAGTCCGGGCGCGGCCCCTATACGGACATCACCGGCGTGAGTCTGGAGCAATTCACTAAGAAGACCGGTGTGCGCGTGAAGGTGCTGCACAAGATCGATACCCGCTTCGCCAATCAGCAGCTCTACCGGCACGGCTCCCTGCAGAACTACGTCGAGCAATACCTCAACAATCCGTTGAGGAGTGCATACGAAGCCCTTCCACGCCCAGTTTGACAGGCTGCTGAAAACGACCTCCCACGTCGTTCTCGGCTCGGTGAAATCCTCAACGTGCCCTTGAGGGTACGCCTCCGGTTTCCGCTCGCCTGCGGCCTCGTGGGACGCCGTTTTGAGCAGCCTTTCTAATTCCTACCTGGTGACGTGCGTACGCTCAGTCGCCCTCTTGCAAAAAATACTGACTCGGGGCAACATGCCGCCAGCATCTTCTTGAGGAGTGTATGCCCGGGCAACGCCGATTGCAGTTCTATCAGGCCGACGTCTTTACCGATGAACCTTTCGGCGGAAATCCCGTCGCGGTGTTTCCCGATGCGGACGGGCTGACCGATGTCGAGCTGCAGCAGATCGCCCGCGAGATGAATCTCTCCGAAACCGTATTTGTGTTTCCTCCTACCGACCAGGCGGCCGTCGTTAAGATGCGCATTTTTACGCCGACGCAGGAAATACCTTTCGCCGGCCATCCGGTCATCGGGACCTTTTTCGTCCTGGGTACCTTGGATCGCCTTGCGCTCCGGGAGCCGGTCACGCGAGTGCTGCAGGAATGTAATCTCGGGCTGTTTCCCGTGGATATCCATTCGCATGACGGGGTGATCGAACGTGTGGTCATGGCACAACCGAGCCCGGAGTTCCTTGATGTGATCGATGAACCGGAAGCGCTGTTCGCCATCGCCCGCTCCCTGGGCATCAACAAGTCGTTTATTACCGAAAGCCGTTTCCCCGTGCAGGTAGTCTCCACGGGGCTTCCCGTCATCATCGTGCCGGTGCGGACCCTGACTGCGGTGCGTTCGATCGTTCCCGATGTCGCAGCCATCGCCGAGTTGTCTCAGCAGTATGGCGCCAACGGCATGATGGTGTTCAGCACGATGACGGTCGAACAATCCTCCACGGTGCATACCCGCATGTTTGCGCCGTTGATCGGTATTGTGGAAGATCCCGCGACCGGCAGCGCCAGCGGTGCTTTGGGCGCCTATCTCGTGCAACATGGCGTCGTGGATATCAGGCCCGAGACTGAGATCACCGCTGAACAGGGATATGAGATCGATCGTCCGTCTCGCATTTTGATTCAGGTGAATTCCGACGACGATGCGATTCAAGGTGTGATGGTCGGTGGTGAGGCGGTGATGGTTGTGGAGGGGACACTCACCTTTTAGCAGGACGATGAAAATGCCATCTCACTGCGTTCTCGGGAGCGCGTCCCTCTGCGACGAACCCAGATGGTACAACTCCGTCGCCGCGCTCCCTGCGGTCTTGTGACACGGCGTTTGGATCGTGCTGCGGCAAATGTTCAAGGACCTGTACTCTCGGAATCACAGTGTGGCGTGAAATGTGATGTAGTCATGAATCACAGGTGAGGGTGATATGAACGCGGTTGTTTTCCACGAGCATGGCGGACCGGGCAAACTCCAGTATCAAGAGATGCCGATGCCGACGATCGGCGTCGAGGAAGTCCTCGTGCAGGTGAAGGCTTGCGCGTTGAACCATTTGGATATCTGGATCAGGCAGGGAAGTCCCGCCTATCCGATGCCACTCCCGCATATCCCCGGTTCGGACGTTGCCGGCGTGGTGCAGGAGATCGGCTCGCAGGTGGAAGGGGTGGCGGTCGGGGAGCGCGTATATGTGTCCCCCGGTGTCGGCTGCGGCCGTTGCGAGCAATGTTATGCCGGGCGCGACAACATGTGTCGTTCGTATGGGTTGATCGGGGCGATGTGCCATGGCGGCTATGCGGATTATGTGAAGGTCCCGGCCCGGAACGTGCGCCCGATTCCTGGTGCGCTGTCTTTCGAGCAGGCCGCGGCCTTTCCTCTGGTCTCCGTCACCGCGTGGCATATGTTGTTCGGGTTGGCAGAGGTGCGGCCCGGCGAAGATGTGTTGATCATGGGCGCGGGCAGTGGTGTCGGGCATATGGCGATTCAAATGGCCAAACTGGCCGGCGCGCGCGTGCTGACGACGGTCGGGAGCGGAGAAAAAGTTGCGAAGGCTAAGGCGCTGGGCGCGGACGAGGTGATCATTCACAGCCGTGAGCAGGTCAATCAGCGTGTGCGCGAGTTGACTCAGCGCCGCGGTGTGGATGTGGTGATCGAGCACATCGGCCCGGAGGTGTGGACGCAGTGCATCGATTCGCTGGCGAAGGGCGGGCGGCTGGTGACCTGCGGTGCCACAACGGGAGCGGATGTCAAGCTTGACTTGCGCTACGTGTATTCGCGGCAGCTCACGATCAAGGGGTCGTACATGGGGTCCCAGAGTGAGTTGTGGAAGGCCGCTCATCTGATTGGCGAAGGTAAGTTGCGACCGGTGATCGATCGGACCTTTCCGCTGTCCGAGGCGAAGGCAGCGCAAGAATATCTTCTGAATCGGAAATTTTTTGGTAAAATCGTGCTCACGGTTTCGTAATCGACTTCATTATCGGCTCTCTTGTCCCAACGGGCAGAAAGGTATGTGACATGGCGACTGTTGCGCAAATCATGAACAAGAAACCTCAAAGCGTCGGTCCGACGACGTCTATCCGCGGTGCGGCGAAAAAGATGCGCACTCTGAGGGTCAGCTCCCTGCTGATCAAGAAAGGGAAGAACCATGTCGGGATTGTGACCGACACGGATCTGGTGCGGAAGGGATTGGCCACCAATCAGGACTTGGGCAAGCTCACGGTCGAACAGGTGATGACTTCCCCGCTGTGCACCATCGAGAGTAGTCAGGCCGTGGATGACGCCCAGGATATGATGGGCGATCTCAGCGTGCGCCATCTGGCCGTGACTAAAGGCGGGTCGATCGTCGGCGTGGTGTCGGTTCGCGATCTGTTGATGCACTACAAGCGATACGCCCAATCCAGACTGGCTGATAAGCAGGTGTACTCCGAACCAAAAATCGGCCAGGATTAAACGGATGTTGAAAGCGGCTTCCAGCTTCGTTCTCGGCTCATCAAAATTCTCAACGTACCCCTGAGGGTACGCTTCCGGTTTTGCTTCGCCTGCGGCCTTGCTGGAACGCCGTTTTGAACATCCTTTTGAATGCGGCTGAAAACGGGCTCCAACCTCGTTCTCAGTCGCACATCTCGCTGCGACGTACCGCAAGGGTACGCCTCAGTCGCCGCTCTCCTTGTGGCCTCGCTGGATAACCGTGTTGAGCATCCTTGATTAGGCAAAGAGCGCAAACGGTATTGGGCCTTCCGTCTCGGCGCATCAACATCATCGACGTCAGCTCACAACATTCAGTTAGGCAAATCACAAAACTGAAGGCTGAGAGCTGACGAGCTACTACTTCGTGAGTTCTTTGACGAGGTGACCGAGTTCGGGCAGGATGAGTTTTTCCATCGCCAGGCGCACGGCGTTCTCAGAACCTGGGGTGGAGAACAGGACGCGGCCCTTGATGATGCCGGCGGTGGCCCGGCTCATAATGGCCGGTGAACCAATGTCCTGATAGGTCAAAAACCGAAAGACTTCGCCGAATCCATCCAGCCGTTTTTCCAGCATGGCGTCCACGGCTTCGAACGTGGAGTCCCGCCGCGAGATCCCGGTTCCGCCGTTGATGATGATGGCTTGCACGGAGTCGTTGATCACACCCTCCGTGATCCGCGCCTTGATCTGCGCCGGCTCATCTTTCACGAGATGATAGGCCGCGATCGTGTGCCCGTTCTCCTTCAAGAGCGTTTGGATCAACTGGCCACTTGTATCGGTCTCGGGCGTGCGAGTATCGCTGCAGGTGATGACCATGCAGCCGACGGAGCGGGGGACGTGGTGCTTGTGCTCTTTGTGGCTTGGGGTGCTCATAGCGATCCAATGATGAAAATGCCTTCCAGCGTCGTTCTCAGCTCCTCAAACTCCTCAACGTACCCCTGAGGGTACGCCTCCGGGTTTGAGTCGCCTGCGGCCTTGCTGGAAAGGCATTTTGATCATCCTCAAGGAAAGGATGGTTCGCGTTACTTCCAGATGCTGTCCGGATTGAGCGTTGCGGCCGGTTTTCCACCCTTGATGTGTTCATCAAGGATCGTGGCGACATCGGCTTCCGTGACCTTGGAATACCAGGTGCCTTCCGGATAGACCACCACGGTCGGACCCTGCTCGCAAGGGCCTAAGCAGGAAGAGCCCGTCACCAGCACTTCGCCGGGCATGATGCCGCGTTGCATCAGGCCCATGTTGAAGGTCATGAGCAACTGCGCAGAGCCCTGGCCGCCGCAGGACGGTTTCGGGTGACCCGGCGGTCGGGCATTGGTGCAGACAAGAATATGATGTTTTGGTTTTGGCATCGTGACCTCAATGGATGGGTAAATGAATCTGTGGCGTCTGTCAGGCTGGCTTATACGCTTTCCACTGCTCGCTGCATTCTTCGGGCAACTTCCATTGTTTGACGCCCTTGAGCACCCAATCGATGTAATGTTCTTTCGGTTTGAACTTACCGATGGGATTGGCCGCATGGGTCGTGACCAATAACTTTTCACCCTCTTCGGTGATCACAGTGACGGGCAGGTGCCGGTATGCACCCTGCGGCACATCGTCCTCGAACTCGTCGAGGATTTTGAGATCTTCGTCGGTGATTTCAAAGACGGCTCCCCAGACTTTTTCTCCCGGCGAGGGCACGACGCTGGCTAAGCCGCAGCGCCACTGCGTCGACCAGCGGCAGAACTGCACGCTATGATCGGGGAGATAGGCCGTGAAGAGAAACTTATGTTCCGGGGCACGACGCTTGAGTTGGGACGGGTTCAAATTGTCCGCGTAAAAGAAGAACTTCATTGAACGGTGAGGCTCCCATGGTGTCTTGTAGGTTGACCGGTACTTGTACCACAGCGCTGCGCAGCCTTGTCAAGCGCGGCGCTTGCGCGCCGCTTGCGGTGGCCGGGCTCTCTGCAGGCGGTTCCCCGATTGACAGTGAAATCGCCCGCCACATATAGTGATCAATTCCTTCGTCCTTTATCGACGGTGATCGTCACACGCTATGAGTAAAGTTATCCATTACGCGGTGCTCCTGCTTCTCGTCGTCGGCGGGCTGGTCTATTGGTGGATGAAACCTCCGGGCGCCAACCCCTTGACTGATCCGCGCGCGGCTGAGGCGCTGGCGCTGGTGCAGACTCACCGCGCGGCCGGGTATCCCACAATACTTCAGGCGTTCAACGAACGAGCACGAATTCTAGCGGCTCGCAATATGGGACTGCGGTTGGGGGAATGGCAAGTGATCAAGCAGGATGAGCAGCGGTATGAGGTTCGGATCTACATGCGCGAGCAGGGCACGACGCAGTGGTTCGAGCGTGATTTTATCTGGCATGTCGATCTGGGCACGAAGCGCGTGAACGCCGCCTCCTTGCCGGCCGACGGGCTGATGCCCGAAGGTCCTGAAGCCGGACGAGCAGGAACTCCTCCCGCCAGTGCGCCTCCGTTCCCTCCTACAATGTAAGCGGCACTTTCACCTGCACGTTGGACCCCTCTACGCGCACCTCCACGCAGGCGACACGGATTTCCGGATTCTCCGGCCGCTCGCCGGTCAGAACATTGAATCGCCAACCGTGCCAGGGACATTCGATGAGGTCGCCTTCCAGACAGCCTTCACCCAAGGGTCCGCCTGCGTGCGGGCAGGTATTGTCTACGGCTCTGAAGGTTCCCTCCACATTGCAGAGCGCGAGGTAGATGCCGTCGACTTCGACGGTGCGACAGGTCCCGGGTGGAATGTGATCGACCTGGGCTACGGTGACATACCCGCCGTGAGAATTCATGCGGTCCCTTTACGCGTTACAGAATGAGACAGATTAAGTTGCCACAAAGTAACATTGTGAAGCGTATAGGCTAAGCGCTTGATTTCATTAATGGCATATGGCATAGATGAAGCGGGAACCATTCAGGGAAGGGTCACAACAGCGCCGTCATTTGCTATGCTTTAAATAGTGTCCTCATAGGAGACCCGCCGGAGCCACTATGGAAATGACCTTGTTGCTCAACTCCACCTATGAACCGCTGCGTGTCCTGCATTGGCAGAAGGCCATTACCTTGCTCTGGCAGGGGAAGGTCGAAGTCCTCGAAGTCTACGACCGTCAAATTCACGGCATTTCGATCTCGATCAAACTCCCCTCGGTGATGCGCCTCCTGAAGCTGGTAAAGCTCAAGGACAGTCACCGCGCCGTGAAATTTTCCCGCATCAACATTTTCACGCGAGACGGTTACTGCTGCCAATACTGCAAACATAAATTCCGCACGGAAGAACTCACCTTCGACCATGTCGTGCCTATCGCGAAGGGCGGGCGCAAGACCTGGGAAAACATCGTGACGGCCTGTTGGCGGTGCAATAACCGGAAGAGCGGCCGGACGCCGGAAGAAGCCAACATGCGCCTGATCAAGAAGCCCGTGAAGCCCCGGTGGAGTCCTACCGTCACGATTACCATCGGGATCCGGAACACGCCGGAAAGCTGGCGGGACTATCTTTATTGGAATCTGGAACTCGACGCCGACTCTCCGGATACGTAACGAGCTCGGTGGTTAATACACCTTATCGATTGTAATCATGAGATCCCGGCCCCCGGGGAGGGTCGGATTTTTTGCATACCGCCCTTCCATATCGCCTGGCTGCGGTTGCCCGGCCTGGCCATCGCGATCCAGGCGAGCGATCACATCGACCATCCCTTTCAGCTCGCTGCCCTTCACCATCACATCCTCACTTGTAATTTCGAACTGCACGGGAAACTTCGGTCCGTCGAATCGTTTAGCCGCGATGGGTCGTGGGGGACCGGTTGGGCGGCGCACGATCACGAACAGCACATCCGTCGGCTTGACTTGCTCGGCCAGATTGGGCGCGATCTGCACCTGCCCGGCAATCGATCCTCCGCCCTGATTCGGCTCCCCGATGTGGGCGACACCGAAGTATGCCGCCACGGCTGCCATGCCGATAATCCCGCCGGCCATCGCCAGAGATCGTCCTGAATATCCAGCCACAATAGACTCCTTTGTTGGCGCGATCGCCCGAAGGCTTCCGTCTTCAACTGCGGGCGCATTATACCCAGCTCATGGCGCAAAGGGGAATGGCGGGGACGGTTTACCCTGCGAAATGCCCTGTTGTATGATACGCGTTCACGTTGTGGTCGGCTTGTTGGAGGAAGATCAATCATGGCTGCAAATTCGGGGTTTCAAATTTCACTCGATGTGCGTGGGTGGCCGGTTCTCGTCATCGGGGGCAATGAGGAAGCGGCTGACAAGGTGCAGCGGCTGCTGGATGCCGGTGCCAAGGTGACGGTCGTCAGTCCCACGCTCCACGAAATACTGCGCAAGCTCGCAGCGTCCGCGAAAATCATTCATCGCGGGAGGCACTTTCGCGCCAATGATCTGGAGAGCGTCATTCTCGTGCTGAATACATTGCGCGAGGATCGTGAGCTTGCGCACTCGCTGATCCGGTTGGCTCGCGAACAAAAATTCCTGCTCTGGTCCGTCGACCAGCCCGATGTTTCGAACGTCGTGATGCCTGCCGTGGTCAGTTCCGGTCATGTTCGCGTGGCGATCAGCTCGAGCGGGCAGGCGCCGGCCTTGTCCGGATTTATGAAGGAAGATCTGGAGCGGATTCTCGATGGCGAATTTGCCGCCTTCGTCGACTGGCTCGCTCAGCTTCGGGAGCAGGCGAAGGCCAATGAGCCCGATGCGGAGAAACGCCGCGCGCTCCTGCGCGAAGCGCTGGATGGATTCCGTCTCCTGGGCAAGGTGCAATACCCGAAGGTATGGCAGGAGCAGCGCGCCAGTCAGCAGGCGCCCGCGGCCCCGGCATCCACGACATAGGGAGGACAACCGGACCATGGTGTTATTGGAATTCAGCATGTCGCCGCTGGGCAAGGGCGAAAGTGTGAGCAAATACGTCTCGCGTTCCCTCGACATCATCGACAAAAGCGGGGTGGCTTATCGATTGAACCCGATGGGCACGGTATTGGAAGGGGAGTGGGACGAGGTGATGGCGGTGGTCAAAAAATGCTACATGCGTATGCGCAAGGATTGTAATCGCGTGTCCTGCAGTATCAAGATCGACTATCGCAAGGGGCCAAAAGGGCGGTTGGACAGCAAAGTGTCGAGCGTGGAATCACAGTTGAAGCGGAAGCTGAAGGTGTAACTCCCGGGTCACGGCGCGGCGACGTCGGCGCGGGCGTCGTAGCGTAGCGTGCCTTCGGTTTTGAAGCGAACCGAGAGACTCGTAGCCTGCACCGAGAGGTCGTCCAACGACAAGTGCCGGACCGTTCCGTGCAACCGTCCACCCGCCAGTTCGCGGTTGAGCCCCTTCTCGAGCGCCTGTCGCATCAGGTCTAATTCCTCTCGAATCGGCAAAGTCAGTCTGCCGGCCAACTCTTGTCGCAGCGGTTCGTGCAGCCATTCTTCCGCCAGGTCCGTGGCAGGGGTGCGTTCCTTGAGGGTGTAATCGACCTCTCGGAACAGGATGCGTCCTGCCGATTCATCATAAGCCGGTGTCCCCTTGAGGCGCAGGGTCAACGGCAGGAGTCCGCGAAGGATCAGCTCGACTCCCACCTGATGACCCAGCGGATAGAGGGTAGCCCCCACGATCTTGATCGTCCCGACGCCCAATGACCATTCCTGCCCGATGACGGCCTCACGCAGACGTTGATTCGCTTCTTCGAGCGGCACCTGTAACGCGAAATCGACATGAAATCCGTCGTCATGAAATTGATGCTGCGGTTCGGGGAGCGGGAGGTGGCGCGGCGTGGGTTTGGCGCCTCGCACGACACTGGGTCGTGCAAGGACCCCATAGCCTGAAGCGGGGCTGCCCGAGAGCGGCTGGACTCCCGCCGCGGCGGTGGTTTCCGGGTTCAGCACGAGCCAGAGCTGTTCCGTTTCATCCAGCAGCAACGGCTCCTGGAGGTCGTTCCAGATGCGGGTTACCGCCGGTTTGAGGGTGACGAGGCTGGCTGCCTTGCGATCGACTGCGGGGAGGATCTCCAGCAGATCGCTTTTGTAGACTTGCGCCATCAACGGGCTGGCGTCCACGCCTTGTTCAGACAGCACACAGGACTGGGCGGAGTGCACGGCGCTGACCTGACTGGCCGGAAGGACCGTATAACTGCGACCCTGCTTGAACATCGTCGCCACGGTGACTGAAAGTCTTCCCGTTCCTGTGGAGGCATCGCGCAGTCCGCATTCGGCGATTTTCGTGATGGACCCTTTGATCTTCTTGGCATATTCGACCCCGAACGGTACGGTGCTGTGGGACAGCAGCCGGTCTCCCGCTGTGGTCGAGCCTTGTTCATCAGGCCACAGGCGGTACTTGAGAAAACCGCTCCCGCCTCCCAGGGTGACCCATTCGCGACCGTGGCTTCGATGTGTTGCAAGCTGCTGATGGATGGTCCCATACAACTCAGCGAGCGGCGTCACCGGAATCGGGATGTGGATGGTCATGGCGGAAGGTTGCGTTTCGCCTGGTCCCGGTGCCTGCGTGCTTGCGGCCATGGCCGAAGTGACCGGAGTTGCAAGTAGGATGACGGCACACCATCTAATCAGGTGGCGCTTCGTCAACTGGCTCAGGAGAGGCATGCTTTTGCCCTCATGCACGGTACGAGACGTTCGTGTTCCGACAGCTCTAGACTACGTATGGACTATGAGGGAACGGGAAACGGAAGGCAAGGGGATGCCCAGCCACGGGGCAAGCCGCGTGGTCTGCGCCGTGGGCGTCAGCTCTCGCGGGACGCGTCACCGGAGGGCAACACAAGTGGGAGATAGCGACGAGGGACGCGGGAGCCGATGGCGCAGAGCACTTCATAGGGAATGGTCTGTTGCCAGGCGGCCAGATCAGTCGCGGTGATGCGCTCCGAGCCCTGTTGTCCGATCAGGATGGCTTCGTCTCCGACCTGGACGCCCTGCACGTCCGTGACGTCGACCATGGTCATGTCCATGCATACCCGCCCGATCACCGGCACTCGTCGTCCGCCGATCAGCACCTGTCCCCGATTAGAGAGTAGCCGGTTGTACCCGTCGGCATAACCGACCGGAAGTACCGCCACGCGCGTCTGGCGAGAGGCAATGAAGGTCCGGTTATAACTCACGCTGCCCCCCGGTGGAATCGTATGCACATGAGCAATGGTCGTCTTCCAGGTGAGGACCGGGTGCAGTTCGGGAGCCGTCGAGTCGTTCGGAAGGGTATGGTATCCATACAACATGATGCCGGGCCGGACGAGAGAGTAAAGACTGGCGGGGTAGTTGATAATGCCCGCGCTATTGGCCACGTGTACCAGCGGAATGGTGAGTCCGCGACCCTGCAGATGAAGGAGGGCCTGTTGGAACCGCTTGAGCTGTTCCTCGGTCTGTCCGGCATCCCGATTGTCGGCATCGGCCAGATGCGTCATGAGGCCCTCAAGGCGCAGAGTGGCGCGCAGTTCTGCCCTGGAAAGGAGTTCGGGCAGTTCGTGAGGCAGGACACCCAGACGTCCCATCCCGGTTTCTACCTTGATGTGGACGGGATAGGGAGCGGTGCCTGGCTCGACCGCCGCGGCAAAGGCCTGGACTAGGTCGGCACGATAGAGAACCGGAGTCAGCCGGTGGGCAGCTAGATCTTGAAATTGAGCGGCGGTGGTCGCGCCCAAGACGACGATCGCGTCGCGGATGCCCGCCTGGCGGAGCGCGACGCCTTCGTCCACGGTGGCCACGCCGAACCGGCGGACGGCCAAGTGTTGCAAGGCGCGGGTAATTTCGATTGCGCCATGCCCGTAGGCGTTGGCCTTCACGACGGCTAATACATCGGCACGCGCCGCGAGTCGCCGAACGTGGGCGACATTCTGAGCGAGGGCGGTCAGATCGA
Organism: uncultured Nitrospira sp.; assembly: GCA_964556305.1. GTDB lineage: Bacteria > Nitrospirota > Nitrospiria > Nitrospirales > Nitrospiraceae > Nitrospira_A. The sequence continues at coordinate 2,297 of CAZKVY010000001.1, read as the reverse complement.
CGGAGGCTAAGGTTGGGGGAGGTTGAGACGGCGTGTACACGCAGCTTGAGACGACAGAGTAGGGCGCTAGACTTCCAGGATTTCGCCTTCTTTTTTCTTCATCACGTCATCGACTTTCTGCACATATTGGTCCGTGAGTTTTTGAATTTCCGTTTCCGATTTGCGCAGTTCGTCTTCCGTCAGTTTCGTGTCTTTCTGCAATTTCTTGAGTTCTTCATTGCCATCTCGCCGGAAGCCCCGAATCTGTACTTTCACTTCTTCGCCGTGTTTCTTGCAAACTTTGATGAGTTCTTTCCGGCGCTCTTCAGTCAGGGGTGGAAGGGGAATGCGAATCAATTTGCCGTCGTTGGACGGCGTCAAGCCAAGATCGGACGTCTGTATGGCTTTTTCAATTTCTCGAATGAGGTTCTGTTCCCAGGGTTGAATCGTGATCAGTCGGGCTTCGGGGGTGGCGACGTTGGCAACCTGTTTGAGCGGTGTCATGGTTCCGTAGTAGTCCACTTTAATGCCGTCCACCAGTGCCACGGATGCGCGACCGGTACGTAGTCCGGCCAGGTCCCGCTTCAAATGCTCGATCGCGTGGTCCATCTTTTCGGTTACGCGTTGCTTCACTTCTTGCGCCGTCGACATCAGCCTCTCCCTTAGCGACTTTCCACGGTGACCAGGGTCCCGATAGGTTCGCCCTGGACGACACGTTTAAAGTTTCCCTTCTCTTTCAAATTGAAGACGATCAATGGCAATCGATTGTCCATGCACAAGCTGATAGCCGTCGAGTCCATCACCTTGAGGTTCTGGGTGAGAATCGACAGGAACGGAATCTCTGCATACTTCTTGGCTTGTGGATTTTTGACCGGATCGCTGTCGTAAATGCCGTCGACCTTGGTGCCCTTCATGATGACCTGGGCGCCGATTTCCATCGCCCGTAGTGAGGCTGCGGTGTCGGTGGAAAAATAAGGATTTCCCGTTCCTCCCGCGAAGATCACCACGCGTTTTTTTTCCAGGTGCCGGATGGCGCGGCGGCGAATGTAGCCTTCGGCCAGCTGCCGCATTTCGATGGCCGACTGGACGCGGGTGCTGACGCCTTTGCCTTCCAGCGCATTCTGGAGGGCGAGTGCATTCAACACCGTGGCGAGCATGCCCATGTAGTCGGCGGAGGCCCGCTCCATGCCACGCGCGCTGGCGGCCAAGCCGCGGAAGATATTGCCGCCGCCGATCACCACGGCTACTTCGACGTCCATCGCGACGACGTCGGCAATTTCTTCTGCGAGCCCTTCGAGAATCGAGGGTTGAACGCCATAGCCCTGCTCACCGGCCAGCATTTCTCCGCTGACTTTCAGCAGGATGCGGCGGTAGTGGGCAGAACTCATGCTTGGCCTAGTTGGAAGCGTGTAAACCGGCGGATGTTCATGTTCTCGCCGATTTTGGCAATTTGCTGCGCCAGGAGATCCTTGATCACGACGGACGGATCCTTGATGAATGCCTGTTCGAGCAGGCAATTCTCCTGATAGAACTTTTCGAGCTTGCCTTCGACAATTTTAGGCCAGGCGGCCGGAGGCTTCCCGAGTTCCTTGGCTTGCCCTTCGTAGATGCTCCGTTCCTTCGCCACCACATCAGCGGCAATCTCTTCCCGTCTCACGTAGGAGGGGCTTGCCGCCGCCACCTGCAGGGCCAGATCGTTCACAAACGCCTTGAATTGCTCATTCCGCGCCACGAAATCGGTTTCGCAGTTTACTTCGATGAGTACGCCGATTTTTCCTCCGGCATGGATGTACGCGTGGATCAGGCCCTGGTTGGTTTCACGGCCGGCCTTTTTCTGGGCCGCCGCCAGTCCCTTCTGTCGAAGGTAATCGATCGCTTTGTCGATGCTGTTTCCGTTTTCGGTCAAGGCCTTCTGGCAATCCAGAATGCCGGCACCGGTTTTTTCACGCAACTCTTTCACGAGCTCACTCAAACTTGCCATGGCTTCCTCAGTTGGTCGAATAGAACAATGTCATCGTGCGAGTTGCAGCCCTTAGGATGCAGACACGCCGGCCAATTTTGCCGCCGGTTTGCCAGCAGCGCCGCCGGCCGGTGCCGATGCGAACTCAGTCTCTTCCTGCTGGGCACGGAGATGGGCGCCTTCGAGGCAGGCGTCCGCAATCCGGGAGATAATCAGCTTGATGGAACGAATCGCGTCATCGTTGCCCGGGATGGGATATTGAATGTGATCGGGATCGCAGTTCGAATCGACGATCGCAATCACGGGAATTTCCAGCCGGCTGGCCTCAAGGATGGCGATGTGCTCGATGCGCGTATCC